>NZ_JBFEFM010000004.1:0-331413 GCF_040717415.1 Parasphingorhabdus sp. JC815
CGCAACCGCCGGGTCGCTCGATGCCGAAATCGCCTTCGTCCCGATCCCGCGGATCGAGAAATTATACATGCTGAAATTGCTTTTCGAAAAGGTCACGTTGGGAACCGCTCGGAGCAGCTCCGAGCCGCTTTCGATTTTGCGCTCGTCCAATGCCGCCGACGACAATGCGGTTACGGCGATCGGAACATCCTGCACAGACTCCTCACGCTTTTGCGCTGTCACGATGATTTCGTTGTTTGTGTAACGGGGATTAGTAGCGGTAGTGTCAGCGTCGTTTCCCACAGACACAACCGAATAAGTCTGCGATCCCGTCCGACGTGCAACGAGGCCAGTGCCTTTTAGCATCACCACAAGCGCCTGTTCGGCCGTCATATCACCGCGAACCGCATTGACCTGCTTGCCCTTGGTATCTTTGCGAGCCGCGACAATCTGGATATCGGCCTGCCTACCGAGTTCCGTTATGCCAGTTGTTGCTGACTGTGCTGGCACGTCGAAGCTTTTGGTTTGAGCGAATGCCGGTGTCGCCACCACTCCCGCTACACAGACAATTGCGGTCGTGGCCATATATGCACTACGGCTGATTTCTATCCCCATATTCCCCTCCTATATCGGGCGTTTTATTTCACGCCTCCGATCTATAAGAGCCCCATGCCGCAATTTTCCTTCTTCTATTGACGGATTTATTTATTGGCCAGGCTCACCAATACGGATTTGGGCGGAATTGGACAGGTCAACCGGCACGCCTAAAGTAACGTGAACGGACTGTGCGAAGCCTTCTGGATCATCTGTCCGGAAAACTCCGTCCAGTTGCTCAACGGCAATGGCGGGGTCCGCGATGACCACAATCCGCTGATTATAACGGTTGAATTCGGCCGCAGCAGCATCCAGTCGTGCGCCAGAGAGGTCTATTTTGCCATTCCGCCACGCAAGAGTGCGGTCAATAGCCGATGGCGCGACGGGCACCTGCTGCATCGCGGCATCGTCGGCAATAAAGCCACGCGATCCGGCTTTTAGCTGTATGCGTTGGCCTTCAGCGCCATTAGCCCATATTTCAACAATGCCCTCAGTGACCATCACTTCGGTCTTGCTGCTATGTCGCCGAACCGAGAAGGCAGTCCCTACTGCGCGGATACGTGCACGACCCGCCGCGACTATAAAGGGCCGCTGTTGATCCTTGGCAACCTGGAACCATGCCTCACCCCGCTCAATAGATATATTGCGGGCTGCATCGCGCAGCTTAACATCGATCGCGCTGGCGGTGTTAATTACGACTATTGAGCCGTCTGCAAGTGGTACCCGCCGGATCTCACCCACTGAAGTACTATAGCCGGTCCCCCCCAGCAACATGATACCGCCCGCAATAGACGCCGCTATGGCTGTGCTGCCACCTGCAAGAACAGTTCGACGGTTCAGCCATAACGCAGGCTTTTCTTGTTCTGTTTGTACGTTAGCTGATGGTCGAGGGATATCTAACGCCATCCACGCTGCTTGCGCTCTCAGCAAAGCGCCGGGATGACGAGGATCGCGTGCGAGCCAACGTTGAAGTCCATCCTCCTGTGCGCTGGTCCACTGCTCGCCGTCCATCTCTGCGACATATCTCGCGGCCACTTCATCAATGTCGTAGGCGGTCTGCTGCTTCATGATTGCCTCTTACGATCATCAATTACTGCCAGTTTTTGCTCGGCCTGTGTTTCACCTTCCCTCCATGCGCGCAGCACGGCTTGCACACCGCGAAAAACTTCATTTTCAACGATGCTTTCCGTCACACCGAGTTCTTTCGCGATTTCCCGCTGTGAATAGCCATCAAGCTTTCGCATCCGAACGATGCGTCTGCGCCGCTCTGGCAAACCGTCGATCAGCGCAAGAATACGTCGGTATTCAAGCCGACTGCCTGCTTCGCGCTCTGGCGAGGGCCGCATATCGTCCTGAAAAGCATCAATTTCAGCAATGGCTTCTATTGGCACGATCTTGGAGCGCCGAAGACGACGAACCAGAAGATTACGGGCGATGGAGAAAAAATAGGCGTCGGCGCGATCAATATGATCGACACTATCCAGTGCTGCAAGCCGCGAGTAAGATTCCTGTATCAAATCGTCAACGTCCTCCTGAGACGCATGGCGCGCTAGCCAGATACGCACGGGCCGTTCATGGGGAATGACATGCTCCGTCACCCACGCGGCCATGCGGCGCCGCCGCTCAAAATACGCGCCCTTCGTCGTGACCTCTACTCTCCTCCCCAGGAAATATATGATCTTTAACTCACAAGAGTCGCAGGCGCTATTTTTCCTTCTTATTTCCGATAATTTTTTTTCGGTCGGACAAACTGGTACATAATGCAACGCCACCAGCGCCGCGGGATATTGAACATAAGGGGAAGAAAGTGGTGCCCGAAGGCGGATTCGAACCACCGACACAGCGATTTTCAGTCGCTTGCTCTACCAACTGAGCTATTCGGGCAACGGGCAGGAAGGTTGTTCCTACCGATTTAGAAGCGCCGCTATAGGCGGGCCTTGCATGGCTTGTCTAGCCTAAAAATTGCTGTTTTGTCACGCACCTTCAAGACTCTCCGTCACGGCCGGATTCTCCGGCGAAATGATCAGCCAGTTGGTTTGGTGAAACCGGTGGGCCGGGGACCTTATATCCCTCGCCCAGCCATTGCAGTAAATCACGGTCTTTACAGCCTGCACTGCAAAAAGGCGCAAATTCAGCGGATTTCGGTTTTCCACATATTGGGCATGACGTTGTTTTAGATTTTGACATAAGAAATTTCTACGTGACCAGATCAGGAAACAAGCCAGTGAGCAAAATAAGCCCGATTATCACGGGGCATACCCAGCGAACAAGAAATAGCCAGATGCGCTGCATACCGCCGCTCAGTCCATTTTCTCTATTGATCAGTTTCCGGTCGACCACCCATCCGACAAATACCGAAACCAATAGTGCTGAAACCGGTAACAGGATTTTAGCCGTCAACTCATCAATAATACCGAAAACCGGCTGATCAGCAAATATGATGAAATTCAGCGGTTTGAAATCGGCCTGGCTATTGAAGGAAAAACTGGCCCAGCCACCAATCATGAAAGCCACTCCGCCTAGGAGGATTGTCATCAGCCAGCGCGGCTGATTAAATCGTCTGATTGCCCAGCTAACCGATGCTTCGAGCAATGCCACCGAACTGGTCAGAGCTGCAAAAAATACCATGATAAAAAACAATAATCCGATTATTGACCCGCCGGGCATGGATTGAAAAGCGACGGGCAAGCTGACGAATAATAACCCTAGCCCCCCTTGCACCTGTTCTGTTCCATCCAGAATGGCCTGCAAACTTAGCGGTGCCAATGTAGCAAAGATGATCGGAAATATTGCCAATCCCGCAACAATAGCAACTGACGTATCTGCCGTTGCAATTTGCACCGATGTTTTCGCAAGATTTATTTCTTTT
Source organism: Parasphingorhabdus sp. JC815 (assembly GCF_040717415.1). NCBI lineage: Bacteria > Pseudomonadati > Pseudomonadota > Alphaproteobacteria > Sphingomonadales > Sphingorhabdaceae > Parasphingorhabdus > Parasphingorhabdus sp. JC815. Next base: position 3,443 of record NZ_JBFEFM010000004.1, read on the forward strand.
GAAGCATAAGCCCCATAGGTAATCATTAACGCAGAACCCAGAGAAAGGGAAAAAAGCGCCTGACCAAGGGCTGATAGTTGCACCGACGGATCAAGTAGGCGCGCGGGTTGAAAATCAAACAGAAAAGCCAGAGCAGCACTGAACGCGCCATTAAACGCGCCATAGACGGTTATGCCGATTATCAATAAGAAAAAAATCGGCATCAACCAGACCGCCACTTTTTCAATACCACCGGTTACACCGCGGCCAACCGCAAAAATGGTCATAGCCATAAATATGGCGTGCATCATCAACATTTGGGTGCTGTTGGCGTGCAATGCGGGCAGTATTGCCTGCACCTCCGCGACTGAACGATCCTCTAGTGCGCCATCGGCGAGGGTATTGGCACCGATTGCCCCGATTGTATCGCTGACAAAAATACCAATAAAATGGACGATCCATCCTGCAAGCACGCTGTAATATGTCAGAATTAAAAACGCACCGACCATCCCGACACCAGCTGCCACCGACCACCAGCTGGATGCACCGGATTCCCTCGCGACATTCTTAAAGCTGCCGATGGCTGAAGATTGACCATGCCGACCGACCAAAGTTTCAGACAAAAGAATCGGTAAACCTATCAGACATACACAGAATATATAGAAAATGACAAAAGCACCGCCGCCATTGGCACCCGCCTCCGCAGGGAACCTTACAAGGTTGCCTAGACCAACGGCAGATCCCACGGCTGCCAAAACAAAGGCCGTCCGCGAGGACCAACCTTCGCCTGTTGGTGTTGCTGGTCCTGCCATTCTTAATCTCCCCAAAAAATATTTTATATTATATGTCGTCCAAACGGCTTAGTTGCTATGGTTACTAGCCCTTCACCAGCATTGGGCCAAGTGGTTTTCCGGCAAATATGTGGACATGAAGATGCGGCACTTCCTGATGCGCGTTCTGACCAATATTGGCGAGCAGGCGATAACCTGCCTCAACCATGCCTGCCTCCCGCGCGACATGGCCTACAGCGCGGACGAACCCGCCAATTTCAGCATCGCTAGCTTTTGCGGAAAAATCATCCCAGCTTACGTATTTCCCCTTGGGAATGACCAATATATGCTGCGGCGCCTGTGGATTTATATCTTGAAAAGCAAGAACATGCTCATCCTCGTAAACCGTTTTATTAGGTATTTCCCCACGAAGGATTTTCGCAAAAATATTATCGTCATCATAAGGCAGGGTTGCATCAATCGCCATGAATTAATCCTTTCTCGAAGCTTTTTCAGTAATACCCGATAGTCCCTCGCGCCGAGCTAGTTCGGTCAACACATCATCAATAGATAAGTCCATATCGGCTAATAGGACCATGAGATGGAACAGAACATCTGCGGCCTCCCCTGTCATTCCTGTCTTGTCATCCTGCACAGCAGAAATTACCGCCTCAACGGCTTCTTCGCCTAGTTTCTCCGCCATTTTGGCACGGCCTTTTGCCCGCAAGCTGGCGACATAGCTGCTTGCGGGGTCCGCACTGCGCCGTTCACGGATGGTATTGTCCAGTTTTTTCAGGATATCGGTCATAAAGGCCCGTTTGCGCGAGCAACAGGACAGCCGTCAAGCCTTAGGTTAACACCGGAGAGAATAATCCAAGAGAAAGGGCCGTCGAATCCCCCGATGACGGCCCTTTCATGGTGCAGCAAGATCATAGATCTGCGCTCCAATAGTGACGAAACATTACAATTCTTCAGTGCGATATTCCAAAACCGGTGTTTATCTCAGACATTTTGAAAAACGCATAAACTACCTACGGCTGCTCAACTAATCTTAAGCATCTGACTAGCAGAATATAGGCGCGCAGAAAAGTGCAAGTTAACCTAAGATTAACTTTTGCGGCCATCTGCCCCATTATGGGACCGTTGCTGGATGTTGTAAATTACCGGTTATTTCCCGCGATCAAATATTGTTCCGGGCTGGCAAACCAGCATCGCGAAGCGCATTATGTGCATCCGCTATGCTGTGCTGGCCAAAGTGGAAAATCGAGGCCGCAAGCACAGCATTGGCACCGCCCTTTACCACGCCGTCAACCAGATGGTCCAGATTGCCGACACCGCCGCTGGCCACCACCGGAATGGAAACAGCATCAGCAATCATTCGGGTCAAATCCAGATCATAACCATCGCGTGTTCCGTCCCGGTCCATTGACGTTACCAGCAATTCCCCCGCCCCAAGCTCCGCCATCCGCACGGCATGGTCCAGTGCATCAATTCCGGTTGGCGTCCTTCCACCATGGGTGTATATCTCCCAGCGCGGCACTGCTCCGGAGTCTACCACCCGCCGGGCGTCTATGGATGCAACCATGCACTGGCTGCCAAAGCGGCTAGCTATATCGCTGACAACTTCGGGACGTGTGACAGCTGCGCTGTTGACCGCGACCTTATCAGCGCCAGCCATTAGTAAAGCGCGCGCATCATCTGCTGTACGCACGCCGCCGCCGACCGTGACAGGCATAAAACACACCTCCGCAGTCCGTCGCACGACATCAATGATCGTATCGCGCTGTTCATGGCTAGCTCCGATATCGAGGAAGCACAGCTCATCAGCCCCCGCAGCATCATAGGCACGTGCTTGCTCCACCGGATCACCGGCATCTTTCAAGTCGACAAAATTAACCCCCTTGACCACACGGCCACCTGCAACATCAAGGCAGGGTATTACGCGGATACGAACAGTCATATCTATCGCTTCGCCATCGCTATAGCTGTCTCCAGATCAAGCCGCCCGTCATATAGAGCCCTGCCGGTAATCACGCCTTCGATACCATCGTCGGTAAACTGGCTAAGCATATGAATATCATCAATCCCTTTAACGCCGCCACTAGCGATGACGGGAATATCGACCGCACGGGCCAGATCGACCGTTGCATCTATATTACATCCGGTCAACATACCGTCGCGTCCTACATCGGTGAACAATAAAGACGCCACACCGGCATCTTCAAACCGTCGAGCCATATCAATCACACTGACCTGTGAGACATCGGCCCAGCCTTCAGTCGCGACCATGCCGCCGCGCGCATCAACCGCGACGACAATGCCACCTTCATATTCTTTAGCCATATCACGGACAAATTCTGGGTCTTTCAGCGCCGCTGTGCCAATGACCAGCCGTGCTACGCCAAGCTCAAACCAGCGCTCGACCGTCTCCCGGTTTCTAATCCCGCCGCCAAGCTGAATATAGCCGGGGAAGCTGGAAACAATCGCTTCAACCGCTTCGGCATTGCGCGGAGAACCGGCAAACGCGCCATCCAGATCGACGACATGGATATGCTCTGCTCCAGCGGCGGCAAACAGCCCCGCTTGCTCCGATGGATTATCACCATAGACGGTTGCGCGGTCCATGTCCCCTTCGGCCAAGCGTACAACTGCGCCGGATTTCAGGTCGATAGCAGGAAATACGATCATGGTTTCCACTCCAGAAAGCGTTTCAAGAAAGACAGCCCATAGGCCTGACTTTTTTCAGGATGAAATTGCACACCGACAATATTATCACGACCGACTGCTGAAACCAGCGGCACTCCGTGATGGGTCGTAGCCAATATATCATCAGTATTTGTAGCATCAAAATGATAGCCGTGGAGGTAATATGCCTCACCCGCCAAGATTAGATTATGAGCGCCTTCTCCCGGATCAGACCTTGGTGTCGGTGTGACATCATTCCACCCCATATGCGGTATTTTTATATCCGCAGAAGGTGCTTCGATGGCTTGGACCGTCCCGTTTATCCAGCCAAGCCCCTGATGCTCCCCAAATTCGATACCCTTGTCAGCCAGCAATTGCATGCCGACACAAATGCCAAGAAAAGGCGTGCCTTTTCCGTGTACCCGCTCATCCAGCGCAGCGATCATGCCATCAATCGCGGCCAGCGCATCACGGCAAGCTCCAAATGCGCCGACGCCCGGTAAGATAATACGATCAGCAGCCGCGACTACGTCCGGATCATTGGTCACGGCAATACCCGAGGCACCGGCTGCGATCAGCGCATTATGCACGCTACGCAAATTGCCGGCACCAAAATCAATCAACGCTATGGTTTCAGACATTACCCGCCAAGCTGCCCTTTGGTTGAAGGAACAGCATCACCTTTACGCGGATCACGTTCTACTGCCAGACGCATGGCACGGGCAAAGCCCTTGAAGATGCTTTCGGCAATATGGTGGTTATTTTCGCCATAGAGCAATTCAATATGAAGCGTAATTCCTGCCGCTTCGGCAATGCTTTGGAACCAATGTTTGATCAGTTCCGTATCCATCTCGCCCAGTCGCTCTTGGGTAAACCCAGCCTGCCATGCCAGCCACGAACGCCCTGAAATGTCCAGAGCAATCCGGCTAAGCGTTTCATCCATCGGAGAATAAGTGCTGCCATAACGCACGATTCCCGCCTTGTCGGCGAGCGCCTGATTTATCGCCTGCCCCACAGCAATGGCACTGTCCTCGGTCGTGTGGTGCTGGTCAACATGCAAATCGCCCTTGATCCTCATGGTCAGGTCGATCAACGAATGGCGCGAAAACTGTTCGATCATATGGTCCAGAAAACCGATGCCGGTCGAAATATCATATTCTCCGGTTCCGTCGAGGTTCAACTCGACAAAAATCTCTGTTTCCTTGGTGTTGCGTTCGATTTTCGCTGTGCGTGCTTCTATGGTCATAGCGGTGCCTATAATGGCTGGATTATTACAAGCAAGCCGTTCGCTGTAAAACGCAAAATATCACAGTCTGTGAACAAATGTTCAAATAGTCTTGACCATGCCCGCGTATCGCGCCACCTAGAGTTAATGAACGATAGCGCACCAGACAGTCTGATTCCATATGATGAAATAGTACAAGAAGCTTTGCGCGCGGTTGTAGGGCGCGTGTTGGGCGAGGTGGAGGCCAATGGCCTTCCAGGTGAACATCATTTTTATATCACTTTCAAAACCCGTGCGCCGGGCGTGGAAATACCTGATCACCTTATCGCAAAATTCCCCGATGAAATGACGATTGTTTTGCAAAACCGGTATTGGGATCTTTCGGTCGGTGAAGACCGGTTTGAAGTAGGGCTCAGTTTCAACCAGATAAGCTCTATGCTCCACATCCCGTTTGCGGCTATCACCTCTTTTGTTGATCCGGCGGTCGATTTTGCCCTGCAATTTCAAGTCGATGAAGTCGAAGGTCATCTGGATGCACATGAACCCGCTGAAAATGACGGTGATCAGGAACAGTCAGAGAAAACCGATGACGGTTCCAACGTTGTGACAGTGGATTTTGGCAAGAAGAAATAGCTACTATTCAACTTTTTCTGATAAGTAGCAGCCAGAAACAAGTTCCGGATGACGATTTGGTAGCTTGGTGATACACTCGTCGCCATGACCAACACCCGCACAGAAACTGATAGCATCGGCCCCATAGAAGTTCCGCAGGACGCATATTGGGGTGCACAGACACAACGCAGTATTGAAAACTTCCCCTTTCCCCGTCATGAACGCATGCCGATCAGGGTAATTCATGCCCTCGCTACGGTTAAGCAGGCCGCCGCTCGTGTGAACGGTGCTCATGGAACGGAGAGCAAGATTGCTCCCGAAATTTTTGGCGCGATTGATAATGCCGCCGATCAGGTGCGCTCCGGAGCGTTTGATACACAGTTTCCGCTGACCATCTGGCAGACCGGGTCGGGAACGCAATCGAATATGAATGTTAATGAAGTAATCGCTGGAATTGCTAATGAAAATCTGACTGGTACACGCGGTGGAAAAGCGCCCGTTCATCCCAACGATCATGTGAACCGCGGGCAATCATCCAATGACAGTTTCCCGACCGCCATGCACATCGCCGCGGCATTAGCACTGGAAGTAGAGCTATTTCCCGCACTAGAGCAATTACATGATGCGCTTGAGGCCAAAGCACAGAAGTGGAAAGCCGTTATCAAAATTGGCCGCACCCATTTACAGGATGCAACGCCCCTAACGCTGGGTCAGGAATTTTCCGGTTATGCCGCACAATTGCTCGCCGCGCGCGACAGGATAGAAACAGTATTGCCACGCTTGTATCAATTGGCACAGGGCGGAACGGCTGTTGGAACCGGCCTGAACGCTCCGGATAATTTCGGTGAACAAATAGCCCGCGAAATTGCCAAGATTACCGGGCTGAACTTTACCTCTGCACCGAATAAATTTGCCGAGCTGGCCGCACATGACACGATGGTTGAGCTATCAGGTGCACTCAATACTCTTGCGGTTGCCCTGACCAAGATTGCTAATGACATCCGCCTGCTGGGTTCTGGTCCGCGTTCGGGTTTAGGCGAGCTCAGTCTGCCTGCGAACGAGCCTGGTAGCTCGATAATGCCGGGAAAGGTTAATCCGACCCAGTGCGAAATGCTGACCATGGTTTCAGCGCAAATGATAGGCAATCATCAGGCAGTGACAGTTGGCGGGATGCAGGGGCATCTGGAGCTGAACGTTTTCAAACCGATGATCGCAGCCAATGTCCTGCGCTCCATAGAAATTGCGTCTATCGGTATGTCGAGCTTTACAACCCGCTGTGTCGAAGGGTTGGAGGCCAATGAAGCCCGTATTGCCGAGCTAGTCGATAATTCATTAATGCTTGTCACCGCGCTTGCTCCGGTCATCGGCTATGACAAAGCCTCCCGGATTGCCAAACATGCCCATGAAACCGGAAAAACCCTGCGCGCGGCAGCGCTGGATCTGGGATTGGTCGATGCGGAAACCTATGATGCTTATGTCCGGCCTCAAGATATGACTAGATAATTTCAGTTTAATTGCAACCTTTCCATAACTTAGACGTTGAATTTAACGACTTCCCACAGGCGTTTAGTGCGTTTTCTGGATGAAAAGCGTCTGTAATCGGGGGATAAAGATATGGGGAAAAATGACTAATACGACTAGCACCACTGAAATATCAAAAGACTTTGCTGACAAAGCTGAAACTTCTGTCGAAATTTTAATACAGCAATTAAATGCTATGTGGGAGGGGCTGGTTGCTCTTGTTCCCAGCATGCTGATCGCTGTCGTGGTCCTTGTGATCACTTGGATCGTAGCGCGTTTCGCGGCCAAAATTGCCGGGCGGCTGACAGGCAAAGCCTCGATGAGGCCATCCTTAAGGCAATTGGTGGATACCGTGACGCGCATCGCCATCTGGGTCATCGGTCTGATGATCGCGCTGACCATCCTGCTTCCCGGCCTTACCCCGGCAAGCTTGCTTGCTGCGCTTGGCTTTGGCGCTGTAGCGATTGGTTTCGCATTTCAGGATATTTTTGAAAATTTCATGGCCGGTATTCTTATTATGCTGCGCGAGAAAATGCGTATTGGTGATTTTATTGAATGTGAAGGGGTCGAAGGGCGAGTGGAGCATATTGCATTACGCGAAACCCACATCCGCAAACCAGATAAGGAATTGACCATCGTTCCCAACGCCATTTTATTCAAAAACCCGGTCAAGATTCTGACCGATGTTACTAAACGGCGTCATGAAATGATTGCTGGCGTATCCTATGATACCGATTTGGAGGATGCCCGCAAAGTTATCCTGAATGCAGTGCAAAACGCGGATCATGTTGATCAGGACGAAACAATTGATGTGTTTGCCCGCGAATTTAATTCCAGCTCCGTCGACTTTACTGTCCGCTGGTGGTCGGGATCGCAACCTCGCGACATGCACCAAAGCCGTGACACGGTCATCCGGGCGGTCAAAGCCGCGTTGGACAACGCGAATATCGAAATTCCCTTCCCCTATGTCACCCATACTTTCAAGGAACCTGTGCCGTTCAAAAGCTCCGATAATAATAAGGATTGAACCCATGTCATTCATTAGGAATCTTACGACCTCTTATATAGGCAATAAAGCGCGTCAACAGGCTAACGGCACCGGATTGATGGGCTTTGGCATCGGTGTTCTTGCTGCTCGTCTTGCAACCCGTTCTATTCCTGGTGCGCTGTTTGTTGCCGGTGTTATCATCGCCAAAGCGGTTTATGACCGTGCAAAGGAAAAATCTTCAACGGAGATCAAGCGACTTCCGGCGCCCGATAAAATGACTGAAATCGATGATAAGATTACCCCGCCCGCTAAAGCCGACAGCGCGACCCATAATATTGCAGCGAGCCGATAGAAAAGAAAATACTGCCTCGCGGTTGCGGTCAATTAATATGAAATAATTATACCGCAATATACGGACATTATTACAAGTATATATGGCGCAAATTAGCGCATATAGCAGCACTTTCAAACACAATTTATAAATGACTTCCCTAAATCGATTCTCCTGCTAGCATCGCTGGATAAAAAGTCGGGAGAGAGCTTTGGCAAGCACACAGGTAACGCGGGACGAAGGTAGGCCTTCGATTCCGGCGAAGCATCGTAAATTCTACGGCTGGAACAATGCCGCCCTTCTGTTTTTTATCCAGTTCGCATCTTCCGGATTTGTCACCTATGCTTATGCTGCGGTTTTCCCTGCTATGGTTGTGGCAATGGATTGGGACCGGGGGGATGCGTCCATCGCGCATAGCCTCAACTTTCTGATGATTGGCATAGCTTATCCGGTCACCGGGTGGATGATCGGGAAATGGGGTGTGCGCTTTACCCTTACTACTGGACTAATGCTTGTTTTGATCGGGCTTTTGCTCACCGTTCTTCTCGTTACACAAGTCTGGCATTGGATATTGATCTGGGGATTTCTGATCGGAGCCGCCGGAGCGCTGGCTGGTCCGTTGTGCTGGCATACTGTCGTGATACACTGGTTTGACGCCAGACGCGCGACGGTTCTGGGCATCATGCTAACCGGCAGTGCGCTGGGGGGTTTTGTCGCGCAACCGGTGCTAATGGGAGTTATGGACAGTTTCGGTACCTGGCAATCGGGCTGGCTGGTCAGTGCAGCAGCGGTTGGAGCGGCTGTGCTTTTGACGCGATTCATTATCAATCGGCCACATGACATTGGTCAGTATCCTGATGATATTGATCCGCGAGACGCTAAGGACAGGAATCAGAAATCTATTCCCACGGCACGCACTTACCGCAGCGCACATAACTGGACACTCAAGGAAGTTTTCCGGAGTTATGCGGTCTATTTAGCTATGATTATCAGCATCACCTACCTAGGCGTCGGAACATTTTTACTGACCCATGGCGCACTTTATTTTTCTGATATTGGGATTTCAAGTCTACAGACGGCCTCCATAATCAGCATGTTCATTCTGGGTAATGGAATGGGTCGCATGCCGGCAGGATGGCTGGGAGACAGGATTGAGCTGCGCTGGTTGATGGCGGCGATTATGACGGCCATGCTTATCGGTTTCATCATGCTATGGGCTTTACAATATCCACTCACATTGGCTCTCTCCGCTTTCATATTGGGGTCCTGCTATGGCGGACTTTTTGCGCTGACCCCTGCACTGACCAGTAATTTTTTTGGACAAGGTAGTTTTGCGAAAATCAACTCGGTTTTAGCACCCTTACTTCTGCCGTTCGTTGCCATAGCCCCTGCCGGGGCGGGTTATATTTTCGATATATATGGTAGCTATGACCGCGCCTTCATGATCGGCACGATACTGCTCATCATGTCAGTAATTGCGGCGGTCTGTCTGAAACCACCTCGCCACATGACTGTGGCAAACACAGTTTGATAAACCGCTAAACTTTACCGTCGCTGGAAAGCAGGGCTGCGATTGGTCTGGTTCCTTTACGGCCTGCCAATATGATCATTAAAATTGTGGTGAACGGTACCGCCAGTATCGCGCCGGGAATGCCCCATAATGTGCTCCAGACTGAAAGCGCGACCAAAACGACCATCGGGCTGAGATTGACCGATTTGCTTAGCATATGCGGCTCGACAATATTTCCGATGATCACCTGTGACGCAGTCATCAAGCCAGTGGCGACCAGCGGAACTGTCAGCGTTCCGAACTGGGCAACTGCAAATAACGCCGGAAAAGCGACCCCGACAATCGAACCGATATAAGGAATATAATTGAGCAGACCGATAATAATCGCCCACAACACGGCATATTCAATGCCGAGCAACCGCATGATGAACCAGCAAACTACACCCAATATAATATTGATGAGTGTTTTTGTAGCCAGATAGCTGCCGATATCGTGGTTGATCCGCGCAATCATGTTCAGCGTATCTTTTGATTGCGTATCGCTACCAAAAGCGCGGCGAACCTTGGCCGGGAATCCGGTAATCTCACTCAACATAAAAAATGCATAAAGAATGGTAATAAACACAAATCCACCAAAGCTGGTCAGTGACGACAGAACCGATTGCGCCAGTGCAGCAATATCAACTTCGGTAAGCAATCTAGTGGTAAATTCGCTCGCTGCCTTGATCACCGCGTCACTACCACGATTATATAGTTCACTGGGAGTAGCCATTAAATTACTCAAATCTGTCCGAGTCGGAACGGGTTCTTGTTGAGCGGGGAACCAAACAGCGAACAGATTCTCCAGATTGGATTGATATTTCGGAAGAGAAGGAACCAGAGTTTGAAGGCTGGCCACCAGCATCCGTGTCAGGGCAAACAACAATAAGACCACACCTATGAGCGCCAGTGTCGACCGCATCCACATAGGCGAACGGCCCAATCCCGGTATCCGGGCGACAGCCGCACTGGCCGCATAGAGTATCTGAAGCAGGATTATCGCCGTTACTATCGGCAGAATAATATCCTTGCCCACGTAGAATAACCAGCCGATCATGATCGTTATACCGACCGAGAAAAAAATCGTACTGACGCGGCCTTGCAACATAATCAAAGCGATAGACGGAAAATAAATCCCTGTCATTAAGCGATTCAACCGAATGAATCTTTCTAGCGATTTAAGTAAGATTCTTTTACCGAAACGGTCTTGACGAGATACGTCCTTGTCGGCCAAGAGCCGCTATGGCTGACAATCTATCTCCCGTTTCACATCATGAACTTAGCCGCCGTGGGCTGCTGTTTGTGCTTTCTTCTCCATCAGGCGCAGGAAAATCTACGATAGCTGGCATGCTGCTAAAGGATGATGAGCAGATCGCCATGTCTGTATCTGTCACTACCCGACCGCAACGCCCGGGTGAGGAAGATGGCAAAGATTATCATTTCGTCGGCGGTGATGAATTTGAAGAGATGATCGCGGACAGCGCTTTTCTGGAATATGCCACCGTATTCGGCAACCGCTACGGCACTCCTGCCGCGCCCGTGCAACAAAAGCTCGAAGAGGGTCAAGACATATTGTTCGACATTGACTGGCAGGGAACACAGCAGTTGTATCAGCGTGCAGGCGAAGATGTCGTGCGTATATTCATTCTGCCGCCCTCGCTCACTGTTTTGCGTGACCGTCTGGAAAGCCGCGCGACCGACAGCAACGAAATTATCGAAAGCCGTATGCAACGCGCGGCTAGTGAAATCAGTCATTGGGACGGATATGATTATGTGCTGGTCAATGATGATCTGGATGCCTGCTTTGCCAAAGTGCGAAACATCCTTGCCACTGAACGTATGCGCCGGGCGCGTCAAACCGGATTGATCAGCTTTGTTCGAGATTTGATGGCACAAGAGCGTGGGTAAACTGAGATCCATATAAAGACTCAATTAAACAAAAAGGGATGACGCCGGTAACATCGTGAACAAAGCGCAATTAAGGGGGTGGCGCTTTGAAACCCGGACTGGGAAACGGAGCTGCCTATGCGGTAGGCAAAATTTCCCGGAGGCCCGGATTACGAACCACGTTATCATGTGGCATCATCCCTTCGAAGTGCAAGCCGTTGGGCGATCCTGCACTGGTAAACAACAGTATCGCGATGAGGCTCTGGCGTTACATTATATTCTAATGGATCAATTAATCAGCAGTTTTCGACGAAAAGATGATGGGCTTCGACTACGGTCTATAAAACCGATAGACTGCGGCTTTTGGAATTGAAGCGCAAATTGTAGTCACTGATTTTTAACAGCTCTACACTATAGCAACTTTCCGATTTTATCCTGATTGATGAAGCATTTGATGCAAGGCAGCTCCGCGTGACCAATACTCCAATCGACAGCTCTGTCGGAACATGCTCGATAGGTCGATTTTTGACGGGTTTCATACTGTTTGCCGCAGCCTATGCACTAATCAATGAAGCACTCTTGGTCCATACAGTTCTTTATCGTGCATCAGCTTCTGATTATACCAATGCAGCGCTAGCCATGATGTCCTTTGTGGTTCAAGCGCTGGTGTTATTTGCTGCCGTCATGTTGTTACCACGCAAATACTTTCTATTCTGCTTGGCGCTCGTGACGGTTTCAGCTGCCATTAACGGTATCTATGGCCAAATCGTTGGCGACATTCTCGACCTGCAAAAAACCGCCTGGCTCATAGCTGAAGCGCGGCAGGCAAGTGACGCTGTACGGGAGTTTTCAGGTCCTCTGGCGCTGGCGCTCGGACAATTGGCACTGGCTATACTTTTATTGGTGGCGGCGCGGCGCATGTTGCACTCCGGCATGCACCCTAGCGGAAAAATAGCTGTTCCCGTGATTATAATGTTGCTAATTGCCCCGTCGCTTATTTGGCTGAGACTTGGCCTTTACCCGTTGGCCGCCGAGCGCAATATTTATAATTTTACCGTCTCCATTCTGTCCGCCGACCCGCCGCCAGAGCGTCGCGCGGTTACGCCAGAGCCGGACAGAAATTCCGACGTGGAGAAAATTATCTGGCTGATCGACGAAAGCGTTTCCGACACTGGCTTTTCGCAGATTATTGCACCGCAACTCGCCCAATTCGAGTTTATTGATTTTGGCAAAGCAGCTTCGATGGGCCATTGCAGCACACCTTCTAATGTAGCGCTACGATCGGGTGTGAATGTCAGGACTGTCGGCCCTATAACCGATCTGCGCCGTACCCCCTCTATCTGGGGCTATGCGGCGAAGGCGGGCTATGCCACTATGTTGATTGACGGGCAAATTTCCGGGCCACCTCAAAACCTGATACTGGCTCCGGAACGGGCACTCATCCAAGATTATCGCAGCGCCGCCAACGGTATGAAAACCGACCTTGAAATAGCCCGCATGGTCAATACGGACCTGAAAAAATCAGGCAAACAATTTATTTACATCAACCTGCGCGGTGTGCATTTTCAATATCGTGATCATTACCCCGAAGGCACCCTGCCCCCCGGCAGTAGCACTATCTCTCAATATAAAGCTGCAATAGCCTATTCCAAAACCGGATTCTTCGATGCGTTACTTAGTGGCATCGATCGCTCCAAAGCCGCAATATTTTACACTTCCGACCATGGCCAAAACATCAAAGAGGGCGTTCCCCCGCATTGCAGCGCCCGTCCGGTCGCTGCCGAATTCGCCGTGCCGCTCATCGCATTTCTGCCACCGGATGTGCAAAAGCGCTATATTAATAATGGCTCCACCGCCGTCCGGCATAGCCTCAGCCAGCTATTCCCGACCACATTAGCTCTGATGGGATATAGCGCCGACTATGCGAGCGAGAATTACGATAATCTTCTAACCGCTCCCACCGCACGCTATGTCTGGTTTGGCCGCGGCGTTGTTCCAGCAGAAAATGGCGGCACGATCGATTTGCAAAGTGGAGATATGTTCCCCGGACATTAGCACGAGCGCCATTTTATTCAGGTGAAGAAACTGCCTTGCAAAAGGAACATAACTGGAACATACTTTACGACCTGCTGGACTCTCTTCTTCAACTTCTGCAAAGTATATTTATGATCCTTTTCCCCCATTTGACGGCAAAAACCTTCGCGGTGCAATATTCCATTTCACAGCAGGCATCCCCCTTATGTTGACCCACATCAAAGTCAAAGGCGCACGGGAGCACAACCTTAAAGGCGTTGATATTGACCTACCGCGCGATAAGCTGATCGTTATTACCGGCTTGTCAGGCAGCGGCAAATCCAGTCTGGCATTTGACACCATCTATGCTGAGGGACAGCGGCGCTATGTCGAGTCGCTCTCCGCCTATGCGCGCCAGTTTCTGGAGATGATGCAAAAGCCGGATGTCGAGCATATCGAAGGGCTATCGCCTGCCATCTCGATCGAGCAGAAAACAACTTCTCGCAATCCCCGCTCCACTGTTGCGACCGTGACCGAAATTTACGATTATATGCGTCTGTTGTGGGCCCGCGCTGGCGTGCCATATTCACCCGCAACCGGTGAACCGATTACTGCACAAACCGTCAGCCAGATGGTTGATCGCGTTATGGCATTGCCCGAAAAAACGCGCTTCTACCTGCTCGCTCCCGTGGTACGTGGACGCAAGGGTGAATATCGCAAAGAACTGCTGGAATGGCAAAAAGCGGGGTTTACCCGGATGCGTATTGATGGCGAATTTTACGATATCGAAGATACGCCTAAACTGGATAAAAAGCTGAAACATGATATTGAGGTTGTTATCGACCGGCTGGTTGTCCGTGAGGGCATGGAGACACGGCTGGCGGACAGTTTCGAAACCGCGCTTCGGTTGGCTGATGGACTGGCGTTTGTTGATCTGGCAGAAGGCGTTGTTCCCGGCCGCGAGGAAGCGGCGACTGGTAGGAAAATGAAAGGCACCGGCCTGCCTGACAACCGCATTGTGTTTTCCGAACGCTTTGCCTGTCCGGTCAGCGGCTTTACAATCGAAGAAATCGCGCCGCGCCTTTTTTCGTTTAACGCACCGCAGGGAGCATGTCCCGCTTGTGACGGACTGGGTGAAAAACTTCATTTCGATGTTCAGTTAATTGTCCCTAATCCGGCGCTCTCGATCAAAAAAGGCGCAGTCGTACCATGGGCAAAATCTAACCCGCCCAGCCCTTATTACATGCAGGTTTTGGGCAGTCTCGCACGACAATTTGAATTTTCTCTCGACACCCCATGGCAAGAACTGTCCGATCATCACCGCGATATAATTCTCAATGGTACGCAAGGTTTGCCAGTCACTTTGCGCTTTCAGGATGGGCGCAAAAGTTACGAAGTCAAGAAACCGTTTGAAGGCGTGGTCGGCAATCTCACGCGCCGGATGCTGCAAACCGAAAGCGCGTGGATGCAGGAGGAACTGGCGAAGTTCCAGGCCGCTGCTCCATGTGAAATATGTAACGGTGCCCGGCTCAAACCCGAAGCTCTGGCAGTCAAAATCGCAGACGAGGATATCAGTATTCCGGTTCGTCGCAGTGTTGGCGATGCGCTGGTCTTCTTCAACGGTCTTGCGGATCAACTCGACGCGACCCAGCGACAGATAGCAGAACCTATTCTGAAAGAGATTATCGAACGACTGGGGTTTCTCAACAATGTCGGGCTTGATTACCTGAACCTTGACAGGACCAGCGGAACATTATCAGGAGGCGAGAGCCAACGCATCCGGTTAGCGAGCCAAATAGGTTCAGGGTTAAGCGGCGTTTTATATGTATTGGATGAACCCAGCATCGGTTTGCATCAACGCGATAATGACCGATTATTGACGACATTGAAACGTCTACGCGATCTTGGCAATACAGTGATTGTCGTCGAACATGACGAGGACGCTATCCGTACTGCCGATTATGTTGTCGATATGGGGCCGGGAGCGGGCGTTCACGGCGGGGAGGTTGTCGCTGCCGGCACGCTTAAGCAGGTGCTGAAATCCAAAAAATCCCTAACCGCGGCCTATCTAAATGGCTCACGGGAAATTCAGGTTCCGGATAAACGACGTAAAGGCAATGGCAAAAAACTGACCGTGCACGGCGCGACGGCAAACAACCTGCAAAATGTCACGGCGTCGATCCCACTTGGTACATTTACTTGCATTACCGGCCTTTCGGGATCTGGCAAATCCTCGCTGACCATCGACACGCTATATGCCGCTGCGGCACGCGCACTGAACGGGGCGCGTATTATAGCCGGTAAGCATGACAAAATCAGCGGCCTGCAATATCTCGACAAGGTGATCGATATTGACCAGTCTCCGATTGGCCGGACGCCGCGTTCCAACCCGGCTACCTATACCGGCGCTTTCACGAACATCCGTGACTGGTTCGCCGGCCTGCCCGAAGCGCAGGCGCGCGGCTATAAACCGGGGCGGTTCAGCTTTAATGTAAAGGGTGGACGCTGTGAGGTGTGCCGTGGTGACGGACTGATCAAAATAGAAATGCATTTCCTACCCGATGTTTACGTAACGTGCGAAGAATGTGGCGGCAAACGCTATAATCGTGAAACGCTGGAAGTGAAGTTTAAGGGCAAGTCCATTGCTGACATTCTCGACATGACGGTCGAAGATGCAGTTGAGTTTTTCAAGGCGGTTCCGCCGATCCGCGACAAAATGGCGATGCTTTATGAAGTCGGGCTAGGCTATATCAAGGTCGGGCAACAGGCGACCACCCTATCAGGAGGAGAAGCACAGCGGGTAAAACTCGCCAAGGAACTGTCTAAACGTTCCACTGGGCAAACGCTTTATATTCTTGATGAACCAACGACCGGCTTGCATTTTGAAGATGTCCGAAAACTTCTCCAAGTGCTCCACCAACTCGTCGAGCAGGGCAATAGCATAGTGGTGATCGAACATAATCTGGACGTAATCAAAACCGCCGATCATATCATTGACCTAGGCCCCGAAGGCGGTGTACGCGGCGGAGAGATCGTGGCTGAGGGTACACCAGAAGCCGTATCCAAAGTGGTTAGCAGCTTTACCGGTGGTTATCTGAAGGACATGCTGGGGTCTTGAGGTTCAATAAAAAACTCTCCCCATCCGGCCTAACGGATTATACTTCTGGATGCTTTAATCACCCCGCCCTGCCACAGGATAAATAGCGGCGAGATCAGTTCCAGTCCCATGGCCCCTACTTGCCACATCTCTGCCACGCCGATAGTTAAATAGGACACAGCCCGGCCAATACCGCCAATAAACACGGCAATGATCGCCAAACGAAATGCCAGAGATCGCCGTGCCACATTGCCTGCCGAATAGAATAGCATCACCGCTACGCCGATATAAACGCCGGAGAGATAGCGAAACTGATTGTCGATTGCCGGTGCGACTTCTCCGCTCGCCAATTGTGCCGCGCCAAATATTACTCCGGTAACGCCGAAATATAGTGGTATGAATGCGAAAATAATTGTCGCTATACGAAATAATGTCATGATTGCCCCCCATTTTTCTCCATTTCTCTTTCTGGAAAAGGTTCGGCACTCATCTTAACAATCTGATATAACAATGCTACCCCCAGCCATCGCTACAATCATTCTCTGGATTTTTCTGGCCCTCTCAGGCACAGGATTGGCGCTGGTGCTGCGAAGCGATCTGCCATTTCTGCGAAATCCCGTCCGCCGCACGCGGGCAAAAATTGTTCGCCATGACCGACGGTCGGAAGCGGGCCGCACCCTTTATCAGCCGGTATTTCTCTTCGCTGACGAAAGCGGTACTTTTTTCGAGGTGCGAGACAATCTTTTCATGCCCTTCCCAAAACCGGTAATTGGCGAAATCATCGAAATTATCTATCCCGAAGGCCATCCTATGCAAGCACGCATCCCTTATCCGGTTTTCCGCGGATTGCTCTATGCTGCGCTAGGTTATATATTCGTCATGACGGGAACAGAATTGACCGGGTGGTGGTGATATATCATCCAAATAATTGGTGGCGAAAGCCTTCTATTATGTCTAAATGTTTGTCATGCATATAGCCCATAACCCTGAAGCACCTGTTTGCGATACTATAGACTTTGACCAGTTCCTTAGCGTGGACATACGCGTCGGACAGATCATCCAAGCGCACCCTTTTCCCGAGGCTAGAAAGCCGGCTTTTAAACTCGTGATTGATTTTGGCCCTGTCATCGGAATAAAACGATCATCCGCGCAGATCACGGAAAATTACCGGCTGGAGGATCTGTTGAACCGTCAAGTTGCTGCGGTGGTCAATTTCCCCCCGAGGCAAATTGGCAAGTTTATGTCCGAGGTCCTCACTCTGGGCTTTCCCGATGCCTCGGGACATATTGTTTTATTCAAACCGGACGTTGATGTTCCACTCGGCAGTCGTCTTTCCTAAGAAAAGACAGTAGCAGCAATTGCTGCCGTGCGAGTGGTGGGGAAAGCCTTTGCAGGGCTCACACTAAAAAAGCCCGACGGCCGGGTCGCGAGGCCGTCGGACTTCTTGGAATTACGGCATCAACGCTAGAAGCATATGCCGCCGTAACCCTGCTATGTCAGAGATTTGTAAACTTTGTGTGACCATCCTCACGGAAAGGGAAAAAGAGAGATTTTATTTTTTGTATCGCCACTTGAGTAAATTTACATTTCCCCTAGGAAACCCGGTGGCCGGGTCGCAATACCACCGGGCTTCCAGTGGTATGTCCATTTAGGACACCCAGAGGGAAGTCACCGCCAAGAGGACGTAGCCTCAATGGAAGTGCGAGGCCGCTGCCCCCCACAAATATTTGTGAATTAGCGGCATCGCCTTATTGTGATAACGGGTGATTCCCGCAGACGCTGTGACAGGTATCACTGGCAGTGAAAGTAAAAAATCTTTCTTTCGCTGAATCATAAATAAACAACCGCAACGGTGATATGTGCCCCCTACCACGCTTTTTCATGGACGCGCAGATACGCCCACCCGGAGCCTGTGGTCCACAAACCCCATGGGAACATTAGGTAATCGGCATAAAGGCATGAGATTGCTACCAAAGAAAATGGGAGTCGATTCCTGAATAAATTCAGGTTTCGGCTCCCACTGCGCCTAATCAGGGATGCGACAATCTTTCGATTCGGGCATCCGCTTTTTCGGCGTTCGGCTACTGGGCCAATATCGTTTATGGTTTTTTGGTTTTCCGCAGCATCGCTCGCGCAATGATGTTTCGGTTTAAAACCCGATATTTGGTCCAGCTACCCGGTGATCATTGTCTATCCGATCCATATGGCTTGCGCCGTCATTTAACGGATTTCGTCCAATCACCAATCGAAACACCTTTCTGCTATTCATGCGAAAAACAGATAACATGGTTCGATTATCTTTCGGTGTTGAATCGTCCGGCGGGTCATCACTGACTGGTCGCGGGCCGGGTTCACATCCCGTCCGATAACTCGCTTATAACATGGGGTCTCGAGTCGCTCCAAGTGCCAGAATATGGATCATATCTAGCGCAATGTCCTAATCGGTGGATAGGCTTTCATCGTTTTCCGAACATGCCGGAACGAAGTAATTTATTTTACACAATATGCTGGGTAAAAGGACCTATGTAGAGATTTTATGCAGGTTTATGCTCAATCCGGGATAATGAATATACGGGTTTAATCAAACGAATTGCATTTCGTTCAAGCCATCTTGGCCCAGATCACAGAGCGAGGCTTTGTAGCCAGTGGGAAAACATCCGTTGGTCCGACCCTTTGATTGGGAGGAATCTTGTAAGGGCCGGACCTTCGGGACAATCCCGGCGCCATTAGGGAGGGGGAGAGGCAGCCGGGACTGTGTAACTTTAGCGTTTATACCTGAACCGTAGTCATCAAGATGATGCTGCTAACGGTCAGAGAGGCTAAAATATTGAAAAGCGTTTTCATGGGAATTCTCCTGTTTTTTAAAACGCCGATCAAACATCACTTTTCCTGTCGAACTAACAAGTCTTAGATGGACGCCTAAGAGAAAAGTTGCAATTGAGAACATAGACAGTCGAGTTGCACGTTTTGCAACCGATCCAGTTTAAAAACACAAAACTTGTTTAGTGGCGTCATTATGCCAATGGCACACAACAGCAACGGGAATTTCACCCGCCCACATATTTGCTGCGCCACGCTTATTTTTTATGGATCTATAGTGGCGTCCGGATTTGCTGCATTCACTATCCCGCCATCAACAATCAAAGTCGTTCCGACAACATAATTACCAGCGTTACTGGCGAGATAAATTGCTGCGGCTGCCATATCCTCGGGCCGTCCAATCCGTTTTGCAGGGATGCCTTTTTCAACAGCATCCTCATGGTCGCGAGCGCTTTTATTCATATTGGAGGCGAATGCACCAGGCGCAATACCGGACATAATAATATCTTCGGAAACCAGCTTGGATGCCATTTTGCGAGTCAGGTGCACAACTGCTGCTTTGGATGCCTGATAGCTATATGTCTCCCACGGGTTGACCTTGAAACCATCTATCGAGGCAATATTGACGATCTTTGCGGGCTGTTCAAAACTGGCAGCAGCTTTCAATTGCGGGTGGAGTGCCTGTGTCAGGAAAAACAATCCTTTAACGTTGGTGTCCATGACCTTATCCCAGCCGGACTCGGGGAAGTCGAGATATTCCGCACCCCACGCAACACCGGCATTGTTAATCAGAATATCAAGTTTTGGTTCACAGCTGGCCAATTCCGCGGCTAATGCCTTGCAGCCTTCAACGGTGCTGACATCACCTGGCACGGCGATACAATTGTCGCCCATTTCATCGGCAGCGGCTTTGCAAGCATCGGCCTTGCGGCCCGAAATATAAACTTTTGCGCCCTGAGCCAGAAAACCTTCGGTTATCATCCGACCAATACCGCGGTGGCCACCGGTCACCAAAGCAACACGACCTTCGAGCGAGAATAATTTGTTATAATCCATCAGTAATCCCCTTAATATCCGTGCATTTCGGCAACGCGATTTGTATGATAATTTATATCGCCCATAAATTCGGTCAAGGCGCGGTCCCGCTTCATATACAAGCCGATATCATATTCATCGGTCATGCCGACACCGCCATGCATCTGCACACCTTCCTTGACTGACAGCGCGGTCGCTTTTCCGGCTTTGGCCTTGGCAACGGATACCATCATTTCGGCTTTAGGCGAGCCTTCATCGAGCATCTGCTGCGCTTTTAATACAGCGGCACGGGCAATTTCCATCTCGCTGTATAGATGTGCTGCACGGTGTTGAAGTGCCTGAAATGACCCGATAATATGATCAAATTGCTTACGGCCTTTGATATATTCAACCGTAATATCCATCGCACCGGAACCAACCCCCAAAGTTTCGGCAGCGGCCCCGGCACGTCCGGCATTCAACATGCGCTGCAATACCGATGCACCCTCATCAACCTCGCCAATAACAGCATCTGCATCGACCAGAACCCCGTCAAATTCGACATGGGCCGCCATCGCGCTATCAACCAGACGGACGCTGTCTCTGGACATGCCTTGTGCGCTAGTCTCAACGGCAAAAAGCGTTAGCCCCTTGTCATCACCTGGACTACCACTTGTGCGCGCCGCAACAATCAACATATCTGCCGAACCGCCTTGCACAACAAATTGCTTTTTACCGTCGAGCTTAAAGCCATTGCCCTCACGCGTTGCTGCCATGGCAATCTGTTCGGGACGATGTTTCGCCCCTTCATCAACCGCCAAAGCCAATATACTATCGCCTGAGAGGATGCCGGGGAAATACTGATCGCGCAGTGCCTTCCCGCCCGCATTCAGGGCTTCGACACCCGCGACTGCGGTTGAAAGAAACGGTGACGGGGTCAGGTTGCGGCCAATCTCCTCAAGCACAACACCTGCTTCGACATGGCCCAGCCCCAGACCGCCCTCTTCTTCGGGAATCAATATGCCGGAAAAGCCCATTTCCGCGAACTGTTTCCACAACGCATGCGAGAAGCCGTCCTTGCAATTTTTATCACGAAACTCCCGAAAATGGGCGACATTACCTTCACCCTTCATAAATTCTGCTGCGCTATCGTGCAGCATCTTCTGATCGTCGTTCAAATAAAGCGCCATCGCTTATGATCCTTCTAATTTGGTGCCGGTAATTATTAAGCGTTGGGTAGCTGTAATATCTGCTTGGCGATGACATTCAGCATGACTTCGCTAGTGCCGCCCTCGATACTGTTCGCCTTGGTCCGTAACCAGCTTCGTGCCGTCAGCCCGCCATTGGTTGCATCGCTTTCCCATTCAAGTACCTCACTACCGCCTGCTGACATGATCAACTCATGACGACGTTTGTTAATCTCGGTACCGGCATATTTCATCATATTGGGTTGAGCCGGGTGGCAAAGATTGGCTTTGAACGTGTCGCCAAAGCGCTCCGCCATCGCGCGGAATGCCAAAACGTCAATATCCATTTCCGCCATTTGAGAGCGGAGCATTGGATCATCCAGACGCCCCTTTTCATCGCGGCCGTAAGTATCTGCGAACTTGGCCCCTAGAGAAGTTGCTCCGGCGGAACCATCGCTAGAAATCATGCTGCGCTCATGTCCCAACAGATATTTGGCGACATCCCAGCCCCGGTTCACTTCACCGACAACCGAGGATATACCCTCGCCATAGGTTTTGGGGACTTCTACATCCGTAAAAAACGTTTCGCAAAAAGCGGACTGACCGGAGATCAATACAATCGGCTTAGTTTCAACACCTTTGCTCGTCATGTCAAACAACATGAAGCTAATGCCCTTGTGCTTGCTCGACTTATCCGTTCGCGTTAGGCAGAAAATCCAGTCGGCTTTGTCCGCATAGCTGGTCCAGATCTTCTGACCGTTAATCAGATAATGGTCGCCCTTGTCCTCAGCTGATGTTTGAAGCGAAGCGAGGTCCGATCCGGAACCGGGTTCGGAATACCCCTGACACCAGCGAACTTCACCGCGGGCAATGGGTGGTAGGAAATGTAGTTTCTGTTCCTCGGTACCGAAATGAAGCAACGCAGGCCCAAGCATCCAGATTCCAAAGCTCGCCAAAGGGGAACGTATCTTCAAACGCCCCATTTCCTGCAACAGGATTTTGGTTTCTTCACGGGACAATCCACCGCCGCCATATTCCTTTGGCCAATCCGGAACGGTCCAGCCTTTCGCGGCCATTATATCCATCCATTCCTTCTGCCCTGGTTTGTAGGTTGCGTTTTTCCCACCCCAGCACATATCGCTTTCATCAGTAACAGGCTCACGCATTTCCGGAGGACAATTAGCCTCCAACCATTCGGCGGTTTCAGCGCGGAAACTTTCAAGATCGGACATGATGGTTGTTCCTTTAATTGATCGATTAAGAGCTAGCTACCATAATTAATGATCAATCTTCAATGTCCCGCTTATTAAAAATAAAAGAAAATACAGAGCATCAACTGTTTGCCAAGGATTCCGTAACGGCAAGTAAAACTCTTGTCAGAATTGATTGACGGCCAATTCACGCTAGGCCTATGCTCCAAAGAAAAACAAACGAGGATGCAGGAGCGTAAGCTATGAGATTTAAAGGCAAAACTGCTGTAATTACAGGCGGTTCATCGGGTATTGGTCGTGCAACAGTTGATCTATTCTTGCGCGAGGGAGCCCATGTGATCATGGGCGATATAAACGTTGATGAAGGCACAGCCATGATGTCTTCACTCGGTGACAGCTTTCATTTTCAACAATGCGATGTCACGCAGGAAGACCAGATCAAAGCGCTAATGGACTATGCGGCTGAGACAACCGGGGGTATCGATATTGTCTTTAATAATGCAGGAGCCGGCGGACCACGCGATAGAATTGACGAAATTAGCGGCAATGACTGGGATTTCGCAATGGCATTACTGCTCAAATCCGTCGCCATGGGCATACGACATGCTACTCCATATTTGAAAAAGCGTGGCGGCGCAATTATCAACACAGCTTCGATCTGCGCTTTTCAGGCAGGCTTTGGTCCGATTGCCTATTCCACAGCCAAAGCAGGAGTTTTACATCTTACCAAATTGGCAGCTGCAGAACTTGCCCAACATAAAATACGGGTGAATGCCATCTGTCCCGGATTCATCCAGACCAATATTTTTGCGGCTACAGTGGGCGCCAATAAAGAAGAAGCGCTTCAGATTAACGCCATAATGGGACAGGCTGCTGCAAGCGTCCAGCCCATAGCCCGGCCCGGCGTACCGGATGATATTGCTGAAACGGTTGCCTATCTTGCATCTGATGCAACAGGATTTGTAACTGGTACGCATATACTGGTTGATGGCGGATTGCTTGTAGGTACACCGGCAAGCTGGAACCCGGAAGCACCTGGCTTACTTGATGCCATCGTACCGGAGCATCTCCGTTGACAGAATTGTCTGAGAAGCTCCCACTTCGGACCAAGGTTCTTTATGGCTTTGGTTCGGCCGCTTATGGAATCAAAGACAACGGTTTCGCCGTTTTTCTTCTTTATTATTATAATCAGGTTGTTGGCATGCGCGCTGACGTGGTCAGCTTAGCGATTGCGATCGCGCTGTTCGTCGATGCTATGGTTGATCCGCTTATAGGCCAAATGACTGACCGGACCAGAACCTCAATCGGTCGCCGCCATCCATGGCTTTATGGCTCAGCAGTTCCGATAGCGATTGCATGGCTATTTCTGTGGCACCCGCCCCAAGCGAGCGCAACGGTTCAGTTTTTCTATTTGCTGGCAATGGCCATGCTGGTACGTTTCTCACTTTCTGCAAATGAAGTTCCGTCATTGGCAATAGTCCCCGAATTGAGCAAAAATTATCACGATCGCACTGGCATCCTGCGCTTTCGCACTTTGTTCGGCTGGGGAAGCGGCCTGAGTATGATGGTTCTGGCATATGGCGTACTTCTGGTGCCCAGTGAAAATTATCCGGTCGGCCTACTCAATAAGGATGGGTATTCAACCTTCGCATTTATTGGTGCCGGTATAATGGTTGTAGCCGTTTTGGTTTCAGCGCTCAGCACTCACAAGAAGATCGTGAACAGGTATAAGGCGGAGAATTCACATCCCGAAACTGCGGAAGGCTTCACCCAGATGCTGGCCGCTTTCCGTTTTTCGCCATATATGCTTCTGATGTTCGCGGGAACTTTTGCATTCACCAATCAAGGCCTGATGTTTGCAATGACCCCCTATCTTCTTACCCATGTGTGGGAATTCGGTTCTACTGAACTTACACTCTATTCTGCTATATTGTTCATCGGCGTTGTTATGGCTTTTGTTCTGGTTACTCCGATTTCTATGCGAACCGGAAAAGCTAAAGGCGCTGCGTATCTTACGTTTTGCGCGGTAATTCTCGGTACCTCGCCTTATTGGCTTCGGATGGTCGGGCTTTTTCCGGTTCCCGGTTCTGCCTATCTAATTCCTGCGCTATTTTCGTTATCCGTGATCGCGATAGCAGCAAGCATTTCGGCAATGATTTTAACCTTTTCTATGATGGCCGATGTCACCGACGCCTATGAATTTGAAGCTGGCAAACGGACAGAAGGACTATTTTCTTCCGGTATGTGGTTAATGCAAAAAATGGTCGGCGGCATGGGCATTTTACTGTCGGGCCTGATCATCGCCTTCATTAAACTGCCCGAACAGGCCGTCCCGGGCACCGTGGACCCTGCCATCGTGGATAATCTTGCCTTGATTTATGTCACTATAATGTCCGTTATAGGCATGACAGGGGCATGGGCTTACACATTATTTCCGCTCACAGAAAAAGATCATAGTGACCGACTTGCCAAGCTCGCAGCTACATCGTCGCCGGCGGAGTGAAAAGAGGAAAACCGTCAACCCGACCATTATTCGCTGTGGCAATATTTCTACAGCTCTGATAAGTTAATTGCATAGTTAAATTGAAAAGCTTTCAAAAAGGATAGAAGCATGGATTTTGATCTCACCGAAAAGCAAGAATATTGGCGCAATCGAGTTCGTGAGCATATTGAGAATCATCTTCGTCCACGTATTGCCGACTTTAAAGCGGAAGATGAGTCAGGAGACCGCTGGAAAGTCCTTCAGGTTGTTGAAGAAGAAAAAGCAAAAGCAAAAGAAAAGGGCATCTGGAACCTTTTCATGCCGCCCTCAAACCCTAACCTCACTCATATCGACGATAGTTTTGAGTTTGATGGCCCGGGCCTTACAAACCTTGAATATGCTTTATGTGCAGAGGAAATGGGCCGTGTCGGCTTTTCGTCCGAAGTTTTTAACTGTTCCGCTCCCGATACCGGCAACATGGAAGTGTTCCATCGCTATGGTACGCTGGAACAAAAAGAACAATATCTTCGTCCGTTGATGAATGGTGAGATTCGCTCTGCATTCCTGATGACAGAACCCGCAGTAGCTTCATCCGATGCTACCAATATCGAAACGGCAATTGTTCGCGATGGCGATGAATATGTCATCAATGGCCGCAAATGGTGGTCTTCGGGCCTTGGTGATCCGCGCTGTAAAATTGCCATTGTCATGGGAAAAACGAGTTTCGAAGGTAGTCGTTATACCCAGCAGTCACAGATACTGATGCCCACTGATGCACCCGGTGTAAATATTATCCGCCATTTACCTGTTTTTGGTTATGACGACGCACCGCACGGCCATATGGAAGTCGAAATGAAAGATGTTCGGGTTCCTGCTTCCAATATCATTCTTGGTGAAGGACGCGGATTTGAAATCGCTCAGGGTCGCTTGGGACCTGGCCGTATTCATCACTGCATGCGTACGATTGGTGTTGCGGAGGAAGCGCTTGAGAAAATGGTCAAGCGCCTTCAATCACGCGTCGCTTTTGGCAAACGTATTTCCGAGTTTAGCATTTGGGACGAGCGCGTAGCGCGTGCACGTATCGACATTGATATGAGCCGTTTGCTTTGCTTGAAAGCTGCGGACATGATGGACAAAGTCGGTAACAAATATGCAAAAGCCGAGATCGCAATGATCAAAGTGCAAGCTCCGAATATGGCTTTGAAAATTATCGACGACGCTATTCAGGCCCATGGCGGCGGCGGCGTCAGCGATGATTATGGTCTTGCCAGCGCGTTTGCACATCAGCGGACCTTGCGCCTCGCCGATGGTCCCGATGAAGTTCATAACCGCACTATTGCCAAGATGGAATATGGCAAATATGCCGAAACCGCCGATGGCAGCAAAATGAAGGAAAATATATCTTCA
The DNA here is from genome assembly GCF_040717415.1 of Parasphingorhabdus sp. JC815. Classification (NCBI taxonomy): domain Bacteria; kingdom Pseudomonadati; phylum Pseudomonadota; class Alphaproteobacteria; order Sphingomonadales; family Sphingorhabdaceae; genus Parasphingorhabdus; species Parasphingorhabdus sp. JC815. Next base: position 30,221 of record NZ_JBFEFM010000004.1, read on the forward strand.
GGTGACATGGGCGCTACGCGTTAAGAGAGGTAAAAATCCATGAAAGCAGCAGTTCTGGTAGAAGCGGGTAAACCGCTTCAAATCGAAGACGTCGTTATTTCAAAGCCGGGGCCACATGAAGTGTTGATCCGAACGGCTGCCTGCGGGCTATGCCATTCGGACCTTCATTTTATAGAAGGTCAATATCCACATCCCATGCCCGCGATACCGGGCCATGAAGCAGCGGGTATCGTAGAAGCAATTGGCAGCGAGGTTCGTACGCTCGCGGTCGGAGATGCTGTGATATCGTGTCTTTCCGCATTTTGCGGCCACTGTGAGTTTTGTGTGACAGGGCGCATGTCCTTATGCCTTGGAGCAGACACACGGCGTGGCGAGAATGAGGCTCCGCGCATCACCCGTCCCGACGGTACGCCGGTAGCGCAAATGCTCAATCTGTCTGCTTATGCTGAACAAATGCTGATTCATGAGCATGCCTGTGTGCGGATTAATCCGGATATGCCACTTGATAAGGCAGCCATAATTGGCTGCGCAGTCACCACAGGTGCCGGAACAATCTTTAATGCTTGTAATGTCACCCCTGGAGAGACTGTCGCAGTCATCGGGTGTGGCGGCGTCGGATTAGCTACAATCAATGCTGCGAAAATTGCGGGTGCTGGCCGTATCATTGCAGCGGACCCGATCCCCGAGAAGCGCGAACTTGCGGTCAAGCTAGGGGCAACTGATGTCGTTGATGCGATGGCTGATAATGCCGCTGAACAGATTTTAGAAATGACAAGCGGCGGTGTTGATCACGCAATCGAGGCCGTGGGTCGTCCGGCATCCGGCGATCTGGCCGTTGAATCACTACGGCGCGGCGGCACTGCGACAATTTTGGGCATGATGCCGCTTGATCACCAAGTCGGTCTTAAAGCAATGGATTTACTGTCCGGCAAAAAATTACAAGGTGCCATCATGGGTGGCAACCGTTTTCCGGTCGATATACCGCGTCTTGTTGATTTCTATTTGCGCGGTATGCTCGATTTGGACAGTATCGTTGCAGAGACCATTCCGCTTGAACAGATCAACGAAGGTTTTGAAAAAATGAAAAAAGGTGATGCGGCGCGTTCCGTCATTACATTTGAGTAGATCAGATTTAGGGTTAGACTATGAGTAAAATGGCATGAATCCACAAGAAGACATGACAGGCACCATGGAGGTGCCGGAGAAAGACAAGCTCGACGAGGCAAAGCTTGCTATATGGATGGATGCAAATGTCGAAGGCTTTGCTGGGCCTATGACCATCACCAAATTTAAGGGCGGGCAGTCCAATCCAACTTATAAAATAGAGACGCCGGATACCGATTACGTCCTCCGGAAAAAACCATTCGGGAAATTACTACCATCGGCTCATGCTGTTGACCGAGAGTTCAGGGTCCTGGCGGGGCTTTACCCGGCCGGTTTCCCGGTTGCGAAACCCTATGGCCTGTGTGAAGATGACGATGTCCTTGGCACCATGTTTTACGTCATGGGTATGGCAGATGGACGGACGCTCTGGGACGGCAGCTTGCCGGGCATGGCCCCTGATGAACGGCGCGCTATTTATCATGAAATGATTGATACTCTGGCATTATTGCACAGCTATAATCCTTCGGAAGTCGGTTTGGAAAACCATGGCAAGTCCGGCAATTATTGCGAGCGCCAAATCTCTCGCTGGACCCAGCAATACAGGTTATCGGAACTCGAAACCATTCCGGAAATGGATCGGCTGATAGACTGGCTGACAAAGACGATCCCTGAACAAAAGGGTTTCGGCATTGTTCATGGCGACTATCGGCTCGACAATATGATTTTCGCGCATGACGAGCCCAAGGTTATTGCCGTGCTTGACTGGGAACTCTCCACGCTTGGTGATCCGATTGCGGATTTTGCATATTGGTTGATGGCCTATGAGATGGAACCCGAAGGACGAAGCGGCCTCAAAGGTATTGATCTGGAACCGCTTGGTATTCCATCTCGTGACGAAGCAATCGCACGCTATTGCGAGAAATCTGGCATAGATAATTTACCGCCGATGGATTGGTATCTTGCCTATAATCTTTTTCGGATCGCAGCTATTTTACAGGGCATCCAGAAGCGTGTAGTAGATGGCACCGCAAATAGCGCAGCGGCAGCCGAAATGTCCGATAGGGTTACCCCTCTTGCTCAGGCTGGATGGGAAGTGGCAAAAAGGGCTGGCGCATAATCCAGACTGACAGGAGCGAAACTATGGCAGACCTAAAAGATAAAGTGGCCATTGTTACCGGAGCAGGCAGCGGTATTGGCCGGGCTTCGGCGCGGTTATTTGCCGAGCATGGCGCCAAAGTCATAGCTAGCGATGTCACCGATGCGGTTGAAGATACTGCCAAAGGTTCAGACGGAAATATCATTGCGATAAAAGCGGATGCCGGTTCCGAAGGTGATGTTGAAATGCTGGTTGAGGCAGCTGAACAAAAATTTGGCGATCTGCATGTTTTTTTCGCCAATGCCGGTATTGGTGGCGGTTTTGAAGGCATCTTCGATAGCAGCGTTGCCGAGTGGCAGGAAGTTTTACGTATTAACCTGATCGGGCCATTTCTGGCCGCCAAATATGCAGGCAAGGTAATTGCCGAAAGTGGACACGGTGGCTCAATCATCTGCACTGCCAGTGTAGCCGGGATTAGATCAGGCGCTGGTGGCCCGGCTTATTCGGCGTCCAAGGCCGGTGTCATCAATCTTGTGAAGGTGGCAGCACAGCAATTTGCGACCTCCAATGTCCGCTGTAACGCGATTTGCCCCGGTATTACAGAAACCGGCATGACCCAGTTTATCTATGATAAAGCGCGGGAGAAAGGCAAGGAGGACCGGCTTGGCTACCTCAACCCGCTGCGTCGCGGCGCTAATCCGATCGAGATGGCAGAAGTCGCTCTGTTCCTTGCCTCTGACCGCTCATCCTATGTAAATGGACAGGCGATTGCCGTTGACGGGGGATTGAGCGCATCACATCCTGTCACGCGTCAGGAGTTTGGCCGTACAGCGGTTTAACGATCAGTTTGCAAAAACAAGGTCGCCGTTACCCAATTGCACAAAATCAACCCGCCCATCGGATGCGCCGCATAAAAACGCACGTTGCGTGCTACCAGAAAGCGCCCCCTCGACGCGCCAGCCATTGCCGTCCCGTGCAACTGACTCTATCTCGGAAACGCGGGCGTCCCCTCCGGCTTGTATCTCAGCAGCATCGGAGCAGATATTTATAGCAGTATCCATTGAACCAGTGCCACGATCACTTCTACGGTCGTACCGGTCATTATAGCGCCAATCATTGCGTCGATCATCTCTATACCGATTATTTCGGGACCGATCATAACGATAATCAGAATCATTATTGCGATCCTGTTTTGAAGCCGCGCTGGCAATAGCAGCGATACCGCCAATTATTAATATACCCGCAATTACATCGCCTGCATCAACCCGGTTGCGACGATAACCACGTCCATAACGATACCCGCGATAGCCCCTATAACCACGATGTCCCCGGTAACCACGCCAGCGATTGGCTTTATCATTTTCCGCGCTCCAGCCCAGACTGGTTATATCAATGGTATTATTCGCACTGACAGGCGCAATCGCAGGATTGACCGTTGCCGCCATAGCAGGCGCAAATCCGGTGAAGACTAGCGCTACAGACGCGGTGATAGTTGATAATTTTTTGGCAAAATGCATATTTCATACCCCAATGACTAGCAGATTCTGCGCCCCGGAATCGACTCGTACACTATATATAGGTGGTCCAGCCTGTCACCAGGCTGAACCATATTCTTTTATTCTGCAAAATTATCTACGATAGCGCAGGTTTTTAAAACGCACATCGGACACTCTGTTGCCATTGATATAGCAAGTGAATTTACCCCGATCAGTGCCACGCCGATATCCGTTATCTACGATTACCCGTCCTTTGACCTTATACCCGTACCGGGTCCGATCAACATCGCGAATTCGGGTAACATTGGCACGGCCATAATAGCCGGCCCTGCGTTCAGTTGCCCGAACACATTTTCTCACAGCTCGACGGGGACTAATACGTCTTTTGTGGCGATATTTCCGGCCATAGCGATCATAGCGGTAGTAACGATCATAACGATCATCATCATAGCGATCATCGTCATAGCGGTCATCATCATCCGAACTTGCAATTGCTGCGATCGCGCCAAGAACAACAGCTCCGGCAATGATTTCCCCGGCGCTAATCCCGCCCCGATCACGGTCATATCCCTTGGCCATTGCCGGTGTTGCAGAAACGGCCATCGCAGTTGCAGCAGCGGTTCCGATCATTGCTTTCTTAATAGTGTCCATCTCCACTTTCCTTTCACAAACTACCCGAGAACCATTTGTCGAGCTTGTGACCAGTTATAATGGTTAGCCATTGAGTAGAGACTGAACCTTTTTGTCAGCAACCGTTCATGTAAATAAGGAATTTCCTGAACAAAAAAATGGCCGGGGCTTGCACCACCGGCCATAAAGTTGATGTTCTCAGGAGGAACATGGTGAGGTGCCGATCATAAGTTCAAAGAGAAAGGACCAGCAACAAACGGGTTAACCTTTGACGAATTCCGGATAAGCCTCGACACCGACTTCTGCGATATCCAGGCCTAATCGTTCGTCTTCTTCGGTAGGACGCACACCGATGGTGTATTTCAATAGTGTCCAGACGATAGCGCTGATAGTGAAGACGAACGCACCTATGGCCACGACGCCCATTGCTTGCACACCCAATTGTGCACCGACGCTTAACGTCACGCCATCGACCTCTGATTGTGTATTCCACGCCACGATTAACGTGCCCCATATCCCTGACAAAAGGTGAACGGGTATAGCACCGACAACATCGTCGATCTTCAGTTTATCAAGCAATGGCACTGCCACCACTACGATCAAACCACCGATACCGCCAATCAATATGGCAGCGGGAATAGAAGGGGTAAGCGGTTCAGCGGTAATAGATACCAGACCCGCCAGCGCACCGTTAAGCGCCATGGTGACATCAATTTTCTTATATAAAAGCTGCGTCAGTATGACTACCGTAACCACACCGCCAGCAGCGGCCATATTGGTGTTTACGAAAATCTTTGAAATATCGCTGACATCGCTAATCGTGCCCATTGCGAGTTGTGACGCACCGTTAAATCCGAACCATCCCAACCACAGGATGAAAGTGCCCAATGTCGCCAGAGGAATATTGGAACCGGGCATCACCGTAATCCTGCCCCCGACATAGCGCCCCATCCGCGGCCCAATGATTAGCGCACCAGCCAAAGCAGCCCAGCCCCCGACCGAGTGAACCAGTGTTGATCCGGCAAAGTCGCTAAACCCGCGCTGGTCCAACCAGCCCGCACCCCATTCCCAGCTACCCGTAATCGGATAAAGAAACCCGGTCAGGATCAGCACAAAAATCATGAACGGCCAGAACTTCACCCGCTCCGCCACGGTCCCCGACACAATCGACGCTGTAGTGGCACAGAAAACCATCTGGAAAAACCAGTCCGATGCCACGGAATAGCCAGTTCCGATATCTGCAGTGCCCACAGCCTGCATGCTATATGGACCGAAAGTTCCGATCCAGCTCGTCACATCGGTATACATCAGGTTATATCCCGTAACCCAGAACATGATCCCGGCAAGCGAATAGAGGCTGATATTTTTCAGGCACTGCATCGACACATTTTTGGACCGGACCAGTCCCGCCTCTAGCATCGCAAAGCCAGCGGCCATCCACATGACCAGAAATCCGCCGATCAGGAACAATAACGTGTTAAAAATATAGCCGACATTAGAAGTCAATTCGGCTATTTCAGGATTGGCTATTTGCGCCGCATCCCGCGCCAGTGCGGGTGATGCCATCCCGATGCCCAGCAATCCCGCAGATAGTGTTAGAATATGTTTCATTATACGCTTTCCTGTTTAAATCGCGGTTTCGCCAGTTTCGCCCGTACGAATACGAACGGCATTTTCCAGACTGATCATGAAAATCTTTCCATCGCCGATGGATTGTGTGCCCGCAGCGTTTTGAATAGCCTCCACCACATGCGCGGCTATGTCGCTGCTGCATGCGATTTCCAGTTTCACTTTCGGAACCATATTCGTGGTATATTCGGCGCCCCGATAAATCTCGGTCTGCCCTTTTTGACGCCCAAACCCCTTAACTTCCGACACAGTCATGCCCGCGACGCCGACTTCCGTCAGCGCATCACGCACTTCATCGAGCTTAAATGGTTTTATAATGGCAACGATAAACTTCATTACGCCCCCTTTTTGTGGTTCAAGGGGATATTCGCAAAGCCCGTGCCAAATTGTTAAAGCACTGTAATTAAAAAGAAAGATTTAAATCTTATGCTGAAGCGGGGGTAAAACTTGAGCAGTGAAAGAGGATTGCCTAATATTTAGGCAGCGCCTTTCTTCATTCTCTCAAGAATGTCAGGGATGATCGCGGCGGTTTCCCGGCGGCCTATTTCGATCAGTTCATCTGCTTTGGTGAAATTCTGCATATCAATATGGCCAACCGCTGGCGACAAGGCAAAATCGGGCGGATCGAGAGCCAATGAATAGCGACCCAGATTACGCAGAGAAAGGCCGATAGCGGCTTTCACAATGGCGATAGTATTGGGATATTTTCCGTCATGGCGGCTGATACCAGCCATTTCCGCGCGGTTGATAAAATCGTCCTGTAAATTGACGGACAGGCACAGCGCATCAGGTGCCATCTCCCGCGCTGGCGAAACAGGAACCGGTAGCGCCGTGCCCCCATCAACCAGCAAGCGACCATCATATTCGACCGGTTTGAAAATACCGGGCAGGGACATGGATGCCCGTAGCGCGGGAACCAGCTTGCCGCTGTTCATGATGATCGTGTCGCCAGTCCTCAGATCAGCCGCGACCGCCGCCACGGGAATAGCAAGATCCGAAAAATCCAGATTGCCAAGCTGTGTTTCCAGTTCTTTTTCAATTGTCCGCGCGCCCATAACCGCGCCGCGTTTGAAATGGGGGTCCATGAAACGGATCAAAGTCCGCAAATTAGCTGTGCGCGCGGTTGCTTCCAGATAATCGAGCTTTCCGGCGGCAAAGCTGGCCCCTGCTATAGCACCAATAGATGTTCCGGAAACTGCGGCTATTTCAATCGGCGATTCTTCCAGCGCGCGCAATACCCCGATATGGGTCCAACCCAAACCGGCGCCGCCGCCAAGAGCGAGGGATAATTTCATCGCCATTAGGCTCCTACAGAAGGAAGGTCAGTCATAGCGACACATCCTCCGCCAATATCAGCTTCGCGTGATTCAAGTCTTCGGCAAGCACCATGACGCGCGCGGGTAGCGCGATCCCTGCCCCCTCCACGATATTCACGCCGCTGTCGAAACAAACTGCGCCAATACCAGCCGCTTCCAACCGGCCACGGATAATTTCTGCTTCATGGCTGTGCATATGGCGGGACAGTTCAACCAAACTCATATATTATTCCGTTTAATAGCCCGCTCAATAGAATGGCCCTCCTAACAGAGATTTCCAGATCAAAACAGCAAACCAATGTATCAGAATCGTCGGCCAAAGCGAACGGGAAACGATGCGAACATGCGCCAATATAACACCGAGGACCAGCATCGCGCCCCAAAATGTAGGGTGCAAGAATATGTCAGCCCACGGCGGACCGATGGCCAGCGCCTGTAACGGATGCCAGACGACAAATAACAACGTCGATAGCCATGCGCCCCAGCGCGGAGTTAGCTGTATAAGCCAAGACAATAAAACTCCGCGAAAAACAATCTCTTCTACCAATGCGGGCACAAAAAACAATATTACAGCGGTTGTCAGCAAGGCCGGAACATCTGTCACCGGCGCCCAGATCAGCCACTCCGCCAGAAAACCCAGTGCAGCGATAATGGCCAACGCCGGTATGGCAACGCGCAACGCGGCGCTCCATTGCTTGCGTTCTGGCCAGATTTTCAAAGCGGCCATAGTTTGCTGAAATATTTTTTGCACTACTCCAGTCCTGCCAGATGCGGCTCTACCAATTTTCCCCTTGTTCTACCGCTGCCTGCTCTTCCGGACGGGTTTCGCGGCCAAGCACTGCATTGCGATGCGGGAAACGGCCATATTGTGCGATAATATCCCGATGCTCTTTGGCATATTTGATGTTGGATTTTCGTCCCAAAGCAGTGAACAAGCCCAGCGAACGGGTCTGGTCATCCAGATCTTCGCTGTGCATGAATGGCATATAGGCGAATGTGCGCTGATCATCGGACAATTCGTGATCATATTCCCGGTCAATCATTTGTTGAGCGATTTGCAGCGCCAGATGGTCGGTAGAAAATGCCTCTGCCGTACCCCGGAACATATTGCGGGGAAACTGGTCAAAAAGAATGATCGCGGCAAGAGCGGTTTGCGGCGTATCAAGAAAGTCCGCAGCGGTTTTGGATTTTTGCTCCTCCCACAGCTCGTGGAAACGCTCGACAATCTGTTCGTCAACCGCGTCACTTGCGCCGAACCAGTCACTACTACCCAATTCATCAAACCAGAAGTCCCGAATCTCTGTGGTCCAGTTCATTTCAGCCTCTCCTGCATCGGACCGCGCGGTCAAGCTGCCGTGCCGCCAACAGTTAAACCATCGACGAGCAAAGTCGGCTGCCCGACACCAGCGGGGACGGATTGTCCGCCCTTGCCGCACACACCAATTCCTTCGTCCAGCGCCATGTCATTGCCGATACCGGACACTTTGGTCAGTACGGTCGGGCCGTCACCTATCAGTGTTGCCCCCTTAATCGGAGCACCCAGCTTGCCGTTTTCTATCTTGTAAGCCTCTGTGCAAGAAAATACGAACTTGCCAGAAACAATATCCACCTGCCCTCCGCCGAAACTTTTGGCATAGATGCCGTTTTTGACCCGGCTCATCAACTCGTCCGGATCATCATTTCCGCCCCGCATGAATGTATTGGTCATGCGCGGCATAGGTGTGTGGGCATAGCTTTCGCGCCGTCCGTTACCGGTGGCCGGAACCCCCATCAGACGAGCGTTCAGCCGGTCCTGCATATAACATTTCAGAATACCGTCCTCGATCAGGATATTTTCCTGCGTCGGCGTGCCCTCATCATCAATAGTTAGCGAGCCGCGCCGTTCGTTGATTGATCCATCATCAACAACCGTCACGCCCGGCGCTGCCACGCGTTCGCCAATTCGCCCGGAAAAAGCACTGGTCCCCTTGCGATTAAAATCACCTTCCAGACCGTGACCTATTGCTTCGTGCAGGATGATGCCGGGCCAGCCGGGCCCAAGCAACACAGTCTGCTCACCCGCAGGCGCAGCCACGCTTTCAAGATTAACCAGCGCCTGATGCAATGCCTCGTCTATCGCGCGGTTCCAGCGTGCTTCTTCAAATAGCTGATCGTATAAATAACGTCCGCCCATACCGAAACTGCCGGTTTCACGGCGACCATTTTGCTCCGCAACAATGGAAACATTCAGCCGGACGAGAGGCCGCACATCGGTTGCGACAAATCCGTCCGGACGGACGATCTCGATCACGCTCCAGCTACCGGACAGACCGACCGACACCTGTGCTACGCGCGGATCACGGGCGCGTGCGGCAGCGTCAATTTGCTGACATAATGCAACCTTTTGGGCGAAGGGGATAGATTCCAGCGGATTGGCCTCGCCATAAAGATGTTGGTTGGAGCCGCGCGGTGGCGGAGCGGGTTGCCCCTTGGCCGGGTCAAGCAGTTGCAGCGTTTGAGCTGCGCGCGTAATCGCTGCTTCGCTAATTTCATTGCTGTGCGAAAAGCCGGTCATTTCACCGGAAACACCGCGCAGGCCAAAGCCGCTATCGGTGCTGTAATCTGCGGTTTTCAAGCGGCCATCATCAAAGCCAAAACTCTCTACCGCACTATATTGAAGATAAAGTTCACCATCATCACAGGCCGTAAGGCTGTTAGATACTAACGCCTTGGCCCGCTCCGGGTCCAATCCGTCGGGGCGATAAAGAAACGAGCGGGGGTCCATATTTTTCATCATTCCGCTTATATAGAAACGAAATCAGGGCGGCGCACCCCTTAACTGGGAATATCGTACAGATAATTCACCGCAGGTCCGGTTTTCAGCAATAGCCGTTAAGCAAGATTTGGGTCAGGCAGGCTTCGACAGTTCGCCGACTCCTGCCGCATCCGCAGCTATCGCCGTCACGTCTGCCGGTCCGCCGATCAAGATGAAACGCCGGTCACAATAACCGCAATCCACATAGCCTTTTTCATCTATTTCCAGCCACACACGCGGATGGCCCAGCGCTACCCCACCAGGAATTTCGGATGCTCCATCACAGACATTACGTCTTTTTGAGGTTTTTACAGTTTCAGCTATGAGAGTCATGTCGCGGAATTAGCAAGAGTTACCGGTTCACGCAATATATTACGCCATAATTGAATATCAAATTTCACGCGCATATCTTGTTGGAATAGTGCAGACGGATAATCGCGCAAAGCCTTTGATTGTAGTTGATAAGATGTTTATGCGGTTTGCATGACAGAAGCAGCAATTTCCATAAACCATCTCTCCAAAACCTATGCCGGCGGCAAGAAAGCGCTGGACGATGTCACTTTCGACGTAAAGCGAGGAGAGATTTTCGGGCTTTTGGGCCCCAATGGCGCGGGCAAATCTACATTAATCAATATTTTATCCGGTATGGTAAGGAAGACCAGTGGCTCAGCCAATATCTGGGGATTTGATATTGATGACGATCACCGCAATGCAAAGGCATCAATCGGTATTGTTCCACAGGAAATCATGTTCGACCCGTTTTTCACACCAGCCGAATCGCTGGAGGTTGTAGCCGGGCTTTACGGGATAAAAAAAGCAGACCGCCGAACGAAGGAATTGCTACGCGCCGTTCACCTTGAGGACAAAGCCGACGCCTATTCACGCACCCTGTCGGGCGGGATGAAACGCCGTCTTCTGGTCGCCAAAGCAATGGTACATTCCCCGCCTATACTAGTGCTGGACGAACCCACGGCTGGCGTGGACATTGAATTGCGGCAACAGCTTTGGGAATATGTTGAGCAACTTAACAAATCCGGCGTCACTATAGTTTTAACTACCCACTATCTGGAAGAAGCAGAAAACCTTTGTGACCGGATTGCGATTATTAATCATGGCAAATTGGTCGCGCTCAAAACGACACCGGAACTGGTTAACATGGCGCGTGAAAAGCTGGTTGAACTGACATTAGACAGGGATTTATCCGAAATATCCGACGTAATCACCTTTACCGATGACCGCTTCCTGAAGGCAGACATAATCGGACCGCGTACCATTGCCATTACATATAGCAAGGACCACACCAATGCTGGCGGCGTGATGGAAGCTGTACAAAAACGCGGATACCAGATTGTCGAAGTCACAACCCGTGAAGCGGATCTGGAAGATGTCTTCCTGAACCTCACAAGGAAAGCCGCTTGAGCGGGCGCAAAATTAAACGCCCCCTCTTTAGTCGAGATGTTGGGGTAAAAGAGTCAGGTCGCTACGAGAACGACATTTTTCGTATTGTGGCCGCTACGGCCTCTGTGGAGGAGCGGTATAAGTGACGCATGACATCATTATCGTCGGTTCCGGCGCAGCGGGACTGAGCGCGGCAATTACGCTGGCGCAGACGCATAAAGTGCTGGTATTGGCCAAAGGTGATTTGGCAGGCGGGTCAACTGCATGGGCGCAAGGCGGGATTGCCGCTGTGCTTGATGCCGGGGATACGTTTGAAGATCATATTAACGATACCATGGTTGCAGGAGCTGGCCTCAACCGGCGAGAAACCGTGGAATTTGTAGTCGAAAATGCTCCCGCCGCGATTGAGCGGCTGGAAAAAATGGGCGTGCCGTTCAACCGCGAAGCAGAAGCCCTGCACCTTACCCGTGAAGGCGGGCATAGCCACCGGCGGATCGTCCACGTCGATGATGCCACCGGCTGGGCCGTGCAAGATGCGTTGCAAAGAACCGCAGCCGCTCATCCCAATATCACGATGCTACCACATATGGTGGCGATTGATTTGATCGTGGACCGCAATGCCCAAACGCCAACCGGATCGAAAAACGTCTGGGGAGTATATGCGCTTAATAACAGCACAGGACGGGTCGAAACACTGACAGCCCGGGCCACCATCATGGCCAGCGGTGGCGCAGGGCGAACCTATTTATTTTCCACTGCACCGCGCGGGGCGACAGGGGACGGCATTGCCATGGCATGGCGCGCAGGGGCACGGGTTTCCAATATGGAAATGATGCAGTTTCACCCGACCTGCCTCTATAATCTTGAAGTCAAAAACTTCCTGATTACCGAAGCCGTGCGTGGCGAAGGTGGACATTTAAAATTACCGCCTTCGGAACACGGCACCGGGCCAGAAGCTGGAGAGCGATTTATGCAACGCTTTGACCCTGAACGTAAGGAGCTGGCTCCGCGTGATATCGTGGCCCGTGCGATTGACCATGAAATTAAACGTCTTGGCCTGGATTATGTCCATCTTGATATTTCCCACCGCGATCCGGACTTTGTGAAGGGCCATTTCCCGAACATTTATGACAAGCTGCTCAGTCTTGGCATTGATATGACCAAGGAACCGATACCTGTTGTCCCGGCACAACATTATACATGCGGAGGGATATTGATTGACCTTAATGGCCGCACCGATCTGCCCGGTCTTTATGCAGGCGGCGAAGTTAGTGAAAGCGGCCTGCACGGAGCCAATCGGCTTGCCTCGAACAGCTTGTTGGAATGCTTCGTTTTTGGTGATGCAACAGCCCGTGACATCGCCGCCAACTGGAGTGACTTTCATGAACCGCCAGCTATCCGGCCATGGGATGAAAGCCGCGTTACCGATAGTGACGAAGAGGTGGTAATCAAGCAAACATGGACAGAAATCCGCCGTTTCATGTGGAATTATGTCGGTATTGTCCGCACGACCAAACGGCTTGAACGCGCACAACACCGCATCGACTTACTACGCGGAGAGGTTGAAGAATATTATGGGCATTTCCGCGTAACACAGGACTTGATCGAACTCAGGAACCTGATCGTGGTTGCCGATCTGATCGTAAAATCCGCACTGGCACGCAAGGAAAGCCGGGGACTACACTATATAACCGATTATCCGGATCTTTTGCCCGAAGCAGAAGATACGGTTTTAGTACCTTAAAGCCTCACATATTCCGTTAATCTGCGGTTTTATGCGTCATCAAGCACTTGCAGATACCGTAGTAGCGCAATAAAGCACGGTTGAAATAGCGTTCAAATATCGTTGAAATATCAGCGTGCGGTTCCAATCTCTACAAGGATAAGGAATTGAAAAAGGGTAAATAATGGTAGATCCATATCAGGCATTGGGCGTAGCAAAAGGCGCCAGCGAAAAGGAAATTAAAACCGCCTATCGCAACCTTGCCAAAGAACTGCATCCTGATCGCAACAAGGACAACCCCAAGGCCTCGGAACGATTTTCCGATGTTACCAAGGCTTATGATCTGTTGCTCGACAAGGATAAGCGTGCACAATTTGACCGCGGCGAGATTGATGCCGATGGCAACCCTTTAGGTTATGGCTTTGGTGGCGGACAGCGTGGTGCTTATACGCGCGGCGGCGGTCAGCAATTTGATTTTGGCAATAGCGGCACAGATTTTGGCGATATTTTTGAAGGATTATTTGGCGGCGGAGGCGGCGCTCGCGGGGGCAGTCCCTTTGGCCAGCAACGGAGTGCCCCGCCCCCCAAAGGCGCCAATGTCTCTTATCGGCTAAAGGTCGAATTTATTGCTGCGGCGACATTGGAAAAACAGCGGATTACGCTGGAAGACGGCAAAACTATTGATCTCAGCCTGCCCAAAGGCGTTGAGGAAGGCACGCAGATGCGGCTGAGCGGCAAAGGCAAGCCGGGGGCCGGAGGCAATGGGGATGCAATTATAACCATTCACATCGGTAGCCATCCTTTTTTTGAACGTGATGGCGATAATGTGAAACTGGAATTGCCGATCGGCCTTAAAGAAGCTGTTGAGGGCGCAAAAGTCCGTGTACCAACCGTTGATGGCCCGGTGATGCTTTCGATTCCCGCTGGCTCCAACTCCGGCAAGACACTGCGTCTAAAGGGTAAAGGCTTTCACAAGAAATCCGGTGGGCGCGGAGATCATCTTGTGACCTTGATGATCACCTTGCCAAAAAATGATGCGAAACTGGCAGAATTTGTAAAAAACTGGAACAACGAAGATAATCCGCGTGCCGCGATGGGTGTGTGATCATGGCTGACGGACATTTCACCGGGCTTTATGTCTGACCCGTCTTTTCTTTCCGCCGAAGAACGACGTGAAGAACGGCCGGCAAAGGAAACGTGGCCAAAGCAGATAGTCGCTGTGATAGGTCGCACCGCCGTCGGGGTTTATACTGATGGCTTCACTTTTGCAGGAAACTTTGCCTATCTTTCGCTATTGGCGGTTTTTTCATTTTTTATTGTTGCCGCCGCGATTGTCGGCAGCTTTGGCCAGACCGCTATCGGGACAGATTTTGTCGAGGCTTTCCTAAGGACCGTTCCCCCATCAGTTGCACGCGCACTGCATGATCCGATCAGCGCCGCGATGACAGCGCGGACTGGTCCGTTGTTGTGGTTTAGTGCAGCCGTTGGCCTGTGGACCACAGCCAGTCTTATCGAAACAATCCGCGAGATACTCCACCGTGCTTATGGAATAACGGCGCAGCGGGCGTTTTGGGAATATCGGCTAACCTCTATCGGGCTAATCATTTTATCCGTATTTTTGGCGATGCTGGCGCTTAGTACACAATTTGTCATTGCCGGGATCAGCGAGTTTCTTAATGCTTTTTTCCCGCATCTGATCCAGAGTTCAACATGGTTCTCACTTTCGGGCATCTTTCCGTTTCTGACCCTGTTTTTAACTCTCTATATTTTGTTTAGACTGCTTACTCCCCGCCAATACCGACCACGCATTTATCCTAAATGGCCGGGCGCTGTTTTCATTAGCGGCTGGTGGTTGCTTATCACCGGCTTTCTACCGCTATTCCTTAAATATGCATCCAATTATCAACTGACTTATGGCAGTCTTGCCGGGGTGATAATCACACTGATTTTTTTCTATCTGATCGGCCTTGGCATGGTGATTGGTGCTGAACTAAATGCCGCTCTGGCTGATCGACCACATAACGAAAAGACGGATTTATGATATATTACTGATGATTCTCTGGAACATCAGCGACATGAACGCTATTGAGCTTGATATATTAGACATAAAAGGACTGGCAATGAATGGACTTATGAAGGGCAAGCGCGGCCTGATCATGGGGTTGGCGAACAATAAATCGTTGGCTTGGGGCGTAGCCCAAAAGCTTGCCGAGGCAGGCGCGGAACTGGCGATCAGCTATCAGGGCGAAGTTATGGCCAAGCGGGTTAAGCCACTGGCGGCAGAACTGGGCTGTGATCTCCTGCTGGATTGCGATGTATCCGATATGGGACAGCTCGACAGAACATTTGCCGAGCTAGCTGAAAAATGGCCAACAATCGACTTTATTGTCCATGCGATCGGCTTCACCAACAAGGACGCCCTGCGCGGTAAATATTTTGATGTAACGCTTGATGACTTCCTGATGACTATGAACATCAGCGTTTACAGCTTTACCGCCGTCGCCAAACGCGCCGCTGCGATGATGAAACCGGGCGGTTCCATGTTGACCCTGTCCTATTATGGCGCGGAAAAAGTCATTCCCCATTACAACGTCATGGGCGTTGCAAAGGCGGCGCTGGAGACATCGGTCAAATATCTTGCCAATGATGTCGGCCCCGACGGTATCCGGGTCAATGCGATTTCGGCTGGACCGATCAAGACTTTGGCAGCATCCGGCATCGGGGATTTCCGTTATATCCTGAAATGGAACGAATATAATGCGCCGCTGCGCCGGAATGTGACGATTGATGATGTCGGATCATCCGCACTTTATTTGCTGTCCGACCTGGCATCCGGAGTGACCGGAGAGACACATCACGTTGATGCCGGTTATCATACGGTTGGCATGAAACAGGAAGATGCCCCCGATATCGCGCTGGATTGATGATAATAAGAGCCGAGCAACCCGGCGACGAAACATCAATGTTTGCAGTTAACCAATCGACTTTTCAACGAACGCCGAAGCAAGGCTTGTAGATATGTTGCCCGCGGACGGCGATTTATATTTTTCGCATGGGGCTGAAATCGATTTTTGCCAAAACGGATGAATGGCAGTTGATGATACTGCTGGGCGAACCGGAATTATGAACAGTTGAGCCTTTCCGTTGACGATGCGAAACCATTTGCTTCCCCTTATGCAGGCTCCTATTTTCAAGCACTCTGGCTTGACGAAGCAGTGCAAAAGCCGCAGTCAGGTCGAGCTGAATATGCGCCCGTGTTTGGTCGACTGTAAAAACAACAAATGCGCTAATGAATGAGGGTTTATGAGTTTTAATAGTTTCGGCCACGTTTTTCGCTTTTCCACTTGGGGAGAGAGTCATGGACCTGCTCTGGGTGCGGTTGTCGATGGCTGCCCTCCGGGTTTATCACTTAGCGAAGCCGATATTCAGCCGTTTCTGGATGCGCGGCGACCCGGCCAGTCAAAATATACGACGCAGCGACAAGAACCTGATCAGGTCAGGGTCCTGTCGGGCGTGTTTGAAGGTAGAACTACCGGCACACCTATTTCGCTGATGATCGAAAATGTCGATCAGCGGTCCAAGGATTATAGCGACGTCGCCAAAGCCTATCGCCCCGGCCATGCCGATTATGCCTATGATGCCAAATATGGTTTTCGTGATTACCGTGGCGGTGGCCGGTCCAGCGCCCGTGAAACAGCATCGCGGGTAGCTGCAGGAGCAATCGCTAGATTAGTTATCCCGGAAGTTTCAATCCGCGCTTGGGTGGCAGAAATTGGCGGCGATGCGATAGATATGGCGAATTTTGACGCCAATGAAATTGGCAATAATCCGTTTTTCTGTCCCGATGCACAGGCCGCGAAACGCTGGGAAAAGCTGGTCGACGGCGCGCGCAAGGATGGCAGCAGTATCGGCGCTGTTATCGCATGCGAGGCAACCGGCGTCCCGGCGGGATGGGGGGCACCGGTTTATGCAAAGCTTGATAGCGAGCTTGCTGCCGCAATGATGACCATCAATGCAACCAAAGGCGTAGAAATTGGTGACGGCTTTGCCGCTGCCCGTCTGCGCGGCGAGGAAAATGCTGATGCCATGCGCCCCGATAAAAACGGGGCCGGCCCCGAATTTCTCTCCAACCATAGTGGCGGAACAGCGGGCGGCATTTCCACCGGACAGCCGGTTTTCTGCCGCATCGCATTCAAACCGACCAGTTCCATTCTAACACCGGTGGACACAGTTACCCCCGAAGGGGAAGCAACCCAAATTAGCACCAAGGGCCGCCACGATCCCTGTGTCGGCATACGCGGTGTGCCTGTAGTGGAAGCTATGATGGCATTAGTTCTAGCGGATCAAAAAATGCTGCATAATGCCCAGTGCGGATAAGTAACCTTCAATGATCGACCTCGTCCTACATGTCGTTGATGACTATATTCAGGCGCATAAGGCGATCATCGGCCTCGTTATTCTGGTGTTTTTGTTCGCCGGTTTCATCATGGAACGTTTCCCTGCGGCTGTTGTTGCGGTGCTTGGTGCCTGCACTTTCCTGCTCCTTGGCATCATCGATTCAGATGGTCTGTTTTCGGTTTTCTCCAACACCGCACCGATCACCATTGCCGCCATGTTCATCCTGTCTGGCGCACTGTTGAGAACCGGCACGATTGACGCCATTGCAGGATTCATCATTGAACGTGCCAAAAAAAGGCCAAAACTTGCTGTCGTAGAGATGTTCTTCGGCGCATTTATTGCTTCAGCATTCATGAACAATACACCCGTGGTGCTGGTGTTGATCCCGATTATCATCCGCTTGTCCCGCGCGACCGGAATTTCATCCAAAAAGCTGCTTATTCCGCTTAGTTTCATCTGTATATTGGGCGGAACTACGACATTGATCGGGACATCAACAAACCTGATCGTCGATGCCGTGGCTCAAGATAACGGTATGGAAGGTTTCGGAATTTTTGAAATCTCGCCTTACGGTCTGGTAGCAGCACTGGCCGGAACGCTTATGATATTATTGTTCAGTAGTTGGCTGTTACCTGATGGTCAGGTCGGCGGCGCATTTGATAGCAGCGATGAAAGTGATTTTCTTACCGAACTAACCGTGCGTACAAGGTCATCTGTAATTGGCAAATACCTCCCGGACATACCGGTATTCCGGCGGGCGGGTGTAAAGGTTTCCACGATCATCCGGCTCAGCACATATATCCGACATGACCTGGACTATCATGAATTGCGTGCCGGAGACCGCATAGTTGTGCGGCTTGACCTCGCAGAGCTTATATCACTACGATCATCGGAAGATTTCAAAGTCGGCATTGTCCGGTCAGGTGACGTCGGACCGTTGGGCGAAGAACTGGTCGAAGCGACGGTAGCCCCCAGCCATCCCAGTATCGGCAACCGCCTATATGATATTCCCTTTCTCAGCCGTTTAAATGTGCGGCTATTAGGGATGACACGGTATCGCAACTTACCGCGATCCGATTTGGCTAATGCGCGCATCCATGCCGCTGACCGCTTACTCGTCACCGGGTCGAGCAAGGATATTCAGCGGATGTATGAAAACCCCAATCTGTTCGGTGTCGGCCAGACCAAAATCCGCGCCTTCCGGCGGGATCGCGCACCGATTGCGATTGGCGCGCTCGTCGCTGTTGTTGTCCTGGCCGCCCTGAATATTGTTCCGCTACCGGTCGCGGTTATATTGGCGGTTGGCGCGATATTGCTGGCACGTTGTATAGATGCAGAAGAAGCATGGAGCGCAATTGACGGCAATGTGCTGGTGTTGATTTTCGCGATGCTGGCGGTCGGCCTCGGTCTGGAAAAAGCCGGTAGCGTTGACCTGATTGTCAATCAACTTACACCCTTGCTGCAAACGATACCTCCATGGACACTGGTATTCGTTGTATATGCATTGTCGGTTATCATGACCGAAATCGTTACCAATAATGCTGTTGCCATACTCATCACGCCGATTGCGATTGCCATAGGTCATGATATGGGGGTTGATCCCCGGCCATTGGTGATCGCCGTCATGTTTGCTGCCTCCGCGAGCTTTGCAACGCCAATCGGATATCAGACTAATACGCTGGTTTACGCAGCCGGTAATTACCGGTTCACGGATTTCTTCAAAGCCGGTATCCCCGTCACATTTGGCGTGGGGCTGGCCTCCTGTCTTGCCATTAGTTTCTGGGTCTGAGCCGAGGCGGAAACGGTTGCCCTATGGGTTTGGCCCAGATACACCTGAAATATAGTTGTGGCAGAATGCCAAATAATAATAGTCTTTAGGGGTGCGTAATATGCTGACTTTCTGGTTCAAAATACCGCTTTGGCAGAGAGTTATCGGCGCATTGATATTGGGTATAATTACCGGTTTCCTTTGGGGACCGGAAGCAGAATCGATCAAATGGATTGGTGATTTCTTCATTAAATCGATCAAAATGCTGGTCGTGCCACTGATCTTCTTCTCTCTTGTCGCTGGCATTGCCGCCATTGGAAATATCCGAAAACTGGGCAGCGTCGGTGGGCGTGCGATGTTATTATTTATCATTACGGGCCAGATTGCCGCATGGCTGGGTCTTGCGCTCGGTTCTTTGGTAAAGCCAGGAGCCGGAGTTGTGGTCGATGCTATCGAGAAGGGTGAAACACCCAAGCCCAACAATACCAGTGCGGTAGACATGATCCTGTCGATCGTACCCGATAGTCCGGTACAGGTCATGGCGGATGTCAATGTTTTGCCTTTGATCGTTTTTGCGCTGCTTATTGGCATCGGCATATTAATGGCCAAGGAAGACGGTAAACCGCTCGCTAAAATTTTTGATAGCGGTGCGATTGTGATGCAGAAAGTCACCCTTATCGTAATGGAGCTCACCCCTTTTGGCGTGTTTGCGCTTATGGCGTGGGTCGCAGGCGTTTTGGGTATGGATGCGCTTCAATCACTCGCCTGGCTGGTCGGCTTAAATTATTTTGGCTGTTTGCTGATCATCCTTGTCGTTTATAGCTCGATGATAAAATTTCTTGCCAAATTACCGGTCATAGACTTTTTCCGCGGCATTGTTGATGCGATGGTCGTTAGCTATTCCACCGCATCATCCAATGCGACTATACCGGTTACGCTCAAGTGCACACAGCGCAATCTGGGAGTCTCGCAAAGCGTATCAAGTTTTGTCGTTTCGCTAGGCGCGACGATAAACATGAACGGCACTGCCATGTATTTGGGCTTGGCTACCTTATTTGGTGCCCAGATTTTTGGAGTTGATCTGAGCTGGGGCGATTATCTGATGATTACGATCACCTCTACTCTTGGAGCCATTGGCGCTGCGGGTATTCCCGGCGCGGGCCTTATCATGATGGCGCTGGTTTTTGGCAGTGTCGGCGTACCGCTTGAAACCATAGCCTTTGTAGCCGGTGTGGACCGGATTATGGATATGATGCGTACAACTACCAATGTCTCCGGGGATGCCGCCGTAGCAACAACGGTAGCGGTTATGACAGGTGAGATTGATACCGCGGAAATGATCTCTGCCGATGATATTTAATAGCGATATTTAAATATATGCCAGCCGGTTTGCTGCGAGTGAGTGAGAGCATCACTGTGAATCGCTACTCCAGAATATATGGATAAATAGCAGAATAATATTTCCAATGTTTATCCCGGTCATAGTTTGCGTATAAGTGCCGTATGATCCAAAATCATCGCTACGACTTCAAGACATGTTTTATCGCGATGCTTGCATCTTTATGCTTGTCATCCTGCGGTTTGTCAGGCGATCAGGATCAAGTCCATGTAACGGTGATCGAAGATGCAGAACCCGTAATCAAACCCGTTGGCATAAATCTAAACTATGCCTCCGCTACGACCCGCGCAGCAATAGCCAAGGGTCTGGTCGGCCTTGATGAGGAAGGCCGCATTGTCCCGGCACTGGCAGTCCGCTGGATCGTGACCGATGATGGTTTGAGTTATATTTTCCGGTTGAACGATACGTATTGGAACGATGGGCGTGAGGTCACCGCAGAGCGAGTGGCAAAATTGTTACGGCAACGGATTAGAGAGTTACGCTCCAGCCGGTTGAGCCAGGATCTGGAGGCAATTGCAGAAATTGTCTCGATGACAGGCCGGGTAATAGAAATTCGTTTAAAATCTCCGCATCCGAACTTTCTACAGCTTATAGCGCAACCTGAAATGGGGTTATTTCGCGCTGGCCATGGCGCTGGCCCGATGAGTGTATTGAGCAATGGTCGCGTATATACATTGGGCATTTCCAATCAAAGCCCCACAGAAAATGAGGAGAATGATGGAAATAGCGATCGGGATGCCGATGAAGATTCCCAAAACGAAGATATGGACGAGGATCCCCGCCAGATCACCCTGCGTAGCGAAAACGCTGCAAAAGCACTCGCGCGATATACATCCGGCCATACTGATATGATCTTGAACGGAAAATTCCATCATCTGCCACTGGTTGACGAAGCTGGCGTGAACAGTAATGATTTATATCTGGATCCTGTGGCGGGCCTGTTCGGGCTGAAATTTATAAAAGCCGACGGTTTCTGGGCCTTGCCCGCAAACCGCGAGATATTGTCAATGACTATTGACCGTCCAGCGCTTTTGACGTCTTTTCCTAAGGTATCAGCATGGCAAAGCCGTCACAAAATCATTCCCGATGCCTTGAACGTTAGTGGTATTAACGCCAGACCGGACTGGTCCGGTATGACCATGCAGGATCGACAAGCATATGCGCGCGAACATGTCCGCCGCTGGGAAGCGTTGGAAGGCCAGGTTCCCCCTTTGACAATCGCTTTACCGGATGCCGCCGGTGCAGACATATTATTCTTGCGTATCCGCTCTGATTTACGCCGCGCAGGACTGGATGCCCGTAAAATCACTTTGAGAGATCAGCGGAAAAACGGCGAGGCCGACGTGCTCCTCATGGATGAAATCGCGCCTTATGACAGTGCCCAATGGTTTTTATCCCGCCTGACCTGCTCGCATAGCCCGGTTTGTCTGAACGATGCTGATGATAAAATCGCCATGGCCAACGCTGAAGTGAATTTGCAAACCAAGGCCCGGCTTTATGCCGAAGCCGAAGTTCTTTTGGTTCAGCATTATAGTTTCATACCTCTGGCCGTTCCGGTTCGCTGGTCTATTGGCAAGCCCGGCACACGCGGATTTGCAGTTAACCAGCGCGGGTGGCACCCATTGAATTATCTCGTCGGGATTCCTATTTCCTAGTAATAAAGCAAATATCGCTTTGGAACTATTACGGAAGGTCGCATGGCAATTTCGGAAGAGAAATTAAGGCGTTTGGCCGAACAGCTGCCCGATGTCAGCCGCGATCCGCAAGCTGTGCGTACCCGTGTCGAGGCGATGGAGAAAGTGCTGGAACGCGCCTTTGTCGTTCCCGGTATTAACAAGCCCGTGGGGGCTGATGCTCTGGTCGGCCTAATCCCAGTAGTCGGTGATATAGTGACCGCAATCATGGGGGCTTATATTGTATGGGAAGCCCGCAATCTGGGGATGTCCAGATGGCAGATCACCCGCATGGCGACCAACGTCGGCATTGATACCGCGCTGGGCGCAATTCCGTTAGCGGGCGATGCTTTTGACTTTTTCTGGCGCTCTAATACGCGCAACTTGCGGATCATCCGCAAACATCTCGACAAGCATCACCCCGGCACTCGCACGATTGATGGGTGAGTTTACGCTCCTCGCCATATCTTAACCGGTTTATTATCCTGCACCGCTTTCATATGGCCGGGACAGCGTCGGGGCCGGAAACTTTTGCCCAGACACAGCCGCACATCTTCTAGCCAGCCACGCCGGTTGACTTTAAGCCGCATCATATCTGGTTCCAGTCCATCATTGGCTGACGCAAAGGCCACACGAAATTCACCAGCGGTC
Organism: Parasphingorhabdus sp. JC815; assembly: GCF_040717415.1. Taxonomy (NCBI): domain Bacteria; kingdom Pseudomonadati; phylum Pseudomonadota; class Alphaproteobacteria; order Sphingomonadales; family Sphingorhabdaceae; genus Parasphingorhabdus; species Parasphingorhabdus sp. JC815. The sequence continues at coordinate 53,296 of NZ_JBFEFM010000004.1, forward strand.
AGCGGCTTACGTGACAGGCGGTCCATATCGGGATACTGCACTGCACCAAACATGATCCGCGAAACACGAAAATAGGTCCCAGGATTTCTGGTCATGCAAGTGCCGTGTTTGGCCCATTCGCGGGCCATCAGGCGCACTGATGGCATCATGCAAAAGTTACGCTTAACAACCGCCGGAGGGAGCGGTTTCGTTGCACGGCACCACTGCGGATAAGAAAGCCCTTGTCCGTCGGGCCAAAGGCCATGCAAGATGAAACCAAAGCTGCCATCATCACCGCTACACTGGGTTTTATGCCGCCTATCATCCTTGCGTAACCGACAAAATTCGGGCGACCAGCTCATCGCGAGTGTATAGCCTGTTATCTCCATGGTCCGGCGCGGCTCATCGACCGGTTTACGGGCCGGTGCGGGTGATGGCACTTTGGAAGGCGCGCGGCATTGATAGGATTGGGCTATCGCCGGTACTGTTGGAAGCACACACAGAGCCATCACCCCTGCACACACCCACACGGCCCGCCGGATTAAGCCAAAGTCGGCGCGTGCATCAGATTTGAGCAAAATCCAACCCGATGTCCGCTGCGGGCGCTGATTGCGTTAAACGGCCAACCGAAACAAAGTCCACACCGGTATCCGCCTTTTCAAAAATAGTTTCCAGCGTGATACCGCCAGACGCCTCTACCGGCACACGCCCGCCGATCAGCGTTACTGCGCCGCGCAAGATGGCCGGTTCCATGTTGTCGAGCAATAAATAGGTTGCACCGGCAGCGAGAGCAGGTTCGATCTGGTCAATCTTGTCTACTTCAACGATAATCTTTTCAATGCCTGCATCAACTGCACGTTTAACCGCTTCACCAATGTTTCCCGCAACCGCGACATGATTATCTTTTATCATAGCCGCATCCCACAATCCCATGCGATGATTTTGCGCGCCGCCCATGCGGGTGGCATATTTCTCAATCATGCGAAGGCCGGGAATCGTTTTGCGCGTATCAAGCAATATGCAACCTGTACCATATATTTTTTGCACATATTCATTGGTCATCGTCGCAATACCGGAAAGATGTTGCACCGTATTAAGTGCGCTGCGTTCTGCGGTCAGCATCGCGCGCCCCTGCCCTTTCAAGCGCATGACTTGGGTTCCAGCGTCCACAGCCTCACCTTCCTGCACCAGAATTTCGATCTCGACTTCAGGGTCGAGTGAACGGAAAAAAGCTTCTGCGATCGGCAATCCTGCGATCACCACGGCATCACGGCTACTCATAACGCCGGTAAACATCGCCTCAGCGGGGATAACCGCTTCGGACGTCACGTCACGCCCGCCTTCTCCGGGCGGTGCGCCAAGGTCTTCGGTCAGTGTGCGGCGCACAAAGTCATCAAGGTCAAAAGAGTCCAAAGCAAAAGTCAATTCATCTCGCCTTTCATTTTCAGCTTAAAGTCGCTCAACCGCACTTCCAGTTCCTCCAATGAAGGGCCGGATAATTGCGTTCGTGCCAATCGAACCATGGTCTGTGCTTCCAGAACCAGTAAGTCAGATCTTTTGCGGGAACGACACGCACTACTCGCGGCATAAAGCGCGTCGATAAACTTAAGTGAGGCCACAGCGCTGGTTGCTGCTGCGCTACGGATGACTCCAAAACTGCGTTGCACATAATGGTTGAAATCATCGCTGAGCGGTTGAACGCAGTCCCAGTCATAATCCTCCTGCTCAGGCCCCCTGTCAAGGTCACGCCGCGCCAGTTCCGCCACCGCTGCCCCTGTCCAATGCATGGCTGTAACCGCTGTAAAAGGGTCGTTTATGCCCGGTGACAATGCGCGCAATGCAATCTCGGCCAGCTCATCAATCAGATATTCCAGATCTTGTGTTGCCGAGCGCATTCCTCCTGTGCTGATACAGTTACGGATTTTTCTGGAAATATCGTCGGTGAGATCGATATTGCTAACCTCAACTAGCGGAACCAGCGGGTGGATGAAATCACCCGTGCGGATTTTAATCGCTATCGTCGCGCCGCAGTTTCTTGCAATGTCATCCAAACCGTCAAAATCAATTATTTTGACATAGCCCACACTGGTAGCAACAACCTTTTCGCCGGGTGACTGCTCTCTTGGTTCGCGTTCTTGTGCGTCGGTCGGAAACCGCTCCTTGATATCATGGATAAGCCGTTCGCCAATACCTTGTAGTACCGTATTGATCCGGATACTCGCCGGAATATGGTGCAGGAAGTATACCAGAACCGCGACCGAAAATATCGCTAATATCATGCCCACCATCAACGACAATTGAGGTGTAAAGCCTGGTAAGGCGGTCGCCCCGGCGCTCATGGAGCTAGCCGCCGCCTCATTCTCATTCCGCACAGTACGCAGCACCATAAGGGAATAGGTAAACGTCGCTATAAAGACACCTAAAGAGAGCTGATTACCGCGATCTTCCATAAAATTGGTAAGCAATCGCGGCCCGTAGTTACCCGAGGCATAGGCCACAGCAGCAATAGTAATCGAGAAAACTGTAGCAGCAATACCGATCATTGAGCCGGCAATTACAGTAAATGTCGTTCTGGCTCCTTCGGGACGGCTAGGGTGCATCCAGTCAAACTGCTGTAGCCACTCCGCTGCGCCATTGCGATCCAGATAGACTGTCAGCAATGCAAGGAGGCCGGCCAGTATCGAAAAAAGTGCAGGAAAAAACCAGTAGCTGGCATTGATCGAGACCAATAATGAACGAATACGCGCGATCATATCGCAAACATATCGTGCAAAATCATCACATCAGCACCTTTTGGGGGACGGGTGATCGCAACTAACCTTCATGTGCCAAATCAGTTGGCCCCAAGTCCCCCTGCCCAACGGTCGCGCTGGCCATTTCCATCATTCTGTCTATCGACTTGCGAGCCTCAAGCCGCAATTCCTCATCCATCTCGATGCGAGGTTCCAGATCGCGCAGCGCAACATAAAGCTTTTCCATCGTGTTAAGCGCCATATACGGACATATATTGCAATTACAGTTGCCGTCCGCACCGGGTGCACCGATAAAATTCTTCTCCGGCACCGCTTTTTCCATCTGGTGGATGATATGCGGCTCGGTTGCCACAATCACTGTGCCACTGTCGGATTCTTTGGCAAATTTTAAAATTGCACTGGTCGAACCCACCATATCGGCATGATCCAGAATATAGGCAGGACATTCCGGATGCGCGGCAATCGGCGCGCCGGGATGCTGCGCTTGCAATTTTAACAGTTCGGTTTCGCTAAACGCTTCATGGACGATGCAGACACCGGGCCACAACAGCATGTCACGCCCGCTCTTCTTGGAAATATAGGCGCCAAGATGTTTATCAGGTCCAAAAATAATCTTCTGGTCCAGCGGGATTTGCGACAGAATATGTTCGGCAGACGAACTGGTTACGATAATATCTGAAAGCGCCTTCACCTCCGCAGAGCAGTTGATATAGGTCAGCGCGATATGATCGGGATGTTCGTCCCGAAACGCTTTGAACTTGTCGGGCGGGCAGCTATCTTCAAGGCTGCATCCCGCGTCCATATCCGGTAGCACAACAATTTTCTCAGGCGACAGGATTTTGGCCGTTTCCGCCATGAATTTTACACCGCAAAAGGCGATAACATCAGCATCTGTCTCTGCTGCCTTACGCGATAGCTCAAGACTGTCACCGACAAAATCGGCAATATCCTGTATTTCCGGTTTCTGGTAATAATGGGCAAGGATAATCGCATTACGCTCTTTGCGTAGCTTGTTGATTTCCTCAATAATATCCACTCCGGCTAGACTGCCGCCAATTCCGCCACGTGCGTCCATTGTTTCTTCCTTATAAGTAACTTGCCGCCGCTATGCCATGAAGAAGCAGCGAAGATCAATCATCTATGCGGAACTTCATAATCCGCGCTGTCACGGCCTGATCCGCGTCCATTCCGCCTATAATATAGTAATCATTACCCGCTTTTACGAGCCCGCGATGATCCATGCTCGGTTCTGGGAGTTTGCCAAGTTCAATCCACTGGTCCGTTTTTAGATCATATCCGAAGATCCGGTCCGTTGGTTTTGACCGGACACCGTCATAGCCGATTCCATCGTAATTATACGGATTATCACCGCCGCCAGCAAACAGGATCAGGCCGCGATCCTTATCGCCCATTGCCGCCATGCGGTATAGCGGGGCGCCGGGATGAGCGGCCACTGCACGCCATGTTATATGCGCCGGATCATCTGCATCAATATCACCGCGCCATGCAAACGGGGCAGCGACAAATTTACGTTTTCCATCGACCAACCCGGCCACGGCTACGCCATCGCTTATAATCATGCTGTTACCCGCAATGCCGCCGGCGTGGCCAAATACAGGCGTTCCGGGAAACTCGTTCGCCATCTGCCATGTATCAGTTTGCGTGTCATAAAGCTGGACCAGAGCAACGTTACCTTCATTATGCCAGCCAGATACCAGATAAATATAACGTTCACGGTAAGGCAGAGCGACCATATCATCCACTGGCGTCGGCATATCGGAAAGACGTGCATATTCTTCTGTTTCAGGATCAAATATAAACAGCTCGGGTGCCGAAACCTCGGCTCCGTTTTCTGCAACAGTATAGCCACCGAAAATATAGATTTTACCGGCCACAGTAACAGCAGTGCTAGCCAGCCGCCCATCACTTACCGGCACAGACGCAATTTCTTTGCATGTTTTTAACCCGATATCACATGCAAAGGCGGCGTTGCTAGTATCTTGCCAAGTTTTACCGGATTTCAGGCCGTTAAAGCTATAAATCGCCTGATTCCTGCCCGCCAATGCAACTGCATTATTGGTTATCGGGACGGGTAGCGCAAATTCAGTGGCTGTGGATTGCTGTTCATCTTCCGCTTGCTGACAGGCAGCCAACATTAGCACACATAAACCGATCCAAAGGCTCCTCATCTTGCATCATGCCTGTCTTTTTCCGCCAACACTTCCTTGATTGAGCGGGATACGTCCCAGCGATCTATATTGCCATTACCCCGTTCGTATGGAAAAAACGCATCAACTTTAGCATCCAGTCCGGCTGCGCGCAATGGCAAGACAAAACTTGATTCCACCGCCCGCCGCGCCGCATCACGCGCCAGCCGCATCTGCAGAGGATTTTTTGCTTGCTTCGCCAGTTCAGCCACACCTTTTTTCCGATTGGCTTCATCGAGCGTCTTTTCCGCATCGGTCAGGGCTAATAATATACCGCCTTCGCCATAGCTTTGAATACGGTCAATCTGCACCTCTGGCCGGGCAATTTCTATTGGTGGCATCTCCACGGAGAGCGTGTTTGTTTCTGCATCCCAGCGGACATTATCAGCATCCAGCTTTGCAAGATCGACCTCATAACGCACTGCCCCCGGCATGATCAGAGTCTTGCGCGCCGATAGCCCCATACGCGTCATTGTGGTCGTAACAGTCGCATTATAGCTTGCGGAAAAAACCGTCAGGCGGTTCTGTTCACGCAATCCGTCCAGGCTGGCGCTGGCAATAGATACGGGATCAGGACTAAAGCCGCTTTCAAATTTTGAGAGCAAACCCCATGACAATGCGCCGATGATTACCAAAACACCAACCATGATCGCCATGGGTATGGCGATGCGGCGGTTCATGTGGACATTTGCCATATATCGCCATCTTCACCGACAATCCCCCTGTTCTGCAAGTCGATCAGATGCGCCCGGACGGATTGACCGGCCGCTCGTTTCAAGCGGGGATCAAGCCCTTTATACATTTGTGTGACCATATCGGGAATAGCCGCTGCGCTGCCTTCAAGAAGTTTTAATATTTGTCGCTCGCGCTGTTTGCGATGGCCCATCATACCGCGGACCAATTGTCGGGGCTTCTCTACTTTCTTTCCGTGTGCGGGGTAATATATCTTGTCATCGCGCTCATAGATTTTCTGCAAGCTGGCCATATAATCAGCCATATCGCCATCAGGTGGAACGATAACACTTGTCGACCAGGCCATGACATGATCGCCAGTAAATAATGCGCCAGATTCTTGTAAAGCGAAACACAGATGATTGGATGTATGACCCGGCGTCGCCACCGCTTCGATCGTCCAGCCATCACCCGACACGGTTTCACCATCGCTCAACACACGGTCAGGATTATAATCCTTGTCGAAACTTTCATCTGCGCGCGGCCCATCATCTTCCAGAACCAGAGGCGCACAACCGATAATCGGTGCGCCTGTGCGTGCTGCCAGCGGTTTTGCAGCCGGACTATGGTCGCGGTGGGTATGGGTGCACATGATCGCAGTGATTTTTGTATCGCCGACCGCCGCCATTATAGCGTCAATATGTCCATCTATCACCGGGCCGGGATCAATGACCGCCCGGTCACTGCCGTTGCCGACAATATATGTTTGTGTGCCGGTATAGGTATAAGGGCTAGGATTGCCAGCCAACACCCGGACGACTAGCGGTTCCAGTTGTTCCGAAATACCAGTCGGGAAACTATCGGGGTCAAATTCTGTGCTCATGTTCAAGATGTGGCATGTTTACACCAGAAAACAACCCGAATTTCATCGCAAAATCGGAAGATCCGCGCTTTTCGCCTTTTATATTCCGGTCAGGCTTCAACTTTCGCAGTGTGCATGCCGTCTTTTTCGTTGCAAGCCGCCGTCTTTATCTGTTCGTGCTCTACTATTTTCAACGCATTTTTCAGCAACGGTTGCTTTTCCTGAATCGGGCAACCTGTCATATTGGCCCAGACCAGATTACCCATCCCGCCCGTAGTAACCGCTGCTATATTTACGGATGTGCACTCAGGCTTGGCACTGTTCACGCTCATGGATCGGTTAGCGTTATTAGCGGATGCAAAAGATGAATTGAAGCTAATTTGCGATGCTGACCAAAACCGGCCTGCGACGGTTTGTGTCTTAATGGCTTTTTCCTGGCCTATCCGCCGGGCCTCTCGTTCGGCTTGACGCGCTTCATATTCCGCTTCTTTTACCGCCTTTTCTATCTCGTGCTGGGCCTCTCTAAAAGCACGCTCAATTTCCAACCGCGTTTCATGATCTAGAGGAGCTTTTGCTGACCGCTTTTTCTTCCACTCATTTTCCACCTGCTTCATTTCCCGTGCGGCTTCAGCAAGCTTGGCGCGAATTGCATGGCGCTCTATTTCTGATTGCTTAAGGCTCTCTTCTGCTTCACGCCGGGATTCCTCGGCTTCCTCAACCATTTTCCGGACTTCATCCTTATTGAGATCTTTGTTGGTTCTAAGAATGATAGTCCGGCCATTATGTTTAATTTTGTGAACAAACTCATCGCCGTTCGCTATGACTTTGCCCCAATCCTTTTCGCCGTTCAGTATCGTTATGGCTTGATTTCCGTCAGCTGGATCAAAATTTCTGGATTTCAACGAATCGCTATTGACCGGCTCTACCGGAGCCATATGCGGCAGGTTTGCACTGTGCGGCGCACCCACTTTCTGCAAAGTGCTCGTCATTTCCTGTTTTTGCTGATTATTTTCTGAAAGAGAATATCTACTATCGCCGGTATTATAATCATTCCCAGCACCGGCGCTGACAACGGCGACGCTATTGCCGATCTGATCCTCATCCGGTTGCACTTCGACGGCATAGGTCACCGTGGCTGTTAACGGCAATGCAACAACCGTGCTGACCCCAACCATCAAAGCACCCATCCGCTTACGCAAAACCGACTTTTCAGTCTGCCCCAGCATTTTCAGCCGATCCTTGATTTTATTCTTTTGATTCAACGGACTTGCAAGGCCTAGTTGATGGCCGGATACGGATTTCGCGATCGTCCGGCCATATACCCCGCGCAGCTCGCGACCGCCATTTTGCAGAACACGAGCATCACAAGCGGTTTCCTGATCCTGCCGAAATGCGATCCACGCATACCATGCCACCGGGTTAAACCAGTGTAATGACAAAACCAACAGACCAACGAAATTGGCCATTAGATCACCCGATTCATGATGGGAAATTTCATGTTCCAATGCCAGTTCACGCTCACGTGGCGCAAAATCCCGAAAGAAATTGGTCGGCACTGCTATATATTTTTCCAGCAATCCAAAAGCCAAAGGCCCGCCCACTGCCGCTGTTTCAAGGATTTTTATCCGTCCATGCCGTCCGACAAGTTTACCATCGGAGACTATATCCTCGCGAAACTGAAAATAACCCGCCAGTTTGCTTATAAATAGCATGCCAGCACCGCCAATCCATACCACCAAAGCGACCATCATCCAATCGATCGAGCCAAGCGCACTAACCGCAGCAGACTTGTCCGAAGCGACGATTGCGATGTCCGAAAACAACGGCGACGCCGCTGCTGTTTGCGCGGATGTTTGCATTGTTTCAACAGGCGCTGGGGCTTTTATCGTCAGGGTAGGCATGAACAGCCGGGCAAGCGGCAACGCCCAGAGCAAATAAGCGATATGTGCACCAAAATAATGGCTTACCGGCTTTCGGACCATCAGCACCAGAGCCATCAGAAGCGTCATTGACACCATTGTGTCCATCACCCAGTTGGTCATCCCTTCAACTCCCTCAAAAGCTCTTCAATTTCCTTTATATCATCCGCGCTTAGCTGATCCGCTTCGGCCAGATGCGCCACCAGCGGCGTCACTTTACCTCCGAAAAGGCGATCTACAAACTTGCGGGAGACACCCGTCAGATACGCATCACGCTCTACGAGTGGGGAATATAGAAAACGCCGACCATCACGTTCTGTACCGATAGCCGCTTTGGCAGCCAGACGGGACAAAAGCGTCTTGACGGTTTGCAACGACCAGCCTCTGGCATCACCTATACGGTCAGCCACTTCTGTCGCAGTCAAAGGTGCCTTTTTCCAAAGCACCTCCATGACTTCATGTTCGGCATCGCTGATACGTTCGACCATGTCCAGACACTCCCAATAATCCCAGAAATAGAATCAACAGTGACTACATGTGTAGTTTCATTTGCCAAAAATGTAAATAGCCTTCATCTTTTAGGCATCTTTCTGGCATTTTTTGTTAATCTGCTGAGTGGCGGTTCGCGTTGGAGCGGACAGCTTGCCATGCGGGGCAATCGAACAGCACCTGTAATCTGTCGATAAACTTTACAACAGCAATATAGTTAAAGCGATTTTAACTATACATCATGTTGAAATATAATATAAATCAAAAACTGGCACAGGGAATGCAGTGATATAGGGGTTCCTACGTTTCACTACCCATGAAACACTTTACGAGGGGCGGCATACTGGTCTGTGCCGCCCCCCTCCCAAATAAACGTCTTTATGGAACTGCTACAAAAATACCGGCATTCCTGCATCGCAGAAAACCGGTATCTTTTCCAGTAAGGCTCTAATGAATCGGGCCACATCGGCACGAAGAGCCAGTGATTATATGCAGAATTATTGCTCGGTAGACTTAAAAAACACCGTCACCGGACACACTAACACCGCGCTTTAGCTTGCCGCAGGCGCGACCTTTTTTTCGGCCATTAATTCGCCCAGCTCGCCTGCTTCATACATTTCCATCATAATATCGCTACCACCAACAAATTCGCCTTTGACATAAAGCTGGGGGATGGTCGGCCAGTCGGAAAACTCTTTTATTCCCTGGCGCACTTCCATATCCTGAAGCACATCGAAAGATTCAAAACCGACACCGAGATGCTCAAGGATCGCAACTGCTTTGCTTGAAAAGCCGCATTGCGGAAAAAGGGGCGTTCCCTTCATGAACAGGACCACGTCATTCGACTGGACCATTGTGTCAATTTTCTGGTTTACGGCGTCACTCATCTTCATTCTCCATTTCAGGTTCTATTCCGGAACCCCGGTGGTTAATTGCAGCGCGTGCAGCTCTCCGCCCATTTTACCTTTTAGAGCCGCATATACGGCCTGATGCTGCTTTACCCGGTTCATACCTGCAAAAGCGGGCGTTAAAACCGTTGCTGCATAATGATCTCCATCCCCGGCAAGGTCCTGTATGGTAACCTCGGCATCGGGAAAAGCTTCAAGGATCATTGCCTTGATATCGTCACTTGCCATTGGCATATTAAATTATCCTATGAAGCCTCTTCAATATACTGACGCCGCGCCTCGACCATTTTGTTGGACAGCTCTGTGCGTATACCGGCATCATCAATTTCAACCCCGGCGGTTGTTAGATCACCTAGTAGCTTGCGAATAACATCTTCATCACCGGCTTCTTCAAAATCCGCCTGAACAACCGCCTTGGCATAAGCGTCCGTTTCTTCAGCTGTAAGACCCATTTTTTCAGCAGCCCATTCACCAATAAGGCGATTGCGCCTTGCGGTTAACCGGAACTGCATTTCTGCATCGCGCGCGAATTTATTCTCAAACGCTTTTTCACGATCTTCAAAGCCAGTCATAATTTTCCCTAATTAGCGTTTATCCATTACTGGATCTTGTTGAATAGAAATAGGCATTGCCCGCACAGTCGGCAAGAGGCCCGTAAAAATCATTCTGCCACTTTCACCACCAGCTTACCAATCGCACCGCGATCTGCTAATTTCTGAATCGCTTTTCCAGCATCAGCAAAGTCGAATACTTCCGATACGCGTGGTTGAATCTTGCCCTGGTCCCACAGTTTGAACAAATGGTCGATATGTGCCCGATTACCAGCAGGGTCGCGCGCTGCATAAGCGCCCCAGAATACTCCGCAAACATCACAGGACTTCAGCAAAGTCAGATTAAGCGGTAATTTTGCAATGCCGGCAGGAAAACCGACAACCAGGAAACGTCCCTCCCATGCAATGGAACGCACTGCCGGTTCACTGTAATCGCCGCCAACCGCATCATAAATTACATCTGCGCCATTGGGGCCGACAGCCTCCTTGAACTGCGTCGCCAATGCTTTGGACTGGTCTTTGTCAAAAGGCGCGCGTGCGTAAACAACCGTTTCATCCGCGCCAGCCGCTTTGGCAAATGCGGCTTTCTCTTCAGAGGATACCGCAGCTACAACCCGAGCGCCAAATGCTTTACCCAGCTCAACCGCTGCGATACCGACGCCGCCGGACGCTCCAAGCACCAGTAAGGTGTCGCCTTCTTTGATATGCCCGCGATCGACGAGCGCGTGGATCGACGTGCCATAGGTGAGTATCAATGCAGATGCGTCTTCAAAGCTGACACTATCGGGAATCTTGAATAGGCTGTTTTCGTTAACCGCCACTTTTTCAACCAGACCGCCATGGCCGGTTGTGGACGCCACACGGTCGCCCACGGCAAAGCCGTTCACCCCTTCGCCAATTTCGGTAATGATGCCCGATACCTCTCCGCCGGGCGCAAAGGGCCGGGGTGGTTTGAATTGATAGAGATCCTGGATAATCAGGACATCGGGATAGTTGATCGAACAGGCTTTGACATCAATGACCACCTGCCCCTTGCCTGCTACCGGACTATCAACCTCAAGCATTTCCAGACTATCGGGACCGCCAACCTTTGTAGACATTAATGCCTTCATTATCTTCTCCTGTTATAATATTTCTGGCCAGTTAAATCCGGCCTTAAAAATGATCTGACCTTATAGTGATACAGCTATTCCGCCACTGGCCTGTGCCATGGCTGCACAGAATCAATATGTTGTTCATGAGCTTTTATGGCATTGGACTTGGCCATTGTCAGGTCAATTTCATCAAGCCCTTCCATCAAACATTTTTGCCGGAAAGGGTCCATGGTGAACGAAAAACGATCCTGAAACGGGGTCGTCACACTCATGCTTTCCATATCTATCGTGATCGGGTCGGTCTTTGCGACCTCCATCAACCGGTCTATCGCCTCTTGCGGAAGCGCGATGGCAAGCAGACCGTTCTTGAAAGCGTTGCCGGAAAATATGTCCGAAAAACTGGGAGCAAGTATCGCCTTGATACCCATATCTTCCAGCGCCCATGCCGCATGTTCGCGACTGGATCCGCACCCGAAGTTATCACCGGCAATCAAGATAGGAGCCCCGGCATATTCGGGATCATCAAACACATTACCCTCTTGTGCACGGACCGTTTCAAACGCACCCTGGCCCAGCCCTTCCCGCGATATGGTTTTAAGCCATGCCGCGGGAATAATCACATCGGTATCGACATTTTTCTGACCAAAGGGAATAGCACGCCCCTCGACCTTTTTTACCGGCTTCATTCTTCTTCCTCTTCAATAGCATCATCAACCGGCTCATTTTCATAGCGGATGCCCGCTTTCGGCTTGGGAGTTTTAAATTCATCCAGCTTACGCATCTTGTGCCGCCCGGCATAGATTAACGCCGCTGCAATCGCAGCCGAGCCGACCGCCGCGCCGACTTTGGCACCGGTAGTCCATTTGTCATTTTTACTATCACCGCCCTTGGTATCGGTTTTCTTTGATTCAGAACCTTCAACTTCAGGCTGTTTCTTGTCATCTGCCATAGCTAAATCTTATCCTAGTTCACGAATATCTGTAAGCTTGCCCTTAATCGCGGCGGCTGCGGCCATTTCAGGAGACATGAGATGGGTTCGCGCACCCGGCCCTTGACGCCCGACAAAATTGCGATTGGATGTCGACGCACAGCGTTCACCCGGCGGTACTTTATCCGGATTCATACCAAGACAGGCCGAACATCCCGGTTCACGCCATTCAAAACCCGAATCAATAAATATCTTGTCCAGCCCTTCTTCCTCGGCCTGCGCTTTCACAAGTCCCGATCCGGGAACGATGATCGCCCATTTTATGCCAGCGGCAATTTTGCGGCCTTCCAGCACTTTTGCGGCAGCGCGCAGATCTTCTATCCGGCTGTTGGTGCAACTACCGATAAAAATATTTTCCACCGCCACATCGCTTAACGCCTGCCCGGCTGAAAGCCCCATATACTCCAGAGACTTACGGGCCGCATCCTGTTTGGAAGGATCTGCAAAACTCTCAAGATCGGGGACATGGCCCGTAACCGGAACAACATCTTCCGGACTGGTGCCCCATGTTACGGTTGGCACAACATCGGCTGCGTTGATCGTAACGCTTTTGTCGAATGTTGCGCCTTCATCGGTTGGCAATGTTTTCCAATATGCGACCGCAGCATCCCAATCAGCACCTTTCGGAGCCATCGGGCGACCTTTCAGGTAAGCAAAGGTTTTCTCATCCGGTGCGATCAATCCTGCGCGAGCGCCCGCTTCGATTGACATATTGGCTATTGTCAACCGCCCCTCGATCGACATCTGATCAAAAACCTCTCCGCGATATTCGATTACATGGCCGGTTCCGCCCGCCGTGCCAATCACACCAATGATATGAAGGATCAAATCTTTGGGGCTGATACCGGGGCCAAGCAAGCCCTCAACCCGGATCTCCATGGTTTTTGAGCGTGACAATTGCAGTGTCTGCGTCGCCAGAACATGTTCGACTTCACTGGTTCCGATACCAAAAGCCAGCGCGCCCAATGCGCCGTGGGCCGCCGTATGGCTGTCGCCGCAGACCAATGTCGTGCCGGGTAGCGTAAACCCTTGTTCGGGACCGATAACATGGACAATGCCCTGCTCCTTGTCGCTGGCACCGATATATTTGATACCATTTGCAGGCGCATTGGCCTCCAGCGCTTCAAGCTGAGCCGCGCTTTGCGGGTCGGCAATGGGAATCTTATTACCATCGGCATCAATGCGCGCTGTTGTCGGCAGGTTATGATCGGGAACAGCGAGTGTCAGATCAGGTCGTCGCACCTTGCGACCGGCCTTGCGTAGCCCTTCGAACGCCTGTGGGCTGGTAACTTCATGCACCAGATGGCGGTCGATATAAATAAGCGCAGTGCCATCATCGCGCTGATCCACTACATGCGCGTCCCAAATTTTCTCATACAGGGTTTTTGCTTCGGTCATTCCTTATTTATACCGTCCTTATGTATCTATATGGCTTTATAAATCTATATGGTGCCCCGTTTACCGAGATCAATTGGCCTTGCAAGGGAGAAGTGTCTTCAAAAGCACTTCCGAAAGGCGTATTCTCATCCCATGAGTCTATTTGCAATCCTTGCTACCATATTTGCTTCTGTCATAGCGATGGAGATTGTCGCTTGGTCTGCACACAAATATATCATGCACGGTTTCGGCTGGAGCTGGCACCGCGATCACCATGAACCGCATAACAAACTGCTGGAGAAAAATGACCTTTACGGCATAGCCGGTGCGCTGATGAGCATTTCGATGTTCATGGTCGGCAGCCCGATGATTATGGGCGCTGCTGCGTGGGAGCCGGGCACATGGATCGGGCTGGGCATATTATTCTACGGTATTATTTACACGTTAATCCATGACGGCCTGGTGCATCAACGTTACTTTAAATATGTTCCGAAGCGAGGCTATGCCAAACGCCTTGTGCAGGCGCATAAACTGCATCACGCCACCATCGGCAAGGAAGGCGGCGTGAGCTTCGGTTTTATATTTGCCCGCAATCCGGCAAAGCTGAAAGCCGAATTAAAGGTTCAGCGCGAAACCGGAAAAGCTGTGGTCAGGGAGTCTGCCTGACCAACAGCGGATCTTAACCTGCCAGTTCTACCCCGCCAACGTGGGAACAACCGGCCCACCCAGTTCAATCGCTTTCTTGTAAGCCGCCCGTGCCATCATCCGCTTGCCATAAGCCATGGAAGCGGGACGATTGGCAAGCATCCCGCCCGCCATCGCCAGTTCGATGACATAGGTGATATTGATATCGGCGCCCGTGAACCCGTCCCCGACCATATATTCACGATTGTCGAGATGATGCTCTACATAGTCGAGCAGCTTGACCACCTCTCCTTCAACAAACGGTGCATAGCCCTCACCCAGTCCGCCAAAACGGGGAGCAAGCATCTGGATAATAACCGGATTGGCCAATGTCCCTTCGGCAAAATGCAACCATTCGAGATATTCGGCGCGATCCTTTGACCCCACCGCCGGAGCCAGCCTGCCTTCGCCATATTGTTCCAGAATATATTCAATAATTGCGCCCGATTCCATCATCAGATGGTCATCGACAATAACCGTCGGCGCTTTGGCCAGCGGATGTATCGCCGCGAGGTCTGCTTGTGCCCGCATGGTTTCAGGATGCCGTTGATGCCGCACCATATCGTATTTCAGGCCCAATTCCTCAAACAGCCAGATAATCCGGGTTGAGCGGCTATATTCCAGATGGTGCAGTTTGATCATGGTGGTCTCCTGTGGTTTTTCCTAGAGCCTAGATGGTGTCTGTAGGACAAACAACAAAAACAGTGTTTGCCGCTCTATTAACATCATCGCCATGCTGCAAACGCCATCATCGCAGGCACAAAATGACTGTGGCTTTAAGACCCCGTCAATCAGTGCCCGATGACGCCCAGACTTTCAAACGGCCGATCATTTTCGCTATATTTCTCGACCAATGTCGCGCTGGCTTGATTCAGGCCGATTACCTCAACCTTTTTGCCCTCACCTTTTAGCCGGTCGACAATCTTGTCGAGCATACCCGTCGCCGAAATGTCCCAGAAATGCGCGTCGTGCACATCAATGATCACCGTATCAATGCCTTCTTCGTTAAACTCCATTGCCTCATAAAGCATATCAACAGAGCCAAAGAAAATCTGACCGGCAAAGACATAGCGGTGCGTTGTCACTTCGATAAAATCCTGAATAGTGACAAGCTGACGCACCTTCCATGCGAAGAATATGCCAGAGAGCAAGACACCCGTCAGCACCCCGATGGACAAATCATGCGTGGCCACCACCATTACAACAGTTGCCAGCATAACGACATTGGATGGCCACGGGTGATGGGCAGCTTCGACAAAGCTTTTCCAGCGGAACGTGCTGACCGACACAAATATCATTACAGCGACCAGGGCAGGCATAGGGATTTGCGCTACTAGCGGCCCCAATCCGACAATCAGAACCAAAAGCATCACGCCTGCAACAAAAGTAGAAAGCCGCCGACGGCCACCTGATTTAATGTTGATGACAGACTGGCCGATCATCGCACAGCCGCCCATGCCGCCGATCCAGCCAGTGATGAAATTGGCAATGCCCTGCCCATAGGTTTCACGCCGTTTATCGCTGCGTGTTTCTGTCATATCATCGACTATTGAAGCGGTGAGCAGCGATTCCAGCAAGCCGACCGCAGCCATCGCCAGAGAGAAAGGCGCAATAATCTGCAAAGTTTCCCAAGTTAGCGGAACCTGCGGAATATGTAGCCATGGCAAGCTGTCGGGCAATTCACCCATATCGCCGACGGTCGAAACATCCACTTTGAAATATATGCTCACCCCCGCCAGCACAATGATCGCCGCCAGTGGTGATGGCACCAAACTGGTCAATTTTGGCAAGCCATAGATAATCGCCAGACCGGCAGCGACCATCGCATAGGTCTGCATAGTAAAGGCTTCGCCGGTCAACTGGGGAAGCTGCGCCATGAAAATCAGGATCGCCAGTGCGTTGACAAAGCCGGTAATCACCGACCGCGATACAAAGCGCATCAGCAGATCGAGCCTTAATAAAGCGGCAATCCCCTGAAAAACGCCCATTAATATCGTTGCGGCGAATAGATATTCGACGCCATGATCGCGCACCAGCGGAACCACCAGCACCGCGACAGCCGCGGTTGCGGCGCTAATCATGCCCGGACGCCCACCGACCATAGCGATAATCACCGCAATCGAGAAACTGGCATAAAGCCCTACACGCGGATCAACCCCGGCAATGATTGCAAAACCGATGGCTTCGGGAATCAGGGCCAAAGCCACAACCAGTCCGGCCAGAAATTCGGTTTTCGGATTGGAAAGCCAGTCGCGTTTGAAATCGCTGTGTATCGCCATGCTATTGGCCCCCGCTGAATGTATTTTTAGATTGAAATGCTGCGCTGCAACATCACTGGTCGCGGCTTTAATCTATTGATTAGACGGGGTCAAGCACACGGCCCTATTCCATGTTTGAACGATGAGCGCGTGATTGTGAGGGCCCCGCTATTCAGACCTCGCTATTCAGACCCCTCCGATCAATTCCCGCCGATCAGCTCACGCCCGATCAGCATCCGCCGGATTTCATTGGTTCCCGCGCCAATGTCGAGCAGCTTGCTGTCGCGCCAATACCGCTCCACCGGCCAGTCGGTTGTATAGCCCGCGCCGCCCAGTGCCTGCACCGATTCCTCGGCCACGCGAACGCTGCTCTCCGACGCATACATGATAGCGCCAGCCGCATCAAATCGGGTTGTCTGGCCGCTGTCACAGGCTTTATTGACGGCATAGACATAGGAACGCGCACTGTTCAGACGGACATACATATCGGCAATCTTGCCCTGCATCAGTTGGAACGTGCCAATCGGTTTGCCAAATTGCTTGCGCTCCCGAACATAGGGGATGACCGTATCGAGACAGGCCTGCATCAGGCCGAGCGGGATAGCGGCCAGCACCGCCCGTTCATAATCCAGTCCGGACATCAACACGCCTACGCCGCCGTTAATCGGCCCCATGACATTTTCTTCCGGAACTTCGCAATCATCGAACACGAGTTCTGCGGTAGGGCTGCCTTTCATACCGACTTTCTCGATTTTTTGGCCGATGGAAAAACCTTTCATACCCTTTTCTATCAGAAAAGCGGTTATGCCACCTGACCCCGCTTCGGGCCGGGTTTTTCCATATACCACCAGAGTATCGGCATCGGTTGAATTGGTAATCCAGAATTTCGTGCCGTTCAGAATATATCCGCCCTGCACCGCTTCGGCCTTCAGCTTCATGCTTACGACATCGGACCCTGCCCCGGCCTCTGACATGGCCAGCGAACCGACATGCTCGCCGGAAATCAGTTTCGGCAAATATTTTGCCTTTTGCTCCGGTGTGGCCCAGCGGCGGATCTGGTTGACGCATAGATTACTATGCGCCCCGTAACTAAGCCCCAGTGCGGCGCTGGCCCGGCTAACTTCCTCCACCGCAATAGCATGCTCCAAATAGCCAAGACCCAAACCGCCATGCTCTTCCTCAACGGTCACTCCGTGCAAACCCAGATCGCCCATCTGCTCCCAAAGTTCGCGCGGGAACCAGTCTTCACGATCCATTTTCTGCGCCAGAGGCATGATTTTTTCTTCAGCAAAGCGCCGTGTCGTATCGCGGATCTGGTCGGCCATTTCACCAAGCTGGAAATCAAATTCAGGGGTGGCGATCATATTATTGTCCTTTGCAATATGATTACCCGTTTAACAGATTTGGCGTCAGCTTCTAGTCAATTCCGGCCTGAGAGATAGGTGTAGAGATAGATGTAGAGACGGGTATAGAGTTGGCCGGAGAGATAGCCGGAGCTATGATAGCAGAATTGTCTCTTTTGCCCCTGTAGTGGTTTAAGTCATCATTCCCCTACACAAGCATATTGCGCCGTTTCTTTCTCGCTGCCATAGGCCCGATCATGCTCTATGACCTTGCACGCCCGTTTATTTTCTCGCTTGATGCCGAAAAAGCCCATGGGCTGACTATCGCCGGATTAAAAGCACTGCCGCTTGGGCCGGCACCTAAATCCGATCCCATATTGGCTACCACGCTGGCCGGTTTGAATTTCCCCAATCCCATCGGCATGGCCCCCGGCTTTGATAAAAATGGTGAAGTGCCAGATACGCTGATCCGCATGGGTTTTGGCTTTGCAGAGGTCGGCACTTTGACACCGTTGCCACAGCCCGGAAACCCTAAACCGCGCATATTCCGGCTGGCCAAAGACAAGGCCGTTATCAACCGTTTAGGCTTTAATAATGATGGTCAGGAAACCGCCGCGCCGCGCCTGAAACGGATGCGTAACCGCATGGGTAACGGCGTGCTGGGCATAAACATCGGTGCTAATAAGAACAGTGACGACCGCATTGCCGATTATGTTATCGGCGTTAGAAACATGGCACCGCTGGCGGACTATCTTACGATCAATATATCATCACCCAATACGCCGGGCCTTCGAGCCTTACAGGACAAGGGCGCGCTGGAAGAATTGCTTGCAGCCGTCATGGAGACACGCGATACAGTGGCAGGCAGCGCCCGGAAAGTTCCGGTTTTCCTGAAAGTTGCGCCTGATCTGGAGCCTGCCGATATTGATGATATTGTCGATGTCACGGTCAAACAGAATATCGACGCGCTGATTGTTTCCAACACAACCATTACGCGGCCTTCATTACGGTCGGCCAGTAAAGACGAAACCGGCGGCCTGTCTGGCGCGCCCTTGAAAGACCTTGCGCTGCAACGGTTAAAGGATTTTTACGCTGTTAGCGGCGGCAAAATTCCGTTAATCGGTGTTGGCGGGATTGCTAATGCAGATGATGCCTATGAGCGGATAAAAGCCGGAGCCTCACTGGTGCAGCTGTATACCGCAATGATCTATGAAGGCCCGTTAATGGTCCGGTCTATGAGCTGCGGCTTGGCTCGGCTTTTGAAACGCGACGGATTTTCCTCAGTTGCCGATGCGGTGGGATGCGCCCATAAATGATTTGCCAAAGCAGTGAGCCGTCCATAAACTTGGCGGCATGAAAAAACTGCTGACTTTATTCGCTTTTTCCTTCCTCACACTTTCGGCTGTTCCGGCACTGGCCACTTCGGCAAGCGCGCAATATTCCGGCACTGCTGCTTCCGCCCATCCCGAAGCCACCAAGGCCGGTTTTGAAATATTACAGGCCGGCGGGTCCGCCACTGACGCCGCAATGGCGATGATGCTGGTATTGACCGTGGTGGAACCGCAATCCAGCGGCATTGGCGGCGGTGGATTCTTTTTGCATCATGACGGCAAAACTGGCTGGATGGAAACAATTGACGGGCGGGAAACCGCCCCCGCAGCGGCCAGTTCCGACTGGTTTCTGGATAAAGACGGTCAGCCCATGGGCTATCGTTCAGCGATTCCGGGCGGAAAATCTGTCGGTGTCCCCGGCAATATGCGATTAATGGAAATGGCGCACAAAAAATGGGGCAAGCTGCCATGGGAAAAACTCTTCAAACCCGCGATTAAACTGGCCGAGCAAGGCTATGCGGTCAGCGCGCCGCAGCATGACTGGATAAAACGGCTTGAAAAACTCTGGGTAGATTTTCCTGCCATGCAAAAGCTTTACTGGCGTGACGGCGCAGCGGCTCCGCGCGGCACGATCATCAAAAACCCTGAACTGGGCACATTGCTTCGCGAATTGCAGGCTGGCGGCGCAGATGCCTTTTACACGGGCAAGACCGTCGCAGCCATTTCTGCGGCGGTGGCCAACGCGCCAAGCAATCCGTCCACGCTGACGCAGCAGGATTTCGCCAATTACAGCGCCATATTGCGCGCGCCGGTTTGCTCCAGCTACCGTGAATACCGGATTTGCGGCATGGGGCCGCCCTCTTCGGGCGCGACAACCGTGCTGCAAATACTCGGCTCTATCGAGCGTTTTGATATGGGCGCGCTTTATAAAAACGAACCGGCCCGCGCATGGCATGTGATCGGGGAGGCCATGCAGCTTGCTTATGCCGACCGTGAAAAATATCTGGCGGATCAGGGTTTTGTTTCCGTGCCGGTCGCGGGCCTGATCGACAAGCGCTATCTTGCCAAACGTTCAGCCCTGATCAGCTTGCAAGGCGCACGGACGCGGGTTCCGGACGTAGAAACCTATCCCGCCGGTAGCCCGCCCGGAGCAACTCCGCGCACCGCCGCTATATCGTCGGAAGTGGCTGGCACAACCCATTTCACCGCCGTCGATAAACAGGGCAATATTGCCAATATGACGTCAACCGTCGAAGGACCATTCGGCAGCCAGCTACTCGCCCGCGGTATGGTTTTGAATAACGAATTGACCGACTTCACCTTTGCGCCGGAAAAAAATGGCGCACCTGTGGCGAACCGAGTGCAAGCGGGCAAACGCCCTCTTTCCTCTATGTCACCAACCATTGTCTATGATGCAAATGGACAACCGATACTCGCTTTGGGTTCTGCGGGTGGCAAGCGGATTATCATGCATGTAACCAAAACACTGATTGGCGTGCTGGATTACGGAATGTCGCTAAAAGACGCGATGGCGATGCCCAATATCTATTTCAACCAATCCGGCTTGATCGTCGAGGAGGGCAGCGATCTGGAAAAATTGCAAGATGCGCTGACCCGGCTCGGTCATGTTGTTGAAACTGGCGGCCTGCCCTCAAAACTTGCCGGCGCGCAGAAAACCGATGCGGGCTGGGTCGGCGCAGTGGACCCGCGCAGCACTGGAGAGGCAGTTAGCAGGCTTCCGTAATATAGAAATATTCTGATATTACCGAATGACCATCGAAACCATATCCTAAAAGATTGCCGGATAGTTTTATCCGCGCTAGCCTGTGTTTCCGATGGTGCTAAGCCTTTGATATTATAAGCCGCGCGAGAGGGTGAATAGAGTGTCAGCAAAAACGAAGAAGAACCGCTATCTGGAATTTGACGGGTTCCCAAATCTGGTTTCCATGTTTTTCCAGCGCGCGCGCGAGGGTGGAGACAAACCGTTTTTAAGTGCCAAAATCGACGGCCAGTGGCAGGCAATCAGTTGGGCGGAAGCCGCGCGGCAAGTTGCGGCGCTGGCCAAATCTTTTCAAAAATTGGGCCTAAAACCGGGGGACCGCATCATGCTGGTATCCGACAATTGCCCCCAATGGTGCATCACCGATCTGGCCATCATGGCGGCGCGGTGCATCACTGTTCCGACCTATACCACCAACACGCCGGGCGATCATCAGCATATTTTGGATAATAGCGGCGCAAAGGCCGTGGTCGTCGCAAATCAGAAACTGGCACAAAATCTGATACCGGCGGTATTAAAATCCTCGGAAGCAGATATAGTCATCGGCTTTTCCGATCTTCGCATCGGGCAATCGGGGGAATTTTCAATCCTCCAGTGGAACAATCTGGTGCAGGGCAGCGATGAAGATGTCGCTGAAGTGACGGCTCAAGTTGCTGATATAACCCGCGAAGATGTTGCCTGTATCATATATACCAGCGGCACTGGCGGTAAGCCACGCGGGGTGGTGCAATCACATGGCGCTATATTGCATAATGTCAAAGGTCCGACGGAAGTCATCGAAAATGATTTTGGCTGGGATGATGAGGTTTTTCTGTCTTTTCTGCCGCTGAGCCACGCCTATGAACATAGCGCCGGTCAATTTTTCCCGATGGGGCTGGGTGCAGAGATATATTATTCGGAAGGGCTGGAGAAGCTCGCTTCCAATATTGAGGAGGTTCGGCCTACCATCATGGTTGTGGTGCCTCGCCTGTTTGAAGTGCTACGCCAGCGGCTCATCAAAACGGTTGAAAAACAGGGCAAAATGCCCAGCTATCTGCTCGGCAAGGCGATAGCTATGGAGGAACGTGAGGCAGACGGAAAAAGGCGTTTGCGTGACAAACCGATGGATATTTTCCTGGACAAAACCCTCCGCCCCAAGGTTCAACAACGCTTTGGTGGCCGGATTAAAGCCATGGTATCCGGCGGAGCGCCGTTAAATCCGGAAATTGGTGTGTTTTTCCAATCACTCGGACTGACACTCTTGCAGGGCTATGGCCAAACCGAGTCCGGGCCGATTATCTCTTGTAACCGTCCGCGGGCTGGCCTGAAGATGGATACAGTAGGCCCGCCGATGATTGATACAGAGGTGAAAATTGCCGAGGATGGTGAAATAATGGTTCGCGGCGAACTGGTCATGAAAGGCTATTGGCGCAATCAGGCCGAAACCGAACGCGTGATAAAGGACGGCTGGCTATATACCGGCGACATCGGCATGATTGACGAGGCTGGACGGCTTGCGATTACCGACCGGAAAAAAGACCTGATCGTCAACGACAAGGGGGAGAATGTCGCTCCGCAAAAGGTTGAGGGTATGTTGACACTGCAACCGGAGATTCTCCAAGCCATGATTGCCGGTGACAGACGGCCTTATATGGTTGGCCTGATTGTGCCGGACCCGGAATGGGCACTGGAATGGTCACGCGAAGAAGGCATGACCTATGACTTTTTGAAACTACAGGCCAACCCCGCCTTCAAAACGGCGGTTGGCAAAGCGGTGGACCGTGTGAACAATAGCCTGTCCGTAACCGAAAAAGTCCGCCGGTTTGAATTTGCCGACGAACCGTTCGCAATCGAAAATGAAGAGCTGACGCCCAGCATGAAGATCCGCCGCCACATCATTCGTGACCGCTATGAAGAGCGTCTTAACGCCCTTTACAGGAAATAGGACAAATTAACGAGCCTAGGTGTCGCGCTAAATTATATTCAATCTGACATTTTGGTATAAGGCACGAAATCACTGAAGCTACAGCTATTGATGACTATATCCGATTGCAGATCCTTGACCCGCGCAATCTCTCCACGACATAGGCGCGACGTGGATTTGCGCGTTACCAATGTATAATGTTCCGCATTTCTGCATCCACCATAAGGTTCATTCACATAGATAGTCTTGGGATTGCTGCTACGCTGATAGACCAGATATTTGTCACCGATCACTGTTAGCCTCTCCTGATCAGCCCGGCTGATACAACTCACAGGCTCGCCAGCAGTTCGGCCTTCGACAAGATTGTCAAACCTGGCTTGATCCTTTTCGCTAATTTTGACTTCAGCCGTACCGCTATATGCGGCTGGTGCAGCAAGCATCAATGCCAGCGGCAGAGTAAATATGATTTTACGCATCATGTTTCTCCATTGCCCCGCGAACCGTTCCTTAAACGGCAATCCAAGTCCTCATTATACCATAAAGTTGCAGAAAACCGAAACCGGGTTCAGAAATTATCTTTCGCTTCCCGTCGTTCTGCCAATTGCTCAACCGATGACGCCCGCATGAACGGGTTCGTTGCTAATTCCAGTGCAATTGTGGTCGGAACTGTTGCCTCTCCCCTGCTCCGCGCAGCCAGGACTTTCTCCATACGCTCTTTGAGTGCCTGATTGTCCGGCTCTGCGACCAGCGCATATTCGCCGTTGGCCTGTGTATATTCATGAGCGCAATAAACCTTCGTATCGCTGGGCAATTTTGAAAGTTTTTGCATATTATCATACATTTGCGCCGCCGTACCTTCAAACAGGCGACCACAGCCCATTGCGAAAAGCGTATCACCGACAAACACGATTTTTTCCTTTGCGAGGTGAAAAGCAATATGCCCCGCTGTATGGGCCGGAACGTCGATCACATCGGCCACAACTTCGCCCAGACGCACTGTATCCCCCTGTTTCACCAGAGTATCCAACGTCGGAATACGGTCTTTTTCCGCTTCGGGGCCAGTGATATGACATCCCGTCGCTTCCTTGATTGCCGCATTACCGCCGGTATGGTCGGGATGCCAGTGGGTGTTCCATATCTGGGTAATTTTCCAACCGCGCTTGTCCGCCTCGGCCAATACCGGCTCGGCCACAGCAGGATCAACGACCATGGTTTCTTTGGAAACCGCTTCATGGACCAGCCAGACATAATTGTCGGACAATACGGGAATACGGATGATTTCAAGCATGGCTGGTAATTTAGGACACAGTATCTTCCCTGTCGAGGGTTAACGACAAAATAACCAATGCCGCTTAGCAACTATGAACTCGAACATAGAAAAAAAACGAGGGCAAAGCTTTTGAATTTGAACGAAAGCTTTCCCGGAACGATCCATTAGAAAGGGCCGAAATTTGCGCCTACCCGCTGCATTTCTGGCATTATTTATATTTTTCATTGCACCGATGTTTTCCGGTCCGACGCACGCTGCCGTTCCTTTGTCTAATGAGCTGTGTACATATAGCACAGCTATAAACGGCACCATCGACGATATATTAAGGGTCAGTGACAAATTTGACTGCTCTGACCAGAAATATGCAGTTAGCGGGCCGCGCGTATGGGTCAAAATACCGTTCAAGGATGCTGCCATTCAAGATGGTGCGGTCGAGGTCCAGAGCGATAGTAGCGGCCTCTCATCCATGGCTTTATATGCCGTTCTTGATGACGGCAGCGTTCGCTCTGCTGAATTTTCGGAAAGCGAAGTCATCCATAGCTGGCGGCCCAAAGGCTATTTCGGACTGGTCGTGCCAGGCTCTGAAGATCCGCAAATCCGGCAGAATATCCAACATGTCTATGTTGCGATGAACAATCCCAAAGTGTCCAGCTCCATTTTGCTTTTGCAACTTGCATCAAAGGAAGCGTCGAACAAACTTGTGCTGCCCCTGTCAGTGATGTTCGCTATCCTGTGCGGCATGGCGCTCATGCCTCTTTTCTATAATATTTTCTTCTATGGCGCGCTTCGTCACAGCTTTTTGCTCTGGCATAGTCTTATGATTACAGCCAGTGTGATCTATACATTCAGTTCTTCCGGCCTGATTTTCATTGCCTTTCCGGACACTACACTGACGACTAAATTCCTGCTTAATTACTGGACTTTGGCAATCGCCATTGCGGCCAGCGGCTTCTTTCTGGTTCGTTACATAGAACCAGGAAAAATAGCCAAATGGTTAGAATCGACCATTCTACTAACAGCGGTGTTTCCGGTATTTGTCACCGCTCTGGCCCTGCGTTTTGATGGGGGATATAATCTGGAAGGGCGTCACTATTACCACGCAGCCTTCCTGCCTTATTTCTTCGTTGTTATATATTCGATGTTCCACGCGTGGCGGCGGGGCAGCCAAGCAATCTGGTATCAAATAATAGCCTGGACCCCGATCCTTTGCTTCACTCTTGATCGTATCTTGCGCGGCATGGATGTTTATGTTGGTATTCCGGCAATGGATTACGGCCTGTATTTCGTACTGGTCGCTGAAACAATCATATTGGCCTTTGGTGTCGCCCACCGCATCATGCAGTTGCGACTTGCTCATGAAGACACGTTACTTAAACAGGCTGAACTGACATTGCTCGCAGAAACTGATGGCCTGACCAGCATCGGGAACCGCCGTGCATTTGAAAATGCCTTCAAGGTAAATCGCGGCAACCAAAGCTATGATCATCTTGCCATTTTGGACATTGATCTGTTTAAGCGCGTTAATGATTTATACGGGCACGAAGTGGGTGATGACGTGTTGCGGATTGTTGGTCAGGAACTACAAAAAACACGTCATTTTGCTGCCCGTATTGGTGGTGAGGAGTTTGCGTTACTGCTTGCAAAGGACGGACGGGAGAACCGCAAAGAGCCTCCCGCCACAGAATTGACCCGGATATGCGAAAGCCTGATCCGGGCGGTGCACCGGCACGTTCCGGTAATCAAAGATCCCGTTACATTTTCCGCTGGAATTGCCGCCATTACCGAACAGTCATCGCTGCGATCAACTATGTCCGTGGCCGACCGGCGGCTTTATACTGCCAAGAATAATGGCCGAAACCAGGTCATCAGCTTTGACTTGCCACAAATACCAAGGGGCACTCGTGACGCGGCATAAGCTACCAGTGACCGATATTTTCCATGCTGGCCCATGGCTCCTGCGCCGGCAAAGCATCACCGGCCTGTAATAATTCTACCGATATATTGTCCGGTGTCCGCACAAAGGCCATATGTCCGTCGCGTGGAGGCCGGTTGATTGTCACACCGGCATCCATCAATGTCTGGCAAATCTGGTAAATATTATCGACCCGGTAAGCGAGATGGCCAAAATTGCGCCCTTCGTCATATTCTTCCGGGGGGCTATCTTCGCTGGGCCAGTTATAGGTTAATTCAACTTCTGCGATGTCTTTTTGGCCCGGTGCGGCGAGAAAGATAAGTGTAAAGCGGCCTTGCTCGCTATCATAGCGGCGCACTTCTTCAAGGCCAAGGAGGTTGAAAAACTGTATTGTTGCATCGGGGTCACTGACCCGCAACATGGTGTGTAGATATTGAATTGGCATAGAGGGGAACTCCGTTTATCGTTATTCAGACACGGTTCATCGCGGCTGACGCAATGTCCGAATGTCTCAGTCAATATAGTTTAGAATGATAGGAACGGGAGGGAAAGCACTATGAGCGAATATACTGACAATGGGGGGATTCTAGGAAAGCGAAACAATGTTTTGTTGGCCAGCGCAGGACTGCTGACCATCGGGATGATTGTTGGCGGCTATCTGCTTGGCGATGGGTTGCTCCGTTCCAAAATGGCAGACCGTAGCGTCACAGTGCGCGGGCTTTCTGAACGTGAAGTGACAGCGGATCTGGCAACCTGGACCATCGCCTATAGTGCTCAGAGCAGTAACCTTGCCACAGCGCAAGCCGACATTGATGCCGATACCGCAGCGATTAGCAAGTTTTTTAGCGAACTTGGCTTTGAAGCAGATGCGCTGAAACCCACGGGCGTCAACGTCAATCAATATACGAATAACGGTATTCCCCAATATACAATCCGCCAGCGGCTTTCTCTTCGCACCACTGATATTGAAAAAGCACAGGCCGCCGTTGCCCGCCAATTTGATCTGGTCCGCCGCGGCGTTGTGCTGGAGGACGGGTCGGGCATGAGCTATAATTTCACCAAGCTTGAAGACATTAAACCGGCAATGGTCGCAGAGGCCACCAAAGACGCCCGCAAAGCTGCCCAGCAATTTGCCGAAGACAGCGGAACCGATGTCGGCGGGATCAAATCCGCAACCCAAGGCTATTTCTCGATCAACTCCCGCGATGGAGATGGCGGCGGATATGGCGTGACTGATACGCCCTATAAAAAAGTGCGCGTTGTCACGACAGTTAATTTCTATCTCGATTAAACACAGGAGCTTAAGCCAGCATCATGCACTATCGTAACGTCCGGAATCTCATGGGCGCTCTCCTCCTGCCCGCCATGCTGTCGTTTAGTCCGTTAAAGGCTGCTACAGATGATACTGCCGAAACTCCGGAGACTTATGGCATAACTGCCGAAACAGAAAACCATAGGTTCCTGTATAGCTACCCTAAGGCGCTGGCCCGTGAGCCGGCTTTGTCCGGCTACCTGAGCAACAAAGCTCTGGGCGAGGCTATAATTTTTTCCGCAGATTCCGACCGCGACCATGCAGAGGCAGTGGCCAGAATGGGAAATGGGTACAGGCTTAAGCCCTATGATTATCAGGTCCTATGGACCGAGGAAGCAGAAACCTCCACCTACATCAGCCTGTCGCGCAGCATATATCAATATCTTGGCGGCGCACATGGCATGTCCACAACCACCAGCCTGCTGTGGGACAAAAATGCTGACGGGCCGGTCGAAACCATGGCATTATTTGGCGCAGAAAGATTTGATCAGGCATTGCAAAAGGCGTTTTGCGAACAGTTAAATATCCAGCGCGCGGAAAAGCGCGGTCATCCCGTAGACGCCAATAGCGAGGATGGTTTTGACGCATGTATCACTCCCTCGGAACAGACCGTGATATTGGGATCGGCAAAGGGCGCGCGTTTTGACACTGTGTCTATCAACGTTGCTCCCTATGAAGCCGGGCCTTATGTCGAGGGTTCCTATCAGGTGGACCTACCCGTGACACGGACGATTATCAGCGCGGTCAAACCCGAATATCGCAAGCATTTTGCGATTAGATAAGCTCAGCCCGATTAGGTATAAGCAGACCTATTGCGAAACGTCGGTTGCTAATTGCTCAAGATATTTCTGCGCTGCTTTAGCTGAGCGGCTTTGGGCGTCCATCTTTACCGCCTTTTCCCAATTGGCTTTTGCCTCGACCAGATCACCGCCTGCATAAGCGATATTACCCGCTTCCAGCGCAATCGCCGGGTCTTGCGAAGCCAGCTTGGCAGCTACCTGAATATCCGCCTTGGCCAGTGCCAGATCATTTTGACGACGCGCCAAAGTTGCGGATAAAAGCCAGCCCAGCGGGTCTTGCGGGGCCAGTTTTTGGACCATTGCAAATTCCTCTCTGGCGGCATCATAATTATCCATCGCAACATGCACGCGTGCGCGGTCCAGATGCACCTCGCCCTTTTGCAAGCCCGTCAGGCTATTTTGCACCAAAGCGGCATTAAGATATTCCAGCGCTTTTTCCAGCTGATCTCCAGCCAGGGCAGCATTGCCAGCCTGTGCCCAGAAATTGGCTGTCCGGGGATATTTGGCAATCTCTGCTTCACGCGCGGCTTCTACGAAACTTGTGGTGGCCGCGCTCCAGTTAAATTGCTCGGCATAAGCAAA
Source organism: Parasphingorhabdus sp. JC815 (assembly GCF_040717415.1). Classification (NCBI taxonomy): domain Bacteria; kingdom Pseudomonadati; phylum Pseudomonadota; class Alphaproteobacteria; order Sphingomonadales; family Sphingorhabdaceae; genus Parasphingorhabdus; species Parasphingorhabdus sp. JC815. The sequence goes on from NZ_JBFEFM010000004.1 coordinate 82,270, forward strand.
TCCCAGACAGTGCCGGGCCAAAAATCCGCCACCTTCCATGCGCCATTTATTGGCTGCGACAATCCCGCTAGGCGGGTCATCCACCGCCAGATCAACACATTCGTTAAACCGCACTTCGGTCATCGTCATGGGAACCGACAGACCGGAACCAGCCTGCTCGGGAACAGGTTGATCAGGACTAGCTTGATAATCCGGAGCGGCAAGAGCCAAAGCAAGAGTTATAAACATACGAACATCCAAATCGAGGCATACGGCCAAATCAGGGCTTCAAGAAAGCCGTGACACCACATCAATCAAAAGATGAATATCCTGATCGCGTGACAAGCGGTGATCGCCATCTTTTACCAGATGCACCTGCACATCGGCTGAACGTATTTTCTTGGCGATTTCGATTGCATAAGGCCATGGCACATCGGCATCTTCCTGTCCGTGCAGCAATCGCACCGCACCATCAAAGGCAATTTCTTCCTTGTGGAGCAGGCGATTAGCTTCACCGGACTGCCAGAATATCTTGGTCGTGACATAGGGATCATCGCTATATTCACTATGTTCTTCCAGCTTGCCTTCGCGCAGGATGGTCATTTTCTGGTCTTGTGAAAAACCCCAGTCGGTGAAATCGGGCGCCGCGGCAATACCGACTATCGCCTTCACCCGCATAGGCCGCGCGAGCGCCACAAGCAGCATCAGCCACCCGCCCATGGATGATCCGACCAGTGTGAGCGAACCGGATGTCAGTTTCTCGATCAGGAAAAGCACATCATCGCGCCACCCGGTCAGGCTCTGTTCTTCAAATGCGCCGCCGCTTGCTCCGCATCCGGCATAGTCAAGCCGCAACATCGCGCGTCCTTGTTCCTTTGCCCATGCATCAAGCGCCAGTGCCTTGCCACCTTCCATATCCGACATATAGCCGGGCAGAAATACCAGCGTGCTGCCCTTTACCCCCGGTTTGGCTGGGTGGTAACAATAAGCCAGATTAGCCCCGCCGGGGCGTTCGAGATAGTGTATTTCATCTTCCATAGCCCGCTTATTAAGCGGCAGCAGCTAAATAGACAATTACCAAACATAGAATAGCGATCACGGCCATCGCGCCACGGCCCAATGCGGGGCGTTTCAATTTGGGTAATAATCCGGAAAGCTGTGCTGGCGGCGAACCGATAAAACCAACTTGCCAATGCGGACGCGCCTTGATCCCGTCCTCAAGACCGAAAATATGTGAACCACCCTTCAGGCCGCGATACACCAGATCGCCAAAATAATAGGCTTCGCTACGCCATTCATTTTCATAGAACAGAAAAGTCTTGCCAATCGTTTCCATCCGGACAGAGCGCTTGCGCGCACCCTTTGTTTCGCGGTGCCAGATGGAAATATTATCGTCCATGAAGAATTACCCTTATTTTGCAGTAAGTTATAGACCTATACCCTAATATGTTTGCAAAATGGTTGAGATGAAATCCGCCCTCCCTACACTCCATACCGTCGTTCCCGCGAAGGCGGGAATCCAGCTTACTCTGCACGGCTTTGATAGCTGGATTCCCGCCTTCGCGGGAATGACGCAGATGGAGTCGGCATGAAGGATTAATGATTTGATGCTGTGCATGACTTAAAATCCTTTCCTACCAAGAGCCATCCGTCTATGAACGCCGCGGTTGACTTGGCGGGACCACGGCCTAAGTCAATAAAAGCCATGAATCGCTGTTTGCCACGGTTCCTTGGTGTGAACTTAGTGAACTTAAGAGATACATGTACCCATGACCAAGATGATAAAAATCACCCTTCCCGACGGCAGCGCGCGTGAAGTGGCATCGGGTACGACACCGGCGCAAATTGCCGCCGATATTGGCCCCGGCCTTGCCAAGGCGGCTTTGGCTGCGCGCATTGACGGCGAGATCCGCGACATCACGCGGCCATTGGAAGATGATACCGAACTGGCGCTCATCACTTCGCGCGACGAAGCGGAGGCGCTTGAACTGGCGCGTCACGACTTTGCCCATGTGTTAGCCGAAGCGGTGCAAAACCTGTATCCCGGTACGCAAATCACCTTTGGCCCTTCCACCGATGACGGCTTTTATTATGATTTTGCGCCCGCGGGAGATCCGTTTACCGACGACGACCTGCCCAAGATCGAAGAGGAAATGCGCCGGATTATCAAGGCTGACAAACCATTGCGCCGCGAAGTGTGGGACCGCAATGACCTGATCGCGCTGTGGGAAAAAGACGGAGAGACATTCAAGGCAGAATGGGCGGCCGAGCTTCCCGAAGATGATGAAATTACGGTTTACTGGTCCGGTGATGACTGGATGGACATGTGCCGCGGTCCGCATCTCGCCTCTACCGGCAAACTTGACCCGCAAGCCTTTCAATTGACGCGCGTGTCCGGTGCCTATTGGCGCGGTGATCAGCGCAATCCGCAATTGTCGCGTATTTACGGCACGGGCTGGCTCAACAAGAAACAGCTCAAGGCGCATCTGGTCCGGCTGGAAGAAGCGGCCAAGCGCGATCACCGCAAGCTGGGTCAGGAAATGGACCTATTCCACTTTCAACCCGAAGCGCAAGGATCAGTATTCTGGCACAGCCAGGGCTATGTGATGTGGCGCGAGCTGGAAGCCTATATGCGGCGCAAGCTGGACGGCGCGGACTATAAAGAAGTCAAAACCCCGCAAATCATGGATGCCCGCCAGTGGGAAGCATCGGGCCATTGGGGTAAATATCGCGAAAATATGTTCGTGGTACCCGACGAAGTGCCCAATGTGGACGATGATGCGCCGGTTATCTCTGCAGATGCCGATATGATGGCTTTGAAACCGATGAACTGTCCGGCGCATGTCCTGATTTTCCGTCAGGGAATCAAAAGTTACCGCGACCTGCCGATGCGTATGGCGGAATTTGGTTGCTGTCACCGAAACGAACCGCACGGCGCACTCCATGGATTGCTCCGCGTGCGACAATTTACGCAGGATGACGCGCATATTTTCTGTCGCGAGGACCAGATTGTCGATGAAGTCCGGCATTTTTGTGATCTGCTTGACGAAATCTACAAGGATCTCGGCTTTGAAAGCTATGCGATCAAACTGGCGCTGCGTCCCGAAAAGCGTTTTGGTAGCGACGAAATGTGGGACAAGGCGGAACAGAATTTGCGCGATGCCGTGCATCAGGCGGGCCGTGCGGGCGAAGAATATGCGTGGGAAGAGCTGGAGGGTGAAGGCGCTTTCTATTCGCCAAAACTGGAGTTTCACCTGACCGACGCGATTGGCCGGACGTGGCAATGCGGGACGATCCAGCTAGACTATGTCCTGCCAGAACGGCTCGATGCCAGCTATATTGGCGAGGATGGCGCACGCCACCGCCCCGTCATGCTGCACCGCGCGATATTGGGCACGTTCGAGCGTTTTCTGGGCATCATGATCGAACATCATGCCGGACGCATGCCATCTTGGCTGGCCCCCACGCAAGCGGTTGTTGCAACGATTGTGACGGATGCCAATGACTATGCAACAGAAGTAACCGCAAAGCTGAAAGCTGCCGGAATCCGGGTGGAAGCCGATCTGCGTAACGAAAAAATCAACTATAAGGTGCGCGAACATTCGCTCGCCAAAGTGCCTAATATATTGGTCGTGGGCATGCGCGAGGCCGAAGAGGGCAAGGTTGCCCTACGCAAATTGGGCCAGAAGGAACAGCTCTTCCTTACGCTGGAAGAAGCGGTTGCGATGTTGAAAGAAGAAGCTCTGGCCCCCGATCTGAAAGAAGCGGCAAATTGACATTATTGTTCGTGATTCCGCCCATTGATCCGGACGCTGTTAGACATTAGATATACAGAATAATTTGCGACCGAAGCGATTTAACGCTATTGGCCGCTTCATTATAGCAATCAGGAGTATATAACATAGCTGCACCACCACGCCGTCCAACGCCGCCCGTCAAAGGCGGTCCGCGTTTCAACAATTTGATTATTTCGGGCACTGTTCGGGTCATTGACGATAAAGGTGAAAACCTTGGCGTAATGAATACGGGCGAAGCGATTGAGCGAGCCAAGGAAGTTGGCCTCGATCTCGTAGAAGTATCCCCGAATGCCTCCCCGCCAGTCGCAAAATTCCTTGACGTCGGCAAATTCAAATATGAAGCCCAGAAAAAGGCTAATGCGGCGCGTAAAACGCAAAAAGTGCAGGACGTTAAAGAAATCAAGATGCGTCCGAATATCGACGATCATGATTATATGGTGAAGATGAAAAACGTCACCAAATTTATCGACAATGGCGACAAGGTAAAAGTCACCCTGCGTTTTCGTGGTCGTGAAATGTCGCACCAGCAGCTTGGGATGCAATTGTTGCAGCGTGTGCAGGAAGACATGAAAGAAACCGCGAAGGTCGAAGCCTATCCAAAGCTGGAAGGCCGGCAGATGTTAATGGTGCTGTGCCCCAAATAAACATCACCCCGTCATTCCCGCACTGGCAGGAATGACGGTTAATGTGGCTTAGCTTACCGGCTTTGCGCGATATTTTGCGGAAAAATGCTTTTTTAGATTGGCCAATTTCGGTTTGTCCCAGCGCAAGATATAACCGTTCCGGGGGTTCTTCTGCATGAAATCCTGATGGTTGGTTTCCGCGGGATAAAAGGCTTTATAGGCCTCGACCGTCGTTACAATGGGCCGGTTCCAATATTTACCGGCATTAAGCTGGGCCAGATATACCCGCGCTGCTTTGGCCTGTGCCTTGTTCATCGGTATCAGCGCACTGCGATAATGTTTACCGCGATCGGGTCCTTGAGCATTCATCATCGTTGGGTCGTGGACCACTGAAAAGAATATCTGCATTAACTGGCCATAGCTAATCACGTCCGGGTCATAAATGACGCGCACCGCTTCGGCATGATCGGTCATTCCCGCGCTGACCAGCTTGTAAGATGCGGACCGCTTACCACCGCCATGATAGCCCGACACCGCGCTGATTACACCTTTGGTATGTTCAAACACGCCCTCCACACCCCAAAAACAGCCACCGGCAAATATGGCGACGGCACGATTACCCTTTTCGGGCGCGTCAATACGGGGAGCAGGAATGATTACCGCTCTTTCAGCGGCATAGGCCTCACCGGCAAACAGGTTATTCTCATCGGGAGAAGCGGCGTTGATACCAACCCACACTATAGCAAAAGCAGCAAGGCTTGCGCCGACGATAGCTATTTTGGGAAAGGTCGTATTCATATCAAACGCCTTTCTGTTTTCATCGGACCTAGTGCATCACCTGCTGAGCGTTGCTAATAGCCGAAGAGGAATATTGATTAAAACTCTGCTGCTCGTCAGCCGGCTGCATGAAAAACAGGGCAAGCGCGCCGAGGATGAACCCGCCGCTCAAGCTATATGTCAAATCTGATTTCAAAAACCTCGGCATAATTTAACCCTTGTGACTATTCGTTGTCTGGTCACTTTTGACCCTGATCCGGAATGTCTCCTGATTCGGTTACTGTAATAATTTAGTGCAACTTTCTACGCTGTGAATGGCGTCACAAGACGATATTCAGTTTTTAAGCGCAAAGTTTTCCTTTTCGGTTATCGCTATAGCAATGCTGCATGACAATAACCTAGCGCAGCGCAGAACATGCCCGTTGAATACGGGTGCATGCTTCCTGCAAAATCTCTTCAGATGTTGCATAGCTCACGCGGAACGCGGGCGAGAGACCAAAAGCAGCGCCATGGACAACTGCGACCTGTGCTTCGTCAAGAAAATATCCGATCAAGTCCTGATCGCTTTGAATGGTCTCACCCTTTGGTGTTGTCTTGCCGATCAGCTCGCTGGCATCGGGATAAACATAAAAAGCGCCTTCAGGTGTCGGACAATTCAAGCCCGGCGTATCATTCAGCATCGAAACCACCAGATCCCTGCGGCTCAGGAAGGCTGCATTGCGCTCTGTCAAAAAGTCCTGTGGCCCGGTAAGCGCAGCTAGTGCCGCTGCTTGGGAGATTGAACTGGGGTTGGATGTTGATTGCGACTGCAATTTGCGCATCGCACCGATCAACCATTCCGGACCACCGGCATAACCAATACGCCAGCCGGTCATCGCATAGGCTTTTGAACAGCCATTGACCGTCAACGTGCGGTCAAACAGATCGGGGCAAACCTGCGCGATAGTTGTGAACTGGGTATCGGCGTACCAGATATGTTCATACATATCATCGGTCATAATCATGACATGCTGGTGCGGCAGTAATGCGTCACCAAGCGCCTTCAGCTCTTCCCTGCTATAAGCAGCGCCAGTCGGGTTGGAGGGAGAATTGAGGATCAGCCACTTCGTTTTCGGTGTAATCGCGGCTGTAAGCTGCTGCGGTGTTATCTTGTAATTCTGGTCCGCGCCTGCCTGAACAATGATGGGTGTGCCGCCGGCAAAATTGACCATATCGGGATAGCTGACCCAATAGGGCGCAGGGATAATAACTTCGTCACCGGCGTCAATTGTCGCCACCAGCGCATTGAACAATGTATGTTTACCGCCACTGTTCACCGAAATCTGCGAAGGCGTATAGTTGAGATCATTGTCGCGCGCAAATTTCTCGGCGATAGCATCTTTCAAGGCAGCCGTGCCATCAACGGTGGTATAATTGGTTTCCCCGTCTCGGATCGCTTTGATAGCCGCTTCCTTGACGAAATCCGGGGTGTCAAAATCCGGCTCGCCCGCCGACAGACCAATGATGTCGATGCCTTGTGCCTTAAGCTCATTGACCCGGCCAGTCATAGCCAGAGTAGCGGAGGGTTGAATACGGCCTAAAGCTTCGGAAATTTGGGGCATGGAAAAAACCTGTTTCAAGGAAAGAACAGCCAGCGCATAATGCCGTTGTGACAGCAGTGCAACAGGGCGATTTACTTAGCTGCGTTTTTTCACAAATTCCGCGCGCAGGACCAGACCTTTTATCCCCTCATGCTTGCAATCAATTTCCTGTGCATCGCCGGTAAGCCGGATGGACTTTATCAAAGTCCCGCGCTTAAGCGTTTGCCCGGCCCCCTTTACTTTCAGGTCTTTTATGAGCGTCACCGCATCGCCATCGGCCAGAGGATTACCTACCGCATCAACAACGTCCGGCCCTTTCTTCTTCGCAGCTACATCTTCGGGACTTAACCACTCTCCGCTGTCCTCGTCATAAACATATTCATCACCTGAGGTCATGTTGCTCTTTCTGTTATGGGGCCAATTTCGCTCAATATGGCGGGACTGAACTTTATTTAGTAAAATATCGTCATTCTGATGGTTTTTATCCCCGTTGGTCAGGCAAGAAATTGTTAGTGGTGAGCCTACCGAACCCGTTTCTAAATCAGGTATAGCATCAAATCACTAACCGTTTTGACTTCTCACCTGCTCAACGAGGGAATAAAACTAACCTCAGTTCCGACTATAGCGACGATAGCGCCTGCTCCATATCAGCGATAATATCATCAATATGCTCAATACCGACTGACACGCGGACAACATCCGGTCCGGCACCTGCTGCGGCCTGTTCTTCCGCATCCAGTTGGCGGTGCGTGGTTGAAGCCGGGTGAATGATAAGAGAACGTGTATCGCCGATATTGGCCAGATGGCTGAACATTTTTACCGATGATACAAGCTTAACTCCTGCATCATAACCACCTTTAAGGCCGAATGTGAAAACAGCGCCGCCTTGTCCGTCAAGATATTTCTGTGCAAGGCTGTGGTAGGGGCTGTCCGGTAAACCGGCATAGGAGATCCAGCTCACTTCATCACGTTCCTTCAACCAGTTCGCCAGGGTCAGTGCGTTGGAACAATGCCGCTCCATCCGCAGCGCCAGTGTTTCCATGCCGGTCAATATCTGAAACGCGTTAAACGGGGATAGCGCCGGTCCCAGATCACGCAAAGCCAATGCCCGCGCCGCCAGAATGAAGGCCAGTTCGCCAAAGGCTTCGGTAAAGACCTTGCCATGATAGGATGGATTGGGTTGATTGAGATGGGCGAATTTCTCGCTCTTCGTCCAATCAAATTTGCCGCTGTCAACGATAAGACCGGCAATGCTATTGCCGTGACCACCAAGGAACTTTGTGCCGCTATGCACGATAATATCCGCGCCATGCTCAAATGGACGGCATAGCATGGGTGATGCCATCGTATTATCAACAATCAGCGGGATACCAGCTGCATGGGCAATATCGGCAATGCCGGCTATATCCTGAACCACGCCGCCCGGATTGGCGAGGCTTTCAATGAAAACGCAACGTGTTTCATTGGTAATGGCGTTTTGGACTTCTTCCAGATTATCCGCATCGACAAAAGTGACATTCCACGCCATTTTCTTGAACGCATGGGCGAGCTGGTTCAGCGATCCGCCGTAAAGTTTATTGGCTGCTACAATATGTGCGCCGGGGTCCATCAATACATGGAAAGCCAGCACTTGTGCAGCATGGCCAGAGGCCACGGCCAATGCAGCCGCGCCACCCTCCATCGCAGCGACCTTGCCTTCAAGCGCGGCATTGGTCGGGTTCGTAATGCGGGTATAAATATTGCCTACGGCATCCAGATTGAACAAATCTGCTGCATGATCGACGTCATCGAACACATAAGAAGATGTCTGATAAATCGGGGTGATGCGCGCATTGGTTGTCGGGTCAGGTTCGGTCCCGGCGTGAACTGCCATAGTCTCCAGATGAGTGGTTTCCAGATCGTCAGTCATAATATTCTCCGTAAAAATATATATTCAAACTAGCCGGGCCTTCAGCAGGCCCCGTAAACTATTTCCAACATAGAGGTTACTGTCTATATCTCCAGCCTGTAAATCAGATTCAACGGCATCTCCGTTTGTCAGTAACTCTGCGCGCAATATTCCCGGCAGGACACCGCGCGAAAGAGGCGGTGTCAACAATTTGCCACCCCGTTCAACAAATATATTCCAGATCGCCCCCTCGGTCAGATAACCGTCAGGGTCATGGAATAATGGATGTGCCTTACCCTGAATTGCGGGCGCGTCATAAATGCTGCGGTCGCTCGTTTTGTGGCGCAGACGGTAATCCATGGAGTTGGCCAGCATAGGTGTCAGCATCATCTTCACCGGCTCTGCGAGCGGCTCCGGCATCGGTTGCAATTCAATCGCGATCGCGCCGGAGCGGGCCAGCATCAACCGCACTTTTGCGGGCTTCTCCTGATAAAAGGTGATCGCCTGTATGGCGTTACGAGCGGCATGGCGGTCAAATTCAAACTCCAGTGCAGCGGCACTCGCCTTCATCCGCTCCAGATGGGCCTCAAGACGCACGATACCGCGTTCGGGAACAAACGCCATCGTCTCCATTAAGTCCACTATATCGTCTGCGCCTTCACTCACGGCAGCAAATTTCCCCTTTGCGAGACATTCCCGCCATTCATCATCCACAACAGAATCAGCCACTACGCCAGAGCCAAGGCCGATGGAAAGCGTTTCTTGTCCTTGGCCAAGAAAGAACGTACGAATTGCAACATTGAAAGCCGCGTCACCATTTGCATCAATCCGGCCGATCGCACCGCAGTAGATGCCACGCTGATCGCTTTCCAGTTCATCAATAATCTCCATGGCGCGGATTTTTGGCGCACCGGTAATAGAACCGCATGGATAAATCTCACGTAACAGGTCCACCGCATCGCGGTTCTCAGCAAGCTTTGCCGTCACAGTCGATGTCATTTGATGAATGGTTGGATAGCTCTCTACTTGAAATAACTCCTGCACCTGCACACTACCCGGCTCCGCAAGCCGCGATAGATCATTACGCAGCAAATCAACAATCATCAGGTTTTCGGCTCGCTGTTTCGGATCGCTTTGCAACTGTGCCCGTGCTTCAGCATCGGCTGTTTCATTCACAAGCCGAGCGGAAGTTCCTTTCATCGGTTTGGCAGTGATCCGATTGTCTTTTATCGCAAAAAATAATTCGGGAGAAAATGATAATAGCCAGTTCTGACCGTCAAATACTACTCCGCCATAACCAGCTTTTGCTCGCCTGCGGATCGCTGAATATAGCCCTAGCGGATGGCCCGCATATGCTGCATGGGCACGAAAGGTCAGATTAGCCTGATAAATGTCCCCTGCGATAATATAATCCCGAACCTTGCCAAACACGCTGTCATAGTCCTGCCGGCTAATATCAGGCTGTATTTTTCCCATCCACGCACTCTTGGCATCCGGCAGCCATATTGTCATGGCTTTGGGGGTCAATAAATCATAACCTTCAAACAACCCGAACCATGCCAATGGACATGTGCGGTCGGTGCGCAGTCGCATGGCTAATCGATCTTCCAATGTCAGCCCTGCTTCATAAGACATGTAACCTACTGCGTGGAGACCTTCCCTTTGCGCAGCAGCCACATGGTTTAAAACCGCATCAAGCTCGTCCGGCTCATTGGCCATAAGCGTCTCTACCGGATTACTGTAAAGCCGTGCCGGAGCTGCCCCTTCGCCTTCGCGGGCATCATCAAGCAATATGAAAGGGCTGTTATCTGGAACCATACCCTTCCCTAATTGCTTTTGATGCGGTTCGTCCATAAGCAGAAATGAAATTATACAATAAGAACCGCTGATACGCCTGACATTTGCCGCCAGTTACCTAGCTGCATCAACACAACATATAGCCCGCCCCAATACGGGCTTCGTAACCAAAGGTTTTTAGAATGATGTCCAGACGCTTCGCGTGAACAACCCAATGACCTGCTTCACAAAAGGCTACTGCTAATTCACACTGCCGCTGCCATGTAGCTAGCCTGATTAATAGCAGCCTTGGCGTCGAGTTCCATTGCCTCATAAGCTCCGCCAACCAATTCCGCCGACAAACCGTCCGCAACCAGATCCTCATATAGATCCCTTAATGGATCCTGCCCGGCGCAAATGATGATGGTATCAACTTCCAACAATTGCGGTTGACCGTTCTGTAAAATATGCAGGCCATCATCATCGATTTTGACATATTCCACGCTGTTCATCATCCCTACTCCGCGGCGCGCAAGAGTGATCCGATGAGTCCAGCCAGTAGTTTTACCAAGGCCAGCACCTACGCGGCTGTCTTTGCGTTGTAAAAGGGTGATTTCACGATCCGATTTTACGACCTTCGGTTCGACACCGGTAACGCCGCCACGTGGATGAGTTTCAAAATCAACTCCCCATTCGGCCGCGAACACATCACGGTCTGTAGCACCGGAAGGCCCGGCATGGCTGATCAACTCGCAAACATCAAAACCAATCCCGCCAGCACCAATGATGGCGACCTTTTTACCGACCGGTTTTTTACCGGTTATCACATTAATATAACTGACAACCTTGGGATGATCGATACCTTCAATGTCGGGAGTCCTGGGCTTGATGCCCGTAGAAATAATTATTTGGTCGAACCCCTCAGCTTTAAGCATCGCAGCATCAGCTTTGGTATCAAGCCTGAGATCAATAGCATGTACCTCGATCATTCGCTTATAATAACGGATCGTTTCGTAAAATTCCTCTTTGCCGGGTATTGTTTTTGCCAGATTAAACTGGCCGCCAATTTCTGAAGATGCTTCGAACAAAACGACCTTATGCCCACGTTCCGCTGCTACTGTCGCATAAGCCAGGCCGGCTGGCCCTGCCCCAACAACCGCGATACGTTTTGCCGCGGTCACTGGCTCGTAATTTAAAATTGTCTCGTGACAGGCGCGCGGATTGACCAGACAGGTCGTCAATTTTCCTGAAAATGTATGGTCCAGACATGCCTGATTACACGCGATGCAGGTATTGATCTCATCTTCACGCCCCTCAATAGCTTTACGCATAAAAGCACTATCCGCCAATAATGGCCGCGCCATAGACACCAGATCGGCATCACCGCGGGCCAGCACGTCTTCGGCGACCTGCGGCATATTGATCCGGTTGGACGTGATTACCGGCACGTTGACTTCTTTACGCAGACGTCCCGTGACAGATGTAAAAGCTGCTCTGGGCACCATGGTTGCGATGGTTGGCACTGCACTTTCGTGCCAGGTAAAATGGGTTGAAATAATTGTCACACCAACCTGTTCCAACCGCTGAGCCAGAGTGACTATTTCTGCCCAGCTCATACCCCCTTCAAGCATATCCATCGCCGCAATACGAAAAATAAGGATGAAATCCTCACCCACTGCAGCGCGCGTTTGCTCTACGATTTCAAGAGCAAAGCGCATCCTGTTTTCATAAGAACCGCCATATTCATCGTCACGCAAATTTGTCTTTTCCACCAAAAAGGTGGAAATCAGATAGCCCGCCGATCCGATAATTTCGACCCCGTCATAACCAGCCTTCTTGGCCATTACAGCGGCGCGCACGTGATCATCGATCTGTTTTTGGATACCTGCTTTATCTAATTCATTCGGAACATAGCGTGCAATTCTTGATTTTACCGCAGATGGCGCAACAGCTTTTTTTGTATGAGCCAATGGACCGGGATGCAGTATCTGCATACATATTTTGACATCGGGGTCCGCCTGATGTACCGCATCTGTGACCAACCGATGCTTTTCCGCTTCCTCTTCGCTGGACATCATAGCACCACCGCTGGACGATTCTTCATTTGGCGCGATTCCGCCCGTGATAATCATCCCGATATTATTCGCCGCACGTTCAGAAAAATATGCAGCCATACGTTCAAACCCGCCCTCCATTTCTTCAAGGCCGGTATGCATAGACCCCATGATGGAACGGTTTTTTATGGTGGTGAAGCCAAGATTAAGTGGCTCTAGCAATAGAGGATAATTCATAATTTTTCTTTCTAATGAAATTTATCAGCGTTTCTATTATCCTAACTATTAGTCTTGGGAATATTTCCGAATAACTATCTATTGATAATTTCCAGTTCTCAAGCTCGTTATTTCTATATTGGTTTTTTCAATGATGGCCTAAGATTTGATAAAATATGGTCGCCAAGCCTGCTCTATTCAGTAATAGAGGCCCAATGTGTATCTTAGCATTTGCATGGCAAGCGCACCCACGCTGGCCGCTTGTTGCCATGGCCAATCGGGACGAAATCCACACGCGCCCGGCAGAAGCGCTGGCCAGATGGGATGATCCCTCTCATTTATTGGCGGGACGGGACACAAAAGCTGGCGGAACGTGGCTTGGCATTTCCGAAGAGGGCCGCTTTGCCGCTATCACCAATCTCAGCGGGCATGGAGCGGCGGATATTGAGCGGGCTTCACGCGGAGATCTTCTAAAAGACTATCTATCAGGTCATGGCCGTTTTGCAGAGCTCAGCACTACCCGGTTTTCAGAATTTAATCCGTTTAATTTAATCACTGTTGATCGGAACCAGGCGTTCATCCATTCTAACCGGCCCGATACAGTCAGCGACGTTCTTGCGCCGGGAATCCACAGCCTTTCAAATGGTCCGCTGAACAATCCCTGGCCAAAAGCCGCGCATCTCAATTCCGTTTTGGAGCACTGGATAGACCAGCGCGTTGACGATCCGGAGACTTTGCTGGAGCCGCTGCTTGACCGGAAGAATTTCCCGACTGCTGCTCAAATAAACGGTGGCGCGGAATATTCGCTCGAACCCCGGAATTCAGGTATTTTCATCCAGAACCCGGTTTATGGGACCCGATGCAGTACAGTCGTTGCCATAGACGATAAAGGCACAGGGACAATCATCGAAAGGCGTTTTGCAGCTTCCGGAGAAACGACCGGCGAAACCCGTCTTGCCTTTACTTGGCCCATCTAGGCGATAGTGCGATCAAACATATTGATCTGCAAGCCGCCTTTTATAGCATATGAGCCGCTGCTTCATCCCGATGCTTCTTCAGATATTTCATGAACGGCGTTCCGCCCGTGCCAACATCTGATACGTTACCAGCGCCGCCTTTGGACTGCTTATTGATATAGCTGGCTGCATATTCCAGATGCCGTGTGCGGAAACGGGTCAAATTCTGCACACATATATTGTAAAGCTCATTCAATATCGGCGAACCGGCGGACGTGACAAATGGCCGCAAGACACTGTTTGCGCGAATATCATCTATAAACTGGCGGTGTTCGGGTGGGCGATAAATATGGAGTTGATCAAGATAAGTACGCAGCGGGTCTCCCGCATGATCAATGCCGAGAAACGCATCCATTGACGGAACAATGGATGATTGCGACCCGGTCTGCCCACGAAAAGCCTGTGGCTCACCGCCTGTTTCCATAACCCCTTCGTAAATCATACCTTTTTCCAGTGCCGGATTATCTTTCCAGCCATGAATCCATGGCCGTACCCGGTGGAAATAAATATAGGGATCACAGCGGTCCGTCATCCTCCCGAAAATATCGTTCATATCATCCCAAACCGCTGACATAGCCGATAATCCGGATTCCAGTGTCGCGGTATCTCCGCTCTTGCACGCCTCCACCAGTGCCGGAATAGATGCCAGCATTTCTCCCGCCCTTGCTTCAATCGCAACGTGGACCAGCACAAACCATGCTTCGTCCTGCCCGCTCTGAAAAGGTTGGATCATATAAATATTCGACAGGTCTATAGGTCCGCTGTCATCAATCCTCCCCCAATTATCGAGCACATAGCTGGAATAAGTGAGCAGTGGTGGCTGTCCGATGGCATTGCCCAATTGCCAAATTGGCAATGCGATACATTTGGGCAGCGCCTTCGGAGGCTCCGGCTCACCCCAAACATAGGCTTGCACCAGAAACGAGTAATGGACCATCGCCAGTCGTCGCTGGGCCAGACTGGCGCTCGCGCAAAAATCAGCCAGATCAATGAACGGCAGTGCCTCTATATGCTGGCGAGCTTCGCCAGTAACGATAATGCGCGGCAATGCCATGGCTAAATCGCGAGCCGGATGTAATTCGGCTGGTAGAACGGTGTGCGCTGAATCGAAGGAGGAAAGGAAGCCACGCTCGGCCGTAATATCGTAATCTGCAAGATCTAATGCTGTCATGCTGCGCTCCATATGCTGCTTTTGGTGTTGACCAATGACCGCACAATAATACCGCAAAATGCCCGCAATATTCTTGCTTTATAATCGTCTTATCCTAGTATTATGCAATATATGATGGATTTGGATAACATCAGCCGAAATATATTGCTTCAACTGGAACGCGATGGACGAATCAGCAATATTGATCTGGCCGCAAAAGTGGGGCTTTCCCCATCCGCCTGTTTGCGGCGTGTGCAAGAACTGGAACGCACCGGCCTGATTAAGGGCTATCGGGCGGTTATTGATCCTTCTGTTCGCGGTGCCGCCATCATTATTTTCGTTATGGTTGGCTTGTCCGAACATTTGAAGAAGGACTCGCTGGCATTTGAGCAAGCGGTTGCAAAGGCGCCTGAAGTACGTGAGTGTCATAATATTACCGGGTCCGTTGAATATCTCTTGCGTGTCGAGGTAGCTGACCTTGCTGCATATAAGGCTTTTCATGCCGATATATTAGGAACGCTGCCACAGGTGAGCAGTATTACCTCCCATATCTGTCTGGGCTCACCGACCGACAAACGCGCATAGGTCGCGCAGCCGCGAAAGCTATTCTCGCAACAGACGGTAAGTGGCATCGACCAGGCTTTGACCGCGATCATTGAGCAATAATCCCATGCCCATCTGGTTCATGGTATAGCTGAAAGCCAAACCATATTCCGGGTCCGCAAAACCGATTGAGCCGCCTGCACCAACATGACCAAAAGCGGCGTCACCGATTATTACCGACATCTGGTCCCCGCCGGGATAGGCGCGATTATCCATTGATTTCATGAAACCCGAAGCAAAGCGCGTAGGGGCAAGTAACGTTGCATCAATTTGGGTCGCTGTTGACACCTGTCCCATATGGGCCAAGCGTTCAGGCGATACCAGTCTAACGCCTTTATGCGATCCGCCGAGGGCTAATGGCTCATACATCGCGACTTGTCCGCGGGCATTTGCCATGCCTCCACCTCCCCCGATCTCGGCTTTGTGAGCCGCCGGGTCATTCTGATTCCACCCACCATTGTTGAGGAAAGAGAGCGCTTGAATAGAATCAGGTTCCCTCATCAGTTTTTTGGTAAAAGGACTAAGCTCCGCAGTCGGGTCCGGCGTCGGCGGAGTAATCCGCGCAATCGGATTGGTCACATCATCAGGCAGTCCGATCCAGAAATCAGCGCCCAGCGGCCCGGCAACCTCATCCTGAAAAAACTGGCCCAGCGACTTGCCCGACACCCGGCGGACCAGTTCGCCAACGGTCCAGCCAAAATTGACCATGTGATAGCCATTCCGGGTTCCCGGCTCCCAAAATGCTTCTTCATCCTCCAACCGTTTAATCATATAGTCCCAGTCCAGAAAGCCGCCCGGCTTTACCGGATCACGAAACGCTGGCACCGCGCTTTCATGATTGAGCATCATCTGCACTGTCGTATTCTCTTTACCGTTTTTGGCAAATTCCGGCCAATATTCCGCTACCGGCGCATGCAGTTTAAGCAAACCGCGGTCCACCAATATATGCGCGCACAGAGCGGTCGCAGCCTTTGTGCAAGAAAATACAATCGAGATTGTGTCACGTTCCCATGGGGTATCTGTTTTCACATCAGCGATGCCGCCCCACAGATCAACGACTGTCTCGCCATTGACACTGACACAGACCGATGCGCCAACTTCTCCGCGTTCTGCAAAATTACGTGCGAATTCATCTTTTATGCCCGCGAATTTCGCTGAAGTCGTGCCTTCGATGATTGCCGTCATGTTGGTGCTCCCCTATGTTTCGACAGTTTTGTTAACGCTGCTCACAAAGGAAAACCATCTATTTCTGCCAAGCTGGTGTTACCGACGATGCCGCAGATGACAGTATCTCAGTGTGTTTTCTTTTCCGTCTATTAGGTCATTTGCTGAGCGAAACTACATTTCAAAGTTCACACATTTCACACACCCCCGCATCGGGGTTATTGTCGGTATTTTCCCGTAAATCTGCCACTGGCTCGATGATTATATCCTCTCCTGCAAACCTTAAAAAATGGCGTTTATATTACCATGGAAACACACTTGTAGGAAAGGCCCAGACGTAACAGGAAACCAGCAATCCCGCGCAGTTGTTATGGCCGCCCGGATTGGCGGCCATAACTGACGTGTTTTTCGCTTTGAGTAGGCTTTAATAGGCTTCGGATTTTGAAACCTTTTTAGCAGTCTGGACCGCGCCGGGACGCGTGGCATTGGCGATAAGGCTAACCGCTTTTTTCGAAGCGCTGTCACTATCCAATTCACCATTGGCAATTTTTGTGCCCATTTCCAGCAATTCACCGCTGATAACGGTTCCGGTTTGCGCTTCCTCTTCCACAGTCACTCCGTTGCCAGATGCAAATGCTTCTTCCCAAGAATTGCGAACCTTGGCCCAATAATCTTTGGTTTTTGCCCAATAGTCATCGGCTGCCTGAACATTATAATCATCAAATTTAGTATAGGTGTTCAGCACATATTCCGAAACAATGGGGACCAGTTTGCCATCGACCATTCCCATTTTTATATTATCCTGAAAATGGATCCAGCCATCTGGTGTCGGGCTATGGCGATTGATGGCATAATAGCGATCATAAGGGGTGTCGCGGACCGCATCACGACGGGCCAATGGACGCCATGTCCAACCCGAACGCCAGCGCCGGATGCCGCCTTGTGTTTCCCATTCGCCCAGGCTGGCATAGCGCGGGCTATCGTCCACCTGATAAACGGTTTGTGACCAACGACCATTACGGCGTTTTTCCGATACCGGTTGATATTCCCAGCTATTCCGGTCGGAATAGGCAAGAATCTGTGCTGGCTCATATTGCCAGTCCTGACGCCAATGCTTCACAATAAAATCTGTGCCATCATCCATTCTGGCAACCAGCAAATGTTGAAGAACAATTTTTTTGCCGCTGTCTTCAATAACTCTCACAACTTCATGGCCACCGGAAATTTTGCGCTCACGCGGCTCGTAATCCGCATTCCATGGCGTGGATTCCTGCATGTCAAACCGGACCTTATAATTTCCGGCCATTGCCAATATGTCGGCCCGATCGGCTTCAAAGGCTGTTTTTTCTGCATGAGCAGAGCGTTCGGGAATTGGCGGATGCGCCAGCACCGGAGCAGAGCCGAGGGCAAGAGCAAATATCGCTGCGCCCAATTTCGCTTTAAGTTTTCTATTCATAGTCGTTTCTCCCTTTAGTAATGTTAAAATGACAGGCTGAGCGAGACACTGGCGTTGCGTCCCGGCTGGGTATAAGCGTCGGTAATGCTCGACGTTTCGGTCAATCCGCGAACATCGCTCCACAACGCATATTTTTGATCGGTGATATTGAAAATACCGGCACGGACAGTGAAATTATCATTGATCCGAACAAAAGCCGTTGCATCAATAATCGCGGATTCCTGAGGACGGAAACAGCTGCTGCTACAGACTCCGGCAGTCTCGCTCGCTTCCTTGCGTGCGTTATAGCTGACGATCACTTCACCGCCAAAACTGCCGGCAGGATCGCGGTAACCAAGCCCCAATATCGCATTAAGCGGATCAATCGAACCCAGTGACGAGACACCGCCTGCCGGGGATTTTATTTCTCCATCGGCATAAGCAATAGCAAATCGTGCGCGAAAACCATTATCCGCTTCATAAGATGCTTTGGCTTCGATCCCCTGCACATTCACGCTGTCAAAATTGACAAATTGGAAAACCAGAGGGTCCGCAGGTGTCCCGGTTCCAGAAGTGCTGATCTGTTCGATAAAACCATTAAATCCCGCGGTATAGCCGGTCAGGGTCAACTGAATGTCGTCTGTGACATAGCGGATACCCGCTTCGAAACTCTCACTGGTTTCCGGGCGCAGATCAGGATTGGGAGCAGATGTATATCCAAATGCCAGATTTTCGAAGAAATTGTTGACCTGACTGGGGGTTGGCGCGCGAAAACCGCGGGCATAATTGCCGAATATTCGGACATCATCACCCAGTTTGACCACTGCGCCCAATTTTGGCGACAGCTTCGACCCGCTCTGTCCGGTAGCCGCAAAGCCGGGAAGCAGCCGCGTTTCTTTGGGGTCCAGATCATAAAAATCAAAGCGCAGTGCGGGATAAAGCGTCACAGCGCCTTCTGCAAATTCTATGGCATCCCCGACGAAAAACCCGCCCAGAGTAAAATCGGTGACCGGAAACGCACGCGATGGGAATATTTCCCCGAATGGCGGGTGCGTGCCGTCGCGCAGACCCTCTTGCCGTGTTTTGCTGATATCGCCGCCAAAGCTGAGCGTATGTGTGACAGAGCCGGTGTCAAAAGCTGACCGGAAATCTGCGACCGCGCCAAATACCTCATTATCGAACGTGTTAAGCCGCTGTCTGTCCGGACGCGGTGTCGAACTGACAGCTGTGCGGCTTTCCTCGGCAAACTGGCGGTCGTTACCTTCCTGCCAATATGCAGCAAGATGGGCATAGTCGATTAGCCCGGAACTTTTCGTTCCGGCATCATAAGTATAGTCAAAAGATGCCCGGACGCGCTTGCTCTTGTCTTTTGCGATCACATTATCGACAATCCAGACCGGCGTTGGACCGAATAAAAAGGCCGGTCCACGGCCTGACAAAATGTTCGAGAAAACTTTCCGTTCCAGATATTCGCCGGTCAAGCGGACACGGTTATTGCCCTGATTCCAGACCAGTTTTCCCAGCAACGCATCTGAATGTCCATCTTGAGGATTGGGCGCTGTGCGGGTGGCATCTTCGGTTTTGATCGTGCCCTTGTTATCCAGCTCTTTGAAATCACGGCGCGAATAAGCCAGCATGGCAGAGAAATTTCCTGCCTGGCCCGCCAGCGCGGCCGTTTCGGAAAACTCTTCATCGGCGGAGCTATATTGCGCTCTTGCAAATCCGCCGACGCTATTGCCTTCAGGGATGAAATCGGCGGGATCGGAAGTCACGAAACTCACCGCTCCTGACAGGCCATCGCTGCCATATAGGGCAGAAGCCGGGCCGCGCAAAATCTCAACCGATTTGATCAAGCCGACATCCGTTGCATTGCCGCGTCCGACCTCTTGTGCACCGAAGCTAAACCCTTGTGGAGAGCGTATCCCATCGACCTGAATCAGGACACGGTTGCCGCCAATGCCGCGAATGTTAAATCCTTCGTTACCGGCACGGCCAACCGTCCCTAGTGTGGCGCCGAAACGCGCCGGTGCACGGCGGACGCTGACCCCCGGTTCAAAACGCACAACATCCCGGATATCTGTTACCAGTTTATCCGCAATGCGGTCCGCATCAATAACCGTAACCGTTGCAGGGGCTTCATCCACATCAACCGGCGCGCGGGTAGCAGTAACGGTAATCATGTCATCAATATAGACGGAACCGGCATCGTCTGCGGCATGGGCGAGCAAGGGAAATCCAAGCGCAAAAATGCCACAAGTAACTGCCATCCCGCGGCGCCGGTAGTCAAAATTCATATAGTTCACCCCTTTGATTACCTGCTTCACCTAATTGCTAATGCAAGTGATTCTCATTCGTAATTAGGGGGATTTAACATATTGTGTCAATTAAAAAACTTGGTTGTTTGGAAAATGGCTGATTGACTGGGCCGCCATGGGCCAGCCGGGACGGGACTATGTTACAAATCTCCGGATGCAGATGATATTGCGACTTTCACTGGACTCCCGGAATTACAGCCAATCCGCGTCTACGCCGGACTTGCACAAGCCAAAACGTCCGAAAAGCGGGCAACGATTGCACGTGCTGAACTAAAACGACTTGGCGGATAAAACGCATAATATTGAACGAGGCAGACAGCACCCGCCTTGCTGCTCATTGTGGTGGCGGATTCCACAAAAGCTGCAATGAATGAGGGAAAAGTATGATCGTCGAAATTGCTCTATATTGCGCCACCGCTAAGCGTCTAAACTTCTAGCGGTTGGCTATTTCCTTCAATCCGTCCGGATCATATATCTCGATTTGGGCATAACCTACTTTGAGAAACCCTGCCTTTTCGAAAGCTGACAAATGTATGTTCATTGTTTTGCGGGTGAGGCCCATCATTTCTCCGAGCAGCTCTTGGCTGATCTTCAAAATGCTTGTTTCATCCGGGCGGTCGGACTCGGCCATAGCCACAAGTCGCGCCGCTATGCGCTCACGCGGGCGCAGCGATATGACTTCGGCTGCCATGCGTAATGCTGCGCGCGTGTGAGTATAAGCGAAGCTTGCGATAGCGCGCCAGATTTCAGGCGACTGGTTCGCAATCTCGTCCAGCGCAGTTTCGGATATTTCGAGCAACAGGCTGGGTTCAACGCAGACCGCTGTCACCATCCTTGGCCCGCCGCTATAGCAGGTCGCGTGGCCAAGGACCGAACCAGGACCAACAAGACCAATCAGAACCGATTTATCGCCTGGAGCGGCGCAATAGGAGTGTAGCAAACCCCTTATCACAATGAAAAGCCCCATGCGATTATCACCTTCGGACTGCGCCCATTCGCCTACTCCCAAACGGGTTAACCGCCCTTCGTTGACAAGCCGCTCGGTAAGCGCGGGGGAATAGCCTTTCAGCCAGCCCACTTCACCGAGCACATGGAGCGCCAATTTTTTCTCATCCTGTTTCATTGTAGAATTGTAACTCTGGTAACAATTGTTCGCAAGGGTTCGTGATAAGCCGGGTAATAAGAAAAAAATAAGGAGAGTATGCTTGGACACGCAAGCTGACGACAAGGTCATACGGATTGGCGGCGCAACTGCGTCTTTTTCCGACACGGCGCTTTCGGTGCCGCAACTGCTCGCGGGCGGCAATCTGGACTATCTGATATTTGATTATCTCGCTGAAGGTTCAATGGCGATTTTTGGCCGGATGCAGGCTGCAGATCCGTCGGCCGGATATGGCACAGACTTTCTGAACGTTCATGTTGGGCCGTACCTTCATGAAATAGCATCACAAAAGCTGAAGATCGTTGCCAATGCCGGCGGAGTTAATCCATCCGGTCTGGCCGCTGCGCTAGAGGAAATGATCGCGAATGAAGGACTTTCCCTGACTGTCGCATATGTTGAAGGGGATGATTTGCGCGAGCGTACATCCGAGCTGCGCGATGCCGATTACCGCGATATGTTTACCAATTCGCCCTTTCCGGAAAATATAGTCAGCTCCAACGCTTATCTGGGCGCATTTCCTATTGCTGCCGCTTTGGCCGAAGGTGCGGATATCGTCATCACTGGCCGGGTCGTCGATAGCGCAGTCGCCCTTGGCCCGCTCATCCACGAATTTGGCTGGAAACACGACGAGTTCGACCTCCTCGCGGCAGGAACACTCGCAGGTCATTTACTCGAATGCGGTGCACAGGTCACAGGCGGGACATTCACTGACTGGCGCGATGTGCCCGATTGGAGCAACATCGGCTATCCTATAGGCGAATGCCATTGCGATGGCACGATCGTCATCACTAAACCAGAGGACACAGGCGGACTTGTTTCGGTCGGAACGGTCGCGGAACAAATTTTATATGAAGTAAGTGATCCAGCCGACTATATCGTAGCTGACGTGCGCTGCGATTTCAGTCATGTGCAGCTCGAACAAATCGCCCCTGACCGTGTACGCGTTACCGGAGCCAAAGGTCTGCCCCCAACCGATACTTACAAGGCATGCGTCACTTTTGAGGACGGGTGGCGGACAGTCGCCTATCAGCCAATCATTGGCGAGGATGCCGCCGAAAAAGCGGTGCGTCAGGCAGACGCGCTGTTCAGCCGCGCCCGCACCTTACTGCGCTCTCGTAATTTACCCGATTATACGCTGACCGATAATATATTGATTGGCGAGGAATCCAGCTTTGGCGCCCATGCCACCACCTCCGGCACTCGCGAGATCATATCCAAGTTGGTTGTCGATCATCCCACTCAGGAAGGCGCCGGTATTTTCGCGCGTGAGCAATGGGCAGGCATTTCTGGCATGTCCGTAGGCACGTCGATCAATCTGGGCACTACTATATTACCGAAAACGGGTGTTTTTCTGTTCCTGATAGAAAAGCAATCAATCACGCCCAGTTTGACAGTGAACGGCACGAAACGGGATCTGCCGAAGGCCAACGGCACCTTGGGAGCAAAAAACGCCCCGGAACGCGGTACCGAAATAGCATTACCTGTTGAGCCAGGCACTACTGCTGTAGATCTCGTCCAGCTTGCATGGGCGCGCAGCGGCGACAAGGGGCATTTGTTTAATGTCGCGGTTATTGCCCGCCACCCTGATTTCCTCCCCTATCTGAAGGCCGCTTTGACATCAGAGGCTGTGGCCGAATGGTATCGGCACTTTGGCCCGGATGGCCAGCCCCCGCGTGTTGAAGCCTATGAAGCGCCGGGGCTCAATGCGCTTAATTTCGTGATCAATGATGCCCTGACCGGCGGGATAAATGACAGCACCCGGCTTGACCCCGCAGCCAAGGGAATGGCGCAGATGTTATTGCGTTTCCCGGTCAAGCTAACGTCCGCCATCGCTGCCCGACTGGCTGGAAATAGCGCAAAGCAAGGAGACTGATATGCCTGATTATTCATATTTGATGCAAGGCATCAAGAAGGTCGAGACCGACAGTAGCTTACTGGTCAGTTCTTCAAAATATCTCAACGACGCGCGTGTGCGTGACTGGGTCTCGACGCATCTTTTACGGCGCAACGGATCGGATGTTCCAACGCCTTCGGATTCGATCCAGTTGGTGCAGATTCTGCGCGAGGTTCAGGACATTGATTATATCAATGAATTGATCGCGAACGAGCGAAAAGCCAATCCGGAGCTTGACGCTTGGTTCGCGGAAGGTTTTTCATCCAGCTTCACCTTGAAGGATTTGAGCGAATATGCGCCCGATACCGTTGGTGGTATTTTCCATACCCAGCTTAGCAACAATTCGCTTGATGTGAACATTGTTCCGCCATTCGAACCGCAAAATGATTTTGAGTATTTCAACCTTCGCGCTGGGCAAACACATGATCTGGAGCATATTCTTGGAGGCGGCGGCTTCGACTTTATCGGCGAGCTTGTGCCTTATTACATGCGGCTTACCAACTTGTTCGTGCATCTCAGCCCCGAACTGGCCGGAGAGCTTTCCGCCTTCTCGATTCTCGGCTCGACCCGCATCATCACCCGCGCAGTGCTGCATTATCCCCAGACATGGCTGATCACGCAAAATGCCATGGAACGCGGCGCAAGAGTGGGCCGGGAATCAGCTCCGCTCTATATGATGAAATTCGAGGATGTGTTCGACATGACGCCAGACGCTGCGCGCGAACAATTGGGTATCAGATGCGTTGAAATCGTCGATACATCTGCCGCGTCGGCGCAATGGAACTAGGGTAAAGGACAACACTATGGAAGCTCCGAAAAGAAGCAATCCGATGATGGAAAAGCTCGCACCGCGGCCCGGCCGCTACGCCTTGCTTCCTGAACTGACACCGCAGCAAGAGCTTGCATTGCTGGCCCGTGCGCTACATCGCGAAGGATATGACGATCACATCGCCGGCCATATTACGTTGGCGCAGCCGGATGGAACATTTCTGGTAAATCCATGGGAACTGGCTTGGGATGAGCTGACCGCTTCGGACATAATCCGCGTCGATAGCACAGGCACCGTGATCGAGGGCGAGTGGAATGTTACTCCGGCAATCGGCTTGCATCTGGAAGTTCATAAACGGCGGCATGACCTGAAAGTCGTGCTCCATAACCACTCGCGTTGGGGACTGGTCTGGTCTGCTTCAGGGCGCGTACCGCCGGTTTACGATCAAACGTCGGGTCAAGTCGCAGGGGATCCGATATATTATGACGAATATACCGGCACAGTCGACGGTGCCTCGGAAGCCGAAGCCGCCGCCGCCGCATTGGGTAACGAAAAATGGGCTATCTTGAAGAACCATGGCGTTTTTATAGTCGCCAAGGATATCCGTCAGGCACATCTACGGTCTATCACGCTGGAACATCGCTGCCGATTGGCATGGCATGTCGAATCGCTGGGCGAAGGCCATCCTATAACCGATCTTGAAACATTCCGCGTGGCGCAAATGTCTGATGATCTGGGCTTTCCTTTTCTTTGGGAAGCAATGGCCCGCAAAGAAATTCGTCTCGATCCGGCAGTTCTCGGCGATGAAGCAACAACTAGTGCGGAGCGTAAAGCATGACTGTCGCAGTGATCACGGGAGCCGCCAGCGGTATCGGTGCCGGTCTGGCCCGCCATGCGGCATCGCTCGGCATGGATCTGGTGCTGGCGGACTGGGACGAGTCAGCATTGCAGGAAACGGCAAACAGCCTGTCATCACAGGTTCTCGCAGTTCCGACCGATGTCCGCAATGAAGCCGCCGTTCAGGCTCTGGCAAAAGCTGCCTATGACAAATTCGGGGCCGTTGATCTATTGTTCAATAATGCCGGTGTTCTATCGAGCGGTCTCACATGGGAAATTGATACCGCGACGTGGCAACGCTCGCTCGACATCAACATCGGCGGGGTGATCAACGTGATCCGGGCATTTGTGCCCCGGATGATCGACGCAGAACGCCCTTCCCGCATCATCAATACCTCCTCACTGGGGGGCTTTCTCACTTCTCCTTTCATGGCACCATATACTGCGACCAAATTTGCGGTGGTCGCCATCTCCGAGGCATTGGCGGGCGAGCTTTCTGCAACTGGCAGCCAAGTCCAAGTCTCGCTGTTAGCGCCCGGTCCGGTACAAAGCGCGATCCTGAACGAAAAGGCACCTCCCCATACTGCCGACTTCATGAATGTGATGCGTGATATGAACAATGAAAACGGGATGACGCCGGACGAGTTTGCACCACTGGTTTTTGAAGCCATTGAGCGCGGGGAATATTGGATCGTGCCTCAGCCCGAATTGCTCGACGCGGGGCTGCGCGATCGGACAGAAATGATTTTGAACAGGACGCCACCAAAGAGCTTCCTTGTGGATGAGGATAGAAATTAAGATGGCTGAAAACCCCGAAGAGTTCGACATTGTTGTCATTGGCGCCGGTTTTTCCGGCCTTTACGCACTTCACAGGCTCCGCAAAGATTATAAAACCATATGTTTTGAAGCGGGCGATGGCGTCGGTGGCACCTGGTATTGGAACCGCTATCCTGGTGCTCGCGTCGACATCCAAAGTGTTGAATATTCCTACGGATTTGATGAGGAACTCCAGCAAGAATGGAAATGGCCGGAATATTTCTCTGCCCAACCCGAGCTGGAGGAATATGCCAATCATGTGGCTGATCGCTTTGAACTGAGGGACAACATCCGGCTATCAAATGCAGTGGAATCGCTTCGTTTCGATAAAGAAACCAATCGCTGGCACGTCCAGTCGGAAAATGGTGATTATGTCTTATGCAAATATATCATCGCTGCGACGGGCAGCCTGTCGGCACCAAATATGCCAGACTGGCCAGGGCGCGAGAAATTCCGCGGAGAAATATACCATACGACGCAGTGGCCACGCGAACCTATTGATTTGAGAAATAAACGCGTCGGCATCATCGGCACCGGTTCGACCGGAATACAGGCGGCTCCGTTGTTAGCCGAAAAAAGCAAGCAGCTTACCGTGTTCCAGCGCACACCGGCGTTCAGCATGCCATCAGGCAATCGCCCGACGGACGAAGAGCATGAGCGCAATTGGAAAGAAAATTATGGCGAGCGCCGTGACAAAATGCTCGACACCTATGGCGTATCGCTGATTGAATATGGCACCAAATCAGCACATGAATGCACACCGGAAGAACAGCATGCTATTCTTGAAGAAGGCTGGACCTCGAAGAGCGCGTTTCAGATGATGGTTGCTTTTACTGATGTCATGACCGACCGTGCTGCGAATGAAGTGGTCTGCGAATTCGTCAGGAGCAAAATCCGCGAAATAGTTGATGATCCAGCAACAGCTGAATTGCTTTGCCCCACCGATTATCCAATCGGCGCCAAACGATTGTGCATTGATAACGGCTATTTCAGCATGTTCAATCGCGACAATGTTTCGCTGGTCGATGTAAAAGCGGCTCCTATTACCGAGTTGACGGAAACCGGACTAAAAACAACCGATGCTTCCTATGATCTTGACGTGATCGTCATGGCAACCGGCTTTGATGCTGTTACAGGCGCGCTGACACGGATTGAAGTCGAAGGCGTGGACGGGCTTAAACTTCGGGATAAATGGAGCGAAGGCCCAACCAGCTATTTTGGATTCATGGTCGCAGGTTTTCCAAACTTATTCATGATTCACGGGCCGCTGACACCAGCCGCGCTCGCACAAATGATCACGGCAGGCGAGTGGCAAGTTGATTACGCCGCTAGGGTCATTGATGATATGGAGAAGGACAATTACTCCTGCATCGACACCACCGAAGAGGCCGAACAATCCTGGGCTGATGAAGTCAACATAGCTGCTTCGCATACCATCTTTGGTCAGGCAAATTCGTGGTATAACGGGAAAAATATTGAGGGGAAGAAGGGTGGCTTCATGATCTATGTCGGCGGCTTCCCGCGCTATCGTGAACTTAGCGAGAATGCCTTGAATAATAACTACAAAGGTTTCGTGCGTAGCTGAGCCTTATAGCCCACGGCCATCAAACTTTATGCATTGGACCCCGACACCATGATTGATCCACATCTCCAGACAATTTTGAAAGCGATGGCGGATAGCGGATTCCAGTTGCCCGACCCATTGGAAGTCCCTTCGCTTAGAGCCATCGCGGATGCGCCCATTCCTGCCCCGCAGATAGAGATTGCCCAGCAACGAGATCTGACCATTGCCATTGATGGTCGGGAACTTGCAGGCCGGCTATATCATCCCGAGCCGAGTAAGCTCTTACCAGTTGTGTTGTTCTTTCACGGTGGAGGATGGGTTCACGGCACGCTGGAAACGCATAACCGTCTTGCGGCTCATATCGCAGTGAAGGCGCATTGTGCTCTGATCTCGGTCGATTATCGCCTTGCTCCGGAAAATCCCTTTCCCGCAGCATGGGACGATGCGCTATTATCGCTACGCTGGCTCAAAAAACATCACGGCGATCTGAATATCGATGCAGAACGCATCGCTCTTGCCGGTGACAGCGCCGGTGGTAACCTGGCTGCGGCTGCGGCGCAGGCAGTTGCTGGTGATGCTGCTATCGTCCATCAACTACTATTCTATCCGGTGCTAGACGGACGCTGCGCTACCGCTTCCTTCGCACAAGATCATCCCGGTTTCCTGTCATCCGATCAGATGCGCTGGTATTGGGATCAATATGCTCCCGCCAAGAAGCGGTCCGACCCGCGTGCCTCCCCCGCTGTAGTCTCTATTTCTGCGGATCTTGCTCCTGCGACAATCATCGTAGCAGGTAATGATCCGCTCCATGATGAAGGAACCGCTTATGCGGCAGCGCTTGAAGCAGCGGGAGTCGCGACAAATTTGCATGATTTTCCCGTCGCCATTCACGGATTTGCCAGCCTTTTCGGCATGGCACCGATAGCCGATGAGGCCATTGGCAAAGCTACGGATGCTTTAAGATCTGCTTTTCGTTCAAAGCAAGATGAATAGAATTGGCGAAATTGGCCCCAAGAGCGCAATCTGAAAAGCGTCTGAAGGGACGAACTAACGAGAATGAGATTCTCGACTATTGGCACAAACCGATAGAATGACACTCACAACAGCCAGGTTTACGATGAAGACATCCACTGGTCATTTGCGCCGCTGCAAACCAACGTTCCGATAATTGTTAACGCTTCAAGCCCTCTGGCATGGCCATACGCCTCAAGCCTTGCGCCGTACCCAGGATATGGTGCGCCCGACAGGATTCGAACCTGTGGCCCCCAGATTAGGAATCTGATGCTCTATCCACCTGAGCTACGGGCGCTTATGCGTCGTTTAGCGAGTGATGGGTCGATAGACCAGCGTCAATTTTGTGCTTTTGGAGGGGTGACGGGAAGGGGCAAGGGCATAATATCTATGCCTTCGTCCTGTAACTCGGTGACATCATCGGCTGATGCTGTGCCGTGGATAGGCGTAGCATCTTTTTCGCCATAATGGATGGCGCGCGCCTGTTCAGGAAAGTCACTGCCAACCCATTTTGATTGCTCCAGCATTTTCGTTTGCGCCTTGGCCAGTTTTCCGATCAGTTCCTGATATTCGGCAGGGATCGAAACCGTCGTCGCCAAGGATTGATCGGTCATCGGCACTCCGCTCTGTGCCGGTTCAATATTCTCTCTGTTGCTGGAGGAGGCGGGCGGCAGGCTTGTACGCTGATTGCCTTTCACGCCGACATTGGGAGCCATTACCGCTTTTTCAATGGCGCTGGAGCCACAACTGGGACAGTCAATCAAACCCGCTGCAAGCTGTTTTTCATAATCATCCGAAGAACCGAACCAACCTTCAAATTGATGGCTGCCATCCCGGCAAATAAGATCAAATACTATCATCAAACACCTTTAAGTTTTAGCAGATTTGGCCAGTGCATCACTTACCAGTGCATCACTTGTAACTCACGTTAGGCGGAGCAAATTTCCGGCGATTGGCAATCGCTGGGATACGGCTCCGTATCTTTGCAATATCGTTCAAATCAATATCGCACGTCGCTATGCCAGTATTTGTGCCCATGTCCAGTAACACTTGGCCCCAGGGATCGATCACCATCGAATGTCCATAAGTGCTGCGGCCATCTTCATGCGTCCCGGATTGCGCTGCTGCGACCACGAAAACACCCGCCTCTATGGCGCGGGCGCGAAGCAATATTTCCCAATGCGCTTCTCCCGTAGGGACAGTAAATGCCGCAGGTATCGACAGTATATCTGCCCCGCCATTGGTCAACGCGCTATAAAGCGCTGGAAAGCGAAGGTCATAACAAACCGACAAACCAAGCAGGGCTTTGTCACCCGTCACCGAAACCGGCGCAACGACTGCTTGGGCCCCACCCTCATACGCAGCGGATTCCCGCCAGCTCTCACCAGTATCCAAATCCACGTCAAACAGATGGATCTTGTCGTAACGTGCAGTAATTTGACCGGATGGATCAATTAAGAACGAGCGGTTTACCCATTTTCCATCGCCCTGTTCTTCAGACCTTAAAGCAAGTGAACCAAGGGCGACCCAGATACCTGCCTGTCCAGCCGCTTCACAGGCTTGTTGTAACACAGCATCTTGCTGTTCAATATGGATATTATCCGCTGCCCTATGTCTGTTGCGGTCCACCAGTCCAGTCATCTCCGGAGTAAAAAGTATATCCGCGTCCTGCGAGGCTGCTTCATCAATATAAGTTCGCAACATTTTCGCATTGGCGGCCGGTTCAATACCGCTGCACATTTGTGCCAAAGCAATACGCATATTCAGGCCGCCAACAATGGGTCCAGTTTTCCTGCGTGCTCCAGGGACATGAGTTCGTCGGAGCCGCCAATATGCTGGTCATTGATAAAAATCTGCGGCACAGTTGTGCGTCCGTTAGAGCGCTGGATCATCTCCTCACGCTTGCTGGCATCCATGCTAATGTCAGTTTCTGCAAATGTTACACCCTTTTTTTCCAGCAAGTTTTTCGCTCGAAAGCAGTATCCGCACGTGAATTTGGTATAAATTTCGACTTTTGCCATGACCGTTTTCCATTGGTTTCTATCATTCATCAAATGGACATTATGTCCGTTTATTTCAACTCTGGCTATAATCCGTCAAAACTCTGGCCCAACAGAAAACCAGCACCCGGCCTGCTCCGGCTGTCTTTAATATTCTGGCGCAGGCATTGGCTGTTGATCCGCTAGTGTATACATCATCCACCAGAATGATAGTTTTCCCATCTATTTTGATTTTGGCGTCACCGTTCAATGTAAAAGCATTTTTGACAATATTATGCCGCTGTTTTGCGGACATAGAGCGCAGCGGCGGTGTCGCATTTTTTCGTTTCAGCAAGGCTGTATCCATTGCAATGCCGCTTTGCTTTGACAGCGCCCGTCCGATGAGCACGGACTGATTAAATCCGCGCGACCAAAGGCGCCAGCGGTGAAGCGGCACTGGAATAATCAAGGACTCCGGCCCAAGTTCGGACATGAAGCGTCCCAATTGACCGGCGATTAATTCCGCAAAGCCCAAGCGCCCTCCATATTTTAATCGTATCGGCAGCAAGCTGCTATTTTCATCATAAGCGACAACCGCTCTGACTCCATCATGATCGGGCGGTTGTTGCAAGCACGATAGGCAGCGCGCCTCGTTACCTTGTGCAAAGGCGAAAGGCTTTCCGCACGCAGCGCACCAAGGCTCGGTCAGGAAATCCAGACTGTTCCAGCAGGATAGACAGAATCGGTTATCAGCCTCTACCGTGACGCCGCAAATGGGGCATCGCGCCGGAAGTGCAAAATCAAGAACCGGTTTTACCAAAACCGATTTAAAGAGGGCCGATCGGAACAGGGCCGACAAAATTTCCATTTGCTCTTGTCGCCCGTTCCGACGAAAGGCACAAGACTATATGAGCAAGATTGGCACCCCCGCAGAAATATTTGACCGAAACCGAAGACGGCACCTTCGTGACCGTGCGTTTGAGCGAACCGGAGGACGGGATTTTATCGGCAAGTTAATGTCTGAAGAAATATTGGACCGGCTATCGCTGGTTAAACGGGACTTCAAGAAATGCCTTCTGGTCGGACAGGCAGGACATGGGTTACGGACTGCGCTAGAGGACCAGAATATTGAAACGGTCGTTGCGGATTCCAGCTTTGCACCTGCACTGAGCCATGGCGGCATTCAATGCGATGAGGACCGTTTGCCATTTGCCGATCATAGCTTTGATCTGATAATCAATATTGCAACACTGGATAGTGTGAATGATCTGCCCGGCGCATTGGTTCTTACACGTCGTATATTAAAACCGGACGGGCTATTTCTGGCTTCGTTCATTGGCGCAGAGAGCCTGACCACATTAAAATCAATTTTAATGCAGGCCGAAGGAGACCGCGTGTCGGTCCATATTCATCCGCAAATTGATATCCGCACTGCAGGCGACCTGATGGCTCGTGCCGGATTTGCCCTGCCGGTGATTGACAGTGATGGCCTGCGCCTCCGCTATTCCGCTTTTGACAAGTTGATTAGCGATATCAGGGATATGGGCAGCGGTAATATTTTGAAAGGCCGGGTGCAGACGTTGCCTCGACATGTGTATCAGCTATCAAAGAGCGCTTTTGAAAAGAGCGCAGATGATGACGGCAAGACAACCGAACAGATTGAACTGATATATTTGTCCGGCTGGGCGCCTCATCCCGATCAACCCGCCCCCGCCCGGCGCGGCAGCGGTCAGATGTCTTTGAAAGATGCTCTAAAAAAGCCGCCCAAGAAAACCGACTGAAAGAACAGGTGGATTAAGCCCTGAGTTCACAGCGCGGCCATCAATTGATTCACCAGAGGAATGTCGGCAGGGGGCATATCCAGATGCTGCAACTCATCCAGCGGCAGCCATTTCATATCCGGGCATTCCAGATTCTGTACTTCACCCGCCCAATACTGACATGTGTATAATAAAAGCAGAAGATGTTTGCTCCCCAATGGCTCGCTGGCAAATGCAACGGGATTAAGTGCTTCTTCCGATACCGTAATCCCCAGCTCCTCTCGTAATTCCCGTACCAATGCTTGTTCCGGAGTTTCATCAGCCTCGATCTTTCCGCCGGGGAACTCCCACAAACCTGCCATTTGTTTACCTTCCGGACGTTGCTGCACCAATATGTTCCGGCTTTGATTGATTAATGCTGCGGCGACTACGAACAGATATGTCGGTTTATTTTCCACTTTTCTTCCTAATTTAAGTATTTTGTTAATCCCTTTCTGTGAAATCTGGAGTGTTCGCAAGCCAACAAAAGTTTTGCGATGCTGAGAGAGGTGTAATGCATTTAGTCAAAAGCCTAATCTGTTCTGAAAAAGGCGCTACAGCCGTTGAATATGGCTTGATCGTAGCACTGATCGCCATCGCTGCTATTGCGGCTATAAATGGTGTCGCAAATTCTACTGGGAATATGTGGGACCATGTTGCTGAAGAAATTACTTCAAATTCTTGAACGGCCCATATTCTTAGAAAACCCCCATATTCTTAGGCAACTTTAGACGATTAAACATTTATAAAGTTTTCTAAAATAATGTTTGAGCATCGACCCGAAATTCGGGGTTGATTGGGTAAGTGAAGTTCGTAAAAATACAGGAGACCAGTTATGAAACTCGTACATAAAATGTTCAAAAATGAAGAAGGCGCAACGGCTATCGAATATGGCCTGATCGCTGCTTTGATTGCTGTTGCAGCGATTGTTGCAATGGGATCTCTGGGTAATACCCTGAGCAACACGTTCAGCCAGGTTGATACAGAAATGCAGAACTAAAATGTCAAAAAGCGCTGACAGTTAAAGCGCCTCAGACATTTTATAAAAATAGACGGCAGCCTGTAAATGGCTGCCGTCTTTTTTGTGCCTTATAAAATTACTGAAAATCAATATGTAACGATCTTCACCTTCTGTCCTGCATGAAGACTGTCGGTAGAACGCATCCGGTTCAGCACCAAAAACCGGTCTTTCTGATAATTAGTATAAGCCATGCGCCTAGCGAGACTGTCGACAGTATCGCCGCGCCTTACTGTCACGACATCAATCTTGCGTGGTTTAATCGCCGCCGCTTGGGCAGAAGAAAGCCGGGTCAGGCTGTTATACATCGGTGTAAATACAGAAGCCCTCCCTGCTGGCGTTAAAGTGACAAAATGAAATGCACTGTTTTTAGAAAATTCATAAGCAAAAACCGTTACATCAATCTGGCCATTCTTACTGTTGACCCGCGCAGTTGAATAAGCTGCGGGCAATCCGTTAACGGTTGTTCGCTGAATATTGCTATGGGCTATATTCTGGCCTTGCCCTGACAATGCCTTGAAAGCAGACGCAATATAGGTCGCCATGTTGCCGTTATAAGCGGCGGTTGTAAACTTCCCCTGACCAGCAGAACCATTGATTGTAACTGCCCGGGTTCCATTTTGCATCGTAAACCCACTCGGCACGGAAAATTTCATCTTCAAGTCGGGATGGAGGAAGCTGTTCCCCTGTATCACACCCTGCTTGGGATCATCGCCATACATAACGCCATCAAGGTTGGTTAAAAATATATCGCGATTACGTTTCCCGCTAGAAACACCAAATTTTTTCGCGTTTCTTGCCGCTCGGGCTACCCGTTCGGCAGGATTAGGGTGAGTACTGGCCCATTCAGGCACACCTCTGGCGTCCCGACCAGCAACCCGAGCATCAATTGCCGATTGCGCCGCGAGAGATTCAAGCATTGTCGATAGCGCATCCGGAGCATAGCCTGCAGACGCGAGATATCTGATACCAAGATCATCCGCTTCATATTCCTGACTCCGTGAATATTGCAGCGTCAACAGCTGGCTACCAGTACCAAAAATTTCCTGTCCCAACTTACCAAGCGCAGTGTCGCCGAGCAGAACCGCTGCTCCAATCTGGCCCAATACGCCTAATATGCTGTTACGTGTGGCTGTTTTTTGTCGCTTCTCGCTATGACGAGCCGCGACATGACCCACTTCATGGCCCAAGACGCCTGCCATCTCCGCTTCGTCATTCATCAAAGCCATGAGCTGCCGTGTCAGATAAACATAGCCCCCCGGGATAGCGAAAGCATTGTTTACGGGGCTATTGAGCAATGTCACCGTAAAATCACTACGCGCATTGCCTAATCCGGACTGGACAGCAATATTCTGCCCGATCCGCGTAACATAAGCACTTTGCGGCCCGGTATAAGCGCCGCCGAATTCCTGTAGAAGCTGGGGATGCGCTTTTGCGCCCTGGCGCTTTTCCTCAGCCGATATAGATCGCGCTTCGCCAGATTGTGCTGTGGAACTACTAGCGGATTCCACAGAATCACCACCTACTCCGTTACAGGCTGCCAGTGATAAAATTGCGACTGTTGATAATAGTTTCTGGGACATGGTTCACGATCTCCTTTTGCTACGATTATTATAGAGCATTTTCCAATCGCAAGACTCAAGAAAAAGGCCCGCTGGAAACGGCGAACCTTGTAAAATCATGTAGCGACTGGCCGCGCCAGTTACGTTTCAAATTAACGGTCGGAGAGTTATATGGTTCCAATGTTCAGGAATTTTTCCCGTCGCATAGCACGCAAATCGGACCGGTCCAGTTGAGCCAATGCGTTGATTTCCTCGGTTATCGCTTGCCCTAACGTTGCAATACACAGACTAGGGTCGCGATGAGCACCGCCCACAGGTTCTGGCACGATACGGTCTATAACGTCCAGTTCTTTCAGATTTTGTGCAGTGATTTTCATTGCATCGGCTGCGACATCGGCCTTGTCACCCGTCCGCCACAATATTGATGCACAGCCTTCCGGAGATATGACCGAATAGACCGCATGTTCCAGCATCAACACACGCTCTGCAGCAGCCAGAGCCACAGCACCGCCAGAACCGCCTTCTCCAACGATAACCGCAACCATTGGAACCCCAAGAGAAAGACATTTTTCGGTAGAGCGCGCGATTGCTTCTGCCTGCCCTCGCTCTTCGGCGGAAACACCGGGAAAAGCGCCAGATGTATCAACCAGCGTTACCACGGGAAGAGAGAAACGATCAGCCAGATCCATTAGACGGATGGCCTTGCGGTACCCTTCAGGTTTACCCATCCCGAAATTATGGCGTAAGCGGCTTTGGGTATCGTCACCCTTTTCGTGGCCGATAACCATCACGCGCAGATCACCGATTCTGGCAAAACCACCGATAATGGCCTGGTCATCGCCAAAATTACGATCCCCGCCAAGGGGAATAAACTTGTCAAACAGACCAGCAATAAAATCTTTGAAGTGCGGACGCTCCGGATGGCGAGCGACCTGTGTTTTTTGCCACGGTGTCAAGTTAGCATATGTATCCGCCAGCATTTTAGCGGATTTTGTCTGCAACTTCGCAATTTCCGCTTCAATATCCAGCGACCCTTCGTCGGCTGTCTCTCTAAGCTCAATAATTCGCGATTCCAGCGCGGCGATCGGTTTTTCAAAATCAAGAAAGGATGTCATGATATCCGGTTAGAACCGCTGGACAAAAACGTCAACGCGTCAGATCATGACGATTGAGTGGATGACGATTATTTACCAGCTCCACCAACCGCGCACTATCAACATGCGTGTAAATCTGGGTTGTGCTGATATCGCTATGGCCAAGCAACACCTGAAGCGCACGAAGATCGGCGCCCCCTTCCAGCAGATGTGTCGCAAAGGCATGGCGCAGGACATGAGGACTTATTTTTGCGGGGCTGATACCAGCCTTCACAGCCAGGTCTCTGATAATCTGATATAATCTGATCCGGCTTAGATGTCCGGTGCGGGAGGGAAAAAGATAATCTTCATCCTCATCAACAAAGGCGGTCCATCGACTCACAGCATTTCGGGCGCGATCGGAAATGGGAACAAGTCGCTCTTTCCCGCCCTTACCACGCACAATCAAAAAGGGGCGATCACCCATCACTGACCGCCGTGGCAGAGAAACCAGTTCACTCGCCCGAAGTCCGGACCCGTAAAGCAGTTCGATCAGAGCCGATAACCTTAGATCACCGGGCTTTGCTTTGGGATTAGACAAGCAGGATTCGATTGTCTCAAACAATCTGGCAATTTCTTCGTGCGACAGAATCTTGGGCAAATTACGCTGCTTTCCGGGGCGTGGCAAAGCTGGTGACGGGTCGTCCTGGCGGAATCCCTCTTCCATCAAAAACCCGAAAAACCGCCGCAAAGAAGAGGATTTACGCGATATGCTACTGTTTTTCAGATCGCTCCATTCATGGGTGATTTTCTCAAGCGCACCGTGATCTGCCTGTGACAACGCCCCCTTCATGAAATCCGATGCCTGTTCAAGATCCGAACGATAAGCCGATATGGTATTTAATGAGGCGCCGGTTTCGGCGGCCATCATCTCTAGAAACCGGTCGATATAAATAGCATCATTGCTCATTATTTCATGACGATAACGGCGAGTCGCCTGAAATGCCACGACTCAGTTTACGGAATACGCATCAACGCTTCGGCTGCGATCATACGCGCCTCTGCTTCCATTCCGACGCGGGAGAGTGCGCGCGTGATATGGAACAGATGGAGAGGCGACATCGCATTCCAGCTTCGCCCCTGCATTCCAACAGCCGCCAGCAATGCGACGGTCCCGCCCTGCCCGCGCTGCGCTGCCGAACGTATCGCTTCGCTCCAACGCGACGTTGCTGCGAGGTTCAGGTCGAGGTCGCTGGAAAACTTCTGCAACGCGTCGCCTTCAACACGGCCCAGTCCGGCGAGTGCAGCCAGCAGAAATTTGCTTTTTAACTGTCCGGCGCTTTCATCATTATCACCAAATTGATCCAGCGCGCTATAATCAACAGTGACTGCAACATCCGGCGCTCCAACTGCAAGCAAGGCCCAGCCATAGCTACCCGATTTTACTGTATTGGCCCAAAGCGCCGCATTGCGGTCTAACCCGGCTGAAAGCATGGATGCGATTAACTGCCCACTGCTATCGGCAAGCGCGTCAGAAGCAGGGATTCTGGCCGCTGCACGGGCTGTTAATATTATTGCCGAATAGGAAGTCAAAGCCCCGTCGGACCGGTCCCATAAAGCGCGCATTGCCTCAATCCGCCGCTCAGCGGTTGCGCTGTTATACGCCTGACGCAACAAAGAGGCTCGGGCTTTCAGGTCATCATTTGCTTCCGGATCGTCATAGGTCGCGGCGTACAGATCGACCATCGCACGGTTGGATAATACACCGATTGCCGCTGCAGTATCAGCCGCTTTCATGCGCGAGTTTCTCGAAAGCATGGGCGCACGGACACGCCACCCCTGCACATGCCGCCCGGCCTGTTCGTAAAGCCGGTCCGGCGGCTCTACTCCGGTTGCCAGCCCCAGACCAAAACGCCAGTTATTGAAATATTGAATATCATCCCATTTTAGCGTGACAGCGCGTCGGCCATCAAAGCCCGCTCCGACTGTTTTTTCGGTAAGCAGATAATCTATTCCGGTTGCTACCTTATTCTGGCGTGCCTCTCTCAACAGTGTCGTCGCCCGGCTTTGCTCACCCGAAAGAGAAGCGCAAATAGGACGGAAAAAAATCCAGGTCGGTTCATCATTGACTTGCGAACCACCGTAAACATAGGGGCAAACCCCGGCTGGATCGGCTGTTGCCAAATGGGCCTGCATCGCGACAGTATATAGCCGCGGTGTGAAATTGCTCGCATCAACTTTAAGCACCAGCGCCCGGGCGGCTTCTGCCTCTCCCATGCGTAATAATCGCCATGCGCGTTCAGCAACCCAGTCAGCCGGATCGATATTTTCCGGACTATTCACGTTGCTGAGCAATGTCCGGCGCAGCAAGATCGAGGCCCAGCGCGAAATGATCGGTCCGTGCAGATTCTTGATAAGATTGGTCAGATATTGACCGCCTTCGCCGCCAAATGCGTCCGCCTTCATGCCGCCGGAGCTTTCCGTCAAAACACCAATTTGATCCATTGAGCGCAAGGCTTTGCTCGGCAGATAATATTGCTGCATCAACCGTTCATCAATCGCGCCAAGATCGACTTCACCCTCATCAAGCGAATCCGGACCAGCGGCCACGGATTCTTCGGAAGACATACCGGAGGAATTGGTTACAGAACCGGAAGCTGGACCAGATGCTGTATTGGATGAAGATGGGCGCGGTGCAGGTGTGGGCGCCGGAGAGGGCGTCGGGGACGGCGTTGGAGCTGGCGCGGGGTCAGGATCACCAAAACCGGGCGGCAAAAGAGATTCGGGCGAACTTTGTCCCAATACCGGCAGTGACAAAGCAAGGGCAGCAATACCGACAGTCGCCAGCGATATATGTTTCGGGCGAAGGCGCATCGCTTAATTCGATTCTCCGACAAGGACCGGCTTTTCAACCGGCTTCACGTCCTGCTCGACATCCATTGATGCCAGAAAAAACATCCCGCCAATGATGACAACCAGAAAAACGATCAGAAAAACCAAATTGCGCGGCATATATGTTCCACTATCCTGCTTTTGACGATATAGGCGGTCGCAACAGCATTGGGTTTTGCACTCGCTACCATCCTATGTATAGCCTTTGCCTCAATGGACAAAAACATGAAAGACCCTTTTAATCATTCCACCGAATTATCCGGTGAGAAGCCTGATATACTGGCCGAAAAACCACTGGTTTTGATCGGACTGATGGGCGTGGGCAAAACAACCGTAGGGCGCAGACTGGCAAAAAGGCTGAACCTACCCTTTGTCGATGCCGATGAAGAGATTGAAAAAGCGGCGGACCTGAAGATTACGGAAATCTTTGACCGCTTTGGCGAAGATTATTTCCGTGACGGGGAAAGACGCGTCATAGCCCGCCTGATCGAGGGGCCGCGCCGGGTTATCGCTACTGGTGGCGGCGCATTTATGAATGAGGAAACCAGAAGCCTCATCCTCTCCAAGGCCACTGCAATATGGCTGGATGCGGATATTGAAACGCTGGTTAAACGTGTGTCCCGGCGCGATACCAGACCCCTGTTGCGTAACGGCAATAGCGAAGAAATCTTGCGTAATCTGGCTGCAATAAGAAACCCGGTTTATGCGCTCGCCCATCATCATGTGACCGGCAATGATGCCCCGCATGATTTGACCGTAGATAAAATAATCAAGGCATTACGCACATGAACCGAATAGCAGTAAATCTTGCTGGCAATGGCTATGATATTCTGGTCGAACCTTTTGTTTTTAACGCGGTTTCGGACCATCTTGTTCCCCATATTAAAAGGGACAGGGTTTTTCTGATCACCGACGTCAATGTTGCGGCTTCGTGGCTGGAACCGCTGGAAACGGATTTGCAGAAATCTGGCGTCAACGTGATAAGCCATGTGCTTCCTGCGGGAGAGCAGACCAAAAGCTGGGCCGAACTGGAAAAACTGACTGACTGGCTATTGGACGAGGGCGTAGAACGGTCGGACACATTGATCGCATTGGGCGGCGGCGTGATTGGCGACCTCACCGGCTTTGCAGCCTCCATATTGAAACGCGGTTGTCATTTTATCCAGATACCGACCAGTTTGCTAGCACAAGTAGATAGCAGCGTTGGTGGCAAAACCGCGATTAACAGCCGCGCGGGTAAAAATCTGATCGGGCGGTTTAACCAGCCTGAATTTGTTTTAATTGATCCTTTGGTTCTGAACACATTATCCAGCCGCGAACTGCGTGCCGGCTATGCCGAGGTGGTTAAATATGGCCTGATTAACAATGCACCGTTTTTTGAATGGTGCGAGGAAAATAGCGAGGCTTTGCTTAACCGCGATCCAGCGGCATTAACCTATGCGATAACGCAGAGTGTTCAGGCAAAGGCCGCGATTGTTGCGGAAGATGAAAAGGAAGTCTCTGGCCGCCGGGCGCTACTCAATCTGGGCCATACATTCGGACATGCGCTGGAAGCGGAAACCGGATATTCAAACGATTTAGTCCATGGCGAAGCGGTTGCGGTGGGCATGGCACTGGCTTTTCACTATTCCGTCCGGCGCGGACATTGTGATGAGGCCGAGGCGCGCCGCGTAGAAAATCATCTTAAAAACGCGGGATTACCCCATAGTTTGAGCAGCGTAGCAGACGGGATATTAGCCGGTGTATCCGGTGACACGCTGGTCCAACATATGCTGCATGACAAGAAAATGGCTTCAGGTAATCTGCCGTTCCTGCTAGCCAATGGCATCGGCCAGACATTTCTGGCGAGCGATGTTGACTTAGCCGATGTCGCAGCCTTCCTTGATCAGACAGGCTAAAACGCTTGAACCGCCTGCTTGCTCAATCATCGCCCTTATCTGTCTCGGTCACGCCAAAGGCAAGATGGCGGCCCGCGAACATGTCACCGGAAGCGCTCTGCGCCTCCAGTCGGTCACAATCCAGTTTCCGATATTCGCGCTCAACGTCATCTATCAGCACCTCGTCAATCTCGAGCCCCATCATAGTCTGGCGTGCAAGATGAATTGCTGATTCAAAAATCTCACGCTTGGCACCGGCAATTCCGGCCTTTTTCACCTCAAGCAAATGGACCCTGTCATAAACGCGCATATATAGTTTCGCGTTAGGAAATGCCGTACTTATGCCCCGCAGCACTGCCGCATCCAGCTTTGTGCCGTCGATGCAAAAAACGATTGCCGCGCATTTTTCAGCCCCCGCACCGCGTAAGATGTCCACGCGCATGCCATCACCATAGAAGACCTTGCGCCCGTATTTCCGGCTAGCGCCGATCTGCTGCGGTTTAATGTCAATCATTGTCACGGGCACCTTTGCGCCGCTGAGCATCTGTGCCACTGTCTGGCCGAACCGGCCATGGCCAACTACAATGACCGCAGCCGGATTGGCATTGCTTGCGTCATCATAGTCCACATCGCCAATGGGGTCAGCAGCGTAAAACCGTCTGGCAATCAGCATCAAAAACGGTGTCGTTGCCATCGAAAGCGTAATCACCGCGCTGAACAGGCTGCTCGCCTGCGGCTCAATCAGCAACGCCTGTTCAGCGGCACCGAACAAGACAAAACCAAATTCACCGCCTTGACTGAGCAACAAGCCCATGCCCAAAGCGGGCAATGTATCCATGCCGAACAATTTACCCAAAGCGAAAATAATAGCTGTTTTTGTCACAACAAGCGCAATCGCCGCGCCGAATACAAATGCCGTATTCTCCATAATAATGCCGATATCCAGCATCATTCCTACGGCAAGAAAAAACAGTCCCAAAAGCAATGAGCGGAAGGGGTCAATATCGGCCTCCAGCTCATGACGATAGGGGGAATTGGCCAGCATGACCCCCGCAATAAACGCGCCCAGTGCCGGGGATAGCCCGATCATTTCCATCAAGGCCGCGCTGCCAAACACCACAACCAGCCCCGCGACAATGAATAACTCCCGCTCCG
The DNA here is from genome assembly GCF_040717415.1 of Parasphingorhabdus sp. JC815. Classification (NCBI taxonomy): domain Bacteria; kingdom Pseudomonadati; phylum Pseudomonadota; class Alphaproteobacteria; order Sphingomonadales; family Sphingorhabdaceae; genus Parasphingorhabdus; species Parasphingorhabdus sp. JC815. The sequence goes on from NZ_JBFEFM010000004.1 coordinate 124,051, forward strand.
CAATCTTCCCGATCAATTCCAAAGCAGGTTGCAGCACATATCGCCCGGCAAAGATCAATCCGCCAATCGCCAAAACACCGAAAACGGCAATCTGCCATCCCGGCAGCGCCCCTTCCGCCGCAGGGGCACGGGACAATGCTGCCACAATTGTCAAAAGCGGAATGATCGACAAATCCTGAAACAACAGGATCGAAAATGTTCTTTCACCGCCCGGCGTATTAAGACGACCGGAAGATTGCAACATCGGCAAAACCTGTGCGGTAGAAGAAAGCGCAAGTGGCAAACCCAGTGCTAGCGCAGCGCCAAGAGTGAAGTTTGTCGTCGCCATGATGAGCAGGAAAAGCGCCAGTCCGCATAGCGCCACCTGCCCCATGCCCAGACCGAATATCGCCCGGCGCAACCGCATCAATCGGGACGGAGCGAGTTCCAGCCCGACCAGAAACAGCAGCAGAATGATCCCGATTTCGGAAAACTCAAGGATGTTGGCACCCTCACGGATCAGGCCCAACCCTTGTGGGCCGATCAATATGCCTGCAATAAGATAGCCCAGAACCGCACCAATTCCGAATTTGCGAAACACAAGCACCAATATCAGCGCTGCTCCCAGCATGGTGAAACCGCCAAGGAGCAAATCGCCTAAATGTGTTTCTGTGCCGTCCATCCGTTAGACCACCTCATCCTCATGGGTTTCAAATGCGGCCAATATGGCATCATAAGGCAAAACTATTGCGGCATGACGACCGGCATGGTCCTTCGCAGCGCGTAGATGCTCCATGTTATCCCAATCGCCGGGTTGTTCGTGTGAACCTGCCAGAAATCCGGCTAAATGCTCCCGGGCTGCGGCAATGTTTTTTGCCGATTTTCCGATTGCCTGCGCCGCCAAAATCGCTGTGGAAGCCTGACCCAATGCACAGGCCTTCACTTCTATTCCCAATTGAGAGATCAGCCCGTCATCCGACAATATAATATCGGCAGCGACCCGGCTGCCGCAGGTGCGTGAGCGGACCTCCGCCGTGCCATCGGGCTTGTCCAGTCGCAATTGATGCGGAATTGAAACAGCCAGACGGAGTATCTCGCGGTTATAAAGTGCGCCGCTCACTCCTCAACCTCCGGCCCGAGCCCAGTAATTTCCTTCTGTTTTCCAACAAATTCAACCATCGCATCCCCGCTGGCATTCAATAACGGATATGTCCGCGAATCCGCAATCCACTCTGGTCGCGGCTCAGCTGCACCATAGATGCTGTCATAAACAAGGATAACCAACAGATAGGCAAGCGTGGCGCCAATCAACCCCTTGATCATACCAAAACCGAAACCAAGCACACGGTCAACAGGTCCCAACAGCGATTTACGCGACCTTTGACCGATTGATCTGGCGATCCAGCGGCCCAAAGCATAAGTGACGATGACAATCGAACAAAATGCCAGAACCGAAGCGCCGCCTTCCGTTCCGATCGGCGCAATCAAAAACTCCGTCACCGGCATATGCAGGAAACGGACCGCAAAGATGACCATCACCCATGCAATAAGTGCAAGTATTTCTTGCACAAATCCGCGCAGGAAACCCAATATAGCTGCGCCGCCCATCAGCAGTAAAACAAAGATATCCAAACTGGTCATAAAATCTAGCTAAGCGCGGGCAAGCATATGGTCAACGAGATTGGCAAGTTTTGCAAATTGTTGTTGTTTTACAGTGCCGCCGACTTTCTCTCCGGAAGCCGGAATCATCGCCCGGTCAAATCCCAGTTTCGATGCTTCTTTCAGGCGAAGCGGTGTATTGGACACAGGACGGATTTCCCCCGAAAGCGCAATCTCACCGAATATAACAGCGTCGCTGGGCATGGGCCGTTCCGCATGGGCAGAGATCAGCGCCGCCGCAACTGCCAGATCAGCCGCCGGATCAGTCAAACGGTATCCACCGGCCACATTCAGATATACCTCCGCGCCAGAAAAGCTGAGGCCACAGCGCGCTTCAAGCACCGCCAAAATCATCGCGAGGCGCGAACTGTCCCAACCGACAACCGAGCGGCGCGGCGTAGCCCCGCTGGCCAGCCGGACGGTCAGCGCCTGAATCTCCACCAGCACGGGCCGTGTTCCTTCCAAGGCAGGAAAAACGGTCGCGCCGGTCACTTCTTCGCTTCTGTCCGTCAGGAAAAGTGCGGAAGGATTCTGCACTTCGCTTAGCCCCATTTCCTCCATCGCAAACACACCGATCTCGTCCGTGCCGCCGAAACGGTTTTTTATGGCTCGCAAAATCCGATATTGGTGGCTGCGCTCCCCTTCAAAGCTCATCACTGTATCGACCATATGTTCCAGCACGCGTGGACCAGCAATATTGCCGTCCTTGGTGACATGGCCGACCAGCATGATCATTGTGCCATATTCCTTGGCAAATTTGATCAGCTCCTGCGCGGATGCGCGCACCTGACTGACCGTTCCCGGCGCCCCTTCGATAAGATCACTGTGCATTGTCTGAATGGAATCAATCACTACAAAATCGGGCGCATCCTTGGACAAGGTGGTCAAAATATCACGCACCGAAGTCGCCGACGCCAGTTTAACCGGCGCACTCCCCAAGCCCAGCCGCCGTGCACGCAGCCGCACCTGATCCGCGGCTTCTTCACCCGATATATAGGCCACAGAACAGCCTGCATTGGCGAGCCGTGCAGACACCTGCAACAGCAATGTTGACTTGCCAATACCCGGATCGCCGCCCATCAACGTAGCGGAACCGGCTACCAACCCGCCGCCAACCGCGCGGTCAAATTCCTCGATACCCGTTTTTTTGCGTTCCGGCAGTTTGATTTCGGAATCCAGCCCGACCAGCCGGACTTCCCGTCCGCCACTTTGCAAATTATGCTTGGCGGCAAATACGGTTTCCCCCGCCTCTTCAATCAGCGTGTTCCAGTCACCGCAATCAGCGCACTGCCCCTGCCAACGATGCGAGATAGAGCCGCATTCCTGACATACATATTTTTTCTTTGGCTTGGCCATGACCATACTTTCACTAGAACAAAAACAGAACGCTATAGTTTTTCTTGGTTTTTTCAACCACTTTCATGCTTGCGCCATGCCCTTCATGCTGCCAATCTTGGAAAAATGCGCCAAAAGGAACTCAGACTCGCTCTTATTTGCTATGGCGGCGTTAGTCTTGCCATTTATATGCATGGTATAACCAAAGAAGTCTGGAAACTCGCCAGAGCCAGCCGGGATTTTTACGATGGCGAGCAGCCCGGGAACAACAGCCGCGCTGTCTATCATAACATCATGACCTGGATCGAACAGGAAACCGGCGTCAAACTGCGTGTGCTACCGGATATTATCTCGGGTGCCAGTGCCGGCGGGATTAACGGCATTTTTCTGGCTCAAGCGATTATTTCGGGCGAATCGCTGGAACCGCTAACGGAGATGTGGCTGGAAAAAGCGGATGTTGATACATTGCTTGATCCCGATGCCAGGCCGCTGTCACGCTTTTCCAAATTCTGGGCTGAACCCATTGCATGGATGGCACTGGGCCGCAAAGGCGGAGCGGTAGAGCAAACCGTTTCAAAAGAGGCGCGGGAAGAAGTGAAGATGAAACTCTCCCGCTTTGTGCGTGCGCGCTGGTTTGCGCCTCCATTCGGGGGAAAAATATTCTCTGGCCTGATCATGGATGCGCTTGCCAGCATGAAAAATGCCAAACTTGGCCCGAAGTTGCTGCCGCCCGGACAACCGCTGGACTTGTTTGTGACGGTTACAGATTTTGTCGGCTATCCCGAAAGACTGCAACTGCACAGTCCATCAGAAGCCCTGGAGATGGAGCACCGGATCACGATCAGTTTTTCGACACGGGGAACAAACCGCTCGAACATTGCCGATCCGGCTGAACTGGTGTTTGCGGGCCGAGCGACAGCCAGTTTTCCCGGTGCTTTTCCGCCATTTACCGTTGCAGAACTCGATAATGTTTTAACGGCTCGCAAACTTGACTGGCCCAACCGGAAAAATTTCCTGAAACGCATATTACCCAATCAAAGCCGTGCCGGAACCGCTGAAGACACTGTGCTGATAGATGGCTCTGTTTTAGCTAACGCTCCCTTTTCCCAAGCGATAGATGCATTGAGAAACCGGCCTGCAAAACGCGAGGTGGATCGACGCTTTGTCTATATTGATCCTCGTCCCGATCTGGATGTCGACAAAAGCAAACGCGCTTTGCGGCGCTTGCAAGCAGCACAGGAGGCCGAGGACGAAAGCCTGCCCGGTTTCTTTTCCACTATATTCGGAGCTATTTCGAATATTCCGCGCGAACAGCCGATCCGTGACAATCTTGATGATATATCGCGGCGCTCCAACCGGATCATCCAGATGCGGCAGATTATGGAGAATCTGCGAACGGAGGTTGATTATAATGTTGAGACCATTTTCGGAAGAACGCTTTTTCTCGACAGCCCGACAGCAGCCAGACTGGCTTCATGGAGACGCAAATCTAGGGAAAAAGCAAGCAAGATGGCCGGGTTTTCCTATAGTGCCTACGGTCATCTGAGGCTTGCTACTGTAGTCGAGGATATCGCCCATACGGTAAAGCGCGCGCAGTCCGATACTTCTTCGCATAATCACCACGCCGTGCGATCGGCTTTATGGTCTAATTTGCAGCAGCGCGGTTTTGACGATCTCTCCAAAAAGGGCGGGCTTGGCCCATCGAAAATAGCTTATGAGTTTTTCAAGGCCCATGATCTGGGTTATCGCATACGCCGCATTCGATTTTTGGCGCGGCGCTTTGCCGAAGACCTTGACCGCACAGTTCCAGAGAATTTTGCAGTGGTCGAGCAAGCCCATGATACGATCTATGAGTGCCTTTCGCTTTATATCGAGCGTGAGACAATCGAATATCTGGGCGATGATTTTATGGCCATGTCCGAACATGCAGAGACACAACCGGCGGCTATGCTGGAGCAGTTGGCCAGCGCCCGTGATCTGGTCGCAGTAGACGCAATGGTTGATCGGAAACTGATCAAAGCCATGGCTAAACTGCCTAAGGCTGAGCGGCGGTCAATGCTCTTGGCGTTCCTTGGCTTCCCGTTTTACGACATTGCCACATTGCCCCTTCTTCAGGGCGAGGGACTGGACGAATTTGATCCGATAAAAGTGGACCGTATTTCACCCGAAGACGCCACAACCATCCGCACAGGCGGTGTCCTTGCGACGTTAAAAGGTATTGAATTTAATAATTTCGGAGCGTTCTTTAGCAGAAGCTACCGCGAGAATGATTATTTATGGGGCCGGCTGCACGGTGGTGAGCGCATGATCGACATATTGATCTCCACGCTTCCTGAATCCAAACAGCCTGATGCGGCCAAAACGCTGGAATTTAAAAAAGCGCTGTTCCAAGCGATTATTGATGAAGAGGAAAAGCGACTGTCCAAGATAGAACCGTTGATCCTGTCTCTCCGCAAGGAGATTAACCGGGCAACTGTTTAATGTCAGCCGGCTGAGCACCCAGCACCAATATTAGCCCCCGCACCGAAAAACATGGCAATAGTATCGGCCAATATTACGGTCTTTATCACAACCTCTGCAAGCGAACCGTTTCCTGCGCGTAGCCCTGTGAACAGGCAAACAGGACCATTGGGGAAATACCAGCAGCGATAGCGTCCGGCATAGAGGGTCCTTCATCGGTTCTTCCCGTAGCGTGGCGGATCAACCGGAGAACATCAGCTACGCGCCACGATCCCTTTGGAGAGAATATCATTGGCAATTTGCGCCACTTGCGCGGCGGATTTATCCTCGCTCCAAATGCCGTAGCGCAAACCGAGAAACACGTTCATGCCCATGATTGCCCATGCGTGTGCTTCTTCCAGATCACCGCGTAGATCACCTGCTTCGCTACCTTCCTGCAATCGTTCAAAAATACGTGCAGCAGTCCCTTCATAATGGCGATGATAGCTTTCCGGATCGACAAATTCGGCTTCGTCGATGATGCGGTAAATTTCCTTATTTTCGCGGGCAAAGTTCATAAACGCTTCAAGCGCCAGCTTTTCCCGTTCCAGCGCATCCTGCCATTCGTTCATCGCATTGCTGGCATGGTCTTTGACGCGAAGACTCATATCGCGGACCAGCGCACTGAACAATTCGTCTTTCGAATCGAAATAAGTATAAAAACTACCAAGCGCCGTTCCCGCCCGCTGGGTTATCCCGGTAATAGAGGCTTCGTGAAAACCTTTTTCCCCAAATTCCAGTGCCGCCGCATCCAGAAGCTTGCGCTTGGTTTTAAGGCCCCGTGCTGTGCGGGGTTGCTTGTCTTTGGACTCGACATAGTCGGTATATTCTGTGGCCATAAAAGCACGGCTAGCGTCATTTTCTATAATTGGCAAATTCTCAAGTTGAAATATGGTTCAAGTTTCAATATAGGTGTCTTATAACCCGGAATAGCCGGGAAAGATTCAGGAGGGTGTTCTTATGAAATTTCAACACAGCGTAAGTTATGCGGCTTTGATAAGCGGCTTGGCGACTAGCCTGCTCACACCGACTGCGGTATACGCGCAGGCCACGGAATCCGTTAGTCAGGATAATGATGATGGCACAATTGTCGTCACCGCCCGGCGCCGTGAAGAACGCATTGCGGATGTCCCTTTGTCGATCACAGCCATTAGCGGAGATGCTTTGGCTACTGCCGGGGTGCAGGAGATCACCGAAATCGGCCAAACGGTTCCCAACATGACACTGGAAGTATCTCGCGGTACAAATACAACGCTGACGGCTTTCATTCGCGGTGTGGGACAACAGGATCCGGTTGCCGGGTTTGAAGCTGGTGTTGGCCTATATGTCGATGACGTTTATTTGAACCGGCCTCAGGCGGCTGTTCTTGATGTATATGATGTTGAACGAATAGAGGTTCTGCGCGGACCGCAGGGCACTCTTTATGGCCGCAACACAATTGGCGGCGCGATTAAATATGTTTCCCGGCGCTTGTCCAGCGACACACAATTCAAGGTCAAAGGGACTTATGGTTCTTATGATCAAGCCGATCTGATCGTCACTGCTTCTACGCCGGTCACTGATAACCTGCGTATCGGAGCCAGTGGCGCACGGCTTAGCCGGGGCGGTTTTGGTGACAATCTGGAACAGCCGGGTGTCGAAAATTACAATAAAGACGTCTGGGCGGCCCGTGCCAGCATGGAATATGAAAATAACGGGTTTTTCGTCCGTTTGTCCGGTGACTATATCCGCGATGAAAGCAATGCGCGGCAAGGTCATCGCTTGATTCCCGGCCAGCTTTCCGGTGCGCCGGTGCTCGACGATGTTTATAACACACGCGCTGGCCTGAAAGTTCCTGACCAGTTGGTAGAGGCTTATGGTGGATCGCTGTTGATTGAGGCTCCGGTATCGGAAAACATCACCCTAAAAAGCATTACGGCCTATCGCAAAGACAGTTCGGCCTCGAATATCGACTTTGACAGCCTGCCTTCTGCGGACCTTGACGTTCCGGTAATTTATAAAAATGACCAGCTCAGTCAGGAGTTCCAGATTCTTTATGAAAGCGATAATCTGAACGGCGTTTTGGGCGCATATTATCTCGATGCCAATGCGTTCAACGTCTTTGATGTGCTACTCGCTACAACCGGCGATCTTATTAACCTACCTGGTCTGAACGCACAGACGCTGGGTGATGTTGACACCAAAACATGGTCGATCTTCGGTGATTTCACCTATGATCTGACCGATCAGTTCAGCGTTTCTGTTGGTGGCCGCTATACCAGTGACAAGCGCAGTGCGCGTATTTTACGGACAACATTCATCGGCGGCTTGTCCGATGCATTTGACGGACCGGGTGTTCCAATTGCGGTAACGTCCGACTTTAACGGCAGCGACACGTTCAAGGAGTTTACACCGCGTGCGTCGGTTAGCTGGAAACCGGACCAGAATAACAATATCTATTTCACCTATTCACGCGGCTTCAAAGGCGGCGGGTTTGATCCGCGTGGACAGACCAGCGCGACACCGGACTTTAATCTGGACGGCACGGTTTCGGACGACGAGATATTCAACTTCCTGCGTTTTGAACCGGAAACGGTCGACAGCTATGAACTTGGCTGGAAAGCCTCTCTGCTCCAGAACCGCCTGAACGTCAGCATTGCTCTATTCAAAGGCGATTATTCCGACGTTCAGATACCCGGCTCTGTCGGCGTTGACACAACCGGAGACGGAATCAGTGACAGCTTTGCCGGGATAACATCCAATGCGGCAAGCGCTGATGTAAACGGCTTTGAGTTTGAAGGACGCGCACTGGTCGGCAGAGACTTTGCCGGAGCCGGTAGCCGTTTCAACGTCAGTTGGTCGCTGGGTTATCTGGATGCCAAGTTCAATAAATTCATCGATGCATTTGGCAATGATGTGGCTGATCAACGGGTGTTCCAGAACACACCGGAATGGACGGGTAGCATGTCATTCAACCTTGGTGTGCCCGTCGCCAGCGGAATGCTCGACCTGATTAGTTCAATCTCGTTCCGCAGTGATGCCAGCCAGTTTGAATCGCCTAACCCGTTCCTGGATCAGGATGGATTTTCGCTGGTCGATGCCAGCGTGGTTTACACCGATGACAGCGACCGGTTTTCAGTCGGTGTCCATGGCAAGAACCTGTTTGACAAGCGTTATAAAGTGGCCGGTTATAATTTTGTCACCGGCGGACAAAATGGCGCGCCTTTCGTGCCTAACCTTGGACTGGAAGGGACGTTGACTGCGTTTTACGGCGATCCGCGGCGTGTATTCGTGACTGGTGAAATCAAGTTTTAAGCCGGATATATGACCTATGATAGCAAGCGGGCGGATCAAGCCGATCCGCCCATTTACAAAGATCATTTCTATCGCAGCGGTGATGACCGCCTGACGCTATATGCGCGGATTTATGAAGGTGACGGAGAGGACAAACCAACATTATTGCTGATGCACGGATTGACCCGTAACAGCGCTGATTTTGAAACTCTGGCCGCATATCTGGCCGGGCGATACCGGCTGATTGTTCCGGACCAGCGCGGACGCGGGCGCTCCGATTATGATCCGGAACCGAAAAATTACACACCGGAAGTCTATGTTGCCGACATGATGGCGCTCATTTCTGGGTTGCAACTTGACCGCATCGGTCTGATCGGCACGTCGATGGGAGGCCTGATGGCCATGGCCATGGCAGCAAACGAACCGGAACGGTTTACCTGCATCATTCTTAATGACATTGGGCCGATTGTTGAAAAGGCCGGTCTGGACCGGATTCAGGATTATATTGGCGAGCGCGAGCCATTTAATGACTGGCAGGATGCTGCGGCACATGCCCGCAAGGTCCATGGCAGCGCCTTCGCAGGCTATGACGCGCATGACTGGATGGGATTTGCCCGGCGTACTTGCCGCGAAATGGCTGATGGCCGCGTGAAATTTGACTATGACCCTGCCATTGCTCTGGGCCTGTCCGGTAGTGACCAGACCGTTATTCCACCCGATCTCTGGCCGGTTTGGGACACGCTTTCTGCCATACCCGCCTTGATTATTTATGGCGCTTTGTCCGATATTATATCCACCCAAACGATAGAAGAAATGCAGCAACGCCATGCAGGACCGATCAGCGCAATAGAAATTACAGGCCGGGGGCATACACCGATGCTGGACGAACCAGCGGCCTTATCCGCGATTGATGCGTTCCTGAAGAAAAGCACCCGATAAATGGCAAGCACAACAATCACCGGGCCACGCACGACATCACCTAAAGTTGCACTTGGTTTATTGTTGGTGGTTTATATTTTCAATTTCGTCGATCGTCAGATTCTGGCGATCCTGGCGGGTCCGATACAGGCTGATCTGGGGTTGAGCGATACCCAAATGGGTCTGCTTGGCGGAATTGCTTTTGCGTTACTCTATTCCACTCTGGCGGTGCCGCTTGGCTGGATTGCCGATAAGACCAACCGTAGCTGGGTCATCACCATTTCGCTGGGTGTATGGAGCGGATTTACTGCGCTATGTGGCTTGGCTCAGGGTTTCTGGTCAATCTTTCTTGCCCGGCTCGGCGTCGGGGTTGGCGAAGCAGGCGGCGTCGCGCCGTCCTATGCACTTATATCCGATTATTTTCCCAGCACCAAAAGAGCACGGGCGCTGTCCATCTATTCACTTGGTATCCCGCTCGGCTCTGCGACCGGCGTGGTTGCAGGCGGCTATATCGCAGCAGCAGTGGACTGGCGCCTTGCCTTCATGGTTGTCGGGCTTTCGGGTATATTGCTCGTTCCCGTCTTCAAATATTTTGTCCGCGATCCGGTGAAGCCCCCTGTGACCGAAATTGCACCAGCGCAACCTTCCTTTATGCAAACAATAGAAATCTTAGCCAAAAAACGTGCGTTCTGGTTTCTCGCTTTGGGCGCAGCGTGCAGTTCGATGCTCGGCTATGGCATTGCTTTTTGGCTGCCTAGCCTTTTGCAGCGCAGCTTTGGCCTCGACCTGATTGAAACGTCATTATTCTTTGGTTCCATTTTGTTGATCGGCGGGGTCGCCGGTGTGATGGGTGGCGGTCTATTGGGGGATTGGCTCGGCGGCAAAAATAAAGCCGCTTACGGGCTGGTTCCGGCCATAGCCTTTCTGCTCGCGGTGCCGTTATTTGCAGCGGGCATCATGAGCAGTTCGGCCACGCTGGCTTTCATCTTATTCCTGATCCCGCAAGGTCTGGCCTATATATGGCTGGGACCGGTCTTATCAGCGGTGCAGCATCTGGTAACGGCAGAAACACGAGCCACGGCCTCAGCGCTATTCCTGCTCATCAACAACCTTGTCGGCATTGGAGGCGGGATATTTTTTCTGGGCGCATTATCCGACATTTTGACGCCGGTTTATGGCGAAGACGGCCTGCGCTATTCCATGCTGATTTCGCTAATATTCTATACATTTGCCGCCGGTTTAATGGCCTTGGCAGCACGTTATTTACAAAAGGAATGGGTCGAGGATAGCTGAACGAAAAAGCGGTTGCCCCCATCTGTTAACCCAGCTCTTCTGTCCTTAACGCTTTGCGGTCCAGTTTGCCGATCATCGTCTTGGGCAGACTTTCCCGCACGACGACATCCTCGACCCGTTCATGTTTGCCAAGCTGCGGGTTGAGCCAGTCTTTCAGCGCAGCGCCATCAACATCCATGCCGTCTTCCAACGCCACATAAGCCCTGGGGCTTTCTCCACGATAATCATCAGGCACGCCGATAACCAGCGCCTCTTTAACCGCTTCATGGCGGTAAAGTATTTCCTCGACCTGACTGGGGAAAACCTTGAAGCCGCCTACCGCGATCATATCCTTTAGCCGGTCGACAATCTTGATATAGCCATCGTCATCAATCACGGCGACATCGCCGGTGCGAAGGAATCCATCAACAAATACTTCTTCATCTGCCTTGGGCAGGTTCCAATAGCCTTGCATCACCTGTGGACCGGAGAAAATCAGCTCGCCCGGTTCTCCGTCCGGTGCCGGTTTTGCCGGGTCTTCCTTGTCCACCAGCTTAACCATTGTGCCCGGTACCGGCTGACCGATCGTGCCGGTTTTGTTCAAGCCGGAATAAGGGTTGGCGCTGACCACGCCGGAACTTTCGGTCAAACCATAGCCTTCAACAAGTTTCGCACCTGTCTTGGCTTCAAACTTTTTCTTTAACTCCTGCGGCAACGGCGCACCGCCCGACACACATATTTTCAGCGACGAAAAATTGGTCTTGTCGATGTCGGGATGGTCGAGCAAAGCCTGATACATCGTCGGCACGCCGGGCATGGCGGTAATCTGGTTACGGGAGATCGCCTTTAATGTTTGCTTGGCATCAAAGCGCGGCAACATCACAATCTCTCCGCCACGCTCCACCGTGCGGTTTAGCACCGCGCTATTAGCAAAAACATGAAAGAACGGCAGCACCCCCATTAACCGGTCTTCCTCGTCAATAAACGGATCAATGCTGTTAATCTGACGCGCATTGGCGGTCAGATTCTGGTGCGTGAGCATCGCTCCTTTTGGTGTACCAGTGGTGCCGCCGGTATATTGAAGCAGCGCAACATCCTTCTCCGGATGGATATTGGGCGCAGTATAATTGCCGTCGTTGTCGGTCAAATCGGCAAAAGGTGTAATCCGGTCATCATCGGGTTGCGGTGTGTTTTCCTTGTTACGAAACAGGCGATAGAATATCGCCTTTCCGGTCGGCAGCGCCCCCGCCACACTGCCAACGACCAGCCGTTCCAGACTGGATTGTTTAAGCACTTCATAAGCGACCGGAAAAACCGCGCTGGCAGATAGCGTGAAAAGTATTTTAGTTCCGCTATCCTCAACCTGATGGTTTAATTCCTCAACGGTATAGAGCGGCGAAAAATTGACCACGGTGGCACCAATCGCCATCGCGCCATAATATGCGCTCACATAATGCGGGACATTGGGCAGGAACAGGCCGATCCGGTCGCCCTTTTTGACACCCAGATCCTGCAATCCTTTGGCAACCCGAATGACACCGGAAGCTACTTCGGTATAGCTATATTTCCGCCCCATGAAATCGAGCAGATTTTTGTCACCCCGCCGCCCCGCCGAGCGAAAGAACATACCGGGCATCGACAGTGGCGCGTAAAACTGGTCCCAATCGGTGGGATGATTATAACGCGACTTCCATATCGGAGAGCGGTCTTGAGAATATGTTTCCGGCGTGTTGTTCATAATATTATTTCTATGTGAATACGTTCGGGCTGACAATGGCAATCGCCGTGCAAGCCATTATCAAAGCTTTTCGAACCGCACCGGCAGACCGTCTTTGGGCTGAGGGATCGGGAACACTTGCCATTCCGGTTCATAGCCTGGCCCACCAGCTAAAACGACGCGGTTTTGAGTGAGCACGGCATGCATCAAAATCTTGATTTGCATATAGGCGAAATGCAGTCCCAGACACATATGGGCACCGCCGCCAAAAGGAACCCAGGCATATTTGTGGCGGCCTGCACTGTTTTCCGGGGTGAAACGCATGGGGTCAAATTTGTCCGGGTCCGGCCAGTGCTTTTCCATTTTGTGAACAAATTGCGGGCTGACACCAACATTAGTGCCAGCGGGAATAGTATAGTTGCGGAAGGTAAACTCCTTGATCGCGCGGCGCGGTATGCTTGGCACCGGCGGGATCAGGCGCAGCGCTTCCTTGAACGCCATTTCTGTTAGTTCCAGTTTACCGAGATCCTCATACGCCACTGGCTGACCGGCAGGCGCAACGGACAGACATTCATCGCGTAGCTTGTCCTGCCATTCAGGATGCTTGGCGAGCAGATAAAGCATAGTGGTGGCAGATGACGTAATCGTATCATGCGCTGCCATCATCAAAAAGTTCATATGGTCAACAACTTCGCCCTCGGTAAGCAAGGTGCCATCCGCGTTGGTTGCCAGACAAATCTGCGTAAAAATATCTTCCCCGCCTTTTTCGCGCCGCGCCTTGACCTGTGGAGTGAAATAGCTGAGCAGATATTCACGCGCCTTCACGCCGCGCCACATTTTTGTGAACGGGATCGGGGAACGCACAATGCCGACAGAGGCCTGCACTTCATCAACAAAGGCTTTATTGATCTTGTCCGCTTCCGGTCCCCATGGAATCCCCAGAATCGCGCTAGCCGCCGTATCGAGAGACAGAGACTTGATCGCCGGATAAAATTTGAATTCGGTTCCGCTCCATTGCGCCACCCGCTCCGCTATGCCTTCGTTCAATACCTTGCAATGATGCTTCATCGGACCCGGCTTGAACGCCACCGACAGTGCTTTGCGATCTGCGCGGTGGTGGTCAAAATCCATCAGCATCAACCCGCGCGGGAAAAGATTGTTGAGCACGGGTCCCCAACCCTGTTCGCTGGAGAAAATCTTGTCTTTGTTAAACATCACCAGCTCTGTCGCATCCGCGCCCAGCAGCATGACACTGTCGCTGCCAAAACTATATGTCCGGTAAACCGATCCATGTTTTTCAAACATACGCCGGCTAAAACCGATGGGGTCTTTAATCACCTGAAGCGTGGTGCCGAATATGGGTATCCCATCCTCACCGGGGATGTGGGCAAGCGCCGCTTTATCCGGCGGAGTTACCCAATGCGGATTCGCGGTTTCCGTATGTGGAAACCCATGAGCTTGTGCAGCGCTGGCCAAAATAATATCTCCTAAAATGCTCTTTCAGGACTTTATACCAATTACTTTCATTAATGTCAGCAAACATCTCCGTTCATGCCCAATTCAATCGTTTAGCGTTACATAAGAGCTATTAAAAATGGTTCGGGCAGGGGTCCGGACCAATAGGGCAGATCCAGACTACGGATACCACCGTTCAGGGATATTGCCGTCAGGTGCGCTATGATCCAGCATCACAGGCGTACAAGCAAGGGGTATGAATATGACACAATTTTCAATCAAAACACTGGTCAAGCCTGCGCTGATTAGCGGAGCGATGCTTGGCCTGAGTGCCTGCACCTATGGCGGGTCTTATGGTGATGGCTATGTGAACGGCGCTGGCTATGCCTGTGACCCCTACGCCCCGTTTGATGATTATTATTCCTGCGATTACAGTCACGGCTATGCCAATATCGGATTTGATGGCGGCTGGTATGACAGCTTTTACTATCCCGGCTATGGTATCTATATTTTTGACCGTGGTGGATCGCGTCATGCCATGCAGCGTCACCACCGGCGATACTGGGCGCGTGAACGTGCAAGATATGGTTCACGCCATGCCCGTCGTGTTGAAAGGCGGGCTGAGAGAAGAGCTGAAAGACGGGCCGAGAGACGGGCTGAAAGACGATATGAACGCCGTGCAGAAAGACGGTCTGAACGTCAAGCCAACCGCCAAGCCGAGAGGCGCGCTGAGCGCCAAGCCCAAAGACGGGCCGAACGCCAAGCCCAAAGACGCGCAGAGCGCCAAGCTGAGCGACGGGCAGAACGACGGGTCGAGAGACGCCAGGCCAAACGACGGGCGGAGCGCCAGGCCGAAAGACGGCAGCGCCGAGCAGAAAATCGCCGGAATATGACACCGGCCCAGCGCGCCCAACGTCAGGAGCGCCGCGCCGAACGGCGGAAGCGTAACGCAGAGCAGCCACGCAGTAGAATGCCGCGTGCCGAACGCCGCAACCGTCCAGTGGTCAAGCGCAAGCAAGCTCCGGCTACCCGGCGTGCACAGCGCATAGCGCCTGCGAAGCGGACTAGCCCGCGCTCATCCCGCAGCGAAATTTCCCGGCGCAATGTCCATGATGAGTAACTATGTCCCCGGGCGCTTTATATTTTGATCAAAATATATGGTGCCCCGGTAATTATTTTCGCCGGTTTATGATGACCTATATCAATAGCAATAGCCTGATTTTACACGAATATATAATCATCCGACATGGAAACACAGACATTATCCTGCATTATTAATTAACCCGAATAGTTAACTTGTTTGTAACTTTTCGTAAAAACCGCTAGTTTCACTGTTGTCAGTTAGATTGGGGGTAAGGCTATGGCGACAGCTTATAGTGATATTCAGCCGGATAATTTCAAACCAACACAGAAACATCCGCAGCATGGCGTAATTATTGGCGGTCCTGCCGCGCGGGCAAAGCGGATAGAATATGGTATATTATTGTCGTCCATGGTGATCGGATCGCTGGGCGCACTCTATTGGACTTTGACTCATGCAACCGGCTGGGTCGAATGGTCGGCTTTCCTGTTTGGTTATATATTGATCAATATGGGCGTCGGCATCGGCTATCACCGTTTTTACACGCATCGCGCCTTTGAGGCTGGCCCGAAAATGCGGCTTGCTATTGGCATCATGGCGCAAATGGCCTGTCAGGCGTCTGTTCTGAAATGGGCCGCCGACCATCGCCGTCACCACGCCTTTGCCGACCGCGTCGGCGATTTGCATAGCCCTTATATCGACGGCCACGGCAAGAAAATGTCAAAGTGGAAAGGGCTTGGCATTGCCCATTTTGGCTGGCTGTTCGACAATACGACATCAGATATGAATGTTTATGGCAAGGGTCTGATTGATGATCCTCAGGTGTTGTGGTGCCATCGTCATCGCTGGACCATTGCCATTTTCTCCAGCATCGTGTTTCCGGCATTATGGGCGCTGGCTTTTGGCGGACCTGAACATATTATCGGCACCATTTTGATCGGCGGGTTTTTCCGCAATTTCTTTTTCCTCAATTTCGTAATGGGCGTGAACAGCATCGGTCATGTCTTTGGCTCTCAGCGGTTCAAGACAAAAGACGGATCACGCAATAACTGGTTCATGGCATGGATGACCTTTGGTGATGGCTGGCACAATAACCATCACCAGCACCCGCGTTCGGCCTATGCCGGTTTAATGTGGTGGGAAATTGATGTGAACGGCTATATTATTTCTCTTTGGGAGAAAATGGGTCTGGTCTGGAATGTCCAGCGCGCACCAAAATATACGCGCGACGCCGATGGCAACTGGGTACAACAAAAAAAGCTGGCCGCGACAACAACCGAAGAGCCGCAAAGTCCCGAAGCCATGTCGGCGGCTGATGGCGGATTCATGTTTGCTAGTGAAGCAAAAACCCCTGATGTAAAGGTTACAGCTACCCCCTAAATCATCACAAAATAACAAAAGCAGGAAAGCGGTTGCGATGATAGGGGAGCTGGGAGGCCATTGCAGCTACTCCAGCTCCACCGGCTGCAAAATGATTGTTGCGGTAACCGTTTGATTCGCTCCGGGATTAACCGTGAGTTCTGCAACAGATACACCGCGACTTTCAAGCGCTGAGAGCCAGCCGAACAAAGCGGTTGGATTGGCGGAATCAATCGCAAGCAAGATTGTGCCATCATTTTGCGGGTCCAGCCGCCCGACCGCAAAGCCTGCCTCTCCCGCATTTTGACCGATGAAAATATCCAAAGGACCATCCACCGGCTTTATCGCCGTGTTTAAGGGAGCTGTCAGTGCCGCGACCTTGGCTTCAATTTGCGTTTGCCGGTCAATGGCCTGTGTATAGCGGTTTTGGGCGCTTTCATAAGCGCCTAAAAACGGAGCAATAAGGGCATAATAGCCCAATATCAGCGCAATCAGAAAGCCTAGCACGCCGATCAAAATCTGCTCGCGCTGGCTCAAGCCCAGAAACCGGTCTTTGATCGTCGCGATCATGGCGCCCTCACCATAATATCTGCTTTAGACGCTCCTGCCGCGTCGGTTCGCGCTGTTGATGTGATTATAAAACCCGCATTTCGTAGCGCAGTCACCACCTGATTTATATCCCCGGCCCTGACCGCGCCTAACGCAGCAGAAACCATGCCGTCCCTGCGATAGCTAATCTTTTCGATTACCACGCCCTCGGCTTTCTGAACCGCAGAGAATAGCGCCGATGTGGGAACGGAGAATATTATGTTCCCGCGGTTTTCGCCGATAAACCTTTCACTTAATAGCCGGTCCGCCTCTTCCGCGCTTTCCACTGGCCCGGTCAGCGGTCTTGCTATCGCCAGCGCAGCTTCATCTGCCGCCGACGCAGCGCGGTGATATTTGACCAACTGAATTATCGGGATCAGCAATGAAATAACAAGTGCTGCCAAAGCCATCCAGCCCAATATCCGTTTTTGGCGAAGCGTCATCGACCGGCGGATCTTTTTGGCAAAATCGCCGCAACGCAAATTCAGCGACAGTTTCTCCGCTTCATGGGTTCCTAGATTAGCCAGTGCCTCGTCAACTGCTTGAGGCAAGGCAATCACGGCGCTGTCACCTATCAGGTGCGCCCGCAAGTCCGGTTCGTCCGGCACAATCATCCGCTTGCCCCGCAACAGTTTCTCAAAACCGAAATCAGCTTCAATAACCACGTCTTCGCGCGGCGTAATCAGCCAGCCAGCGGGTACGACCGCATCGGGATCAATGCCAAGCGCCTTGAGCTTTAGTAACCCGCTCGCCATGACATCCTTGCCAACCGTGGCGGTTACTGCACCTCCAGATCCGTCCATCGTCGCCGCGATATGGACATTCTCCCCGTCAAGGCTGCGTTCGCGGGCGGCAAGACGGGCCGCAGCCAATATCTGCTGTTCGGTAAGACCATCCATTGGATCATGCCAGCGAACAACCCCTCGCGCCGACGGCATGAGCGCAATCATCACTAGCGGCTCTTTTTCCGGTACCCCAGTATCAGATCCCCCGTTTTCTGCTTTTTCACTCTCGCCAGACAGCCGTTGTAAACCGGCAGCAAGCAGTGGATCAACGTCACTGCCCTTGGCTTCCAGCACAGCTTCATCGCTATCTACAAGCCACCATTGCAGCACCTGATTTTCTGTCGTCGGGAAAACAGTTATAAAGAACCGGGACATCAGTATAGTGACTTCAAAGGGGCGAAACGGCCAGGCGGCAACGGATGTGTTTCCAAAATGGCCTCCCCCGAATCAACTGAAAAATCTCGTGTTTGCAGGCATTGGTTAGTCAATTTTACCTGCGCTGTCACGATCTGGCATTATCCGCTGGCATAGCTATATTGGGCATATATCCGCGTCATCACCCTGCCTATAATCCGGCCAGATTTTGAAGCTGTAATATCGGTAATAATATCGCCAGAATCACTATCGCGACAACGCCGCCCAACACAACAATGATCAGCGGTTCCAGTAATGACAGGGCTGTGGAGGTGAAATTATCAAACTCCCGCTCCAGATAATCCGCAGCGCGGGCCAGCATATCGTCAAGCTGTCCCGATGCTTCGCCGCTGGCGGTCAGATAAACCAGCATCGGCGGGAATACACCGGAATATTTTAGCGCCTTGGACAGACTGTCCCCGCCACGAATCGCTTCGACCATATCTTCCGATGCTTTACGCAATACGCTGTTGCTGATCGTGCCGGTTGTCAGGCGCAATCCTTCTAGGATAGGTAAGCGGCTTGCTACCATGGTGGACAGGGTTCTTGCCAGCCGCGCCGCGTTTAAATCGCGCAGCAACCGGCCAAAAAACGGCAGGCGCAGCAATAAACTGTCAAACCGGAAACGGATCTTCGGCTCTTTCAATGCGCGCCACCCGATGACCATGATCACGACAATTGCGGCCAGTATCGCCCACCACCAGTTGGCCAGAAAATCGGATATGCCGATGACCAGCCGGGTAACAAAGGGAAGCTGTTGGTTCACATTGTCAAATTGCTCGACCACTTTGGGAACAACCACAATCATCAGCAAAGCTACAACCAATATCGCCACAAGCGCCAGAACAATAGGATAGGCCAGCGCACTGACCAGCTTTCCGCGTATTTCGGCTTGCCGCTCAAGCAAATGGGCCAGACGTTCCGTAATGTCCGGCAGTGTGCCGGAGCTTTCTCCCGCTGCAATCATCGCGCGGTAGAGCGGGGGAAAACTTCCCGGTTCGCGGCGCATCGCTTCGGCCAACCGCTGTCCCTCCATAACACCGCTATGGACTGTGCTTATCCGGTCTCGGACATGGGCTTTTTCATTCTGGCTACCGATAGTCCGCAAGGCTTCTTCAAGCGGGCTGACCTGCACAAGCGAGGATAGTTGCCGGGTAAAAAGCGTCAGTTCTTTTGAGCCAAGCTTACGCGGGCCGAATAAAGAGCCAGACGGCTTTCCCTCTTCTCCCCGAGCAGGTTCCACTTTTACCACGTAAAAATTGCGTTCTGCCAGTTTTGCCCTTGCCGCTTCGTTACTATCTGCGCTCAACCGTCCGGTTTTTTCCTGCCCCTTCGGGTCAATCGCGGTGTAGGAAAAATCAGGCACCGGCCTGTTCTCCGGTTATCTGTTCCTCATGCTCTTCACGGCGGGAAATGCGTATGGCTTCTTCCGCGCTGGTTATCCCTTCCCGGACCAGCGCCCGCGCCGCTTGCGACAGGCCGGATTTATTACGGAAAGCATGGGCTGCGATAGCTGCTTCATCACCGCCATCGTTTATCAGCTTGCGGATTATCTCATCAATGCGGATCGCTTCAAATACACCAATCCGCCCCTGAAAGCCGGTCTGGCTGCAATGATCGCAGCCCGCCTCCCGATAGATGGTCGTGCCATTATCAAAACCCAGCAATGCGGCCAGCCTGCCCTCTGCCTGCACAGGAATACGGCAATGCGGACACAGCTTGCGAACGAGCCGCTGCGCGATAACTGCGCGCAAGGTCGAGGCAAGCAGAAACGGTTCAATCTTCATATCACGCATGCGGGTGATCGCGCCGACCGCATCATTGGTGTGCACCGTAGAAAGCACCAGATGCCCGGTCAAAGACGCCTGCACCGCAATGTCGGCGGTTTCCTTGTCACGGATTTCGCCAACCATCACTACGTCGGGGTCCTGCCGCAAAATTGCGCGCAAACCAGCGGCAAAGGTCAATCCGACCTTGGCATTAACCTGTGTCTGGCCGATGCCGTCAATGGCATATTCCACCGGATCCTCGACCGTCAATATATTGCGGCTGCCATCATTTAATTGTTTCAGCCCCGCATAAAGCGTGGTTGTTTTGCCCGAACCGGTTGGCCCTGTGACCAATATAATACCATTGGGCTCTGCCAGTGCATCGGTCAAAATCCGGTGCGTGCTTTGCGACATACCGAGCAGGTCCAGTGATATTGCCGCGCTTTCTTTGTCCAATATCCGCATCACCACCCGTTCATTGGCGCGGTTAGGCAGTGTCGAGACACGCACATCAAGCAATTTCCCGCCAAGCGTCAAGCTGATCCGCCCGTCCTGCGGTATCCGCCGCTCGGCAATATCCAGCCGCGCCATAACCTTTACCCGGTTTACAATCACGCTGGCGACATGCGGCGGCATGCGTAGTTTTTCGTGCAATAGACCATCGACACGCATACGCACGACAAGGCCGCTTTCATAAGGTTCAATATGAATATCGGACGCGCCTTGCCGGGCTGCCTCCGCGATAATCCCGTTGATCAAACGGATCGTCGGCGCATCGTCAGCGCTATCGAGCAAATCTTCCGCGCTTATATCTCCGGCAATCTCATCAAGCGCATCCTGGTTCAGGCTCATATCCCCGGCCATTGCCGCAGCGCTGCCATCCATCGCATAATGATCGGATAGAGCTTTTTCAAACGCGGCAAGCGAGACTTTTTCTACGTCAAAAGGCATCGTCAAATGGCGGCGCAGTTCAAGCAATCCCTGTGGGTCGGCACCCTCGCGCATTAAGGCAACCGCGCGTTCTCCGTCGCGGACCAATAATATGCCATGGTCCCGCGCAAAGGCATAAGGAATATCGGGCGAGGATATGGTCTGCGGATCAACCGCTGGCGTATCGCTATCGCCTAACCCACTATCTGCTCCCTGCCCGGCTTCCATCAATCCCCTCTCTGCGGGCTGCTTGTAGGAACCGGAACCTGCTCTACCGGACCGCTATTTTGCGCTGCGCCGATCGCTTCGGGCGCATATATGATCTGGTCGCCGGGACGGCTCACAGCGGTAGGGGGCACAGTGCCCATATAATCGCGGACCAGCACATCGAGTGAGGGTTCAAGCTCCGGATTGCGGCGAAGCTGCCGGTCGCGGATATAACCATAGCGGCGCGCCGAAAAATTGCGTGCCTCGGCGCGGCTACGTAGAATTTTTGGCCGGATAAACACCATGAGATTGGTTTTGACCCGTGACTTGCCCCGCGATTTGAATAATTCCCCGAGTAGCGGAATATCGCCCAGAAACGGAATTTTCTCGATCGTGCGGCGTTCATTATCGTCCAATAAACCGCCCAGCGCGATAATCTCTCCATCCCCGACTGTGACTGTCGTGTTAATCTCGCGTTTGTTGATAATCAGTTCGCTGAAATCCTTTGAAACCGGCCCTGCAATAGAGCTGACTTCCTGACGCAGTTCCAGCCGTACCTCGTTCCCGGCATTGATTTGCGGGGTAACTTCCAGTTCGATACCGACATTTTGCCGTTCAATGGTCCGGAACGCATTATCAAAATTATTGGACAAGGCTTCGCCGGTAGAAACCGGAATTTCCTGACCAAATAATATGCTGCCCTTCAAGTTGTTATTCACCGTCAGCGAAGGCGTGGACAACAGATTGGAATCCGAATCGCGCTGCACCGCATTGATGATCGCGCCCAATATAGTGTCACCACCCAAAGATGTTGCAAAGCCGGAAAACGCACCCCTTGCGCCCAGCGCCGCGTTCGCTGCATTTTCCCGCAACATATCACCGACCGCGCTATTCGTGGTGGTGGTTGTCGCTGTGTTCGTGGTCGTTGTCGTCGTCGTATCAAATTGATCGGCCAGCAACCCACCGGCAATATCGACAATATTGGGGGCCGCGTTGGAAAAATTGGTGACAGCGAAGGGTGTATCTTTTCCGCCGATCAGAAATTGCACACCCAATTCACGCGCCAGCGAGTCCGAGATTTCGACAATGATCGCTTCGACAGAGATTTGTTCCTGCCGGTTATCCAATTGCCGGATCAATTCGCCTACCATCCGCTGAACATCGGGATTGGCAGCAACAATAATTGCATTTGACCCTTCATAACGTGTGACCACTGCCGGACCGTGACGCGCTATACCGCCACCCGATATTGCGGTGGGCATGGGGGCAGTTGTCTCTGCGCTGCTGCTTGTCGTGACCGGCGCAGAAATACCGCCGCCCCGCCCCAATAATTGCTCGATTACCGGCAGCAATGTTTCGGCATTGGCATAATCAAGCTGATGCACCCGGATTTCGGTTCCGGCTTCGGCGCGTTGGTCAAGTTCGCGCGCCATTTGGGTAAATTTAGCCACCGCACCGGGATCACCGCGCAGCGCGATACTATTGCTACTGTCAATCGCAACCACTGTGACCGGCGCCACGCCCTCACCGCCCTGCCCCGCCAGCGCTTGCATGGATGCAGCGATTTCACGTGCGCCCGCATTTTTCAGATTCACGATCTGCGATGCCGCACTGTCGCGGTCAATCTGCCGGACCAGCTCTCGCACCCGTCGGATATTGTCGGCATAATCGACAATGACCAAACTATTGGCGTTGCGATTGGCTGTAAGCGATCCTTGCTTGCTGATCAGCGGGCGCAATGTTTCCACCGCAGCAGCCGCTTCGATGGATTTCAGGCGGACAACCTCTGTCACAAATTGATTGGCGGGGGATTGGCGCGTGCCAATCCGGGTGGGCTGGGTCGCGGCACCATCGGCGGGCTGAATGCGATAAGCCCCGCGCGTAGTCGGTATGGCGACCAGATTATTGGCACGCAAAGTCGAGAGAAAAATCTCGAAATATTCGGAGCGCGAGAGCGGCCTGTCTGTCACAACCGATACCTTGCCTTGCACCCGGCTATCAACGATGAAGGTTCGTCCCGTCACCCGCGCGGCATCCTGAACAAAAGCGCGGATATCGGCATCACGGACATTCAAGCTGTGCTGCGCCGCCACCGGAGCAGTAGCAACACCACCCAATAGGGTTAGGCATGCCACCCATTTTACGGCCAATTTTATCAGCATTTTCATTCTTACGCGCTCATATTCATTACTGGCCTATATTGCCGGAGTTTCATCGTCATTGTCTGTATCTTCGGCGCTTTCATCAGCCCTATTTTCCGTATCAATCACGGCCCCGCTATCAATGTTATCGCCCACAATTTTTGCAGGAACGGATTGATCCAGATACAGGCTTTCCCTGATCCCGCCGCGATCAATCACCACATGATCGAAATGCACCGCATATAATGTGACGCCGGGCATAATCTCTTGCCCCACAGGATAGCTTTTCTGCACGCCGTCCGGCCCTGCCAATATCGCTGAACCCAAACCGGACCCCGTGTTCATTCTGATGCCGTATAAAGTGAGTTGTAGCGATGTAACTATATTGACGCTCGCCGTCGGAGCACCGCGATAAAAGGGGTCGAAATTATTGAACAATATTGTTCGCGCCTGCGGAGAAAGCACCTGTACCTGCGCGGCCTGCCAATCGCCAACCGGCCCCATAGGCGTCACCACAATCCAGAACAGCCGGATCATCTGCACCGCCAGCACGACCGCCAATATAGCATGCAAAACCGGATGTATGCCCGGCATGGAAAATGCCCGGCGCTTTATCAAAAGCTGGTTTGATGACTGATTATCCACGAATCCCCACACTCCCTGAAACGCGTATAACGGCTTACAAGACAACCTGCGACTCATTGATGGCAGAAAAGTTTTTTGGCAATGAATCCTGTAAACAAGTTCACTATTATCCATTCGGCCAAGGATACTCACAGTATATTCGCAGCCCTCCAACACCGTCATTCCCGCGCAGGCGGGAATCCAGCTTTTGGGTCTGCTTTAGCTGGATTCCCGCCTGCGCGGGAATGACGAGTGATAATGTGTTTATTTCAAAAATATGGTTCGACAGGTTCAACATTAACGGCAGCATCCTTGGCCGAATGGATAATAGTGAACTTATTTATTTTCGATAGTTTATGAAAGTAACTTCGGCTTCACCATGCCAGCTACCCTAGCGGCATTTCCAACAGGTCATGCAAATCTTTCAAAGCCTGCTCCTCACTGGTCACTTTGATCGCCGCCATGCCGAGCGCCGCCGCCGGCTTGCAGTTAATACCCAGATCATCAAGGTAAATGCACTGCTGCGGCTGCACATTAAGCGCCTCACACATCATCTGGTAAATGCGCGGATCAGGTTTACGAACCCCCGCTTTGCTGCTTTCAATAATATGATCAAAGCGCGCCATGATCTTGGCAATTGCAGCCGCTTTCTTATCATCCGTCGCCATGCCGGAGCCTTTGCCTGTCGGCACATTATTGGTGATGCAGCCAATGGTGAAGTTCTTGGCTTTCAATATATCAAGCATCTCCACCATCGCGGGCCTGATGTCCCCGGCCAGACAGGCAAGCACTTCGCTGCCGTTCAGATCAACACCAAGGGCGCGTGCTTCTTCGGCAAAAAGCCGGTCGAAATCCGCGGCGTCAATTTCGGAGCGTTCAAATTTTGCCCACGCATTATCATGCGGGTTGGTGCTGTTGATTTTGCGGACACTATGCTTGGGCACTCCGCGTTTTTCCTCAAGCCGGTTAAACGCGTCAAACGGCGATGATGTAATCACTCCGCCAAAATCGAAAATTACTGTATCATATTTCATTTATTCAAAAATTCCAGTTTAAGGCCGGGACGTTTCCAGCGGGTTTTGACAAGACGGCCAGACGCGGACAGACAGAGCCATGCATCCATCATATCCTCGCCGCCGAAACAGATATTGGTGGTAAAAATATCGTCGGTCTGGACAAATTCGACCAGATTACCATCGGGAGAAATCACGCTAATCCCGCACTCCCCGATAGTGGCAACGCAGATATTACCGCTTTCCTCGACCGCGAGACTATCAAAAAACTTGTAGCCTGCGGGGCGATAGACGGGGATACCCGGACCGCCCGGACCGGCATCGGGGGCCACTTTCCCCGGCGCAGTGATATTGAATTTCATCAACCGGCAGGTATATGTTTCCGCTGCATAGAGCGTCTTTCCATCGGGTGAAAGGCCCACGCCATTGGGGTTTTGCGAGGGGAAGATAACTTCCTCAAGATAGCTGCCATCGGCTTTCGCATAGAATATACCAACAATATCATGGACGCGTTTTCCATAATCGGTCTTGCCATGATCGGTGAACCAGAAGCCGCCATGTTCATCAAAAACAATATCATTGGGTCCGCGCAGCACACAATCGAAATCGCCGGATTTATACAATAGCTCAACCGCGCCGGTTACCGGGTCAATCCGTTCGATCCGGCCACCGGAATAATCATTTGCAATTCCAGCAGGGGTCAGGAACCCGCCCGATTCCTGATATTCAAAACCGCCATTATTACAGACATAGATTTTACCATCCGGTCCCAAGGCCGCGCCATTTGGTCCGCCGCCCGGTTTTGCGATAACATCCTTTGTCCCGTCGGGCGCTATGCGGGTTAGCTGCCCTGCTTCAATTTCGACCAATATGACGCTGCCATCAGGCATAGCAATCGGGCCTTCGGGAAAGCGCAGACCATCTGTTACAAGTTCCATAATATCCCCTCCGTTTTGATGACAGTCATTGCGGGAAAGGAGCGACAAGTCTAGTGCTGTTTATATCAGTAACAGGAGCAACTATGTCAGATACTTACCCCCGGACACTGCAACTTCATATTGATGGCGAGTGGATTGATACAGGGGACCGCAAGGTTCATCATGTCGTCAACCCATCTACCGGACAAACTATTTCCGACCTGCCCAAGGCCAATGCCGCAGACCTCGACCGCGCTCTGGATGCTGCGGACCGCGCGTTTCCCGTCTGGCGCGATACTCCTGTGAATGAACGCGCGGCCATTCTTCGCAAAGCCGCCGAGTTAATGCGCGAGCGTGCACCGGACATCGGTCGCATGATGACCGCCGAACAAGGCAAGCCGCTGGCTCAGGCCGTTGGCGAAGTTACCAATTCCGCCAATATGTTTGACATCATGGCAGAGGAAGCCAAGCGCTGTTATGGCCGCGTTCTGGTGCGCCCCGCTGGCCAGCAAAGTTTCGTCAAATATCAGCCGGTTGGCCCGGTTGCGGCGTTCAGCCCGTGGAATTTCCCTGTCTTTACGCCTGCCCGAAAACTGGCCCCCGCGCTTGCCGCAGGCTGTTCGATCATCCTCAAACCAGCCGAAGAAACGCCTGCCAGCCCGATAGAGATGGTGCGATGTTTGATTGATGCGGGTCTGCCCTCTGGCACTGCTCAGGTCGTATTCGGTGACCCAGCCGAAGTGTCCAGCCACCTGATTGCATCGGATGTCATCCGCAAAGTCAGCTTCACCGGATCGGTTCCGGTCGGCAAGCATCTGTTAAAATTGGCCGCAGAGGGCGCCAAGCGCACGACGATGGAACTGGGCGGCCATGCGCCGGTGCTGGTCTTTGATGATTGCGATATGGACAAGGCTCTGGATCTGCTCGCCGTTTCCAAATTCCGCAATGCCGGACAGGTCTGTGTCTCGCCCACGCGATTTTATGTGCAGTCCGCTATTTACGAGAAATTTGCGACAGAATTCACCAAGCGCGCCGAAAAGGTTCAGGTCGGTGACGGCTTTGGCGATAATATCGACATGGGGCCACTCGCCAATCCGCGCCGTCCCGCTGCGATGGAAAAACTAATCGGTGATGCCCGCTCCAAAGGCGCGGATGTCCGTCTTGGCGGGGAAGCCATGGGGGACGATGGCTATTTTTACCGGCCTACAGTTTTGACCAATGTGCCGCTTGATGCCGATATTATGAACTCCGAACCATTTGGCCCGGTGGCAGCAATGCGACCTTTTGATACATTAGACGAGGTCATAGAACAGGCCAACCGCTTGCCGCTTGGACTTGCCGCTTATGCCTTTACCGAAAACCTGCGTACCGCCAATATTGTTGGCGACAAAGTGGAAGCGGGCATGGTTGCGATCAACAATCTGACCGTCAGCCCCGGCGATGCGCCCTTTGGCGGGGTCAAGGAATCGGGCCACGGATCAGAGGACGGTCCCGACGGGCTAAAAGCCTATATGGTGATGAAAGCAATCCACCAGAGTTGAACGACAGGGTTAACTCGTCGCCCCCGTCACCGCGGGTGTGACAATATTTAGGGGAGATGAATATGGCAACCACACGGAGCGGCGCACAAATTCTGGTCGATCAACTGGTCATACAGGGCACCGACCGCATTTTTACCGTTCCGGGTGAAAGTTTCCTGTCCGTGCTTGATGCGTTGCATGATTGCGGGACAATCGAAACCGTCACCACGCGTCAGGACGGTAGCGCGGCTTTCATGGCAGAGGCCGATGGCAAGATGACCGGACGCCCCGGCATCGCCTTTGTCACGCGCGGCCCCGGTGCGACCAATGCCAGCATCGGCGTCCATACCGCGATGCAGGACAGCACCCCGATGATATTATTCATCGGTGATGTCGCACGCGATGACCGCGACCGTGAGGGCTTTCAGGAAGTCGATTTCACCGCCATGTTCTCTCCGCTTGCCAAATGGGCAGCGCGGATCGACAATGCAAAGCGCATTCCCGAATATCTCGCCCGCGCTTTTGATACCGCCAGTTCCGGTCGTCCCGGTCCAGTAGTGCTTAGCCTGCCCGAAGATATGCTGCGCGATCAGGTTGAAGCGCTCGACCGGCCCAAAGTCGTCGCACCGGTGCAGCCGATGTGCCCGGATGCAATGACCACGCTCACCGATTTGCTGCGCGATGCGACAGACCCTATCGCAATAGTCGGCGGAGCGGGCTGGTGCGCCAGTGCGCGTGAATATTTCGCGCAATATGCCGAGCGGATCGGCCTGCCCGTAGCCTGTGCGTTTCGGCGGCAGGATAATTTCCCCAATACAAGCCCCGTCTATGCCGGCAATCTGGGCTATGGTCCCAATCCCAAATTGGTCGAACGGATCAAGGTTGCGGATCTAGTCATCGCCGTTGGTGCGCGTCTGGGTGAGGCAACCACCGATGGCTATACGCTTATCACGCCCGATCATCCTGACCAGATATTAGTACATATCCACCCCGACCCGGACGAGCTGAACCATGTCTATCGCACCGACCTGCCGATCTGCGCCGAAATGCACGAATTTGCCGAGCAGGCCGCATTATGGGATGATGATCTGCTCAGTTTCGATAGCGGCAAGGTCGCCCATGCAGAATATCGGGAATGGGCGACCGTAAAGCCAAATGGTGCCAGTCTGGACCTTGGCCCCTGCGTTGCGGCGATGCAGGATATATTGCCCGCCGATACGATAATCAGCAACGGAGCCGGAAATTTTTCCGGCTGGTGGCATCGCTATTGGAGTTATGGCGCTTTCCCCAGCCAGCTTGCACCGACATCGGGCGCAATGGGTTATGGCGTGCCTGCGTCAATCGCTGCTGCTTTGCGCTTTCCCGAGCGTGTCTCGGTCGTGATTGCGGGTGACGGCGATTTCATGATGAACGGACAGGAACTTGCCACCGCCATCCAATATGAAGCGAACCTGCTCGTCATCATTATCGACAATAGCAGCTTTGGCACCATCCGGCTGCATCAGGAACGTGAATATCCGGCGCGGCTATCTGCCACAACCTTGCGAAATCCCGATTTTGCTATGCTCGCACGGGCCTATGGCGGATGGAGCGCAGTCGTGGAAAGAACCGACCAATTTGCCCCCGCGCTGGAACAGGCCATGCAACAAACCGGCCTGCGCCTGCTTCATTTGAAAACCGATGTGGAGCATCTAACGGCGGCGGGCGCGACGGTGAGCGGGCTACGCGCTAAAGCCTGAAAATAATGCGCCGTTTCATGTGCCGAGCACTGGCTCCACAACCGCTATTTCCAGCAACCAATGATGGATTAACCGCTCTTTGATTTAGAATATTGACTTGAGACTTATAAACTGGCTCATGCCCCTTTCCTACAGACACCCGGCTATGATATTTCTGTCTTTGTTCTTTCTCAGCTTTGAATAATAGTAGCGCATCTTTCGCTTGGCCGAAAATGTTAAATTGCGCGCAGGCCAAACCTATATTTGCAATATTTGGCAGAAAATAAACGCTCCTTGGTGTGAACTTAGTGAACTTAAGGAAAATTGAGCGCAGTTACACAAAAGCTGATTCACCCTGCCATAGCCAATATTTCATCCCATTGCGCCTTGGTCACAGCGGCGACGGACAGGCGGGACTGGCGAATTATTTGTAAGTCGGACAGCTTGGGATTTTGTTTCATGGCTTTCAGCGTAACTGTCTTGTCCAGCTTGCGGACCGGCTTTACTTTTACGGCAACCCACCGACCCGTATCATCAAATGGATCGGGGAAATGCTCTTCGCTGACTTCCATGATGCCGACAATTTCCAGCCCTTGCCGTGAATGATAGAAAAAGACCTGATCCCCGACCTTCATCTCTTTCATATTATTGCTGGCTTGCGAATTTTTGACACCGTCCCAAGTGCCTTCTTTTTCGGCAACCAGATCATCCCAGCCATATTCATCAGGTTCCGATTTCATCAACCAATATTGTGTCACCGCTCCGCTCCTTCATGCAAAGTCGGGATAATAACTGCCCCAACCCCAATAACAAAGTCCCAACAAAAAAGGCCTTACCGGTCGGGCAAGGCCTTTTGAAAAAAATGATGAAAACGGCTTATTAAAGGTGAACAACCGTATCAATGCCGTGAATGACGCCATTTGTAGCTTCAACATCAGCTACAACCACAGAAGATTTCTTACCTGCTTCATCTTCCAGAATAACCTTGTTACCGGCCAAAGAAGCAGTAAGCGCCCCACCTTGAAGCGTTTTCAGGGTCGCGGTGCCTTCGCCCTCTGCAATAGCTTTAGCGATATCTGCTGCTGTCATCTTGCCCGCGACAACATGATAGCTAAGCACTGCCGTCAGTTCGTCTTTCTTTTCGGCAGTCAAAAGTTCACTCAATTTGGTCTGGTCAACTTTGTTGAAAGCAGCATTGGTTGGACCAAAAACAGTATATGGGCCTTCTTCAGCTAATGTGCTGCCCAGATCGGCAACCGCCAATGCAGTCACCAGAGTAGAGAAATTTTCGTCACGTTGGGCTGCTCCAACAATAGATACCGGCTCAGCCGCTTTTGCTGCGGCTTCCTCTGCAGCAATCTTGTCAGCTTCGCTTTCAGCGCTGTTATCGGCACAAGCGGCCAAAGAAATAACAGCAGCACCTGCCACAAGAATTTTAGAAGTAATACGCATTAGATTCCTTTCAGAGACATGTGAATAATGATGAGGGGGAGATTTGGCCTCGGAATGGAGAAATCCAGCCAGTAAGCAAGGATTTTATAGACGAACCGAGGGGAAAATTACGACCTACCGTTGTTCCATGAACATAAAGTCCCGTTCAAAGCTTTTTAGATGGGCGCCGCCATCAACAAAAATTGTCTGACCAGTCACACTTTGCGCCCCGGCCAGATAGCAGACGGCATCGGCAATATCATCCGGAGAGGACAGTCGCTCTAAGGGCATAAGCTCGGTCAGGCGTTGCATTTGACCGGCGGTATAATCTTCTGTTTCAATGGTCAGGCCGGGCGCAACGCCATTAACGCGCAAGCGGTCGGCACAGGCGGCAGCCAAAGTCCGCACCGATGCTGCCAAAGCCTGTTTCGACAAGGTATAGCTTAGCTGATCTCCATTGGGATTGCGGACTCGCTGGTCAATAATATTGACTACGGACGCACGTTTCCCGTCCGAAAACAGGTTTGATAACGCGGTCGTTAACAAGGTCGGCAGCATCATGTTCACCTGAAAATGTCTTTCCAGCGTCACTACGCTTATCGTCCCGGCATCATCATAATCAAAAATGGACGCATTATTGACCAACAGATCAGGAGCCCGGCCAAAATGTTGAACAATCTGGTCCATCAAACTATCCGCTGCCCCCTCCTCTCCAAAATCAGAGACGAAACCGGACCATTTCGTATCGCAGTCCTTCAATATTCCGGCCAGACCATCTTCAGGAACAGCATCGCTATGACCATGGAGGGCCAGTGCATAGCCAGCTTTTGCCAAACGGCCCGCAATATGTGCGCCCAGCCGCCGAACGCCGCCCGTGACCAGGGCCAGCTTTACCGGATCGTTCATTTACGCTCTCGTGAAAGGGTAATACCTATGGCCTCTCCCTTTTCAGAGAGTAGCAGTTTTACAATCTTTACCGTGACCCGCAGGACAGCTTTATCCTGAAGAAACAAAGTCTCGATGATGTGATCCGCAACCGCCTCGATCAGCTTGAAATGCACACCATCCGGCAAGGCTTTGGTCGCGGCATCTTTAAGATCCATATAGTTTTTGGAGCATTCGAGCGGTGTTTCCGGCTCATAACGATCCTGAACCTTTAGCTCTGCCGCGATGGATATACGCAAGGGTTGCGGCAAATGTGTCTCTTCGGAATAGATGCCGGTCAAGACATCGACCTCCAGATCATTGACTTCTAATATGAGTGTATCTGTCATAATATATATTCACCACTTTGCAGGCTCAGGGCAAATTGCCCCGCCCGGAATGAGTTTCGTCTATCTTGACCAGCGCGCATAAATCGCTGTCGGCAAAATCAATCCGCGCGCTTCTTCCCGGACAGCCAGTTCGCCCACTTCAACAGTGCCACCAAGATGCTCAAGCTTTTCCCTGAGCAAAGATCCCAGCGCCAAAGCCGACATTCGCACAGCATAAACCGTGAGGAAAAGACACCGGCTGTTTTCATCAAGCAGCTTACCGCAATTTTCTATTAGCGGTGCAAGGTCTTCTTCCAATCGCCAAACCTCACCATCCGGCCCGCGGCCATATTTGGGTGGGTCGAGAAGGATTGCATCATAGCGCCTCTTCCGCCGGACTTCGCGGGCAGCGAATTTCGCTGCATCGTCAATAATCCAGCGCACCGGACGCTCCGCCATGCCGGATAGCGCCGCATTATCACGTGCCGCCGAAACAGATTTTTTGGAAGCATCAACATGCACCAGCTTCGCTCCCGCTGCAGACAGTGCCAGAGTTCCGACCCCGGTATAGCCAAACAGATTAAGGGCTTGCGGGTCCTCGATCCCTTCCAGATTAGAACGGATCCACCGCCAGACCGGATCCATATCCGGAAAATAGGCAAGATGACGAAAGGGCGTGCATTGCGCTGTAAAAGTGACCTCTTCCCAAGTTAACGGCCATCCTTCTTTCGGGACCGGACGGTTAAAGTGCCAGCGGCCACCGCCATCATCATCGGAGGCGGGAATAAACTCACCATCTGCTTGCCAATCAGTCTGTGCGGGTGCCCACATGGCCTGGGGTTCAGGGCGGATGAAATGATAAGCACCATAGCGCTCCAGCTTGCGCCCACCGCCACTATCGATCAACGCATAATCGCTGCGGGGATCGCTGATCATCACGCCCGGATTTAACACCGTTTCAGCCATGGGCAGGCGTTGCTTTTGCGGTAATATAATCCTTCACAGCGTCATAATCGCCTGGCAATTTCTTGCATGCCTCCTCGCGGTCGAACAAATCCCCGATCCGGCGCGGCAAAATAGGCCGCGTGCCGGTAGCCCGCTCCACAGCCTCACGGAATTTGGCAGGATGGGCAGTGGCAAGAGTAACAATAGGAACAGACGGGTCGATATCCGCTGTCTTCGCAGCAGACAGGCCGATGGCAGTATGAGGATCAATCACCTCTCCGGCCTTTTCCTGCGCCTGACTCATAGCCAGCGTCATGCTATCAGGGTCCACCCTCGAACTAGTGAATATTTCTGCTGCCTTAGCCCGCATATGTGGATCAATTTGCATTTTACGTGTTTCTTCGAAAGCACTCATGCGGGCAGCGGTTTTAGCGCCATCGCGGCCTTCGAGGTCAAATAACAGCCGTTCAAAATTACTGCTGATTTGAATATCCATGGATGGTGCAGCGGTTGGCGTCACGGTTCCGGTAGAATAATCACCCTCACTTAACGCCCGGTGCAATATATCATTAACGTTAGTTGCGACAATTAATCGCTCAACCGGAAGTCCCATTTGCGCCGCAACATATCCAGCGAACACATCACCAAAGTTCCCGGTTGGAACGGAAAACGCGACTTTACGATGCGGTGATCCGAGTTGGGAAGCGGCATAGAAATAATAGACTATCTGCGCCATCAGCCGGGCCCAGTTAATCGAGTTTACTGCAGAAATGGCAAACTGGCCTGTCACCAAAGTGTCGGCAAACATACGTTTGACCATGGCTTGTGCATCATCAAAGCTCCCGTCGATCGCGATGTTATGCACATTAGGAGCTAGAACTGTAGTCATCTGGCGCCGTTGGACATCCGATATACGTCCATCGGGATGCAACATGAATATATCTACCTTGTCGCGTCCGGCCAACGCATCAATAGCCGCTGACCCAGTATCTCCGGACGTAGCCCCTACAACGGTCAGATGTCTGTCCTGCCGGGCCAAAAACGTCTCAAACAATAGCCCGAGCAATTGCAACGCAACATCTTTGAATGCCAGAGTTGGGCCATGAAACAACTCAAGTAGCCAATGCTGCCCATCCAGTTGCACAAGAGGAGTCACTGCACTGTGTGCAAAACGGCCATATGCCTTTTCACACAGGGTGCGAAGTTCGTCTTCCGACAATATATCGCCAATGAACGGCTTCATCACTCGAACCGCAACTTCAGGATATGACAGTCCAGCCATATTAGCAATTTCGGCCTGTGTGAGTTTTGGCCAGTGAGTCGGGACATAAAGCCCGCCATCGCCTGCCAAGCCAGCAAGTGTTACCTGTTCAAAATTAAGTGGTGTTCCGCCACCGCGCGTTGAGATATATTCCATGATGGCGGGTTAGCGATCTCGCTGAACTAGAGCAAGTTTTTAGGCTCTCTACCTCCTATTACGCAATCGCAAAGCCAGAATATAAATAATTAAAGCAATAGCCGCGAACAAAAACCACTGCACTGCATAGGCGATATGGTTATTCGGGATATCCTCGGTCGATGGTGGCTGGCTTTGTGTTAAGCCCGCGACAGGATCATTTGCAACAAGCCTCACAATATACTGGCTATCAGGAGCAATAACACCGCCTACAATCCCGCCAGTCCATTCCGGATTTTTGGATGATCTTGACCAACCGGCAACAATTTGTGCTCCCGGCCCTTCCCCTCCTGAGGTTCGGCAATGCGCTATATGAGCCCAGCCTGATTCGCCTTTGGCATTTCGGCCGCTAACCGCACGCCAACCCAAAACTTGCAGGCAATTGACTGTTGATCGCCGGAAATAAGGTGGATCACCTGCAACTGGAACAGATGGATACGTGATAGCGGGTTGATCACGCGCAGTTGCATAGGTTGCGAGCAACTCGTCTTTCCACTCCGCGCGCTGTAATTGCCAAATGCCAAGCCCGATCATCGTCGCTATAGCTGTCAGGGCTATAAATGTGGCAACAACCGGTAATCGGTTCATTCTATCCCACCATCATCAATACTGCCCTCACGGGCCTGATTGCGATGTTCCAGAATCAACAGCAATCCTTTTGATAGCCGCAACGAGCCGACGACGGCTCCAATCGTCAAAGGAACCCATAATAGAGCATGCACCCATACAGGTGGATAAAAATTCAACTCTACTATTAACGCCAGAGCAAGCACCATGCCGCCGATGATCAATATCAGGAAAGCCGCGGGCCCATCACCGACATTATATTGGTCATAGTCCAGCCCGCAAGCCCGGCATTTCGAGGAGAAAGCGGTTATACTACGGAAAAGCGTTTTTTGTGCACAATTGGGGCAAAGTCCCAAAAGGGCAGCCGAAACAATGTCCGGCTGCCCTTTGGTATTTTCATCATCAGTCAACAAACTGGCCTAGTGCACCGGCGCGCCCCAGCCGCCCCACACATAGACAACAATGAAGAGGAACAACCACACGACATCGACGAAGTGCCAATACCAAGCCGCTGCTTCAAAACCGAAATGCTGTTTCGGTGTAAAATGCCCTTTATATGCCCGCGCCAGACAAACAATCAGGAAGATCGTGCCGACAAGAACGTGGAAACCATGAAACCCGGTCGCCATATAGAAAGAACTGCTATAGTTTAATCCAGAAAACGGGAAAGGTGCGATGCTATATTCATAAGCCTGAATAGCAGTGAATACCGCGCCGAGGATGATCGTCAACCACAGACCAGTGATCAATCCCTTACGGTTTCCGTGGATCAAGGAATGATGCGCCCATGTTACCGTAGTGCCTGAGCACAGTAATATCAGGGTATTCAGTAACGGCAATTCAAACGCGTTAAGAACTTCAAGTCCTTTAGGTGGCCATTGCACGAGAGCTTCCACCCCTTCTTGACCAATCATATTCGTGGCAATGCCATCTGCAAATTCGATTGGCTGAGGGAAGAGTGAAAAATCGAACCAAGCCCAGAACCAGCCAACGAAGAACATGACTTCGGAAGCGATAAACAGGATCATTCCATATCGAAGATGCAATTGGACCACAGGGGTATGATCGCCAGACTCCGCCTCAATAATGACTTTTCTCCACCACCCGAAGAAGGTCAGAGCAAGCGCAGCGACGCCAATGTAGAAGACTAGAGTACCAAATGCCCCGAAAAAATCAGGGTGCAACCACATTATACTGCCCATAGCCAAGGTTAGCGCTGAAAAAGCACCAAAGAACGGCCAGATGTCTGGCGGTAAGATATGATAATCGTGGTTTTTGGCTCCAGCCATGGTGTAATTCCCCAAACTTCTTTCGTTACTGTTCTTTAGCTACCGCTTATCGCGGGGTCTACTGCTATGCCGTCTTTTGAGCGATAAAAAGTATAGCTCAAAGTAATCTCTTCAATATCTTTGGTATCCGGATCATCAAGGATCGCCGGATCAACAAAATACAGCACTGGCATCCGCATAGTCTCTCCGGGTTTCAATACCTGCTCAGTGAAGCAGAAACACTGTACTTTATTGAAATATTTACCAGCCTGAACCGGCGTCACATTGAACGTCGCTGTGCCAACGACAGGCTCATCTGACAGGTTTGTCGCCAGATAGATCGCCATATCGCGCGCGCCAACAGTCACCCGGTCAACGGCTTGTTCAGGCTTGAAGGTCCATGGCAAAGCAGCATTAACGTTGGAATCAAAGCGTACAGACATAACTTGGTTCGTTGATTTCACAGTAGCCGCCTGCGCCTCACCAACGCGTTGCGTCGTGCCACCATAGCCGGTGACACGGCAGAAAACTTCATAAAGTGGCACCGCCGCATATCCTACGCCGAGCATTGCTAGCCCTATAGCGCCTATTGTAAAACCGATCCGGCGGTTTTTAGCCGCCAACTTGCCCGACTGTGCTTGTTTCATGATGCAGACCCATTAATCTTAACGAAAGTGATAAGATAAAATAGCACCACCAGAAAAAACAGCAAGCCAGCCATAATAGCCGCCCGATGCTTCTGACGTGCCTGATAGGCTTTTTGCTCTTCTGGCGACATGGGCTTTGTATCAGGATCTATCTTGCTCATAGCAAAATGATCCTGTCTGCGATCAGCGCGCCAAAAAGTGCGAATAGATAGATAATGGAAAAACTGAATAAATGCTTTTCTGCCTTCATCTTTTTCGGGTCTTCGGTTTTACTGAGCGCGACACGGAAGGATAAGAAAGCGAAAGCTGTACTAAGCACAATTGCAACAGTGCCATAAACCACGCCGGTCATGCCAAACATGAAGGGAGCAATAGCACAGGCTGCTAATATTAGGCTGTAAACTGCGATTTGGCGGCGAGTGGATTGTCTGCCTGCCACAACCGGCATCATGGGAATTCCGGCTTTTGAATAATCGCTGTTAACGAACAGAGCGAGCGCCCAGAAATGCGGCGGTGTCCAGAAAAATATGATTGCGAACAACAATATCGGCATCAACGTAATATCACCGGTTACCGCTGCCCAGCCAATAACTGGAGGGAATGCCCCCGCTGCGCCGCCGATAACAATATTTTGGGGCGTACTGCGCTTCAGCCAGATAGTATAAACAACCGCATAGAAGAATATTGAGAAAGCCAAGACTCCGGCACTCAACCAGTTAACCGCCAAACCCATAAGCACGACAGAAAATACAGCAAGACCGATACCGAAATGAAGCGCAGTTTCGCGGTCCATTCGTCCCGCTGGTAATGGACGGTTTGCGGTGCGTTTCATTACCGCATCGACATCATGTTCATACCATTGATTCAAGGCCGCTGATGCCCCCGCGCCCAGGCTAATCGCCAAGATAGCCGTAAAACCGATCACGGGATGAATTGATCCCGGTGCAGAGAGCAAACCACATATTGCTGTGAAAATAACCAGCGACATCACGCGAGGCTTGGTCAGCGCAAACAGATCCTGTGCACTGGCCAGCTTATAAGGTGATGTCGAGGCAATAGTCATTATGTTTCAAATATCTCAATCGTCATTACGGCCTTCTGTCCGGCAGAACCAAAGCCACCGGACAGATAGAGCCAGTCAATTTTCCCCGATTATTTAATCTGGGGCAGTGTTTCAAACTGGTGGAATGGCGGCGGGCTGGACAAAGTCCATTCCAACGTCGTTGCGCCTTCGCCCCAGTAATTATCTTCTGCTTTGCGTCCTGCAATGAATGCCCACGCAATGTTGATGAAGAATATCACCACACCAACTGCCATGATCGCATAGCCGATGGAAGCAATTTCATTCCAATAGGCAAATTGCTCCGGATAATCGGGATACCGACGTGGCATGCTCTGGTTTCCAAGGAAGTGCATGGGGAAGAACAAGACATTCACACCGATAAAGAAGATCCAGAAATGCAACTGACCCAACAGTTCACTATAATGGCGACCCGACATTTTCGGGAACCAGTAATAGAAGCCCGCAAACATAGAGAATACAGCACCCAATGAAAGCACATAGTGGAAGTGGGCAACCACATAATAGGTATCATGCAGGTTGTCGTCGATTCCGCCATTAGCCAGAACAACACCGGTCACACCGCCAACGGTGAACATGAAGATAAAGCCCAATGCCCAAACCATCGGGGTTTTGAAGGTCATCGACCCGCCCCACATGGTTGCAATCCACGAGAAGATCTTGATGCCGGTCGGCACCGCGATAACCATCGTCGCAGCGGTGAAATACATTTTCACGTTAACCGACAGACCGGTTGTGAACATGTGGTGAGCCCACACAACAAAGCCGACCACGCCAATCGCGACCATGGCATAAGCCATGCCGAGATAACCGAAAATCGGTTTGCGTGAGAAGGTCGAGATGATGTGGCTGACCATACCGAAACCGGGCAGGATCATGATATAAACTTCGGGATGGCCAAAGAACCAGAACAGATGCTGATACAGCACTGGATCGCCACCACCGGCAGAGTCGAAGAAGGCTGTGCCGAAATTACGGTCCGTCAACAACATCGTGATAGCAGCGGCCAGTACAGGAAGCGCCAGAAGCAACAGAAAAGCTGTGACAAGAACCGACCATGCAAACAGCGGCATTTTGTGCAGCGTCATACCCGGCGCCCGCATGTTGAAAATGGTGGTAATAAAGTTCACTGCGCCGAGAATGGAGCTTGCACCGGCCAAATGGAGCGACAGGATAACCATATCCACAGCTGGCCCGACAGACCCGCTGGTCGAGAGCGGCGCATAAACCGTCCACCCGGTACCAGCACCGTCACCCGTACCGCCAGGCACAAAAGTCGAACCAAGAAGCAGAATGAATGCGGGGACCAGAAGCCAGAAGCTGACGTTGTTCATGCGAGGAAACGCCATGTCTGGCGCACCGATCATCAGCGGCACGAACCAGTTACCAAAGCCGCCGATCATCGCTGGCATAACCATGAAGAACACCATGATCAGTCCGTGAGCGGTAACCAGCACATTCCACAAGTGGAGCGCTTCATCCGCAGAAGCGCCTGAACCAACCCAGTCTGCAAGATACTGGATACCCGGCTCAGCCAGCTCCAGCCGCATCATACCGGAAATTGCACCACCGATAACACCGGCGACAATGGCAAAAATCAGATATAATGTACCAATATCTTTATGATTGGTAGACATGAACCAACGCTGGAAAAAGGCCGGTTTGTGATCTGCATCATGTGCATGATCGTCTATAATCTGCCCATCTGCTGCAATAGTTGTCATCGCTTGCTACCCCTTAATTCACAGCTACGGCTGCACCAGCAGACGCGCCTTGTATATTCATGCCATCAAATGCAGCAACCTCTGCTGCAGGCTCACCACCTTCAGCGGGCTCATCACCTTTTACGGTTCCGCCATTGGCGCGCACCCAATCGTTAAACTTGTCTTCCGGCAAAACCTCTACCGCGATTGGCATAAAGCCATGCCGCGCGCCGCAAAGCTCGGAGCATTGACCATAATATACGCCAACTTTGTCAATTTGCAGAACCTTTTCGTTAATCCGCCCTGGCACAGCATCCAGCTTGAACCATGCAGAAGGAATTGCAAAGCTGTGGATCACATCCGCCCCGGTAACAAGCAGCTTCACAGGCTTGCCGACAGGAATAACCATACGATTATCTACAGCAAGCAGTGACGGCTCTCCACGCGCTTTTGCCTCATCTTCGGGCAGCATGTTGGAAATTACTTCGAAATCACCATTGTCAGGATAACCATAACCCCAATACCACTGATAACCGGTCACTTTTATTGTTAAAGATCCATCGGGCGCTGGCTCAAACTGCTTAGCCAACAAGCTGATTGAAGGAACAGCAATAACCAACAAGATCAAAACGGGAATAACCGTCCAGACCACCTCGATAAATGTATTATGCGTAGTTTTTGAAGCCTCGGGATTGGCGCCTTTGCGGTAACGGATCACCACTACAAAAAGAAGCACAAGAACCAGCAAACATACTATTGCCATAAGAGGCAGCAATATCGAGTTGTTGATCCATTTGGCTTGCTCACCGGTCGGGCTGACCTGTGGCTGAAAATCAATACCGCCATCTACAGGCATGCCAACGCCTTCGGTTGGCTTCATTGGGGTATAAAGCGCTGGATCAAGACCAGAGGCAGGAGCCTCTTCAACCGCAGGCGCTTCTGCCTCAACATTTTGTGCAGCCGGTGCTGCATCTACGTCCGGCGCTGCCGGCAAGGCATCTTGTGCCATTGCCGCCGCTGGTGTGAGAATCAGGCCCAATGCCAAAATCCATGCTTTCACGTAATGAGTCATTACTTGCCCAACCTTATTTAAACCATAGTTTTCCGACGCTTACCGCCAATAGACCTATCAGAAATTTCCAATAATTTGTCCAGACAGACACTGAACCTACCAACTCGAAACATCCCATTTGGAGCGGCTTATAAGCAGGGTTGTCGCAAGCCTCAAGCTACTCTACGCATATTTTTGAACTTTTTGGACTTTCATCGTATCAAAGATGTCACCAATTCGAGAATTCAGACAAAGCAGGATGGAAAAATAAATTGACCGAAAACGAGATACTCGACGAATTTCGCACCAGCGACGCTCTGTTGGAGGGGCATTTTATATTGTCCTCCGGTCGGCACAGCTCACAATATTTGCAATGCGCGCGGGTATTAATGAACCCTGCACGGGCAGCCCGGCTTGCACAATCGCTGGTCGCCAAGCTGCCGGACGACATTCGCAATGCTATTGATATTGTCGTGTCCCCTGCAATGGGCGGTGTTATTGTTGGCCACGAAATGGGCAGAGCGCTTGGCAAGGAAGCGATATTTCTTGAACGACCCGAAGGCACATTTGAATTGCGCCGTGGTTTCCATCTGGAACCAGGCCAGAAAGTTTTGATGATGGAAGATGTCGTGACCACCGGCCTGTCATCACGCGAAGCTATTAAAGCGATTGGCGCGGCGGGTGGTGAAGTCGTCGCTGCGGGTGCGTTGGTCGACAGGTCTAATGGCGCGGCCAGCTTTGATGTCCCCTTCTTTCCGTTGATCGCTCTGGACGTGCCATCTTATGCGGATGATGAAGTGCCTGCGGAACTGGCCGCCATTCCAACGTCAAAACCGGGCAGCCGCAAACAATGACTAGAAGCCTGAATCAAACCCGGCATCTCCGCTTGGGTGTTAATATTGATCATGTTGCGACCATCCGTAACGCCCGCGGAGGCGAACACCCTGAACCTATTCGCGCTGCAACCATTGCGGCGGCCGCCGGAGCTGATGGCATAACCGCCCATCTTCGGGAAGACCGCCGCCATATCCGTGATGATGATCTGGTCGCACTTATGGGTAGCCTGTCTATTCCTCTGAATCTCGAAATGGCAGCGACTGACGAAATGCTCAGCATTGCGCTGCGTCACAAACCGCATGCAGCGTGCATCGTGCCTGAAAAGAGGGAAGAACGCACAACCGAAGGCGGTCTGGATGCTGCAAGCCAGCAGGAACGGTTAAACGATTTCGTCGGTCAGTTACGGGACGCCAATATCCGCGTGAGTCTGTTCATAGAGCCTGATCCCAGACAAGTTGAAGCTGCCATTCATCTGGGTGCGCCGGTGGTAGAATTTCATACTGGCCATTATGCCGAAGTCTCCGGAGCGGAACGGGAGGCAGAATTGCGGAGGATCAGCGACGCCGCCGCTCTCGCTGCGAAAAACGGTATCGAACCACATG
The DNA here is from genome assembly GCF_040717415.1 of Parasphingorhabdus sp. JC815. Classification (NCBI taxonomy): domain Bacteria; kingdom Pseudomonadati; phylum Pseudomonadota; class Alphaproteobacteria; order Sphingomonadales; family Sphingorhabdaceae; genus Parasphingorhabdus; species Parasphingorhabdus sp. JC815. The sequence continues at coordinate 166,065 of NZ_JBFEFM010000004.1, forward strand.
CCGGTCACGGGCTGACTTTTGACAATGTCGTGCCAGTCGCCGCAATCCCGCAATTGGCGGAATTGAATATTGGCCATTTCCTGATCGGGGAGGCCATATTTGGCGGACTGGCCGGAAGTATCCGGCAGATGCGTGCCTTAATGAATGATGCAAGATGATTATCGCACTATGATAATAGGATTAGGATCAGACCTTTGTAATATAGAGCGCATTCAAAATTCGCTCGATCGTTTTGGTGAACGCTTTGAAAAACGGGTGTTTACAGAAATCGAGCGCGCCAAAGCTGCTCGGCGGCCTTATACAAAGGCAGGGACTTATGCCAAACGCTTTGCCGCTAAAGAAGCCTATTCAAAAGCGGTTGGGACCGGCTTTCGAGCGGGCGTGTTCATGAAGGATATCGGAGTCGTCAATTCCAAAAGCGGCGCACCGACGCTTGCTCTTTCCGGCGGCGCAAAAAAACGGCTCGACGCGTTGACTCCGGCGGGATATGATAGTGTTGTTCATCTCACACTCACTGACGATCATCCATGGGCGCAGGCATTCGTGATTATCGAAGCGATCCCCTCCCGGTAGAGGGGTGTCGATATGGCTGTTTTAATTTGTGTATAAAAAGAACGACAATAAAGAAGAAAACAGGATATGAGTTTAGACAAGGCGGATCAACAGACGGTCAAGCCGGATGATTCCAAAAAGGAAAAAACCGATTGGATCGGGGAGGCAAAGAGCATCGGACTCTTGTTGTTAGCGGTTCTGGCCTTTCACAGCTTTGTCGCGAAACCTTTTTATATCCCTTCTGTTTCAATGATGCCGGGCCTGTTGGTTGGCGACCGCCTGATCGTCAGCAAATATGCTTATGGCTGGTCGTGGGTATCCCCTACTTTTCATATATTACCACGGATGGAAGGACGGCTTTTCGGATCATTGCCGGAACGCGGTGACATTGTAATCCTGACACCAAAAACCCAAAGCAGTGATTATATTAAAAGGGTCATCGGCTTACCGGGAGATATGCTGGAGCTTCGGGGAGGCCAGGTGTTTCTGAATGGCAAGCCGGTTAAACAAGAAGTCCAACCGGATCTAAAGCTACCGATTGATGCCAATGCGCCTTGCGGTAGCCGTGAATTTCCTGGTCTTCGGGACACGGATGAAGCTGGCAACAGTTTTTGCTCCCTCCCCATTTTGCGCGAAACCCTGCCCAATGGGGTGAGCTATGACATTATTGATCTGGGACCACAGGTTTCGGACGATATTCCGCCGGTTATCATCCCCGAAAACCATGTCTATCTGCTGGGCGACAATCGCGACCTTTCTGCCGATAGCAGGGTGGCCAGTCCGCTTGGGCTAGATGGTGCGATTCCTTGGGAAAATATTGGTGGCCGCGCTGAATTTATTACCTTTTCGCTCGACGGGACAACCAGTTTCAACCCCGTTAGCTGGTTTACTTCATTCCGCAGTGGCCGTGCAGGAACAAGCCTGCGGCCACATAAGGAAAGCGTCGCCGCCAAATAGGCTATATTGTGGCGTTTACAGACGCAGTCCCAAAGTTTCGTCCAGTCCTGCCATGATATTCAGGTCCTGAACCGTGCTGCCTGCTGCCCCTTTGCCCAGATTATCAAGCTTTGCAGCCAAGCGAATATAATTGCCACATTCACTGGTAAATACATAGAGATCAAGCCGGTCGGTTGCTGGCTCATTATCATTCAGCAACAACTCGCTCATACTGCTGCCATCATGCACGCCGACAATTGGCGAGCCCGTATAATGATCTTTCAACGCAGCGAGTAAATCCGCAGCTTTTACGTCGCAGTTCATCGCGGCAAGGTTGAGCGGAACCTCAACAATCATGCCCCGATAGGCCTGTACGACCGCTGGCGCAAAAATAACTTCGTGGTCTAGGCCAGCATGGCGTTTCATCTCTGGCAGATGTTTATGCGCAAGGTTGAATCCATAACCGCGAAATCCAATAGTCTGTTCTTGCTCGAACCGTTCAATCAGTGCTTTGCCTCCGCCTGAGTAGCCTGAAACAGCGTTAACCGTATAGGGCCAGTCCGCCGGTAGTAGTCCGCGTGCGACAAGTGGCGCGACAAGTCCCAGAAAACCTGTTGGATAACATCCCGGATTGGATACCCGCTTTGCCGTCGCAATGCGTTCGCGCTGCCCTTCGCGAAACTCGGCAAAGCCATAGACCCAATCGGGTGCGGTGCGATGGGCGGATGAGGCATCAATGACACGCGTCTCGTCATTTTCGATCAATGACACTGATTCTATGGCGGCATCATCAGGTAGGCACAATATGACAAAATCACTATCATTGATTGCTTCCCGGCGGGCGCTTAAATCCTTGCGCTTATCCTCTGGTAAACGCACAAGAGAAAACTCCTGCCGATCAGCTAGCCGGTCGGCAATTTCAAGGCCGGTCGTTCCGACTGCCCCATCTATAAAAACACTGTAAGTCATGGCTTTCCTTTAACCGGCCATTTAACCGGACCGTTTGCGCGCTAATACGGGCTGCTTAACATCTTCGCCGTAACGGGCAATCACCTTGGCCAGCGGTTCGATGACAACTTGCATCCAATGTGTATTGGCGTGAATAATATGTTCATCATCGGCCATGATCCCGACATTGTCCGGGAAGAATATAAAATCGCCGCGACGCAAATCCTCATCATCGGAAATTTCCGAGCCTATGGTCTTTAATTGCTGGTCTGCGTCACGCGGTGCTTTCTCTCCGGTTAAGCCAAGAATCATCTGGATTAAACCAGCACCATCTAACCCGTCACCACTGCGCCCGCCCCATAAATAGGGTGCGCCCACAAGCTGTTCTGCAAAAGAGACCGTGTTATTCGCGCCATCAAAAACACGTTTGGCGCCAATTTCCTGAATATGGCGAATATGGACGTAGCCCTTCCCGGTTTGCAGGAACTGACCACATTCACTCGCTTCACCGCAAGCCAGCCTTGCGCCCATTGGCAGACGTTTGATTACGCCCGATTTAATATCAGGCGCAATGAATATCAGCGCTGCCCGTGCGGAAATCAGGTGGGTGGGCTGCGGCGTCTTGCGCTGATGCTGCAAAGCATGCACCGGCAAATAACCGACATAACCGTCATGATCGCAATAGCCCCATGCCCAGTCGCCAACCACATCAAGCAGGTGAAAATCCTCACCATGTAATAGTTCGGACACGGCTTCGTAATTTTTACCGCCCTGCTTGCGGAGCATTGCCTTTGGTGCGGCACAGCGCATCGGCATTGTCTCTGCATAATGCGGCGCAAATAATTTCCCGGCAAGCGCTATATCGGCCAGATCGCCGCGATGCGCCGTAGTTCGCGGATCGAATTCTTCTTCGGGGCCGCGGAGCGAAAATTTCGCACGCGCCGCAATCTCTCCGGCTTTCATATCCCCGATAACATTCATTATTTCCAATACCCTATTAACGATTTTCGCCGCAACCACGCGAATTCAACGTTTTTAGCGATGCGGTGACAATAGCCGCCCTTAAACGAGAAATAGCATATTGATCAAGCAGCGATGCGTAATGCCCATCAGTTATAACGCGCTTTCAGGTAATTCCAGCTTGCCCGCAAACCCAGCGCTTCTCCCCCCTTGGGTCGCCCTGCCTTACTGGCCGGACGCCACGCATAAGTATCAAAATGTGCCCACGCCGTATTTTCGGGGACAAATTTCTGCAAGAATAATGCAGCGGTAATACAGCCCGCAAAAGAACCGCTGGCGACATTACTGATATCAGCAATATTGCTATTTAGACGGGATTCATAGCGGGACCACAAAGGCATTCGCCACAGCGGGTCATCTTCTTGATCGCCCCCCTCTATCAAACCCGCTGCCATGGCATCATCGCTACAGAATAAAGCCGGTAAATCGGGACCAAGCGCAACCCGCGCTGCGCCGGTCAGGGTCGCAAAATCAATGATGAGCTCCGGTTCATCCTCACCTGCCAGCGTCAATGCATCGCCCAGTACCAGACGCCCTTCCGCATCGGTGTTGCCAACTTCTACAGTCAACCCTTTGCGGCTGTGCAAGATATCACCGGGGCGTAAGGCATTGCCATCAATCGAATTCTCAACCGCGGGAATCAATAAATGAAGCTGAACAGGCAATTTTGCTTCCATGACCAATCGGGCCAAGGCAATGGCATGGGCCGCGCCGCCCATATCTTTTTTCATCAACAACATGCCTGCCGGCGATTTCATCGAGAGGCCGCCGCTGTCAAAGGTAACGCCTTTTCCGACCAGCGCAATTTTCGGATGATCCGGCTTACCCCATTTCAATTCAATCAGCCGCGGCGCGTGATCGCGCATCGCAGCTTTACCCACCCCGTATATCATCGGAAAATGTTTCTCTAGCGTATCTCCGCGTGTTATTTTCAGGTCGGCACGGTGCGTTTCCGCTAGCTTTTCAACGATAGACTCAAGCCTGTCCGGCCCCATATCAGCCGCAGGCATATTGACCATATCGCGCACCATCGCGGTTGCCTCGGCCTGACGAAGCGCTTCGTCAACCTGACTGATTTCGTCTTTGACTAATAAAGTGCTTGGTCCCTGACGATTTGGCAATTCTTTGTATTTGTCAAACTCATGCTGTGGAATTAACCAGCCGAACAGCGCGTTTTTCGCATGGGCTCCCGCTAGCCGGTATTTTCCTTCAGGCAGCTTCCCGCCCAGCTTCGCCAGTGCCCACGGGTCCAGTTTTTCGTGGTCAATAACACCGGCAACAACAGTAAAGTCGCCTTGCTCTGCGCTATCGTCATTGCCTTTGCTCGATAAAACCGGAAGGATCAGATATGATTCCGGATTAGCGGTAAAATTATAGGCCGTCACAATGTTGCGGATAGTATCTGGCTGATCTTTCAGCCAATCCTCGAAATTATTAACGTCCAATATCCGGATGGTCCGGGCAGGCTGGCCCTTATCGGCCTCAATCAATGCGTTAAAGTCAGTCATCATCACCCTATAACTACACAATGACCTGAACGCGAGTGCCTATTCTGCTGCCTGCCCAGGCAGTTATTCCGCTGCTTCCATGGTCAGTTCTTCCTCACTGGAAGCTACGCTATTGGGCCCGTAAAACTGGATGACACCATCGTCCACCGGCTCTTTCAGCAACACCTTTTTATCAAACAGATAATCCTGATTGAGCTTCCACGGCATTTTGGTGCTGTTACGCGGTAACTCGTGGATAGAGCGTTGAATATAGCCGGACGAGAAGTCAAAAAGCTCATCCTCCTCGACCCCGTCCGTTAACACCGGATTGGCAATCCGCGTGCTGGTAGCATCCATATGATTGAGCAAACGGCAGGTATATTCCGAAACAATATCCGCTTTCAGCGTCCATGAGGCATTAAGATAGCCAAAGACAATGGCCATATTCGGAATGTCGGAGAACATGCAGCCTTTATAATAATAATGGTCGTGGAAGTTGATCGGCTTGCCATCGACTTCAAACGCAACCTTACCTGCAACCGCCAGTTTAAGGCCGGTGGCAGTGATAATAATGTCTGCATCCAGTGTCTCACCAGACTTCAGCTTTATACCGTCAGCCGTCACTGTATCAATATGCCCGGTTTTGACATCCGCTTTGCCAGCACGGATAGCCTTAAACATGTCGCTGTCTGGAACAAGGCACAACCGCTGCTCCCACGGGCCATAAGGCGGAGTGTAATCTTCCTTGTTATATTTATCGCCCAGTTCTTTTTTCAGGGGTTTTTCAAGTTTTGCGATAACCTTTTCCGGGTTTTCACGGGCCGTGCGATAAACCTTATCCTGCATGAACACGTTTTTCTTGCGGATAATATTATAAGCCCATTGGTCCGGCATGATCTTGCGAAGGAAATTGGCAAGATGGTCCCTTGCATCACGCGCAAAATACCATGTCGGCGTGCGCTGTAACATGGTGACATGCGCGGCCTTTTTCGCGATGACGGGAACGATCGTGACTGCCGTAGCGCCACTGCCGATGATTACGACTTTCTTGTCGCTATAATCCAGATCTTTTGGCCAGAATTGCGGGTGGACAACGTCGCCCTTGAAATTTTCAATCCCCTCTATCTTTGCGTCATAACCCTGATCATAATCATAATAGCCGGACCCCATATAGAGGAAATTGGCGTGCATAACGGCATGGCTGCCATCAGATTTTTCCGCTGTTACAGTCCAGCGTGCATTTTCGCTAGACCAACTGGCAGACAGCACTTTGTGTCCCAAGTGCATATGTTTTTCCAGATCATTTTTCGCTTTGATCCGGTGGAGATATTTCATAATCGAGGGGCCATCGGCAATGGCTTTTTGCTCGGTCCAAGGCTCAAACTTAAAGCCCAGTGTATGCATGTCGCTATCAGAACGGATACCGGGATATTGGAACAGGCTCCACGTTCCGCCAATTTCGTCACGCCGGTCCATTAGGGCAAAAGATTTTCCCGGACATTTATCACGTAGGTGAACGGCCATACCGATACCGGAAATACCCGCCCCCACTATGAGGACATCGACCGATTCCATAGTCGCCTCAGACGCTTTATTGCTTTTCTTGATAGCTTGTGTTGTCATTTGCCGTCTCTCCCAGCTTTCCATCCACTATGCCATTTCTGTGATAAGGTTGCAATTGGCAATTTAATCGGCTGGTTAAGCGCTAAGTTCAGTAAGTTCACACCAAGGAACCTTGGCGTTAGGCCAAAAAACCAAACTATGGCCGGAATAGTCAAATAAGAAACCATAGCAGTCAAACGGACCCCGGGATTTGAAAATCCCGAAGTTCATACGAATCGTAATAAAAACCCTCTCTGCACGGATAGAATAGCGCAAACCACATCTATCTGCCGATCATGTATAGCGTGCCGGTAGCCATGTAGGACAGGATTATTCCTATCGGTCTGCCGAGCCGTCAAACAGCGCTATACCAAGCCGTGCCGTCTTTCATTTCATGCTTTGCCCGGCCAGTATATTCCAGATGGCGGAGCGTTGCCATGGCTTCGCCAGTAGCCATTCCGACCACATCCGGCCCAATCGGTCGGGAGAATAAGAGCGGGAAACTATCTACCACCCGCATCGGCCCTTTCGCCAGCGCAGCGACAACATCGTCCAGCGCTTCATTATGGCGCAACGCCAATGTATCCAGCCGCTGATGCGCGCCTTTGAACGGGCGGCCATGGGCGGGCAAGACCAACAGTTCAGGGTCAATTTCGGCGCGAAACCTTGCGATACTGGCCAGCCATTCACCCAATGGATCGGCGGTAGGCTCGCTTAACATGACCGAGATGTTGGACGTGATACGCGGCAATATCTGGTCGCCGGAAATCATCACGCGGTTCTTGTCATCAATCAAACAGGCATGCTCGGGTGTATGGCCGTGGCCGATCATCACCCGCCAGTCATTATCGCCGATGGTCAGGTGGTCCCCCTCATCCATACGGATATGGCCGATGGGCAACCGCGATACGGCGCGGGCAAAGCGCCCCCAGCCACCTTCGCATTTTTCCTTGATCAGCTCTTCATCCCATCCGGCAAAACGCCATTCGTCAATCGCCTCTTGCGGGACTTCTTCGCTGACATCCGAGGTCAACATACGTGTCAGCAACCATTCAGTGCGGTTCATATGCAGAGGGGCCTTGAACCGGTTGGCCAGCCATCCGGCACAGCCTACATGATCAGGATGAAAATGGGTTACGACAATTTTTGTAGCGGTTTTACCATTTAGTCCGGTTTCAAAAAGCTGCTTCCACGATTCGATAACGGCGGGCATGAACAAGCCGGTATCGACAATCGCAAAGCCGGGTTCCCCCTTTTTCGGGCCATCGGAATGCACATCGTCCAGCACCCAGTTGTTAATATGACCCAATGGCCCTGGAACCGGCGTCCGGGTCCAGCCGATACCGGGCATCAATTCAAAATATTCGCCATATTTTGGCTCATAATCACCCAGCGGATAGGTTAATCCTTCCGCTACGATAGGGTCAAAACCATGGTCGGCTAATGTGGCATCATAAGCGGGAGATTTTATCGGGGCATCCATGATGTAACCATAGACACAGGCAGAGAACCGGCGCAACCATATTTAACCGTATAGTTAAACCAGCCCTCTTATACGGCTAGTTCGGGAAGCTATGTTATTTCGCTAGCCCTCAATTGTCTTTGAACCCTCAATTGTCTTTGAACAATGTCTCGGCTGTCAGATCTTCCTTTGTGCCCTCTTCTTCACCGGACTCGGCTGCCAAAGCAGCTTCAGCATCCCTTTCGGCCTGCGCCCGTTCTTCGCGCAATTCAGCAATAAGAGCTTCCTTATCACCGCCAAGCTTCTTGTCTTCCGGCACTTCAGGTTCAATTCCGGCCTTTTTCGCGGCTTTGGCTACCACAGCGTCAAGCTCGCGCTGTGAACAGAGACCCAGCGTTACCGGATCCTTGGGTACGATATTAGCAATATTCCAATGCTCGCGGTCGCGAATCGCGTTAATTGTGGTGCGGGTCGTGCCGATAAGTTTGCCCACCTGTGCATCGGAAACTTCCGGATGATTGCGGAGCAACCATGCAATGCCATCGGGTTTGTCCTGACGCTTGGAAACCGGTGTATAGCGAGGCCCTTTGGTCCGTCGGACCTGATCCGGTCCTTTTTGCATCTTCATGCGATATTCCGGATCAGCTTCCGCTTTTTCAATTTCTGCGTTGGTCAATTCTTGCGATTGCACAGGATCTCGTCCGGTATATTTGGAACCGGCAAGATCGTCCGCCATCGCATTAACTTCCAGAATGTGTATTCCGCAAAATTCGGCAATCTGCTCAAAACTCAAACCGGTATTGTCAACCAGCCAGCTTGCGGTTGCATGCGGCATCAATGGTGTCGGATTATCATGGGCCACGGCGGCATCCTTTTCAATAAATCGGGCTTTTCAGTACACGACTTTTTTAAATATAGTTTTTCAAAACACAAAAAATAAGGGCCGCCCCTTGCGGGAGCGGCCTATTAATACCGTCATTGTAGGCGATATCGAAAGAGTCGGCAAGATATTTGGTTCTACTACATGTTTTTAAGATGGCGAGGTGGCTTAAAATAACCCTCGACGAAGAAAGCGAGCTGGATTCCTGCCTTCGCAGGAATGACGAGGAGGGTTGGCAGAGACAATGGCCTAACTGTTTCCATACGTCCCATCGTCATTCCCGCGCAGGCGGGAATCCAGCTTCACCTATCCGTTTAAAATATCAAACAGATCATCCCAATTTGGGTTCTGTTCTTCAATTAACCGGAATTTCCATTCCCGTTTCCATTTTTTCATCGTCTTTTCTCTGACGATCGCATCCTCGATATTGTCATGGCGTTCCATGTAAACCAGCCGGTGGAGGTCATATTTCTGGACAAATTGTGAACCGTTGCCACTTCTGTGCTGCATAACGCGAAACGGAAGATTGGCGGTCACACCGATATATTGTGTCCCGCGATAGCGATTGGCCATAATGTAGATATATCCGCCAGCCAATGGGTTTTATCACTTTAAGACAGCTGGATTCCTGCCTTCGCAGGAATGACGGTGGGGCGCGAGAGGTTTATGGATAGCGCCGCCTTCATTCCACTTTCAGAATGATTTTCCCGATATGGTCGCCCGCTTCCATATGGGCGTGGGCCTTTGCTGCATCTTTCAGGGCGAAAACCTCGTCCATTACAGGTTTCAACTTGCCTGCTTCAATATCGGGCCAGACATAGCGATAGATTTCATCTGCCAACAACGCCTTGCGCTCGGCTGATTGCGGGCGCAGGGTTGATCCGGTTAGCGTCAATCGTTTCATCATGATCTGGGCCATATTCAGGGTCGCTTTCGCGCCGCCTTGCACAGCGATAGTGACATGCCGGCCATCTTCTTTCAGACATTTGAGATTGCGCGGGACATAGTCGCCAGCAACCATATCAAGCACCACTTCAACCCCCTGCCCGTCGGTGATTTTCTTGATTTCCTCGACAAAATCCTGCGTTTTATAGTTAATCGCGTGGTCAGCGCCTATCGCCTTGGCAGCGGTGCATTTCTGATCGGAACCGCAGGTCACAACCACCTTTACACCGAACAGCTTGCACAGCATGATCGCCATCGTGCCAATCCCGCTGGTGCCGCCGTGGATCAATGCGGTTTCATCCTCACGGGCAAAACCGCGATTGAACAGATTGCTCCACACCGTGAACAATGTTTCGGGCAAGGCCGCGGCCTCTTCCATCGTCAGGCTATCTGGCACGGGAAGGCATTGGCCCACCGGAGCCACGCAATATTCCGCATAGCCGCCGCCATTAGTCAGCGCGCATATTTTACGACCTATCCATTCCGGTTCCACGCCAGCACCCAGGGCAACAACAGTGCCCGACACTTCCAGCCCCGGAAGCGGAGATGCGCCCGGCGGAGCAGGATAAAGCCCCTTGCGCTGCACCACGTCCGGACGGTTCACTCCAGCGGCGGCGACCCTGATCAACACTTCCCCTGTGGCAGGTTGTGGAACATCCATTGTTTCAGTCTTGAGGACATCCGGCCCTCCTGGCTCGCTGATCGCGATAGCTGTCATTTCCGACTGCAATATTTCTGAAACTGTCATGGCTGCCCCCCAATATCCCCAAAAAAGCGCACGGATATCATGCCTTTTTCCATGGCCGCCTTATTGACAGCAAAGCGGCGCGGGTCAACATTACCAGTATCAATGGTCGAAAAAAACAGGAATTTTTACATGAATGACGACGATAATCTGCCGCGAAACGCTAATGATCCGCTCAGCCTGCTTGTAAAACAGGATATTGATCCCTTGTCCGTCGATGAACTGGAACAACGGATTACGACGCTAAAAAACGAGATAAGCCGCTGTGAAGAGCGGAAGAAATTTGCGGTTTCGCATCGTGCCAATGCTGATAGCCTGTTCAAGTGAGGCCCGGCATATAATATTGCTAATATAATATAATGGGCAGGCTTTTGTTAATCCTGTTCCTTAATCAAAAGGTTTAAGTTGATCCGGGCCGAACCGTATAGAAAGTAGTAGAAAAATACGTTTAACGCCGGTTGAACACTTGCCGTTATTGGGCCGTTATTGGGAAATGCCCTTGATGTTTTTCGGGTTACGCATAAATTAAGAGTGACACCGAATAGTTACGACCAAGGTTCCAGCTACTCTGGCGAAACTATCGGTTAGCGGGACAAACATTGTCCCATCAAGGAGTAAGTACATGCCTTCATTCGCAGAATCACTGGAAAAAACACTACATCAGGCGCTGACGAATGCGGCAGAGCGGTTCCATGAATATGCGACATTGGAACATCTGTTACTGGCATTGATTGACGATGGTGATGCCTCGCAGGTGATGAATGCCTGTGGTGTTGACCTGACGGAACTGGAAGATGCGGTTGTCCTGTATCTCGACAGCGAACTTGATTCCCTGAAAGTGGAGAAATCCATTGACCCTTCCCCGACATCCGGATTCCAGAGGGTAGTCCAGCGGGCGATTTTACATGTACAATCCTCGGGCAAGGATGAAGTAACCGGCGCAAATGTGCTGGTCGCGCTCTTCTCCGAACGCGAGAGCTATGCAGTCTATTTCCTTCAGCAACAGGATATGAGCCGCCTTGATGCGGTCAGCTATATCAGCCACGGCGTTGGTAAAGGCGGGCAAACTATCGACCCGGCCGAACTATCCGGCAGCGACGGGGATGAAGACAAAAAAGAAGCGAAAAACAAAAAAGAGACCGCGCTCGACCAATTTACGGTCAATCTGAACGAAAAAGCCAAAGAGGGCCGGATTGATCCGCTGATCGGTCGGCAGGCAGAGGTTGACCGCACGGTGCAGATATTGTGCCGCCGGTCAAAAAATAACCCGCTTTATGTGGGTGAACCCGGCGTTGGCAAAACCGCCATTGCCGAAGGTCTGGCCCTGCGTATTGTCGAAGAAAATGTTCCTGATGTGCTGAAGCCGGCGATTATCTATTCGCTCGACATGGGGTCACTGCTTGCCGGAACGCGATATCGCGGTGATTTTGAAGAACGGTTGAAACAGGTCGTTTCCGAGCTTGAAAAAATGCCGGACGCGATATTGTTCATTGACGAAATCCACACGGTCATCGGCGCAGGAGCGACCAGCGGCGGCGCGATGGATGCGTCTAACCTGCTGAAACCCGCATTGTCGGGCGGTGTCATCCGCTGCATCGGATCGACCACCTACAAGGAATTTCGCAATCATTTCGAGAAAGACCGCGCCTTGCTGCGCCGTTTTCAAAAGATTGATGTGAACGAACCAAGTGTCGAAGACACGATCAAAATCCTTGCCGGATTGCGCGGTGCGTTTGAAGAGCATCACAAGGTGCGTTACGCACCCGACGCCCTGAAATCAGCGGTTGAGCTGTCCACCCGCTATATCAACGACCGCAAATTGCCGGACAAGGCGATTGATGTGATCGACGAAGTGGGGGCCATGCAGATGTTGTTGCCGCCTTCGCGCCGCAAAAAAATGATCACGACCAAAGATATTGAAACGGTTATCGCTACAATGGCGCGGATCCCGCCTAAATCCGTGTCGAAGGATGACAAGAAAACCCTCGAGAATCTCGACAAGGATCTAAAGCGTGTTGTCTTTGGCCAGAATGAAGCCATTGAAAAGCTGTCGAGCGCGATCAAACTGTCACGTGCCGGGCTGCGTGAACCGAACAAGCCGATCGGCAACTATCTGTTTTCCGGTCCTACGGGTGTGGGTAAAACAGAAGTGGCGCGCCAATTGTCATCTATCATGGGCATACCGCTCAAACGGTTTGACATGTCCGAATATATGGAGCGCCACAGCGTATCACGCCTGATCGGCGCGCCTCCGGGCTATGTTGGCTATGATCAGGGCGGATTGCTTACCGATGCAGTGGATCAGAACCCGCACTGTGTGCTGTTGCTCGACGAGATCGAGAAAGCCCACCCGGATCTGTTCAACATCCTGTTGCAGGTGATGGACAATGGCAAGCTGACCGATCATCACGGCAAGACGGTTGATTTCCGCAATGTCATATTGATTATGACCACCAATGCGGGCGCTTCCGACATGGCAAAAGAAGGCATTGGCTTTGGCAATGTGTCCAAGGAAGATGCCAGCGACGAAGCGGTGAAAAAAATGTTCTCACCGGAATTTCGCAATCGTCTGGATGCGATTGTGCCCTTCGCCTATCTGCCACCCGAAGTGGTCGCGCGGGTTGTCGAAAAGTTTATTCTCGAACTCGAGTTGCAACTGGCGGATCAGAATGTCCACATCACGCTGGATGATGACGCAACCAAATGGTTGACGGATCGCGGTTATGACAAGCTCTATGGAGCGCGGCCAATGGGTCGCTTGATCCAGGAAAAAATCAAGCAGCCGCTGGCCGAGGAATTGCTGTTCGGCAAGCTGATGAATGGCGGCGAGGTCAAGGTTCATCTGAAAGACAATGAACTGACGTTCGAGGTCACTCCTGCTGCTCCTTCAGGCAAAGCGAAAAATACCAAGCCCAAGAAAAAGACGCCGACAAAAAGCTAATAGTTTCGCGTTAATGATGGGGTTGAGGCTTTAATCCCATCATATCCCACCGTCATTCCCGCGAAGGCGGGAATCCAGCTACAACAACGCAAGAAGCTGGATTCCCGCCTTCGCGGGAATGACGATCCTGACCAAACCGGATGATACGCATGATTTTAAAACACTACTGACAATATGCTGTCAGTAGGCCTATGACATAAGCTGCTTTTCCCGAACATTGAAAGGCACAGCAATATGACCGAAGCAAATTAGAGACGCCTCTATTGGACTGAGATTCCAGTAACCGATTTGAAACGTGCACACGCATTTTATGAAGCGACCCTCGAAGCGCCGTTAACCGAACATGATGATGGACCGCAGAAGATACTGCTTTTACCTGCATTCGGCAGCACAGGTGCAATTGGCCATCTGTATGAAGGGAAGCCGGTAACAGCAGGTGACAGGATAACCGTGCATCTTGCCGTGGACGGCAGTTTGGAAAATGCAATGGAACGCATCAAAACGGCGGGCGGCGAAGTGGTTTCTCAGGTAATCTCTATCCCGACAGGCTCTTTCTTTTATGCGAAAGATACAGATGGCAATTCCCTTGGCATCTTCAAATATTGAATCATGCGTAGAGCCGACCCCTTTTTCCAGATTGTCCAATATCTGCGCGGCGGGCGGCTTGTAACCGCGGCCATGCTCGCCGGGCGTCTGGAGGTTTCCGAACGCACCATTTACCGCGACATTGCCGACCTGCAATCCACCGGCGTTCCTATCGACGGTGAAGCCGGTATCGGTTATATCATGCGCAGCGATATGCGCCTATTTGGCCGAAGCATTCCCCGATGCGGGCCTTGCTCCCACGGACGATGAGCGTGCCGATTACTATCGCTGGCTATTCTTTGCCGCTGGCCCGCTTGAAGCGGCGATTACAAACAAGTCTATGGGCTTCACAGTCGATCCGGACAAAGAGAGAATGGCCGGCTATGGCAATTATGATCAGGTTGTCGATGTGCTAGACCAAAAACTGTCCGTCAGTGACTATATCTGCGGAGACCGGTTCACCATGGCCGATGTTTATGTCGGAGCCCATGTCGATTGGGGACAGCAATTTGGCAGTCTTCCCGAACGTGACAGTTTCCAGGCCTATGCCCGGCGTCTGCGCGACAGAGCAGCCTATAAGGCGTCAAAGGCGGTGGACGCCGCATTGTTGCCCGATCAGCCAACAGGCTGAATGAGCCGGATTAATCGTCGGTAGGCGGCACAATTTTTGTCGCTGGCACGCTGCTCGTTGCCGGTTCGTTGACTACAGGAGCCGAAGGCTGGCCTTCATATTTCTCCGGATCTACCAGCCCGCCGGTCAGTCCGGTTGTGTTGATTGTCTCGTCAACAGCATCGCGAGCCTGTTCAGGTGCATATTGCACTCGCCAGGCATCAAGCGCTTTTTCATATTCCTCATAGGCCAGATAAAAATCGTTGAACGGTTTTTCCAGTTCCAACAATGCTTGTGCACCGAAAGTTTCCAGATCTTCCTTGGTCGTTACGATTGCGCGTTGGCTGACCTGAACCGCCTGATCACAAAAAGGGCGACGCAGAGGGGAGAATGACCAGAAATTATACATATTGGTCTGGTGACGGTCATGGGCCTGTCTGTAATCTTTGCCATGTTCGCGGCGATATTTGCTGATTATCGCATTATTTGCATTGCGTAGATATTTCTCATTATTGCTGAGAAACAGATTATAATCGTCGATAATCCGGCTATATTGCGGATCGGTGCAACTTAGCGCCGCGACATTCAACGCACCGCGCACATGCCATAATGTTTCCAGCGGACCAAGGTTACGGTTAATCGTTTGACGCAAACCATCTGGCCGCAGTTGTGGCACAATGGTGTTCGCGCTGGCATTGAACGGGGTTGTCGGTGCGCGAGGGATCGGTTTCGGTGCAACAACCGGCGGAGGCGCAGGAGGAGGAGGCGCCTGACAGGCAGCCAGTGCGGCCACCGCCGTCGCAACCAAAACTAGCCGTAGATTCTTGATACCGTGAAACACTTCTATCTCCTCAATCCATAGGGAAATGCTTATGAGCGGGGCAGAGTCTTGTCCAGCCATAGCACGCCAAAAATCGACAGAATGCCTAAAGAAAAAGCCCAGCAATTTCTTGCCGGGCTTTTCTGTAAATCAAATTACCTGAATAAAGGCTTATTCCTGACTGCCCATGAAGGTGAGCAGGAACTGGAACATGTTGATAAAGTCCAGATACAGGTTCAGTGCGCTCATGATAATCACTTTCCCGACCATGTCGGTTCCGGCAACATAAGCGTACATGCTCTTGATCCGCTGTGTATCATAAGCGGTCAGTCCTGCGAAAATCAGAACACCGATCGCACTGATTACAAAATGCATCATCGTAGACTGCAAGAAGATGTTAATCACCATCGCAACCAACAGGCCGACAACACCCATAATCAAGAAACTGCCCCAGCCAGACAGGTCTTTCTTGGTCGTGTAACCAAAAAGGCTAAGCCCCAGGAAAGCCGCCGCGGTGGCGAAGAAGGTCTGGGCAATCGAAGCGCCGGTGTAAACAAGAAAAATCGTCGACATGGATAGACCCATCAAGGTCGCAAAGCCCCAGAACATTCCCTGAAGCGTGAACGTCGAGAATTTATTCTGCCCAAAGCTCATCGCAAAAACGATCGCCAGCGGTGACAATATAATCACCCACTTCAGTGGGCCACCGCCAAGCATGATGTCCGCCGCCATGCCGGAGTTGGCAAAAAGCATTGCCACAATACCGGTGAGCAGCACACCGCTCGCCATATAGTTATAAACTTTCAGCATGTAGGACCGCAGTCCGGCGTCATAAGCCACATCGGATTGCGGTGTCGTACCAGCTGGTGTCCGCGACATTGTCGCTCGTGGGTCAGGCCAGGCCATGATTTCAAAACTCCTCAATATATTAAGCCGCAAAAACTTCTGCGTTTCGAGGCTATCCCGATCAATATCGGTTTAATAGGTGAATAATTCAAGAAAAACCGCATGGCGAAACGATAAAATAAACATCCGATTTCATAGATATTATCAATGAGCGGTCACGATAGGCGGATAAACTGTCAACTTCACCTTGTCATATGCTCAGCCAGCAGGTTTTGACTGAATGTGTTTCAGGACAGCTTTGCGATCAGCGCTTTAGCCCCGGCGACCACATCGGCCCAGGTTGTTTCAAACGCTTCATCGGCTTCATAATAGGGATCAATGACATCCTGACCGTTGCGTCCTTCCAGAAGGTCTAGAAACAGCGAGAGCTTAGCCGAGCCATCAGATGGCGCCATAGATTTCAAATTACTCAGATTATCGTTGTCCATCGCTATGATATGATCAAATGTCCGGAAATCTGCGACGCGAACCGGGCGAGCGCTAAGATGGTCAATCGGTGCGCCATATCGGGCAGCGACAGCTTGTGCCCGGTCATCAGGAGGATTGCCGGTATGCCAGTCTCTGATACCAGCAGAATCAATAATCATGGTCTTTCCGGCCCGCGCGCACTCCTGACGCAGCGCCGCCTCTGCCATGGGAGAGCGGCAAATATTACCAAGGCATACAAAAAGAACTGAAGTCGTCATAGAGTCTCCGATAAATGAAAATCATGGATGATATTACATGGGATATTTGCGCCAAGAGCCAAGCAGCTCTTTACTATCTGGTCGAAATACTGGCCAGATAGGCGCAGATTACGCTGCTTGGTCTTTGAGCTGGGCTAGCCTGCCTTATAGTCTGGCATGCTATGCAAGGCCATAGTCAAGTGGCGATCAGACAAGGCTCGTAAAGAGGGGCGAGACACAGCCAGAACAATCATTCTAAAGCTCGGCGTTTTGGACCGTTTATTTAGCGGGCTTAAAGCGCTGGATCTCAAAAACACCGCAAGCTATCCGCCCTCCGCTCTCACCCGATGGATCGGTTTTCATGTCATCAGGCCCGGCATGTATCACAAAAGCCGCACCATCTGCATCCATTAGCGGGGTCGAGCCACCTTTCAAGCTCGCTCCCTCAATTCTTGTTTCGAGCGCACCTGTGCCGTTTTCACCGACCTCAAGGTTCAACAAATCACCCATATGGGCGCCCTCCGGATTATCAAATCCATGTTTTTTCCCGGCCGGATTCCAATGTCCACCGGCTGATTTGAAATCGGGCGCTTCGCATTGTCCGGTCTCATGAATATGGACGCCGCGCGGCCCCGGCTCCAGACCCTCCGCCTTGATCTGAACGATCAGGCCACCATCGCCCTCTCCAATTATGACTTCGCCATACCGCGTGTCATCTGCGCCAGTTAACACAGCCCGAACTATATCTTCTACCGGCTCTGGCGCGGTTTCTGAGCCATTGTCACTACAGGCTGCCAGTGAAAGAGCCAGCCCGGACAGCAATAGCCCTGCCTTCACTTTACCTGCACGCACTTTACCCATATTATGACTGGCCATAATCCCGCTCTCCGTTTTGACTGAATATCCATTCATGATAGCAGTCCATTTTGGTTGTTGGAACCGTTAGTATATAGTTATTTTTAGCAAATTATGGGGAAATCCTGTGCCGGACACCCGTTTCCTGATTGCCCTCGGCTCCAACCAGCGCCACGTTCGCCATGGCTCCCCGCGGCAGGTGATTTCGGCTGCGCTATCCGCATTGGAGCACGCAAACCTGAGCATTATCAAATATTCCGCAATCCTGTCATCCCGTCCCGTCGGTCCATCAAGCCGCAGCTATGCCAATGCAGCTGCAATCATTCAAACGGCCCTGGATCCGGACGAGCTACTCATCCTTTTCAAGACCATCGAATCGGATTTTGGCAAAAGGCGCGGCCAACCATGGTCACAAAGAGTGCTAGATCTGGACATTATTTTATGGAGTGAAGGCTCCTATTCCAGTGACAAACCCCAACTCACAATCCCCCACATCATGATGCGGGAACGCTTATTTGTCTTACGCCCTGCCGCAGAAATAGCGCCTAAGTGGCGCGATCCGCTAAGCGGGCTGACCATCACGCAACTGGCCTCACAATTGGCCGCAAACTCGACTTCCCGCACATATTGATCACAAAATCCGGAAAAAACAGCGCAAAGCCGCTTGACCCCACGGGCAACCACCACTAGGGAGGCGCTTCTCAAGGGCATTTATGCAAAGCATTGGATGTCAGAGGGCCCTTAGCTCAGTCGGTAGAGCAACTGACTTTTAATCAGTAGGTCGCTGGTTCGAACCCAGCAGGGCTCACCATATTTATGTGGTTTATTAGATGATCCCGCTTCACGGGTTGCACATTTAATATCTTGGGAAGCGTTCTGATAGCATCTCAACTTTTGACTCCTGCCAAAAAGTGAAACTCGTCTGTAGGGCGACAAGAAATGGCGTAATAATACTTAGCTTCAGAAATATAATTTCGAAGTCCGTCATACCAACATTCGCACGGCTCAACCTCGAATCAATTTTCGATATTGTGTAAGATGTGATCGGCGGTGTCTTGCCTATCATCGCTCAATGACCAATGGCCTTTGGCATATTCAGACTGGCCATAACCAACTCGGTGGTTATGTTGGTAGGGATGCTCATGAATATACAGGCAGAAGACAATGTGAAGAAGGCAATGTGATTAGCAAAATCTTGCATAAAGATTGCTTACTGCCCGAACGTGCTATGATGTCTCCCTTATTAGAACATAATAGATATAACTGTTAGGAGCCCCTTATGCTTATAGACAATGGAACTTACATTTTGGTGCTGAATGGCGCGACCATGACAGTTTACCGGAACCTCGGCAAAGCTCTACATGTCGATCTGGAACTTGTCGAACAGAAGGAGCAATTTACACCCGAAACTTCTGAACTTGGCCGGGATCGGCCCGGGCGATCCTTTTCGAGAGTGGGTGACCATCGCAGTGGATATAAAAACACCGATCTGCATAGTCAGGAGGAGGAACAGTTTATCAAGGAATCTGTAGCCCGCCTCGACGCGCTAGCCACTGCTGAGCAGAAACCTGCGATCATTCTTGCTCCGCCGGAAGCGCTGGGTATCGCGCGCAAACATTACCGTCCGGCGCTACAAAAACTGATCACGAAGGAAATTGACCGCGATTACTCGACCCACCCGGCAAAAGAGGTCGCCGCGTTTCTGGCAGATTATTGAGGCACTATATTCAAAGCGATAAACAATAAGCCGAGAGGTAAAGGAGCATGCGCCAACTGTGCGACGCTGATATTGTGGATATAGATGGACTTGAAATCGGTGAAGTCGAGCGCATCATGCGGGATGCCTCCGGCACGGTAACCAAGCTATTGGTCGAAGTGGAGGATTCAAACCCGGACCATATTGTTGAAATCTCGCTTGCAGGATTAACGCCAACGCAAAACGGTGATGACTGGGATCTGGGATCTGGTAACTGCTATGTCCAGAGATGATCTTATGGCTCTGCCGAACAAGAAATAACTGCATGACCATGTCCTGTTTATATGGCTATTCCCCTGCCAGAACCCTCAAAAAACTTTTGTTGATTATCTGCGTTACCGGATTGTCTGGATGTGCAGATCACATATATGAGACGCGCAGTCTTGCCGGTAGCCCCGTCCCGGTTCCTGAAATAACCAGATTGCAGGACGGATTATTGACGACAGAAGTCAGCGTCCTCATTTATAATGTGGAGGGATTACCATGGCCCGCGCGCAGCAACCGTAAAGGAAAGCTCCGTCAGATAGCAGATGTAATAAAAAAGTCGCGTGAGAACGGGAACGGACCGGATTTCATTTTTCTGCAAGAAGCTTTTTCCAAGAGCGCGGCAAAAATCGCTGAAATATCCGGCTATCAAAATGTTGTTGCCGGACCTCGGCGTTCCAGAAAACGGAGAGACGAAAGCGCCGACATTCCCAAAGATTTCAAAAAAGGACGGCGACGCTTCAAAGGAGAACGTTTCGGCAAGTTTCTGAACAGCGGGCTTTATGTGCTTACCGACCATGAAATCATTTCATATAGAAGAGACCCGTTTTCGAAGCGCGCCTGTGCCGGTTTCGACTGTCTGGCGAACAAGGGGATTCTTTCGGTCCGGGCACAGGTTGCCGGCGTTCCAACACCGATTGACCTTTTTACGGTTCACATGAATTCCCAAAAAGCATCGGGGGTCAAAACTCCTCGCGCCAACAAGGCGCATGAATATCAGGTCGACGAGACGACTTTTTTTCTTAGAAATCACCGGGACACGCAAAACCCTTTTGTGTTCGCAGGTGATTTTAACATGCGGAATTCATCCGGTCGGCTGGAATATTTCAGCTATCAACTGCCTTATAATGTCGTGCGCCATTATTGCACTGTGATTGTCCAAGACTGTCAAATCGAAATGTCCTGGGATGGCGATGAACCGTGGCTCGATACGCAGGATTTGCAGTTTTTCGGAAACGGACAGCACGTAAAAATTCGTCCCATACACGCAAAGGCGATGTTCGATGAGAAATATCCCGATGGAAAGCTGTCAGATCATGACGGATATCTAGTGACTTACCGTTTGTCGTGGGATGAGAAATATTGCTTCAGCCAATAGCTATGATGTACATCGCGTCATAAAGCTTTTTCAGACGCATTTTTCGCTCCGCCATTAGTTTATGGACGGCATTTACACGCGAATACGCATATCTCTGACCGCAACGAGGAGCGCTAGCAATACTGCAAAAGAGATCAGGCCGAACCCGACGATCATCGCCGTTGCCCAGGATGTCTCCGCGAGCACGGAGAACATTGCTGCCGTAATTACCGCGATTCCAACCGCTGTGCCGACACGTTGACAGGTCTGCATAATAGCCCCCGAACTGCCAGCATAATCGAGCGGCACCTCCGCAAGGGTCAGTGTCTGGTTCGGACTGATGATTGATCCTTGCGCCAAGCCGACAAGAGACAGGGGTGCCATGAGCCACCAGATGCTCAAATAATCAGCTTCGTGCATCATAATCACGACAATGCTAAGCGCGAGTCCTAACAGAGCTAATGACAAGCCGACGATAACCAGTTTACGGCCAAAGCGGGCGACCCGGCTCCCCGTCCAATGGGCAGCATAGGCCGAAAGCATGGCTGCCGGTATTCCGAAAGCTCCTGATTGTAGCGCCGTTTTCCCATCGCCTTCCTGCAAATAAAGTGCAACCAGCACCCACACACTGGTTATTCCCATGAAATAAAGTGTCATGATGGCGATACCGTTGGTATAATTTTTGGTCTCGAAAATCTTGAGGTCAACCATCGGACTATAGCCGCTACGCGTATAGCGCCGTTCCCACATTATCCAGAGCCAGACCAGCAAGAAACCAAATGGCAGTAATAGCCAGACATATACGCCGCCCCTCCCTTCGACAAAGGGATATAAGATAGCAAGCACAGCCAAGCCCAGAAGAACCGCGCCCATAGGGTCGAGCGATCGCAGACTGCCTCCTGCTGCTCTTGATAGTCGTGTGACCAAAGGCCGCGGAAACCATAAAAGTCCCAGAATGATGACAAGAGCGCCTATTGGAACATTGACAAGAAAGGTACCAGTTCGGGGCCGCCAATCTCAATCAGAAAGCCGCTGAGAACCGGCCCGATGGCAACCGATAGGCCCACTGTCGTACCGAAATACCCAAAGGCACGACCACGCGCGTCGCCGCGAAAAATTATGCTGGATCATCGAAAGGCCCTGTGGATTGAGCAATCCTCAACCGATCCCTTGCGCGAAACGGGCGGCATTGAGCCATTCAGGGTTAGGTGCCAGACCTGCGGCAACCGAGGAAGCAGTAAAAATACCAACGCCCGTAAGGAACAACCCGCCCCGCCCCATAATGTCTCCGGCCCGGCCAGCCGCCACCAAGACAACACCAAAAGTCAGCACATAGCCTGATAATACCCACTGGAGATCGGATTGGGATGCGTCGAGCCCCTGTCGGATTGAGGGCAACGCAACGTTAACGCTGCTGATGCCGATCAGCGTCATAAAAATTGTGATTAACAACACGAAAAGGATTCGCCATCTCACCGGGTCCGTTGATGAATCAGCTCCGGATTTCGCAGATATGTTCACAACTGTGTCTGGCGGAACCATTCTACAGACTTTCTCTAAAAAATACGGATGCGCTAAGATATGACAAGAATAGCCAAAAGCGTTTTAGCGTGGTCAAGCAGGGTTAACGAATTCTATCTGTGCTGCATAGTCGTGGACATGTTTAATGAATAATATGGGATGTGCCAATGAACTGCGCGTTTTTGGTGCAATGGACTCTGCTAAATATCAAAAGATCACACTATTATGAGACTCCTTTGGACCTTGAAGCAGGGCTTTGATCCAATCGTCAATTCTTGCCCCGTGCGCGGGGTTTGTAACGCGGGATCGACCAGCCGAATATCAGCGCACCGGCGCGCAGACCGAACCCAGCCACCAGAGCAAAACCGATCGAAATCTCGCGTGACAGGCCAAGAGCATCCATACCAACGAAACTGAACGCAGCAGTCAGGGCAGCGGTCGCATAGATTTCGTGAGAATAGATGATCGAGTCCTCTTTCCCAAGAACATCGCGGATGATGCCACCAAAACAGGCAGTAATCACCCCCATTGTAATCGCGACAAGTGGTTCTTCTCCCAAGGTAACAGCTTTTTCGGCGCCAGCAATCGCAAAAATAACCAGCCCGAGAGCGTCTAGCCAGAGAATGAATCGATAACGCGAAGCCGTCAATGGAGCCGATAGAAACACAGCGATCGAAACCAATATACACACTGCGAGATAAAGCGGCTGGTCCAGCCAAAAGACCGGATGTGCATCAAGAAGCAGGTCACGGATCGTACCGCCACCGATACCGGTCACAGTGCCAAGAAGCACGAAACCCACGACATCCATCTCGTGTCGTGAAGCTACCAATGCGCCCGTGATGGTGAAGGCGATAATGCCAATCCAGTCAAGAATGATGATGCCATGGTCAAACATTGATCGAGATTGCTACACTGCTATTTGCGGTTCCGCTAGTAACAGATGATCCACCAGACCAAAGGTTCACAGCAATATTCTCAGGACAATCTGCTGTGTTTGTACTTAGAATCTGGACGGCAACGCAGCCATGCGATTGATCCGTAAATGAGCGACAATAATACCAGATTGATAATCTCGCTTGTGACTTGGCTCAAACTCGTATCCATCTGGTTGATAGCAACGATCAGATTTATCCCTGCGGTTGTGGGAACGAGCTTGGCAACCCATAGCAAAAGCGGCGGGGTTGCTTCTGCTGGCCATGATAATCCACTAAGAAAATAAAGCGGCAACGATGTGATAATCCATAGCTGTAACACGCGCTCGCGAGTTTTGAAGAAGCTGCCAAGAAACAGCGCAAAGGCAACTATAGCAATGACAAAAATGGGTGCCGCGATCAGTAAGCCGGCAAAATTACCACCTCGCGGATAGTCCTGGAACCAGAAAACAAAACCGCTAAAATAGGCTATATTGACCAGACCGATCAATACGAACGCCATGGATATTCCGGCAAAAGTTGCAAAGGGGATCTGTACCGGCCCTAGTTTTTCACGCCTGCTGGCATATAGCAATATGAGCCCGACCAGCAATGTTTGCTGGAGAATTAGCCCGACCACGCCCGGCACTATCCCGCTGCCATAGCCTTCACTGGTGTTAAACAGCGGGCGCACACTCAAAGCGATGGGAGGGCGAGCGGGTTGGCCCATGAACCGAGTTTGTGTGAGCACTGCCTCTGCGCCAAAATCACTAAGCGCGCCCCCCATACCAGTCAAAACTATGCTGCTTCGCAGCAGATAGGCGCCGTTACCGTATAGAGCGATCTTCGCCTGCCTGCCGCTTAGAATATCACGTTCGAAATCATCCGGAATAAGCACAATCGCAAAAGCTGCTCTTTCTTTGATCAGGCTCTCTGCATCCGCGATAGTTTGTTCTTCGGCAATAATATCAACCTGTGGCAATCCCGAAAGGCGTTGTAGAACGGCTCGGCTCATGGCGCTTTTATCATTATTTACGATTACGATGGGGATATTGTCTGCCACCTCTCCTGAATAGGCGGACGGATAAAAGAAAGAATATAATATCACCGAGCCAAACAGAAGCATGAGCGCAATCTGGTCGGCAAAAACAGCCCGGAATGTCTCCCTGAATGCGGAAAACATCAGCGCCGCCTCCAGAGTTTGGGATTATCAGCAGCATTCATATAGGCGGGTAAGCCTATAACAGAACCGATGATGAAAAATGCCAGCATGATCCAGACATGGCGCAGCGAGGTCAGAATATCCGCACCCATCGACAATTGCTCGATCTGCAAATTTGTGTAGGCAGTATAAGGAAGCAGCGCGCTCCAAATCTGGGCAAAGCGGGATGCGGATTCTATCGGGAATATGGCGCCCGCAAACGCAAATGACGCTCCGGCATATAGCCCTGCTGCCGAGAGTGATTGTGACATCCTGCGGCTAATGCCGACGATCAACAGGCTCACACCCGAATAGGCGAGATACATCATGGCTGATCCAAGCAGGATCATCGCGGCGCTCCCCCCGATACTCCAGCCACGAATGACGGAGATGTAAAATAATGCAGCGATACTCCAGACGAAAAATATCATCAGATATAGTGCAATTTTGCCGCCAATGGCTGCGACTTTTTGCGCTGGTGAGCCATGGAGCCAATCGGCAATTGTCGCATCGCGAAGCTCGCGCCCCAGCGCGCTTATTATCGCCACCATAAAAATGAGATGCAGTAATGCGGGATGGATAAGAGAGACCAGCTGAAGCTCGTAGCTGCTTTGGGGATTGAACAGAATGGTTGTTTGCACAGCGACAGGGGCTGGCCGAATGTTTTCCGGACCTTTGATTGCCGCGATGTCATCCACTACCAACCGCATACCCGCTGCACCGATAGCAGAACCAATTTCGCGGGCAGCAGCGCCGCCAGCTGTTAGATAGCTCGCGTTAAAATATGCGACTACCGGCGCGGACTCCCCCTGATATACCTTTTTTTGTATATCCCGTGGGATCAGGACGACGGCATAAACCTTTTTTTCGCGGATCATTGCTTGAGCGCCCAGCATATTTTCTGGCGCGGCAACCACTCGCAAACCCGGCGCCGCTTCCAGATGCTGTGTCAATTTGCGCGATACTGACGTTCCGTCCTGATCCACAACTGCAATAGGCAAGTCGCGCATAACGCCTGACGAAAACTGCCAAGCCATCACGGCCATTAACAATAAGGGAATCCAGCTAACCAGCGCCATGTCCCATGAATTGTCTTTTAAAAACCGCCACTCACGTAACAAGCTATCTGAAAATGCTTCCCGCACGTCCATCTAATGCGGCCAGTCGAACAGGACACTCATACCGGGCCGCAAACCTTCCACTTTTTTAACGGGGGTCAATCGCACCTCAAAGCTTTTGACATCAAATCCGGACGATTGCCTGGTAGCACGCCATGTCGCGAAATCACCTGCCGGAGCAATGAAGCTGACCTTGAAATCAGCTTTTCTGTCACCAAGCGCCGGGATTATACCCGCAAATACAGCGTTCTTTTTTACTACGCTAAACTGATCCTCGCGCAATGTGATCGTGACCCACGGATTTGCTATATCGGTTATTGTGAATACCGGATATCCAGCAGGCACCAACTCACCGACTTCCGCCAATCGGCGACCAAGCTCACCCGATGATGGCGCGACAATCTGTGTTTCTTCCATGGCGGCGTCCACTTCGGCAATTGCGCCGCTGGCTTGCTGCACTTGACCGCTTGCTGCTGCTTTGTCTTCGCTACGTGCACCGGCAAGCGCCAGCTCATATTGGGCTTTTGCCGCAGCAGCCGCCTCTGATGAGGCGACCGCATTTGTTCTGGCCTCATCGCGGCGCTGTCTTGGCACCACGCCTTCACTATATAGCCGGTTCGTGCGTGCATAAGTGTTTTGCGCCAGGTTGGCCGCGGCTTGCGCGCGGCTCCACTGCGCTTTTGCCGCGCGTATTTCCTGTGGCCGGGCGCCCGTATCGGCCTTATCCAATACCGCTCTGGCTGAGGCCAAGGCACCTTCGGCTTGCTGTCTTTTCGCTTTGATTTCCGGACTGGTCAGAGAGAAAATAGGTTCGTTTTCACGCACCATCTCGCCTTCCTGGACGAAAAACTGATCAATTCTACCAGCCACTTTGCTGGATATCCGCACCTCGTGGGCATCAACCATGCCTTGCACCTGCTGGGGCTTTGACCGGAAAGACAGCCACAGACCTACCGCCAGTAACGCGAACAGGATCAATATAATAACGATAATCCAGAACCGGCTGATGCTGCGCGTTTTATCTTCGGCAGGTGCACCGTTGTGGCTATCTTCGCTGCCCGTCTGATCCATGATAGGTTTTTGTGTCATTGCAGAACCTGATCGGCCCGTGCGACATATTCCGGAAAACGGCGCGTTT
Organism: Parasphingorhabdus sp. JC815; assembly: GCF_040717415.1. Lineage (NCBI taxonomy): Bacteria > Pseudomonadati > Pseudomonadota > Alphaproteobacteria > Sphingomonadales > Sphingorhabdaceae > Parasphingorhabdus > Parasphingorhabdus sp. JC815. The sequence goes on from NZ_JBFEFM010000004.1 coordinate 193,014, forward strand.
GGCCACTGGCATTAAGCAATTGCGCCAGTGCCATAACATAGTTGAACGCGGCCTCCGATCGCTGCGTCTTGGCACGGCCAAGTCCAAGCTGTGCATCAATCACATCCAGCGATGTGCCCAGTCCTTCGCGATAAGAAAGTTGTTGCAGCCGTAAATTTTCATTGGCGGACGCGATCGAACTGTCGAGTAGATTAAACCTTTGCCGGGCGCTTTGCATTTCATTCCACGCTTTCGTAACGCCAATTTCCAATTGCATCCTTGCTTCCCTCATCCCCGCATCCGCCTGCATGACCTTTTGCCTTGCCGCATCTACAGATTGGCGCCGACCCAGCCCGCCAAATATCTTGTATCGAACACCGATACCGAACGCCCAATCCGGCTCAGTCAGCAAAGCATCGTCGCGATAGAGATCATATTGCGCGAAGCCATAGACAGTTGGCCGTAATTTCGCCTTTTGCATTTCGACACCGCTTGATGCCAGTTTGCCACGCGCATCGAGACGGTTAAGCTGCGGATGAGCATCTCGCGCAGCTTCAAGAAACGCGTCCAGCGATCCAGAAATACGGGAATTGACGAATAGCTTCGTAGTCGGCGCAACCGGACTATCTGTACGCAGCAATGCGGAAAGATAGGCATTGCTTGTTGCCAAATCGCTTTGCGCTTGCTGCATTTCCCTTTCCGCCTCATCGCGGGCAACCTGTACTTGTAAAAGCTGCGCGCGGCTCACAAAGCCCTCTCGCTCCAACTTGCTCGTATCGGATAAATGTCGGTCCAGTCCATTTCGCACCTGTGTGCGGATATCATAGGCCTGTTCTGCTAGCTGCTGGGAAAAATAGGCCTGTATAAGCTGCATCACTCCATTTTCTGCCGCGATGTTTAACTCCGCTGTTGCCTGAGCGACTTGCGCCTTGGCACCTTGTTGGGTGGCGCGTATTTTGCCTCCGGCATAAATCGGCATCTGAGCAGAAAGAACGGGGCGTAGCCGCACGCCGCCTTGCCGGAATTTCAAGGGATCCTGTATATTAAATGCAGAAGCTACCGGCGCTAGCGACCCTAATGGCAAAACCAGCGTTTTTTGATAATCCATCACACGCGTATCAATGTCGAGATCCGGGCGACGCAGCGACCGGGTTGCTTCCTCTTGCAATGTCAGCCCGCGCACATTTGCTTTTGCCGCTTCGATAGAGTCCGATTTCGATAAAAATCGCTGCTGTGCATCGGCATAGCTGATTTCCAGCTGCCCTTGTGCGTATGTTGGGACAGGAATAAAAAGCAAGCAACTAGCAATTGACGAGAATATACTACTGAGGACGAAGCGAAGCCTGTTAACCTCAACGCTCATCGCGCAGTCCTTTTGCCCGAGTGACAGTGGATTTTACGGTCGTGATGGAACTCTCTATCAAGATGCTCCAGGCCTTCATTCATAACCTCGTGCCCAGTTTCGATAAACATATCACCCGATCAGTTGCGTATAACGGCGTCAAATGCTGAACAGAAGGCTCATCCGCACGTTTATATCCACATACTCTTTTAATTCCTCCCGGTCCAGACAGCGCGCCAGTAGCCAACAGGCTACTCCGCTAATTCAGGCTCCGGTGAAAGCTCTGCTGCAGATTTGACCGACATCCCCATAGCTTTGGCCACTCCTTCGCCATAAGCCGGGTCGCAACGGGTGCAATTGTCGATATGGCGCTGTTTAATGAAATCCGGCGCGTCGCCCATATTCCGGCTGATCAACCCATTGGCCATAGCTATTTGGCTGATAATGCGGCAATCCGCCGTAGTTGCTGTCCGCTCGCCCCCGCCCGTCACGGTGATTACTCATCACGGGGCATTTCGCCGCATTTACCGGAACCTGATGGTAATTTACTCCCAGACGATAACGCTGCGAATCAGGATAATTGACGAGCCGCGTCTGCAACATCTTGTCAGGGGAAACGCTGATTCCCGGCACGAGGTTTGATGGCGAGAAAGCTGCCTGTTCGACATCCAAATGATAGTTTTCCGGATTACGGTTCAATTCAAATTCACCGACCTCGATGAGGGGATAGTCACCCTTGTACCAAACCTTGGTCAAGTCGAAGGGATGCACTGAATATGATTCAGCTTCGGCCTCGGGCATTATTTGCACAAACATTTTCCAGCGTGGAAAATCACCACGTTCGATAGCCTCATATAGGTCCCGCTGATGACTTTCCCGGTCATTGCCGATTATTGCGCCTGCTTCAGCGTCACTTAGATTCTCTATGCCTTGCTGGGTTTTGAAGTGGAGCTTCACCCAGAAGCGCTCACCCTCTTCGTTCCAGAAGCTGTATGTATGGCTGCTAAACCCGTGCATATGACGATAGCTTTTTGGAACACCACGATCCGACATCAAAATGGTAAGCTGGTGCAATGCTTCAGGAAGCAAGGTCCAGAAATCCCAGTTATTGGTTGGAGAACGCATATTGGTGCGCGGGTCGCGCTTTACCGCCTTGTTGAGATCAGGGAATTTTTTGGCATCGCGCATGAAGAACACAGGGGTATTGTTACCAACCATATCCCAATTGCCTTCTTCGGTATAGAATTTGAGCGCAAACCCACGAATATCCCGCTCGGCATCCGCTGCGCCGCGTTCTCCGGCGACGGTGCTGAAGCGGGCGAACATCTCGGTCTTCTTGCCGACTGTATTGAAAATACTGGCGCGGGTGTAGCGTGAGATATCGTTGGTCACAGTGAAGGTGCCAAACGCGCCGGACCCTTTGGCGTGCATCCGCCGTTCCGGGATGACTTCGCGAACGAAATTCGCAAGTTTCTCGTTAAGCCAGACATCCTGAACAAGGACGGGACCGCGTTTGCCCGCTGTCATCGAGTTTTGATTGTCAACAACCGGAGCGCCAAAAGCCGTGGTCAGGTGGGACACGGGACATTTACCCTTGTTCAAGATATCATCAGACATGGTTTTTCCTCTTCAGTTATGTTTTTTGTGACAAACAGCATCGAAACGGTTGCTACGAATTTTTCACTATCGCCATGGTCAAATGCTGCGGACATTTCGTCAACGACTTTTCTGGCCGAATATTCGTTTTTACGCCATTTTTCACAGTCGCTCACAGCTGTTACAGCACTGGCATAATCAGTAAAATAAGTGATTGGCAGCGCCAAGCGTTGAAAAAGGCCTGTGCACATCCACTTTGCATAAGATCCCATAATTGTCATCTTCACACTAGTGTTACACAATAATTGGAAAACCCGAAGAAACTAATTCGGAATAGATAAATCAGTTGAAGCGCTATTTAAGAAGCGCTGCGTATGATGGGCTTTGAATTCTGTTGCTGGGGCTGTTCTAATAGGGCAAATATATATGCAACTATCGCTTGGCGAAAATCATGAGGTCCGGCTGGTCGCAAACGCGCACAACGTTGATAACCCGGTAACTGATAATTGGGTATCGAACGGGGCAAAGCGCGCGCTTCGCCCCGCTTCATTCTTACACTTGGTGCTATGCCGCTTTTTCGAGATCCTGACGCGGACCAAAAAATTCAAAATGCACCTGCGATGACGGAATACCCCACATCAACAAATCCTGATAGATATTGATCATGAAAGGCTTTGGACCACAGAAATAATAATCAGCGTGACGATTTGGCACCAGCGATTCAATCAGTTTGGCATCGACCATACCAGCCGAACAATTTTCCTCTTTGCACGCATCATCTTGCGCCACATCACTATAGCGATAATGCACTTTCAGGTTCGGGTGTTTTTCAGCTAGTTCGTCAATGGCAGTTTTGAACGGCTGCACTTCGCTGGTCAGACACCCGTGGATCAGGATGGTTTCACGGTCCGGCATGGCATCAAGCGTGGTTTTCAAGATGCTCATAATCGGAGTAATGCCTATTCCGGCAGCCAACAACACCAGCGGGCGTTCATGCCGGTCTTTGACATTCAGGAAGAACTCACCGCACGGCGGGCCGATTTCAAGCGTGTCGCCTTCCGCTATATTATCGTGCAGCATATTAGACACATAGCCATTAGGGACATTCGCAACCGGAGCGACCTCTCTTTTCACACTGATCCGGAAATAATCACGGCCCGGTTTGTTCGACAGGCTGTAATTCCGCATCGTGGTTGATCCATCGGGGGTCGGCATCCGAATGGTAATATATTGTCCCGGCAAAAATTCCGGCAACGCACCGCCATCTTCCGGCTTCAGGTAGAATGAGGCAATATTGCTGCTTTCCTGATCTTTGGTGTGAACCTTGAATTTCCGGAAACCTTCCCATCCACCCTTTTTGGACGCGCTATCACCGTAAATCTGCTTCTCCCGGCCAACCAGAATATCGGTCAGGAAACCATAAGCCTCTGCCCAGGCATTTATAACGTCATCCGTGGCCCCGTCGCCCAATACTTCTTTGATCGACGCAAGCAGGTTTTCTCCCACAATCGGATAATGTTCGGGCTTAATCATCAAGGAAACATGCTTATTGGCAATAAGCTCTACCGCATCGCCCAATACCTCCAGATTATCGATATTCGCTGCATAGGCACATATCGCCCCGGCCAGAGCGCGTTGCTGTGTCCCTTGTGATTGATTGGCCGGATTAAAAAACGGACCCACTTCAGGGTTATGGGAAAACATGCGTTCGTAAAAATGCCGGGTCAGTGTTTCACCGTGCTCCTGCAATATGGGAGCTGTAGATTTTACGATGGCAATTGTATTCTGGTTCAGCAATTTTCTGTCCTTTTCAAAAGATGTATATTTAATACATCTTCCCGTTAGGGCGGCAAAAAGGATGTGACAACCCTGTATTTCAGAAATTTTCCAAAACCGGTTTAGCTCTTCTTTTCAGGCAGTCGTGAAAGGTTACGCACATGCGCTCATACTGCCGCGATCCGTGGTTTCATCAGCAGGCAGCTCCCGCTAAACTGGTCGCGGTCCCCATAAAATAATGGCCGCGCCGCCCAGTGCCACGGCTGTGCCAATCAGATCCCACCTGTCAGGAGTGTGCCGCTCCACAGTCCAGAGCCAGAGGATTGATGCCATAATATATACACCGCCATAAGCCGCATAGGCTCGGCCCGCGTGGGCGCTGTCCACCCGTGTGAGAGCATAAGCAAAAATGGCAAGGCTGAGCATCCCCGGAACAAGCCACCACGGAGATTTATCAAGCCGGAACCATGCCCAAAATGCAAAGCAGCCTGCAATCTCGCCCAGCGCAGCGATAATATACCATCCGATTGTAACCATGAACGCCGCGTTAGCACGGGCAGACGAACCCGACAATTGCCCCGCAAGGGGTAACAGTTAAAACCAAAAATGATTTCTGGAAAACTGGAGCGGGCGAAGAGATTCGAACTCTCGACCCCAACCTTGGCAAGGTTGTGCTCTACCCCTGAGCTACGCCCGCTCGGCGATGCTGTGACATTGGGTTATAGGCTATCGTCATCAGCAGTTGAGGCGCGCGGTTAGCACGGGTTTTGGGGTCCGGCAAGCCCCATTTTTCAAACTATCGCAATGAAATGTAAAAATAACCTTGGCTTTGGCGCCTCTCTCCCCACATAAAGTACGGATATAACAGAAGACACTCCGCGATTCCCTTGGAAAACAGCCCTTTGTAAAAATGGTCTATTGGGAGAGTGAAGCGGGAACAGAAAGAAATTAAAGGAGCAGCAATTGGCGACAGCAGGACTAACAGTGGACGAACAAAAGGCGGTTGAGGAATTTCAACAGACCGTCGTTGTCCCCAGCATGAACAAGCTGGTGATTCTGGATTTCTGGGCAGAATGGTGCGGCCCGTGCAAAGCGCTAACGCCAGTACTGGAAAAAGTGGCAGCCAATTATGCCGATAAGGGCGTGGTTCTGGCAAAGATCAATGTGGATGAAAATAAATTCATCGCCTCGCAGTTTCAGGTGCAATCGATCCCCACTGTCTATGCTATTTTTCAGGGCAAGCCGGTCGCAGACCTGACCAGCGCCCGGACCGAAAGCCAGTTGGGTCAGATAGTTGACCAGCTATTGGCGCAGCTTCCTGTTGGTGGCGGCGATGAAGAGCCAAAACAGGATGTTGCCCCCTTACTCGCCATGGGTGAAGAAGTGCTTGGTCAAGGCGACGGGCAACGCGCGGCGGGTATTTTTGCCCAGATCGCGGATATGGAACCAGACAATGCCGAAGCGGTTGGCGGATTGATTCGCGCACTGGTTGTTGCCGGGCATCTGGCGGAGGCCGAGACGACTTTGGCTGGTGTGTCCGAAACGATTTCTGCTGATCCCGCCATTGAGCGCGCCAGTTCTGCTTTGAAACTGGCGAAAGACAAGCCGGATGACAGCGCGGTTGAAGCATTACGCGCGGCAGTTGCTGCTGATGGCAATGATTTTCAGGCCCGTTATGATCTGGCTGGTGCGATGATAGCATCGGGTGATTATGTTGGCGCGGCGGAGCATCTGCTTACGATCATTGAAGCCGACAAGGACTGGAATGACGGCGCTGCGCGGGCAAAGCTGCTCTCGTTATTTGAAGTTGTCGGGCTGGAAGATGAATGGGTATCGGCCACCCGGCGCAGACTTTCCGCGATATTGTTCGGATAGATATGACCGAAACCAAAAGAATATCCATTTTCCCGCTTGCTGGCGCGCTGCTTTTTCCGGGCATGCATCTGCCTTTGCATATTTTTGAGGAACGTTACCGCGCACTGATTAACGATGCGATGGCGCGTGACCGCCGAATCGGGATGATCCAGCCAAAGACGGCTGGCGACATGCCGGAATTGTTCGACATTGGTTGTGTTGGCAAAATTATTGACATTGAAGCCATGGAAGACGGACGGTTCAACATTGTTCTGGAAGGTGTCGCGCGGTTCCGCGTAATCGAAGAAATAGACGCGTCCACCGCTTTCCGTCAGGTTCGGGCAGAGATTGAAGACGATATGGAAATGGACGAGGTTCTGGCCAGCGCCGAACGTGCCGCTCTGGAAATTGAGTCCCGCAAATTCGCTGAGTCCCAGGGCTATCAGGTTGACTGGGACAGTATCGGTCGGCTTGATGATATGTCCTTTGTCAACGGGATAGCGCAGATTGCTCCATTTGATGCTGCGTCTAAACAGGCATTGCTGGAGATTGACGGCCTGTCCAATCGCGCGGAGCTGATCATTCAATTGCTGGATTTCTTTGGCCGACAGGACGGCGATGAAGGTCGCGTCACTTTACAGTGAAGGCAGACAATGAAAGACGCATAATGGACGGGAATATAAACAGCTTCGACACCGAATTGCTCGACATATTGGTTTGTCCGGCAACCCGGGGGCCATTAAGCTATGACGCGGAAGCACAGGAGCTTATCAGTGAAGCCGCAGGCGTGGCCTATCCGATTAAACAGGGCGTTCCGGTCATGCTGATCGAGGAAGCGCGAAAGATATAGCCTTGTCTCGGACTAGTCGATTTAAGCGCTAAAAACTGCCTCTTAACCCATCGACAACAAACTGCACGGCCAAAGCGCCCAGCAACACACCCAATAAACGGGTGACGACCGCTTCGACATTACCGCCCAAAATACGCATCAGCGGCCCTGCCAGCATCAATCCTATCAAGGTCAACAGCAAAACCAGTCCAAGCGCGCCCATGATAACCAAACGGCTTTCTACGTCTTCGCTTCTGGACATAAGCAACATGACCGCCGCGATCGACCCTGGACCGGCAATCATTGGCATTGCCATAGGAAAAATGGAAACATCTTCTATTTCGGGCTGGTCGATAATTTCCTGCGCCCGGTCTTCGCGGCGCTGGGTCCGCTTTTCGAACACCATTTCCAGCGCGATCATGAACAGCATGATACCACCGGCTATGCGAAAACTGTCGAGACTGATACTTAAAGCCCCCAGCAGCTGTTCACCGAAGATTGCAAAAACAGCTAAGATCAACGCAGAGACAACCACCGCACGAATAGCCATATTCCGCCGCTGTGCGAATGAGGCATCACCGGTCAGGCTGGCATAGATTGGTGCACAACCGGGCGGATCAATGACGACAAAAAACGTGATGAAGGCGGAAATGAAAAGTTCGGTCATCCAACAGGCGCCGCTACATCGTTAAAGATAATTTCTTCCCATTCGGCGCCGTTCCACATCCGCACCAATAATGAACGTGATTGGTCAGCAGAGCTTTCAGCGCTCCAGAACATGGTGCGATCGGCGGAATATCCACTCTTGTTTTTCTCACCCGCTGGCGGGGCTGGAACGGCTGGTAGCGCATCTTTGGAGCATGCCGCAACGCGTGTGCTTATAAAATCGGGTTCTGGCAAAGGCTTTTCCAACCGAACGCCATGATCGAATACCCATTTCCACTCGACATCCTTACCGCGCAGACGGCGGCTCTTCGCATCCTGTTTTTCCCAGATGGTGGTAAAATAACCCATGACGCCAGCCGCGCTTTGCCATGCTCCCGTAGCCACGCCCATGCTGCCATCACAGGACATAAAAACTTTATGCACCTGCCATTCCGTTGCCTGCGCCGGGTCAGCCTTGCCACTTAACCAGACCGGCGCGCTGACCAATTCTGGCATGAACATCAGTGCATCGGACGCTGCCGTTTCACGAAAAGCTGTCCACTGCCCCTTTTCCCGTGCAAGCCGGGCAAAGGCCAGCTCCGCTTTCACAATGTCGCTGGGGTTGGCAACCGGTTTTCCGGCTGCACGAATATATCGCTCCCTGTCGGTCGGTCCGCTGCTCGCGCATCCGGTCAGAGCCAGTCCCAGCACAAGAGCAACCAAAAACTGTTTCATCATAATCCTTCCGGCTTGGCGAGGCCAGCACGAGCAGATGCGGCAACCAATGTATTACGCAATAACACAGCTATGGTCATTGGCCCAACCCCGCCGGGAACAGGAGTAATCGCACGGACATGATCCATGGCTTCTGCAGTAGCAACATCGCCCACCAACCGGCCTTTGTCTTTACCGGGGTCGGGCGCCAGCCGGTTTATCCCGACATCAATGACAACTGCGCCATCTTTTAGCCAGTCACCCTTTACCATTTCTGCCCGCCCGACCGCAGCGACAACAATATCGGCGCGGCGCACAACATCGCGCAGAGCGCGGGTGCGGCTATGTGCAATGGTGACGGTGCAGTTTTCAGCCAGCAATAACTGCGCCATTGGCTTGCCTACCAATATCGAGCGTCCGACAACCACCGCATTCATACCCGACAAATCGCCCAGTTCATCCTTGAGCAGCATCAGGCTGCCCAGCGGGGTGCACGGCGTCAAAGCCTCTTCACCATTGGCCAGCCGCCCGGCATTTATGACATGAAGGCCATCAACATCCTTATCCGGATCAATCGCCATGACCACCGCTTTTTCATCAAGATGAGCGGGCAACGGCAATTGCACCAATATACCATCCACGGCATCATCGGCGTTTAGTTTCTCAACCAGCGCGATCAGATCGTTCTGAGTAGTGTCAGCGGGCAAGCGATGTTCAAAACTTTCCATACAGGCGGCCAGCGTCGCCTTATGCTTGGATGCTACATAGACCTGACTGGCGGCATCATCGCCCACTAGCACCACTGCCAATCCGGGGACACGGCCCGTTTGTTGCTCAAAATACGGAACAGCGTCTTTTATCCGTTCACGTAGGCCAGCGGCAAAAGCTTTGCCATCAATGATTGATGCTCCGCCGGTAGGCTCTTGGCCAGCTTCTTTGCTCATAAAATAATGCTCATAAAACGGGGATTAGGGCAGCGGCGAGCGGCGGAAGGATCGCGTCCTGCAAAATGATGATACCGATAATCACCACCATCGGTGTCAGGTCAATCGATCCGAAATCCGGCATGATCCGCCGGATCGGATTATAAATTGGCGCTGTTAGCGCATCCAGCGTCGTCCATAGCGCGCGAACAATATCATTTTGCAGATTGATCACATTAAAAGCGAGCAACCAACTCATAATCGCTTGCACGATGATGACGGTAATCGCGACAGTTAACAGGATATTGATAATCTGAAACAGGGCAAAAAACATGGACAAGGACCTTTTAATTCATGTTGGTCACTAAACGATAGTAGCGCGCAATGCCAAGCAATCTGTGCTAAAAACTAGTGTATCACCATTATAATACAGTGCAGCGATTAATCAACCGTTTCAAAATCATCCCGGATCAGCGTCCCCGCTCCTTCGCTGGTGAAAATTTCCAGCAGCATGGCATGGGGTACGCGGCCATCCAGCACGACAGCGGCATCAACTCCGTTCACCACTGCATTGACACAGGTTTCCAGCTTTGGAATCATACCGCCGGATATAGTCCCATCACCCTGTAGCCGTTTTATGTCCGATGGATTCAAATCCGTCAGCAGCTCGCTGTTTTTATCCAATACGCCTGCCACATCGGTCAGCAAAAACAGACGTGCAGCCCTGAGCGCCGCTGCCACCGCGCCCGCCATTGTATCGGCGTTTATGTTATAGGTATGACCATCATCACCGACTCCGATCGGAGCGATAACAGGAATCATTCCGGCGGCTGAAATCGTATCGACGATGCTGCGGTCTACCCGCTTTGGTTCACCGACAAAACCCAGATCAATTATCCGTTCGATATTACTGTCCGGATCACGGGCAGTGCGGCGCAACTTGGTTGCTTTGACAAAGCCGCCATCCTTTCCCGATATGCCAATCGCGCTTCCGCCAGCCCGGTCGATCCAACTAACCAACTCTTTGTTAATCGCGCCAGACAGGACCATTTCGGCAATTTCAGCGGTTTCCTTGGTCGTGACCCGCAGACCGTCGACAAATTTGCTTTCTACCCCGACTCGTTCGAGCATAGCACCAATTTGCGGCCCGCCGCCATGCACCACAACCGGGTTAATGCCGACCGCTTTTAACAAAACAACATCTTCGGCAAAATTGCGTGCCAGTGCCGGATCTCCCATGGCGTGGCCGCCATATTTGACGACAAAAGTTTGCCCTGCGTAACGCTGCAAATAAGGCAAAGCCTCGGTCAGTGTTTCGGCTTTGGCCAGCATTGCAGGATCGGGCGCGTGATTGGCGGTTTGTTTTGGTGCTTTGTCGGTCATGCCGCCTTTCAATCCAGCTTTATGGCAAATGCAAGTTCTTTATGGATTTTCTCGTGCTTTGAGGGGCGCTGCGCTTTCCCTTCCCACTAGACCAATTAACTTTCGGGCGGGGCAGCAAGTTTAGCACGGGCCAGTTGTTCAACTTTTTCCAATGTCAGTTTCACATGTTTCTTGGGGTCTTGCCCACTGTGCGCCAGAACGATTTTGCCATTTTGGTCAATGACATAACTGGTCCTGTTCGTCAGGGCCAGCTTAGGCATCATTCGCACATGATAGCCGTCCATCACCCTATCATTAGCGCGGGCAACGGCGAATTTGTCGCGACATTCCTCGATCGAGAATTTGGCCAGCGTTTCGACATCATCGCCTGACATACCGATAACAGTTGCGCCCGCTGCTTCAAAATCTTTGGTTGCTTCGGCAAACATATTTGCTTCAATCGTACAGCCTTCGGTGAAGGCCTTGGGGAAAAAATACAGCACAACCGGGCCTTGCGCCAGTTTATCCGACAGACGAAATGTAAACTGTTTTCCCGCAAGCGCGCCGGTCGCGGTAAAATCAGGCGCAGTTGCGCCGATTTCCAGCGGCTCGGCATTGGCGCTGCGCGTGCTATAGACATATGCACCGCCGCCCAACAGAAACACGGCTATTATAATTATGATCCAGCGGTTCATTCATTCCTCCTCCAGCACCGATTTCAGCGCGTAAAGTTGATCTAGCGCATCACGCGGGCTTAACGCATCAATGTCCAGCTCCCGTAAAGTCTCCCTCAACATATCGACCTGTTTATCTTCATCTGCAAGGCTGGCAGCGAATAATGGCAAATCGCCAAGCCCGGCAGCCAGACCGCCTGTCTCCGCTTTCCCGGCTTCCAGCTTGTCTAGCACTGATTGGGCGCGTTTCAAAACCGGCTTCGGGATACCGGCCAGTTTTGCCACCGCCAGACCATAGCTGCGATCAGCCGGACCTTTTGCCAGCTCATGCATCAGCACCAGATCGCCCTTCCACTCCCGCGCGCGCACATGGTGCAGCGACATGGCATCAAGCCGGTCTGCCAGCCGGGTCAGTTCATGGTAATGGGTTGCGAACAAACAGCGGCACCGGTTGGTCTCGTGCACCGCCTCAACCACCGCCCAAGCCAATGCCAAACCATCATAGGTCGATGTGCCGCGCCCCACTTCATCAAGGATGACAAAACTTTTATCCGTTGCCTGACTTAAAATCGTGGCAGTTTCGACCATCTCGACCATGAACGTGGAACGCCCCTGCGCCAGATTATCCGACGCCCCGACGCGGCTGAACAAACGGTCCACCAGACTGAGCCGCGCCGATGCTGCTGGGACAAAGCCTCCTGCCTGCGCCAGAATGACGATCAGCGCATTTTGCCGCAGAAAAGTCGATTTACCGCCCATGTTCGGCCCCGATACCAGCCATAGACGCTCATCATTGGACAAGGCGCAATCATTGGCCACAAAGGGATGACCAGCTGCATCAAGCGCGGCCTCAACTACCGGATGGCGCCCTGCCCTGATCTCCAGCATATTGCCATCGGCAAATTCCGGGCGGCACCATTGCCCCTCAACCGCGCGCTCTGCGAGCGCTGCTGCCACATCAATCCGCGCCAGCGCATCAGCGCTATTTGCAATAGCATCCTTGCGTTTCAATATCCTGTCGATCAGTTCCTCAAAATGCGCGGCCTCCGCTGCCAGAGCATGGGCCGCGGCCTGTGTGACCCGCACGGCTTCTTCATGAAGCTCGGCAGAGTTGAACCGCACGACACCGGCCAGAGTCTGACGATGGGTAAAGCCGGAATTTTCGGCCATCAGGCTGTCGCCATGCTTTGTCGGAACTTCGACAAAATAACCCAGAACAGCATTATGCTTGATCTTGAGGGAATTAATCCCCGTCGTCTCGCGGTAGCGCGCCTCCATCGTAGCAATCGCCTTGCGACCATCGGAACCGGCGCTGCGTAATTCGTCAAGCGCGGGATCATAGCCCGCCGCGATATAGCCCCCCTTTGTCATATCCGTCGGCGGTGTTTCAACCAGAGCGCGGGTCAGCAAATCAACCATCGCGCCGTGACCATCCAGCGCGGGCAGCAAATTGTTCATCAAATCGGGCAGAGCCATATCGAGCGCAAGCCGTTCGCGCAAAAGCCGCGCCCCGCTTAACCCGTCGCGTATTTGTCCCAAATCACGCGGACTGCCCCGCCCCGCCGATATGCGCCCCAATGCGCGGCTAATATCAGGCATGGCCTTCAGCGCATCTCGCACCACGTCACGAATGGCGGGCGCGTCATGAAACCATTGGACCATTCCCAGCCGCAGGTTAATCTTTGTTTCGTCAAACAGCGGAGCCGCAAGATCCCGGCCCAGCAAACGCGCGCCGCCCGGTGTCACCGTACGGTCAATATTGCCGAGCAGACTGCCCTTGCGCTCTCCCGCCATTGTACGTTCAATTTCCAGACTCGCCCGGGTCGCTCCATCAATCAGCAGATATTCACCGGCATGGCGGTGCACCGGCGGCTTTAAAAAAGGCGTGTCCCCTTGCGCTGTATGTTCGATATAGGCGATCAATCCGCCCGCAGCCGCCAGTTCGCAGCGAGAAAAATCACCAAAGCCGTCGAGCGTCGAAACACCGAATATAGATTTCAGCTTGCGCTCGGCTTTCTGACTGTCGAAATCTTCTTTTGGCCACGCTGTTGCCGCAAGCCGTTTATCATCCAGCCGTTCATTGAGCGACGGGCTGCAAATAATTTCAGACGGAGCAATCCGCGATAATTCAGCGGTCAACTCACCCAAACTCTCCGGACCTTCGCCAGAAATCCGCAGCAATTCAAAATCGCCGGTGGAAATATCGCTCGCGGCGATACCAATCTCTCCCTGCACTTCGGCAACCGCGACCAGCATATTGTCCGACCGTGCATCAAGCAGCGTGTCTTCGGTCAGCGTTCCGGCAGTAACAAAGCGGATGATGTCCCGCGCAACCAGTGCTTTGTGTCCACCGCGCGCTTTTGCTTGAGCGGGCGTTTCGGTCTGCTCGGCAATTGCTACCTTGAAACCGGCACGAATCAGCTTTGCCAGATAGCTTTCTGCGGCATGAACCGGCACACCGCACATCGGCACAGATTCCCCCGCATTTTTCCCGCGCGTGGTCAGCGCGATATCAAGCGCCGCAGATGCCAGCTTGGCATCTTCGTAGAATAATTCAAAAAAGTCACCCATGCGATAGAAAAGCAAGCAATCATGCGCCTTTTCTTTCAGCGTGAAATATTGCTCCATCATAGGAGTCAGCTTTGGCTGTGCACCGGCTGCACTATCCGTTTTATCCGATTTTCGGGGCTGAACTTTCGTGGGCATGAGCGCAGCGATAGCGGACTATGCTGGCACATTAAAGAGCCGCAATTTCATATTTAGTCCATATTTAGGCTATAAATAGTTTCCAACAATCCAATCAGCTTATCAGCAACCCTTGCCGAATAGCTATATTTCAGAGTAGGCAAGCGCCGGACACTTAATTGCTGGGCACTTAATCACTGACTGGGATCACTGGCTGGGATCACTGGATTGGGGGACGCCGGAATATTAATTATGGAGATATCATTTGGCTGACAACGATGACAATAACGTAGAATTTTCCGAGCGCGAAGCATTGTTATTCCACTCCCACGGACGTCCCGGCAAAATCGAAATTGTCGCATCCAAGCCAATGGCTACCCAACGGGATTTAAGCCTGGCTTACTCACCCGGCGTTGCTGTTCCCGTCCGCGCCATTGCCGAAGACCCTACCAAAGCCTATGAATATACCGCCAAGGGCAATCTGGTCGCCGTTATCTCCAACGGCACCGCGATTCTGGGTCTTGGCAATCTGGGCGCACTTGCCTCGAAACCCGTGATGGAAGGCAAGGCCGTATTGTTCAAACGCTTTGCCGATGTAGACGCCATTGATCTGGAACTTGACACCGAAGATACCGAAGCCTTTATCAACGCGGTGCAATTGATGGAACCCAGCTTCGGCGGCATCAACCTTGAAGATATTGGTGCACCGGCCTGTTTCATCATAGAACAGACCCTGCGCGACCGGATGAATATTCCGGTCTTTCATGATGATCAGCATGGTACCGCCATTATCGCAGCCGCTGGTGTCATCAACGCCTGCCTGCTGACCAATCGCGAGGTCAAGGATATAAAGGTCGTCGTTAACGGCGCCGGAGCCGCAGCCATAGCGTGCGCGGCACTGATAAAGGCTATGGGCGTGCCTCATGACAATCTCACCATGTGTGACCGCAGCGGTGTGATCTATCGGGGCCGTGACAATGTTGACCAATGGAAGTCCGCGCATGCAATTGATACCGATGCCCGCGACCTTAACGATGCGCTGAAAGGTGCTGACGTATTTCTGGGTCTTTCGGCGGCTGGTGTGTTGAAACCGGAAATGGTCAGGGACATGGCCGATCAACCGATTATCTTTGCCATGGCCAATCCGGATCCTGAAATCACCCCGCCTGATGCCAAGGCAGCACGGCCCGATGCGATTATTGCGACCGGCCGGTCCGATTATCCCAATCAGGTCAATAATGTACTCGGCTTTCCGTTTATCTTTCGCGGCGCACTGGACGTTCGGGCCACTCGCATCAATGACGAAATGAAAGTGGCGGCGGCCAATGCGATTGCCCAACTGGCCCGCGAGCAGGTGCCCGAAGAAGTGGCACTGGCCTATGGCGGACAGGCACCAAGTTTTGGCGTGGACTATATTATTCCCGCGCCCTTTGACCCGCGATTGATGGAAGTCGTCTCCGCCGCCGTAGCAAAGGCGGCAATGGACAGCGGCGTCGCACAAAAACCGATTGATGACCTTGATGTATATCGCCAGAATCTCAAGGCACGGCTCAATCCGACCACATCCGTCCTTACCCAAGCGTATGAAGCGTGCCGTGTCGCGCCAAAACGTGTTATTTTTGCAGAAGCGGAAGAAGATGTCGTGCTGCGCGCCGCAATCCAGTTTCAGGACGGCGGCTATGGCACGCCGGTTCTTGTTGGCCGCGACGACCGGGTACGCAACAAACTGAAAGAACTGGGTATCAGCGATCCGGACAGGTTCGAGATTCATAATTCTCGCAATAGTCCGCTCGTGCCAGATATGGTCAATATGCTGTATGAGCGGTTGCACCGCAAAGGCCATATGAAGCGCGACATCAAACGCATGGTTAATCAGGACCGCAATATTTTTGGATCTGCCTTGCTTGCGCTGGATCAGGGAGATGCGATGATCACCGGCGTTACCCGCCCCTATTCGCAAACCTTCAAAGATATTGCCAAAGTCATTGATATGGAACCGGGCCGCACTGCCTTTGGCATACATGTCATGGTCGGGCAAAGTCATACGGTTTTCATGGCGGACACGACTGTCAATGAACGCCCCACCGCAGAGGAATTGGCTGATATTGCCGAACAGACGGCTGCCGTTGCCCGGAAAATGGGCCATGACCCACGCGTCGCCTTCCTCAGCTATTCGACTTTCGGTAATCCGGCGGGTCGCTGGCTTGAAAACATCCGCGAAGCTGTTGCAACGCTGAACGATCGGCGGGTCAATTTCGAATATGAAGGTGAAATGGCTCCCGATGTCGCACTCAACCGGAAATTAATGGCGAATTATCCGTTTATCCGTTTATCCGGCCCTGCGAATGTTCTCGTCATGCCAGGTCTGCAATCGGCGAACCTGTCTGCCAAGCTACTGCGCGAGCTGGGCGGCGATGCGGTGATCGGTCCCATGCTGGTCGGGCTGGACAAGTCAGTGCAAATCGCAACCATGGCTTCTACCGCATCCGAACTGGTGACGCTGGCTGTGCTGGCCGCTAGCGGTATTGCGAAATAGGGATCACGGCCAAATAAGAAACAGGCAGATAACCCGCCATCGTCGTTCCGGCGCCGGCTCGCTCGCGCAGGCTCGCATACACCAGTCCGACTATACCGGAATGACGTTGTTACACTATTATGTGGTGGATATTACCGGATCAAGGCCTAGTGGGGTCGTTGCTCCGCCCCTGTGCACCGGGTGCGCCGACCGCGCCGATATTTCCGAATAATTCTTCAAAGAATGAACGCTCACGCCCCAAAGTCGGAGTTGTGCGGCCATCCGGGGTGATACTGGCGACCTGTTCCAGACCGGAACGATCAACCGCAGTCACATTGCCGGCTTTATCAAAAGACACGCGCAAAACCGTTTGATCGCGCGGCGTGGGTGAATTGAAGGCATATTGTTTTGTTTCACGCGAATAATAATACCAGCTATTGTCATCAAACTGTCCGGTAAATGTCGGGCGGCCCAGTGTCGCTTCGACAGACTGCCGATTATCTACACCCGGCTGGATAGCCTGTAGAAGAACCGGATCGACAATATAACCCTGATGCCCACGGACCTGCGAACAGCCGGACAATATCAGTCCGCTGGCAACCAGACCGGTCAGCATAAAGTGCATTTTCATTCCGGTCGATTTCACTCGGCGCAATTTCGCTTGGTTACGCATCAATTTATTCTCCAAAACGGCTGCCCCATGTTCAGCAAAATATTTTTGCCACTAAACTGGACGATTTCAATTCCCATAGCAGTTTTTTATCCGCCTGTGATAGCGCCCATTGCATCTCGCGTTACAAATATCAATATCCCCTGTATGTAGTCTTAACATAAGCGGCCGGAAGCCAGCCCGAAAGCTGTCTGTATTTATAACCAATGTGCCTGAAACCAACGTCGGGGCCAAAACCGGAGTTTCTATAATAATGTCATTTTTGAACGAGCTGCTAGGGCGTAAAAACCCGAACCTGGTGATGCAGCCGCTTTACAACGCCATCATCACCCAGGGGCGGCAGGTCGATTGGTATGAACATGGCGGAGTCCCTGATACGCTGGATGGTCGGTTTGATATGATCGCGGCAATATTGTGCGCGGTGCTGATCCGGTTGGAACATCCCGAGGATATGGGGCAGGAAATCGCGCAGAAAACAGCATGGCTCACAGAATTATTCGTCACTGATATGGAGGGCCAATTGCGACAGATTGGCATTGGCGATATGATAGTAGGCAAGCATGTCGGGAATATGATGAGCGCATTGGGTGGACGTTTGGGCGCTTATCGGGAGGCGCTGAACTATGGCCCCGATATTAAAGCTACTAAAGAGGCTCTAACCCGCAACCTGTATCGCGGTGAAGCACCGGAACCTGACGCACTGGACTTCACTGCCAGTAAATTCGCCGGCTTCTATGCCAGACTTTCTGACACGGCCATTGATCAGATCATTGCCGGAAATATCGCAAAGGTCGAACCATGACTCAATCACAACCCTTACCATCCCCTGAACTGTCGAAAATTATCAAATTATCCGACATCGGCAGCGCTCCAATATCCGGGCAAATTACCGCCGATAATGACCAGCGGCAAGCACTTGCCAAACGGTTTGACCTGCCCTCTATAGAGGAGATAACCGCCGATTATAGCCTCAAACCCGGTGAATATGGAATAGACTTTACTGGCTCCATTCGTTCCAGCCTGCATCAAAGCTGCGCGATCAGTGGTCAGCCTTTCCCCGTCAAACTGACTGAAGATTTCTCCATCATCTTCACAGAAAAAACCGATGTTCCGCACAGTGAGGAAGAGATCGAACTGACCGCAGAAGATTGCGATATAATCGAGTTTGAAAACGCCCGAATTGATATTGGCGAAGCCATAGCGCAAACGCTCTATCTTGCGCTTGATCCCTATCCACGCGGCCCCGATGCAGATGATGTTGCAGAGAAACGGGGACTGAAAAGCGAGGAAGAAGCCGGGCCATTTGGTGCACTAGCAGCGCTTAAAGATAAAATGGGTTAGACGGGTTGCCGATTAAGCAGCAGTTTTTTTGGCAAAATTTTGGGCAGCCGCTTTGACGAGCTTTTTTTTCAAATTTTTCAGCCGCACCTTATTCTCGATTTTTCCACCCAGTAAATCGGTCACGTAAAACGTATCCACAGCGCGTTCGCCATAAGTTGTAATATGCGCGCTGTGCACGGTAACTTTCGCTTCGAACAGAGCGTGGGCCAGCGCGGTTAACAAGGCCGGACGGTCCCGTGCCGTCACCTCGACCACGGTAAAGCGATTGGAGGCATCATTATCGACCATCGCATTGGGAACAATCGTAAATGCCTCCGCCCGTGAATGGGCCAATGGACGCGCTTCCAGCTTGGTTGCCAGTTTGGAACGATTGGCCAGTGCATCCTCGACAGCTTTCTTGAGCCTTTCCAACTGGCGATCCTCGGCAAATGGCTGGCCATGCTGATCTTGCACCAGAAAATTATCCAACGCCATGCCATCGCGTGTGGTATGGATGCGGGCGTCGATAATATTACCGCCAGCTACATGGATTCCACCAGCTATACGGTAGAAAAGCCCGGCGTGGTCCGATGCGAATATCGTCACCAGCGCTGCGCCCCGATCAGGATAAGCAGCGGACGATATGGTCAGATTACTCTCCCCGGCGCGCAACATTAGCCGGGCATTGTGGGCGATAACATCATCTGGTTCAGCGATCCAATAGGGGTCAGTAAGCCGATCGATCAATCTGGCAAAGCGGTCGCTGGATATGCCCAAATCATCTTCCAGCACAGCCTTTTTCGCGGCAATCCGTTCCTTGCGACCCCGCTGCTTATGTCCCAGCAAAAGCATTTCCTGCGCGGCTTCAAACAGATCAGTCAGCAACTGCCGTTTCCAGCTATTCCATACACCTGGTCCGACGGCCCGAATGTCCACCACCGTCAATACAGTCAAGAGGCGCAGACGCTCGATACTTTTAACCTGACTGACAAAATCCTGAATAGTTTTATAATCCGACAGGTCGCGTTTGAACGCCATGGCCGGCATCAACAGATGATGTCTTACGAGCCATGCAACCAACTCGGTTTCATAAGGTTTCAGCCCTAGTCTTGGGCATAATTTCATCGCCACTTCTGCGCCAAGCACGCTGTGATCCCCGCCCCGCCCTTTGGCAATATCATGCAACAAAGTCGCGACAAAAAGCACCCGGCGATTTTTCAGTCTATTGATTGTCTCCGTCGAATTGGGATGATCATCCTCCAACGTGCCGCTACCGATACGCGCAAGCAGGCCGATGGCCCTTATGCTATGTTCATCAACCGTATAATGGTGATACATATCAAATTGCATCTGCGCGACAACCCGGCCAAAATCGGGAATGAACCGCCCGAAAATTGACGCTTCGTTCATCCAGCGCAAGACCAGTTCGGGATCACGCGGGGAGCATAATACATCAAGGAACAGCGCATTGGCGCGGCGGTCCTTGCGTATCTTGTTAGTGATTAGTTTCGCATCCCTGCGCGCTGACCGCATAGCCAGCGGATGAATTTCCAGTTCATGTTTATCCGCGAGCTGGAATATCTCGATCAATCGGACGGGATCTTCTTTAAAGAAATCCTCATCCGGCAAAGCCAGACGCCCACGATCAAGAGTAAAACCTTTCAATTTTTTGGGGCGCCGAGTGATATTGGGAATGAACCGCCGCACACCGGCGTTATGTGTTTCATCAAGGTGGGCCAGAAATACGCCGGTCAGGTTACCGACCACTTTTGCATTCAGGAAATAATATTGCATGAACCGCTCAACTGCTGATTTCCCTGGCCTGTCAGCAAAGCGCATCCGCTCCGCCACACCGGGTTGCAAGTCAAAGGTCAAGCGGTCTTCGGCCCTGCCCGTCATATCATGCATATGACATCGCACCGCCCACAAGAAATTCGCAGCCTTGCGAAAGCGTTTAAATTCATCAGCAGTCAAAAGGCCAACATCAACCAGTTCTGCTGCCGAAGCCACATGATGAATATATTTACCGATCCAGTAAAGCGTTTGCAGATCGCGTAGCCCCCCTTTGCCTTCTTTGACATTGGGTTCGACGACATAGCGGCTGTCGCCCATACGCACATGCCGTGCGTCACGTTCAGCTAGTTTTTCAGAGACAAATGTCCGATCAGTGCCAGCAACAACTTCATCAAAAAACCGTGCTTTGGATTCCTCATAAACCCCGGTATCGCCCCAGATATAACGCGCTTCAAGCAATGCCGTACGGATGCTAAGGTCCTCACGGGCCATACGGACCATCTCGTCAATGGAACGGCTACTTTGGCCAACTTTCAGTCCCAGATCCCATAACCAATATAGCATCGCTTCAATAGCCTGCTCGGTCCAACTGGTCCGTTTATAAGGTGTTAGAAAGGCTATATCCACATCGCTATGTGGTGCCATTTCCCCTCGCCCATAGCCGCCCACTGCCAGTACCGCGAGACGTTCGCTTGATGACGGGTTGCTCACCGGATATTGATGCCCGACCGCGACATCATGAATAATCCGCACCAGTTGATCTATCAGAAAAGACTGGGCCGCCGACGCGTCATGACCAGAGGACGGTTTTTCAATCAACCGACGGCTAATTTCCGCCCTGCCTGCGGCTAGCGCATTTTGCAGCAATGTTAATATCAAAGGCCGCGCTTTAGTTATACCGTGATCTGTAATCAGCGTCGCAATTTCTTCGGTTAGCTTGCGACGGTCGATAACATCGCGCTGACGGACAATCCGCTTTCCCGGGTCAGCCGCTGGCTTCGGTATATTGGCGCTAATATTCATCCAGTCTCGGCTAACATTTCCCGGTGCTTCTTCGCCAGAACGATTTTGGCGATTTTGGCTGTTCCCAACTTGGGTAATGGCTCATCATACTGCCAGATATGCACCGGTATTTTAAATGGTGCGAGCTTGTCTTTCAGATAATCCCGCAAATCGTCAGGCAAGAGCTTTTCGCCCTCTTTTACATGATAGACTAGCGCAGGAACTTCGCCAAGGCGTTCGTCCGGCACACCAAAAACACTGGTCTCTGACACAGCGGTATGGCCGTAAACCACCGCTTCCACTTCCTGACAGCTAATATTCTCACCGCCACGAATGATAATCTCTTTTTTGCGGTCCACAATGTAAAGATAATCTTCCGGGTCAAGATAGCCGATATCGCCTGTGCGAAAATAGCCATTATCGGTCAGAACTTCTTCTGTTGCCTCTTCATTCTCCCAATAACCTGTAAAATTCGCAGCAGAGCGGATACAAACCTCGCCGCGCTCCCCTTGAGGTAGTTTGTTACCGTCATTATCTAAAATCGCGACATCCACAATCGGCGGTGTCGCACGGCCGGTACTATCAGGCTTGGCAAGATAATTCTCATTCTGGTTGGAACAGCCGACACCGTTGGTTTCCGTTAGGCCATAGCCAATCACAGGAAATCCTTCCCCCATGGCTTCCTTAATCCGCTTTACATGCTCAGCCGGACGCGGCGCGCCGCCACCCGCCATGGAAACACAACTGCTAATGTCATAATCCGCGAGCTTGGGATGGGAATAAATCTCCATACTCATAAGCGGAACCCCTACAAAATAGGTGATTTTCTCCTTCTCAATAAGGCGCATAGCCTCTTCCGCGTCCCACTTCTTCATCATCACTAGCTTGCGGCCAATCGCATAGCTGACCAGAACTAATGGCACTGCGGCTGTGACATGGAACAGCGGAACAGCCACCAACGCGCTTGGCTGAATATCCGGCATCGTTCCGGCTTCTTCCATCAACTGTGCCATCACGGCAACGGCCCCGACATAGCTCATCGCTCCTTGCACGACAGCGCGATGTTCCGAATATGCCCCTTTACAGCGGCCAGTGGAGCCGGATGTAAACAGAATCGTCGCATTATCCTCTGGCCCCAGTTGTGGTAGCGGCGTTTGTGCATCGCCGCCTTTTTCCAGGCAGGCTTTCAATCCTTCCAGCGGGACAAGGTCATGTTCGAATTGAATCAATTCCGCACCGTGATCGCGGCCCGATTCGATCAATCTTTCAGCACGTTGTTTATCAGCAAAAACAATCGAACAGCTAACGTCTTCAATAGCATCAGCGAGTTCATCACCCTGCCACCAGCCGTTTAATTTGGTTGATATTCCCCCCGCCATGGTGATCGCCATATCAAGGATGATCCAGTTAGCCGAATTGCGTGCTGCGATTCCAATCCGGTCGCCTTTCTGTACGCCATGCCCGCCGACCAATCCACCTGCCAGCGCACGCGCAGCAGCATAGGCATCTCCGTAAGTCAGCCGGATTTCGCCATCGACAAGAAATTCCGCGTCCTTATGCTGGGCACAGAAAAAAGCATAAAAATCTGCAAGATTGCTGGGGGCGTTTTTAAAAATCGGCAAATCGACACCAAATTTATTAATAGTGTCTAGCTCCAGTAGCTGCCCCGGCTGTGTCATGACGCCAAGTGCTTCGTCTATTTTAGCGTCCAGTTGCGATTGCATTTCAAACTTCTCCCACAATGATCAAAGGGTTTCTCTCTTGGTATCGGAGAATTTCCCGTTATATGCGCTAACTATATGGCGATGAAACCGAATGGGGAAAAGAGTTGATTGATATTATTCTTGCAAATGCAGCACAATTCACTCGATTCGAGGAATTGGGGCTGTCTCCCAATGCCCTCGACCTCGGCTTTTTTCAGCTAAGGTGGTATTCGTTGGCCTATCTTGCGGGTATTTTGATCGGCTATTGGTATCTTACCAGGCTGATTGCCCAACCCGGTGCGCCAATGGCCCGGCGCCATGCCGATGACATGATTTTTTACGCAACATTAGGGATCATCCTTGGCGGGCGGTTGGGCTATGTATTCTTTTATCAGCCCGCTATTCTTGAAAACCCGATGGATATTTTCAAAGTATGGAACGGCGGCATGTCGCTACATGGCGGGGTGCTGGGGGTTGTGCTCGCTATCTGGTATATCGCCCGCAAGGAAAAGATCAGTTTTCTGCGGATCTGCGATTATATTGCCTGCGTCGTGCCGTTTGGATTATTTTTTGGCCGGCTTGCGAATTTCGTTAACGGAGAGCTATGGGGCCGTGCCACCGATGTGCCATGGGCCATCATCTTTCCGATGGGTGGAGAAGTCGCACGCCATCCCAGCCAGCTTTATGAGGCCGGGCTGGAAGGGCTGCTCTATCTCCTGATCACTTCACTGCTTTTCTGGAAAACCGATGCGCGCTATCACCCCGGCAAATTGGTCGGCACCGGACTCCTCGTCTATGGCTTCAGCCGCTTCATAGTCGAATTTTTCCGTCAACCCGACAAAGGTTTGGAAAACCTTAGCTGGGGCCTCACCATGGGACAAACCCTGACAGTGCCGATGTTGCTGCTCGGCTTTTATCTGGTGCTTACATCCAAGGGCCGCCGTATCCGCACGGAACCGGTTGCCGGAGACAACAGCATTGCCTGAGAAAGGATCGGTAGCGCATATTCTCGCTGAAAAAATCTCGGCAGAAGGGCCGGTAGCTCTCAGCGAATATATGGGCATTTCCAATGCCGCTTATTACGCGGCCAAAGACCCGCTTGGAGAAAAAGGCGATTTCATCACCGCACCGGAAATCAGCCAGATGTTCGGGGAGCTAATCGGTATATGGCTATCAGACCTATGGCTGCGAAAGGACAGACCGAAAAATGTCCATTATGTTGAGCTAGGACCGGGCCGCGGCACGCTGGCTTCCGATGCGCTTCGCACCATGGACCGGTTTGGCTATAATCCGGACATTCATTTTGTCGAGACCAGCCCGGTATTAAAGACCAAACAGGCCGCGCTTCATCCCGGAGCTACATGGCATGACAACATCGCGGACTTGCCCACAAACGGCCCGCTAATGATCGTCGCCAACGAATTTTTCGACGCTTTGCCCATTGAGCAATTTACCGTCACAGACAAAGGATTGCAGCGGCACCTTGTAGGGTGGAAGCAAGGTAAATTTATTCCGCTTACAGACAAACAGGCTGCAAAAGACCGGGTGTCCCAAGCAACCGGCGGGCTACCGGAGGGCGCTATATTGGAAACTTCCCCTGCCAGCGGCGCGCTTATGGAACAGCTTTCGGGTCGGGTTGCAGAGCAGGGCGGCGTTATCCTGATTATCGATTATGGCTATGATCATCCCGGGACAGGCAGCACCTTGCAGGCGTTGAAAAACCACAAGCCCGTCGATCCCTATGAAAGTCCCGGAAAAGCCGACCTCACTGCCCATGTCAATTTTCACAGCCTTGCTAATATTGCTCGGACTCGGCTGTTATCCGTGCACGGCCCTGCGGATCAGGGGCAGTGGTTAAAAGCTTTGGGCATTGACCAGCGGATGGCAAAGCTTGCACAAAATAGCCCCGACAAAGCGGATATGATTCGCGCGGCTCATCACCGTTTAACCAGTGCTGATGAAATGGGCCGACTATTCAGGGTTATGGCTGCATCTGCAATGGAGTGGCCAGAACCGGAAGGCTTTGCTTCCGACGAGGGTTGAATTTTAACCAACCCAGTCCGCGACTTCCAGAACCACTTTATTCGCGGCAGTGTTCAATGCTTCACCCACTGGGCCTGCCTCGGCTGCAAAAACGCTTTCTTGCGCTTCAAACCGGCGCTTCTCGATCGGTTTGCCTTTACGCATTTTTACGGCATCGAAAGTGACCGTCACAGTCAGACTGGGACCATCTAGACCAAAATTGACCAGTTCACCTGACAAATATGTGTCTGCATCACCGCGCGCCTGTGCGGGCGTAAGAACCAGACGTTTATTCTTGGCGGCGATGGTTTCGCCAAGCAGCGACTGAAACAGACGGGCCGGCTTGTCTACCCAGGTCGCATTTTTCAGATAGGCGATCGCAGTCGTGCTGGTTTGCACCGGAACGCGTATATTATTCAGTTTTTGCGGTGTCGAAAACGATTGAATAACCAAAGCGCCACCACGCGGTCCGGCGCGCACATCGCCTGCATCTACTTGCGTTTGCGGAGTTAGCGATAGCAGGAATGGCGGTGGCTCTGCTCCGCCAAAACTTACGCAGCCAGTCAAAGCGCCCAGAGTGAACAGCGACCCGGCACCTAGCCCAAACGACTTAAGCCTGCTCAATATGGTCTTTATACCATGACTATTCATTCTGGGTTCCTCTATTTGCCCGGTTTATAATCTGGCAGCGCGGGCGCTGATAGCAAAGATCCTGCGCCGCCTTCATCCAGACGCTCGGTCACAGATGTAAGTGATTTGGTCAGCGCCTGCATATCCTGAACCAGCTGATCTATCTCTGGCAATGTCTTGTTTCCAAATTGTTGAACCCCTGGCCGTGCATCATCCAGCACGACGCTTAGCGCTGCCATGCTCTGTTCCGCCGCAGCGAGCGTCTTGGTCAGGTTTTTCGCCAAAGGCTCGCCATTATTATCCAATAGCTGATTGGCCTGATCCGCAACATCAGATAGTTTTTCGATTGTTTCACCGGCTTTTTTAATCGTAACCGTCGATTCTGTCATTAATCGGTCAAGATTGGGTGCCTGTTTCGCCAAAGCACCAGTCATTTGTTCGGTGTTTTTCAAAATCCCCTCAATCGACTCCTGATTCTTGTCAGATAACAGCATCGTCAACCGGTCAGTCAATGTCGCCAGCCGCTCCACCACCAATGGTGCGCTGTTTAGCAATTCTCCCAATGCGCCCGGTTTGGTAGGGATCACAGGCACGCCTTCTGGCCCCAGTTCTACAATGGGCGGAGCCCCTTTGACCGCACCATCCAGTTGGATATTTGGTGGAGCGGTAAAGCTAATGCTTTGAACGGTTGCTGTCGTACCCTGTAGTATCGGTGTTTTCTGACTGACTTCGATGCGAACGCGCACGAAATTCGGATCTTTTTCCCATAATTCCACTTTGAGCACCTGACCGGACGGAACCCCCGCAAAGGTTACCCCCGTACCTTTTGCCAGGCCACCAACTGCCTGTGCAAAAAATATGTCATATTGTTTGGTTTCGCCATCACCAAACCGGACAATCCAGACCAGAAATGCCGCGACCAGCGCAAGCAAAAGCAGGGTGATCGCACCCACTAGAATATGATTGGACCGTGTCTCCATTATCTCACCTTTATGACCAGCCGTCGCCGTACCTGCAACATCTCTCTATCTCCGCGCCTGTTTTTCCGCTGCATGAGCTGCGACGCGACCCCGTGGCCCGTTAAAATACTCCTGTATCCACGGATGATCGAGCGCCAGGAGCTCCTCTATTGTCCCCACCGCAATCACGCGTTTTTCCGCCAATACAGCCACGCGATCGCAAATAGTATGCAGGGTGTCGAGATCATGGGTGATGAGGAAAACAGTCAACCCTAGAGTCTGTTGTAATTCCAGTGTCAGACTATCAACTGCGGCCGCGCCTACCGGATCAAGCCCGGCAGTCGGCTCATCCAGAAACAATAATTCCGGATCAAGCGCTAAAGCACGGGCTATACCTGCACGTTTTCGCATCCCGCCCGATAGTTCAGCCGGATATTTAGGGGATGCTTCTGGTGGCAAACCGGATAGAGCGACTTTGTATCTCGCAACCTCACGGCGAAACTCACGATCCATCTGCGGATAATATTCGCGGATCGGGACCATGACATTTTCTGCCACTGTCAAAGTGGAAAACAGCGCGCCGCCCTGAAATAATACGCCCCAGCGTTTGCGTACATCCAGAGTTTCGGCTTCCGAACGACCGAGCAAGGGCTCGCCAAATACATCAATCTCGCCTTCATCAGGTATTTGCAGCCCGATGATCGAACGCATAAGGACGGACTTTCCAGTCCCCGACCCGCCGACGACGCCCAGAATCTCTCCCTTTCGGACATCCAGATCAAGATTCTCGTGCACCACCTGCGGACCGAAACTGTTGCGTAGCCCTTTGACACGGATCACCGGTCCGTCATAGCCGGTCTTCATGGTCACAGAGTCATCATCTGCCATCAATTCCACCCGATCCAGCTAAAGAACATGGCAAAAAATGCATCCAGAACGATAACCAGAAAAATCGCTTGTACAACCGCAGCCGTCGTACGCTTACCAACTTCTTCAGCATTACCTTTAACCTGCATTCCTTGATAACAGCCGCTAATTGCGATGATCGCCCCGAACACTGGCGCTTTTACAAGACCGACATAAATATCGGTAATCGGAACAACTTCCCTGATCCGGGCAAAAAACGTTGCCGGCGGAATGCCCAATTCCAACCAGCTTAACAGGCCGCCACCAATAATGGCGACTATCGATGAATAAAAGCCAAGCAGAGGCAGCATTAAAACAGCCGCCAGAAAGCGGGGCAGCACCAATGCTTCCACCGGTGACACGCCAATAGTACGCATGGCATCAATTTCTTCGGTCAGCTTCATCGTGCCAATCTGTGCGGCAAAAGCAGAACCGGACCGGCCAGCGACCATGATCGCAGTCATCAAGATGCCCAGTTCCCGAAATGTCAGTCGCCCGACAAGATTAACGGTGAACACTTCCGCTCCAAATTGCCTAAGCTGCACTGCACCTTGCTGGGCAATAACCATACCGATAAGAAAGCTCATCAATCCGATTATGCCAAGCGCCCGCACGCCTACGACATCAAAACGCTGAATCACGGCATGCCAACGGATTCGGCTGGGATGACGCAGCAATGAACCAGCCGAAATCAAAATAGCGCCGAAAAAACCGATCAAGCCAGCCAAGGTTGAAAGCGCCGTTGTCGTCGCTTCCCCAACTTCGTTCAACACACGCAGAACGGGATTTGGTGGCATAGGACGGACATCTGCATCCTGATCAGCGCCACTCACTGCTGTGATCAGACGCTCCGCCTCTTGATCCGCACCGACAATTTCTGCGCCGGTGTCGCGGGCCGTGCGATGGATCAGCCACGCTCCGACCGTATCAATATATCCCGTATCAGACAGGTCCAGCCGATGAATATCCGCGCCATAGTCGTGCAGACGTTCAGGCAGGTCACCTATCGCGGCAATGGACAGATCGCCGGAAAAGCGAAGAATATATTCGCCATCCCCTGTCACCTCCTCGACAAAATCGCTCTCCACTGTCATTCCCTAGTGGTGACGTAAAATCACTGAAAGCTCAAGCAATTATGAGCATCATTTAGTAAGTGGCGATTTATTCAGGACCGTTTATTCAGATATTTCTATTATGGCGCAAAAAATTGATAAAGGAACGCGATGACAAAAATAGCAATCTATGACATGGACCGGACGATCACCGTGCGCGGCACTTATACTCCGTTTCTGTTCCATATGCTATTTGCGCGCGCGCCATGGCGGTTGATATTCTTGCCGCTGCTGCCGTTTGGGTTCATTGGTTATGGACTGAAGCTCATCAGCCGAAAAAGCCTGAAAACCTATAACCAGCGGCTTTTGCTGGGTAGCAGACCCAAGCTCGCCAAAATGATGCCCCATATCGAAAGCTATGCGGATAAAGTGATGGAGATGAACAGCTATCCCAAAGCTATTAAGCAGGTCGAAGCCGACCGGGCAGAAGGTAGGAAGTTAGTCCTCGCAACCGCGTCCTATGAGCTTTACGTCAATGCCATAGCTGCGCGGCTGGGATTTGATGCAGTAATCGCAACCCGGCTGAAAATTGATCAGGGGCGCGTATTGCCAGAAATTGTCGGCGAGAACTGCTATGATGAAGCCAAGCTCGACCGTATCAAGGCTTTCCTGAACGAACAGGGTCTAGAGCGTGAGGCTGTCTATATCCGCGCTTATTCCGATCACATCAGTGACGCACCGATGTTGGAATATGCCGACGAACCCATTGCCACCACGCCCAGCGGACCGATGCGCTTACTTGCCAAAAAGCGGGGATGGAAAATATTGGACTGGAATTAAAAAACTCCGCCTCTCCCTCAGACAGCTTCCAAAGCCTGCTCAAAATCAGAGATCAGATCATCCGCATCCTCGACCCCAATGGAAATCCGCACCAGATTATCGGTAATACCCAAAGCTGCCCGACGCTCATCAGAGACGGATAAATGTGTCATTGCGGCAGGAAGGCTCGCCAAGGTTTCGGTTCCGCCCAAACTGACCGCCAGCTTGGCAATTTTCAAGGCATCGAGAAACGCAAAACCCTCCGCCTCTCCGCCCTTTATGAACAGCGAGAATGTCGATCCGGCACCGCTGCAATGGCGATTATAAATATCCTTTTGGTACTCATCGGAAATAAAACCAAGATAACCAAGCCCTTCAACCTTGGGATGGTCACGCAGAAAAGCGCAGATTTTCTCGGCATTTTCACCAGCACGAGTCATACGCAACTCCAGTGTTTCCAGACTCCGCATTAGCATCCATGCGGTATTGGGATCGCATATTGTTCCGATGGTGTTACGGATTGCACGGACCGGGTCCATGGAGGCTTTGGAGCCCAATACGCCACCAGCGACAAGGTCGCTATGTCCGCCGACATATTTGGTCAGGCTGTAAATCACTATATCCGCGCCATGCTTTAACGGTTTCTGCCATAGAGGGCCAAGAAACGTATTATCAATCGCGATTGGGGGGGCATCGTCAGTGTCGAAAACCTGATCACGGGCTGCGGCCACTCCTTCAATATCCACTAACGCATTGGTCGGATTAGCCGGACTTTCAAGATAGATTATCGCAACCTTACCTCCATTTTTGGCCGCTTGCGCCTTGGCTTGTTCCAGCACCTCGGCTACCTTGTCCGGAGACGCCCCTGCCGGAAAGTCCAGATAGGTCACGCCAAACCGGCCCAAAACTTTGCTGATCAGCGTTTCGGTTGCCGCATAAAGAGGGCCACTGTGCACCACGACATCGCCCTGATTAACATTGGCAAGCAGCACCGTTGCAATAGCCGACATGCCGCTTGAAAATACCAGCGCATCCTCTGCTTCATCCCAAACGCCAAGCCGGTCTTCAAATATTTCCTGATTGGGACCATTAAAGCGCGAATAGACCAGCCCGTCTGCTCCGCCGGGCCGTTTGCCGGTAATACCCTCAAAATGCCGCTTGCCAGCTGCTGCATTTTCAAAGGCAAAGGTGGAAGTCAAAAAAATCGGCGGCTTGAGCGAGCCTTCTGACAGAGCCGGATCATAACCATGGCCCATCATCAAAGTGGCCGGTTTCAATTTGCGTCCGCCAATTTTTTCGATCGGTGCTTTGGGTACATGGCGCGGTGTGACCGCTACGCCAAGATCTTCGGTAGCATCATCCTGAGTGTCATACTGATCGTCGTTTTGATCGGCCATTTCTTCTATCTCCACCATCGATTATCTTATGAATCCCATGCCGCAAAATATGGTTGATTTCAAATGAAACCATATCAATGCCGCCAGAATATAATATCAAGCAGACTAGCCGCATCTCTTGTCGGGTAAAGCAGATAATATTGCTATCACCGTAATCCGATCAGTGAGATTTGCCGCCCATAGCCTGCTTCTCCGCGATGGCAAGAACGGCGGTAGCTGTAATAGCGGTCCTCATTTGTATAAGTGTCGAGGCCAAGCGCGTCGATTTTCTTAATTCCTGCTATGGTTAAAAGATGCACGACATAGGCTTCGATATCGAAATGAAAATGATCGGGTCGCCCCGCTTCAAAAAACCGCTCGTTAACAGGATCATCTGTCACAAAATGCTGCCGGAATCCCACATCAACTTCATAGCTGCCTTGCGCGATGCACGGACCGATAGCGCACATAATATTTTCCCGGACTGCGCCGAGCTTTTCCATCGCCGTGATTATATTGTCCGTCACACCGCCAAGCGCCCCCTTCCATCCGGCATGAGCGGCGCCAATAACCTGCGCGACAGGGTCATAAAACAAGACCGGCACACAATCAGCGGTCAATATACCGAGCAAGTATCCCGGTCGGTCCGTTACCATTGCATCGGCATGGGGGCGTTCTGTATCAGCATCAATCGCAAAACCTTTGCCAACCGTCACAACATCGGCGCTATGCACCTGATGCACAGTCAACAGTTGGCTGTCAGGTAGCACCGCCGCTTTGGCGCGATGGCGGTTTTCCAAAATTATATCATGCTCGTCATCGCTGCCCAGACCAACGTTTAGTCCTGCATAAATGCCCGTGGAAAGCCCGCCCGCTCGGCCCAGAAATCCGTGAGGTACGCCTTCCAAAAGCGGTGATGTTGTAACTTCCACAGCCAAAGAGCATTCATCAGGCAAGGCTTCTGCTCACTTGCTCGGATACATCTTTTGATAGTTCGGGTGTGGCCGCAATCTTCTCCAGTGCCTGCCGCATCAATTGCGACCGGCCCTGTTCATACCGGCGCCAACGGCCCAGCGGCGGAATGAACCGCGCAGCAGTTTGCGGATTTTGCCCGTCCAGCGCGATGATCATATCGGCAAGCATCTGATACCCCTGGCCTGACGGATCATGGAACCGCACAGGGTTGCTGGTAAATCCGGCATATAGCGCACGCACGCGGTTGGGATTGGCGAGGGTAAAAGACGGATGTTTTGCCAACCTTTCTACCCGCTTTACAGTGTCTGAGCGCTGTGACAGCGCCTGCAAAGTGAACCATTTATCCAGCACCAGCGCATTATCCTTGAACTGTTTGAAGAAATCTTCAAATGCCCATGTCCGCTGTTTTGCTTCCATATGAGACAAAACAGTCAGCGCCCCTTGCATCGCGGTCATGTTGTTAGCGTTGCGAAATTGATCAAAAGCCAGTTCTGCCGCATCCTCAACTTGCGATGCAGCGATATAGGATAGTGCAACATTCCGCAGCTTGCGGTCAGCGCGAGCCGGAGCATCCAGAGAAAATTCACCCGGTTCGCATTGTTTGTAAAGGCGACGGAATTTCCGTTCAAACTGCACACCTATTTTGCCGCGTAATTTTTCGCGCGCATCATGAATTGCTTGTGGGTCGACCTCTGCCATCTGGTCTGCCAAAAATGCTTCGCTGGGAAGCTGGACCAGTTCTGCCAGAAATGCACGATCAATAGTTTCGTCCGCCAAGACCGCACCGACGGCTTGCAAAATAATGTCACGATCTGCGGGCGCCCCCGTAATCTGCGCGACCAGATAGCTGGTCATGAGTTGCTGCATAGCCTCGAACCGCGCAAACGGATCGTCGTCATGAGAGGAAAGAAACGCCAACTCCTCTGCTGTGCGGCTACTTTCAAGAATGATTGGCGCAGAAAACCCGCGATTGATCGACAGGACCGGACGCTCTTTATAGCCCTCAAAAGTAAAGCTTTGCTCCGCCTGATCCAGCGTTATCAGCTTTTCGCCCGAGTGCGCTCCGGTTTCCGGATCAAGCAATGCGATTTTTAGAGGGATGACCATGTCCGAAGCAGCTGGCGGCGCTCCGCCTGCTGACAAAGTCTGTTTCAGATCCAGCGTGGCTGTGCTTGTTTGCGGATCATGACTAAGCTTGGCCGACACGCGCGGCGTTCCCGCTGTTTCATACCAGCTACGAAACTGTTTCAAGTCAATATCGCCGCCATCTTCCATAGCCACGACAAAATCTTCGCAGGTTGCTGCCTCTCCATCGTGGCGGTCAAAATACAAGTCCGTGCCTTTACGAAACCGCTCTGGACCTAGCAAAGTCGCCATCATCCGGATGACTTCCGCGCCCTTGTTATAAATGGTCGCGGTGTAGAAATTGGATATTTCCTGATAGCTTTCAGGGCGGATCGGATGCGCCAGCGGTCCTGAATCTTCGGGGAATTGCGCGGCGCGTAAGATGCGGACATCCTCAATCCGTTTCAGCGCCGCCGAACCCATGTCCGCCGAAAAGCTTTGGTCACGGTAAACGGTAAAACCTTCTTTCAGGCTAAGCTGGAACCAGTCGCGGCAAGTGACACGGTTGCCGGACCAATTGTGAAAATATTCATGCGCCACGACGCCCTCGATCCCGTCATAATCAGCATCGGTTGCCACTTCGGGGTCTGCCAATATGTAGCGGGAATTAAAGATATTAAGTCCTTTATTTTCCATCGCGCCCATATTGAAATCACTCACTGCGACAATGTTGAACAGTCCCAGATCATATTCGCGGCCATAGGTTTCCTCGTCCCAGCGCATAGAATCTTTCAGCGCCTTCATCGCATGGCCGGTGCGCGGCAAATCACCGTCCCGGACCCAGATATTCAATTCGACCATCTTTCCTGATCGTGTCGTAAAACTATCTGTGTTGGCGACCAGATCACCCGCCACTAGCGCGAATAAATAGCTGGGCTTTGGCCATGGGTCATTCCACTGCGCCCAATGACGGCCATTTTCGCCATCTCCTTCCGCCACTTTGTCACCATTGCACAGCAGAATAGGGAATGTTTCCTTATCTCCCTCCATCCGCACCGAATAACGGCTTAAAATATCCGGCCGGTCCGGGAAAAATGTGATCCGGCGAAATCCCTCTGACTCGCACTGTGTGCACAACATGCCTTGCGAAGCATAAAGCCCCATAAGCTGGGTATTGGTGGACGGGTCCAGCTCAACTGTAATTTCCACCTCATGTGCAGCGCCGTCGAGCGGTAATTGCAGGTTGCCGTCCACCAACTGCCAATCAAGGCGTGCAGCGCCATCTACCTTTACCGAAACAGGGAGCAATCCATCCCCGTCCAATATGAGCGGTTCTTGTCTTTTCGCGGATTTTGAACGACGCACGTCCAATGTCGAGCGCACAACCGTGTGTTCCAGCCCCAATTGGAAATCGAGCGCGATGGCCGGAATGAACCATGCCGGTGGCCGGTAATCTTCGCAGCGGATGATAGCGGGGGCGAGTGCGGGTTGGGCCGCATCAGTTTTTTGAATATCTAGCATAGCTCTCGACATAAGGGCCATTGGCCCGCCGTGCAATTGTGATTATGCTTCTGGTGATTGTGTTCACCCTTTCGTTATTCAGGAATTAAGCCATGCCTAACATGCTGATCTTTGGTCTGGGTTACACCGCAACCCGCCTGGCGACACATCTGCGCGCCGAGGGTTGGCAAATCACTGGCACAAAACGCGACGCAGACGACGGGGCCATAGACTTTAATGATGAAACAGCCGTCCTGAACGCATTGGATAAGGCCACACATATATTATCCACCGTCCCGCCGTCCCGTGATGGCGATCCCGTGCTTGAAAAATATGGCGCAGCGATCAAGGCTGCGACGCTGGAATGGACCGGCTATCTGTCATCCACAGGGGTTTACGGCGATGTCGCTGGCGCATGGGTCGATGAAAGCGCGCCCATTGGCTCTGGCCGGCGAAAGGCACGCAGCGAAGCCGATCGCAAATGGCAAGTGCTACGCGATAAGGTCAGCGTGCTGCGTCTGCCCGGTATTTACGGGCCGGGTCGCAGCCCGATCACCCGCGTCAGGCAGGGTAAGGCAAAGAGGATTGACGTTCCGGGCCAAATATTCAGCCGCATATATGTCGATGATATTGTGGCCGCTATCATCGCTTCTTTTGATGGGCCGGCGGGAGTCTATAATATCTCCGACGACCTGCCCGCGCCGCAGCAGGAAGTTATTGCCCATGCCGCACAGCTCATCGGTATGGAGCCACTGCCGCTACTGTCATTAGAAGAAGCGCAACTGTCTGATGCCGCCATGGGTTTTTACGAAGAAAACCGCCGGGTTGCCAATGGTAAGGCGAAAAGGTTGCTGGATTGGCAGCCGCAATATCCGGATTATAAGGCGGGATTGGCAAGTCTGGCGGAATAAGCGCGATGCGTCGTCAAGCGACCACTCTTGGCATTTTCGGCTTGCGGGCACGCAGTGCCACGATCAACCCTGTAATCGCCAATAATGCCCCCGCAACGGGTAAAGCAGTCCAAGTATAACCTTCAAACAGGGTCGACAATATCATTGCGACGACCGGCACCAAAACACTGGCATAAGCGGCCTTTCCTGCTCCGATTTCTCTCAGCAGTGCGAAATATAGCGGGAATGTAATCACTGACCCGACAATGGCGAGATAGAAAATCCCGGCGATATAGCCTGCCCGCATTTCCATTACCGGTGGACCGGCCATAATCCATGATAACGATATATTGAATAGCGAGCCCCAGAACATCGACCAGGCGAGCAACGTGAAAATCGGGTAGGAACTTAATCTGGGCAATGCCTGCATCACATTGGCGCTAGAAGCCGATAATATCCCGCAAATGGTCAGCGTCATACCCAATATCACGTCGGTAATGGTTGCCGGAGAGGATTTATATTCATGCCATAATAACAGCGCTATCCCTGTCGCGGCTATTGCTGAGCCAGCCAGAAATGTACCCTTTATCCGCTGCCCCAAAAATATTC
Organism: Parasphingorhabdus sp. JC815; assembly: GCF_040717415.1. Classification (NCBI taxonomy): domain Bacteria; kingdom Pseudomonadati; phylum Pseudomonadota; class Alphaproteobacteria; order Sphingomonadales; family Sphingorhabdaceae; genus Parasphingorhabdus; species Parasphingorhabdus sp. JC815. Next base: position 229,200 of record NZ_JBFEFM010000004.1, read on the forward strand.
TTCCCAGCACCGCATTGGGGACCATCAACAAAGCAAATAGAACCGCAACCAGCCCGGATGTAATGTAAAGCTCAGCGTTATAGACAAAGTGAAAGTTGAATGAAAATTGCGCTATACCGATCAGCATAGCCCAAAACTGACCAGCGCGACCCAGCCGGAAAGGCAGCCGTTTGAACGCCACCAATAGAAACATCGCTACCGCTGCCACAATGAACCGATAGCTTACGGACCAGCTTGGCGGAACGTCGGAAATCTGGTCTTTTATCACCAGCCAAGTTGAACCCCATACCAGTGATATGAGCAGAAACGGAAGCAATATGCGCGGTGATAGCAGGCTTGGCTCCTGAACGGCGGTGTCGCCCTCTTGCGCGGTCATAAAGCCGCAATCGCTGTAGCTAAGGGCTGAATATCCGCCGCGCTCTGGTTCCAGCTGGTCACCAGTCGGGCCTGCCCCTCTCCCCAGTCATAAAAATCAAATCCTGCACGGCGCAGTGTTTCGGCTTCGCTGGCTGATAGTCTAATAAAAACCTCATTGGCTTCGACCGGATATAGCAGCCGCTTTCTGGCGGCCTGCGCGATCATCTGCGCCCCTGCATTGGCAGCGCGCGCATTTTCAAGCCACAGATCACCGTCCAGCATCGCGAGTAACTGCGCCGCGAGATAGCGGCCCTTCGACTGTAAATGCCCGGCACGCTTGCGGCGGTAATGGGAATCACGGGCCAGATCCTTGTCAAAAAATACCAGCGCCTCCGCGCTCATTCCGCCATTTTTGACAAAGCCAAAGCTCAGCACATCGACGCCTGCCTTCCATGTTACTTCGGCAGGGTGACAGCCCAGCATTGCCACCGCATTGGCAAAGCGGGCGCCATCCATGTGCAAGCCCAGTCCGCGCGCTGTGCAGGTTTCCGCAACTGCCGCAACCTCATCCGGTCTGTAAACCAGCCCGTATTCCGTCGCATTGGTGATCGACACGGCGGCGGGCTGCACCTGATGCACATCATCGCGGATCGCGGCGCAATAGTCATTTACCGTCTGCGCGGAAACTTTGGCACCTTCGCCCCCTACCAGCATCAGCTTCGCTCCGCCGGTATAAAAACCCGGCGCGCCCGCTTCATCCTGTTCGATATGCGCTTCTTCGTGGCAGATCACACCTTGATACGGCTGGCATAATGCTGCCAGAGCCAAAGAATTGGCCGCTGTGCCGGTCGCCACCCACATCGTTTCAACTTCCGTTTCAAAGATGTCTGAAAACGCTCCGTTCAACCGCGCGCTAAGGGCATCTCCATCATAGGCAGTGTCTTGCTCGTTAGCCTGTGCCAAGGCATCCATCACCTTCGGATGCACAGATGCTGCATTATCGGAGAAAAATCGCATGCCACGTGCCATGATGCGAACCAGCCGTTACGTCAAGATTATGATTGCGATAGAGTATCGCGTGGCTAGCGCTTCTTGGCGATCTTTAACTTATCGGCCTTGGCGCGCGCTTTGACTGATTCCTCACTGCGGGTAAGAGCTTTTGCTATGGCCTTCAGGGTCATACCCTTTTTGGCAAAGCCATGCAGCTTCTGGATTTCTTCACTGGTCCATGGTTGCTTGTGGCGCTCAAAATGTTCTTTTCCCATAACCCGCCTTTATCACAGTCTTGGGAAATATTGCCAATAATATAGCGTCGATCAATGATCAGCCGCATATCACTCGGCAGGCTGTATTTCCTGCCCCTTGCCTGCCCCCACAGGTGGCCACCAGCCAATTTTTACCTTTAGCCAGTTTATTGCGCGCGGAATCGGGGCGTTGCGGTCCATCCACTCGGCATATTGCTTATAAGCGGGATCACTAAGCAGATGCTTTTCCTCAGTCTTTGCCCGCCAAAAATAAACACCGCTGACCACCGCCATAATCACTGTATTACGCACCATATCGGTCAGGCTATTCGATGTCGCCAGAAAGGGTAGCGTTGCAAGCCACCAATAGATGTTTTTGGCGACATAGGCGGGGTGCTTGGTAAACCGGTAAGGACCGTGGGTCAGAATACCACGATGTGTAAGGTTGGAAAAACGCAAACCAAAAGCAACCGTCGACCAAGCATAGACCGCGGTAAGTATGACCAGCATGCCTCCCCAAATAGTCAGAATAGTCTGATGCCCTGCAAACCAATAAGCCCAGTCAGCCGTGTTGACATGATAATCAAGCGGACCGTCCATGAGGATGAAGGGCGGATAACAGATTAAAGCTGCGACCCATCCGGCAAGATAAGGATTGGCCGTCCGGATATGCGAGTCTAGCGGCTTCATGGTAAGCAGATAACCGACCGTGGCAAACTGCACATCGACAACAAACATCGCTATGATTAACCAGCGGGCGATGGCAACCGGATCGTCGATGATCTGCGCTATATCAAGCCGGATAAGCTCGCCAAACCCGCCGGGCAAAATGGAAATCATGAACGCGAGGAAAAAGCCTTTCACCCCCCATGCGCGTAAGTGGTGATAGATTTGCTCCGGCTCATAAGCACGGACCAAATTCCTGTGCCCCATGGCGATAACGAACTGCCCGAAATGCCAGGCACCGTCACGCGGCTCGACAATTCGCCGGTCCATCCACATCACATAGGGCACAGACAAACCAAGGAGAAACGGGGCGACAGCCTTCATCACGGTCATTGAAAATTGATATTGCCCTGTCCAATACCAGCGGCCAACGCAATAAATGGCAGCAATAATCGCCCATGTAATCCACAAACCGGCCAGCTTGGCGACGCTGGTATCAAATGTCTGTTTTAACGGCTTGGGATTATGCCAATCTATACCGGTAGAAGCACGCAGATGGACTTTATCATAGAGCAGCGACCAGATCACCATTGGCACCGCGCAGGCGAGACAGGCCGCCAGAGCAGAATAAGGCCCGTCCATAGCATATTGCCGGGCGATCATGATCCACAATATCAACCCGGTTAGACCTGCCACTCCCACGCCGCCGGAAACCGCGGATTGTGAACGCGGATCTTGGGTATCAGATTGGCGTGCAAACATGAATTGGCCTTAACCGGAAATAGTAAGCAACCCGTGAACGCAGGGATTTTTGACCCGAATATTCTAGGAAATCTGCATGCTATCCGCTATATTTCCATCAAAAGGGTCCACGGGCAACTTATTGGATCGACATATAAATTTGTTATGGGAACAAAAATGAGGAATTATACACTCGTCGCCGGGTTAGCCATTGCCCTTGTCGCTTGTAATAATGGCAATGATGCTCAGGCCATACAGGGCACCGAGGAAGAGGCGCACGCTTTAGCAGATATTTCCCCGGTTGATCGCAAAGCATTTCAGGAAACTATAGTCGCCAGTTTTGATGAACCATGGGCGATGACCTTCCTGCCTGATGGCCGGATGCTGGTTACAGAGAAAAAGGGCAAATTGCTTCTCGTCGATCAAAAAGGCCGGAAAACACCGGTCGGGGGTGTTCCAGAAGTGGACTATGGCGGGCAAGGCGGTTTTGGTGATGTCATATTGGCTCCCGACTTTGAAACAAGCGGACGGATTTACCTCAGCTGGGTTGAAGAGGGGGAAAAGGATATAAGAGGAGCAGTTGTAGCATATGCAGACTTGAGCTTACCGCCACTCCCTTCAAAAGATAGCGAACCTGATGACGCGACAAACACAGCGAAAATTTCCAACATCAACATCATCTGGAGCCAGAAGCCGAAAGTCACCGGTCGTGGTCATTTCTCGCATCGCATGACATTTTCGCCGGACGGCAAATATCTGTTTATCGGATCGGGAGATCGCCAGAAATTTGATCCGGCACAGGATATGTCCAGCAATCTGGGAAAAATTATCCGTCTTTTGCCCGATGGCAGCATCCCGCAAGACAATCCATTTGCCGATCAGGAAGATGCGCTTGCGGAAATATGGTCACTGGGACACCGCAATATCCTTGGCATAGCCTTTGATAGTGAAGGCAGGCTGTGGAATCAGGAAATGGGGCCAAAGGCAGGTGACGAGCTAAATCTGGTTCAGCGCGGAGCCAATTATGGCTATCCGATTGTTTCTGAGGGCAACCATTATGATGGCAAGGAAATCCCGAACCATGATACCCGCCCTGAATTTGTTGCACCAAAACTCTCGTGGGACCCGACAATTGCCCCATCCGGCCTGATATTTTATTCCGGCGATCTTTTCCCGTCATGGAAAAACAGTGCCTTCATTGGCGGACTGGCAAGCGAGGCCATTATTCGCGTATCGTTTGACGACGGAAATGTGAAAGAAGCCGAGCGCTTCGCCATGGGGCAACGTATCCGCGAAATTGAACAGGGACCAGGCGGCGCTCTGTGGGTGCTGGAAGATGCCCCGGGCGGGCGGCTGATCAAACTGACTCCTGCTAAACGATAAGACGGATATACTGTTTTGCGGCGCATGATCCGAAGTTCCTGTTGGCCGGAAACCTTTATTGCCCAAAAACCCTAACGGCCTGTAATCTTATCGGCCTGAAATCTTATTGAGAAGCCGTCGTTGTAGTGCCGGAAAGGTCGCTTAAAAACTGACGCACATGTTTTGCGTTGACGCCATAATCATGGACACCGACCCGTGACACCGAACGCATATCTATGATGCTGGCCTCTCCGTTTTCGGCAGGGCGTGCGCGGATGACGATGTCATTCTTGAATCGGAATAAAGAGATGGTCGCCGTTGCCTCCAAATGGCCGGATACAGGATCGGCACGAACCACTTCCCATCCGCGATCGTCCGCCAGACGTTTTGCTTTTTCGATGACTTGCGGCACCGGCTGATTAAGCCGGACCGAACGAATGTCCGGATAGGCGCGTTGATGCAATATTGCCCAGCGTTGACGCGGGTTCATACCGCGCATTTTATTGTCATCTGCACCGGGGATTTTGTCCAGATTATCAGAGCGCAACTTCAAGGCAGAAAATTGTGGCGGATCAGCCAGATCTGTAGTGATGTCATGGATCGCGGGCAGTGATATTCTTGTGACTATATAGCTCCCCAGATATCCAATAAAAACAAGCGAAACGAAGATACCAAGTCCCAACAGTGGCCAACGTGTTTTGCGTGCCTTGCGCCGGTCCCATATAATCCCGATGACAGCTAGGCTCAGCGCGACAAGCGCCATCACTCCCGTCCACGGCAAAATCGCTAGCCCGCTATCCACGCTCCACAGACCGATGCCAGAGCCAAAAGCAGCAGTAAAAAACACAATAACTGCAAGCACGGCCAGAATCAGAACGATCCAGCCTTTCGGATCTTTACGTAAAACAGCCAGTTTCCTGATCACCGCTCCGCTTTTATCCGCCTTGTGACCGCTTTGTTGTGGCTGCTCTTGGTGGCTGTTCACGCGCGTAACTCCCCGATATATAGCTATGTTTTATACATACTGCCATCATAGTGCAATCGGCATGGTGCGCGCTGCTTCCTTGCGTGTATTGATGCGCTCGACAGCGTCGGCCAATGGCGTTAAATGCCCTTTTCAAGACGATAGATTCCTCTCCATAGAACTGGACCAATAATTTGACGACGATCATCCCGCTTGCCGAAATCGACCCGGCCCTGGTCGAAGACTTGCTCGACGCTGCCTTTGGCAAGCAGCGCACCGAGCGTACGGCATATAAAGTGCGCGAAGGCACGGACATGCTGGAAGGATTAAGTCTGGCAGCGGTCAATATGGCGGAAAATATATTGCTTGGCTCGCTCCAGTGTTGGCCAGCGGCATTGACCGATGATGCGGGCAAGAAACACCCGATGATCATGGTCGGCCCGGTCGCGGTTCATCCTGAATGTCAGCGTCAGGGCATTGGCCAAGCTCTGCTTACCGCATTGATCAAGGAATTACACGAAGATGAAAGCCTGCCATTGGTGATGATTGGCGATCCGGCCTATTATGATCGTTTCTTTGATTTCTCGCCAGAACGGACTGGAGGATGGACACTCCCGGGACCATGGGATCCCGAGCGGCTGTTAGTACGCGCGCCAAAGAATGTGGTGCTACCTGAAAAAGGTAAACTCGGGCCGTGGAAAGCCAATAAAGCAGCATGAAGCGCGCGCATATCCTGTCCTGAGCACCCTTAGCCTGTTAGCGCGTTTTAGCCGCTACTTTACAGGTCAGCTTATTCTTAATAGGCATTTATTATGCCTTACACACCGCCGCCCGAACTTGCCGATCTATCCATTTCCGAAATTGCGGAGATGGTTCAAACGCAAAAATTACCGCCCGTCGATCAGTGGGAACCGAATGAAACGGGGGACAGCGAAATGCGTATCGACGCCAACGGTGTCTGGTTTCATCAAGGTTCACCGATAAACCGGCCAGCTATGGTGCGCGCATTTTCTACCTTGTTAAGACGAGAAGCCGATGGCGGTTTTGTTTTGGTTACGCCCTATCAGAAGCTTGATATTTCGGTGGAGGACGCACCGTTTATTGCGGTTGAAATGGAAAATGAGGGGAACGGCAGGGACCGCAAAATGGCCTTTCGGCTTAACACCGATCATCTGGTAATCGCGGGAGAAGAAAACCCGTTGCGCTTTCCTGCTGATGCTCCCCAACCTTATGTGCGGGTTCGCGGCGGGCTGGAAGCCAGATTGTCCCGGCCAGTCTATTACGAACTCGCCGAATATGCTTTAACCGATAATCTCGACCCCTTTGGACTTTGGAGCAACGGTGCATTTTTCCCGATTGATAAGCCGGTATGACAAATTCTTCTGATCTGAGTATAAAAATTTCACAAGCACTGCGAAGCGGCCACGCTATGGATTTGGATCAAAGCTTACTCGATGAGCGTGATTTGATTACCGACATGAATAGCCTGCGTAGCGCGGCGGTGCTGATTGCAATTACCGACCGGCCTGACCCTGGCGTGATTCTGGTCCAGCGGCCTGATTATATGCGTAATCATCCGGGCCAGATCGCTTTTCCCGGCGGCAAAGTTGACCCTGGTGACAAAGACACGACACATGCGGCCTTGCGCGAAGCACAAGAGGAAGTCAGCCTTGATCCCGCGCTCGTTGATGTAATCGGCCCAACCGACCCCTATCATTCAGGAAGCGGCTATAACATCCAGCCGATCGTCGGCGTAATCCCGCCCGACCTGCCTCTGGTTTCGTGCCCCGAAGAAGTGGACGACTGGTTTGAAGCGCCGCTTGATTTCATTTTTGACCCCAAAAACCACCATGCCCATGTCACCGAGTGGCGCGGGGTAGAGCGCGAATATTATGAAATTAACTGGCAGAATCGACGCATCTGGGGAATCACCGCGGGGATTATCGTTAATCTGTCGAAGCGGCTGGATTGGCTTTCATGAAGCTGCCGGACGCCCGATGGCATCAGCGGCAATCGCTGCAAAAACTGGTCGCCGCGCTTGATAGCAAGACCGGCATGATCCGTTTTGTGGGTGGCGCGGTGCGTGACAGCTTGCTGGGCGTAGCAGTAAAAGATGTTGATCTTGCGACAATTTTGAAACCTGCCGAGGTTATGGAGCGACTTACAGAAGCCGGGTTCAAGGTCATTCCTACTGGCATCGACCATGGGACTGTTACCGCTGTCACCGAAGATGGCCCGGTAGAAATCACCACGTTGCGCCGTGATGTCTCCACAGACGGACGGCGGGCGACGGTGGCTTATAGCGATGATTGGAAAGAGGATGCCGCACGGCGCGATTTCACGATCAATGCGTTGTCTGCTGACCCGGGAACACTGGAAATTTATGATTATTTCGACGGGCTGGATGATCTGGAAGCCCGTCAAATCCGCTTCATTGGCTCAGCACAGCAACGGATTGCCGAAGATCATTTACGGATCATGCGATACTTCCGCTTTGTCGCCCGTTTTGCCGACGAAAAAGTGGACGAAGACGCTTATGCCGCGTGCGTGAATGCCGCCGCGAGCATCCAAGCCTTGTCACGCGAACGGGTCGCCGATGAACTGATGAAGCTGCTCGCCACATCCAATCCGGTGTTTGCAGTTGGAAAAATGCTGGAAGGCGGTATTTTCAACCATGTTTTTGCTGGAGCGGATGACGATGCCGCTACATTACTCGATAGACTTGTCCGACGCGAACATGCCTGTGACATTGCTCCCACCGCCATTAGACGGCTGATCGCCCTGCTCCCCAAAGTTACGGACAAAGCGAGCAAGATTGTAACCGGATTAAAATATTCAAAAAAGATTCGGCGCGCTGTCGCAGACCGATTGAGCGAGCAAAATCCGTCCGCAAGGGACATGCAAGCTATCGCTTATCATTATGGTCCAGAAACCGCGCAAGACATCGCTCTGCATTTCGCGGCTGATACAGACCTTTGTGCATGCCTGAAGGCGCTGGAAGACTGGCAAACGCCGATATTCCCGATTTCCGGCGGCGACCTCATCTCCATGGGGTTAAAGCCCGGCCCGATTGTAGCGAAAACATTGGCCAAGGTGGAAAGGGCATGGATTGCCGAAGGCTTTCCCGATTATGAGCGGGTGATACAATTAGCCAAGGAAGCCATTTCACCGGCTTCATCCCATCATTGAGATACTGGAACACTGGCTTGCGTAACAAGCGGAGTGACTGGTTTCAAAGATGAAGTTCAAAAGCCATCAATGAACAAATTCATCTTCATGGATCACAACCTGATTACGACCGTTTCTTTTAGCCAGATATAAAGCGGAATCTGCTCTTCGAAGCATAATCCGGGGATCTCGATCACCTGCAAGCGAAGCAATCCCTGCGGAAAAACTTACCGTTCCAATCGCTTTGTTCGTTTCCCTATTCATGAAATTATGCTCGCAAAGTTCCGCTCTTACATTGTCGATAATCTCGAAGACTTCGTGCGCGTTTTTATCAAGAAACAGGACAACAAACTCTTCTCCCCCATGCCGTGCGAGATGACATTTACTGTCAGACATGCTGTCCAGGCATTTTGCCACGCGCTTAAGAATCCTGTCACCAACTTCATGGCCGTGATTGTCGTTTATCAATTTGAAATTATCGATATCAATAAAGGCTACGGTCAAAGGCTCGAATGCTTCCTGCGAACGTAAAAGTGCATCTTTCAGATGGTCTTCAAATGCCCACCGATTAGGCAAACCAGTCAGCTGATCTGTCTCTGCTTTCTGTGTCGCATCATCCAGTTTGTTCCGCATTTCAGCAATTTGTGTTTCGGCGTCTTTTAATTGTCTTTCAGCTTCTTCAGATTTTTCAACAATTGCATTTGTCAGACTGATTAACGTCCTCAACTGGCTTTGATTGCCTTCCAATTGATCAAAACTCTCGACTTCCTGTTCCAACGCGCGGCTATAGTGACGATTATCGCTACGGTTATCAGAAATTATTTTATGTCCGGTTCGCAAAGCGCGCTTGCCGTTCGTAATCAGCTCGGACAATTGCGATGAATCGCCACCAATTAAATAAGTTTTGGTCAGCTGTTTAACTAATGAGGTCGGTATACATCCGTGTCTCTCGATCATTTCATCTACGGCCAGACAAAGTTGAAAACTCGCGCCATATTTATATTCCCAGGCGAGCTTATAAGCTTCCGGTGTCGGCTCAAGCTGAACAGATTGCAGAAAATTGGAAATCTCTATTAACTTGTCGTTATATAAAGGCTCCGGTTCCGGATCAGGCTTCCTCCTATTAAAGGATTCAAGAAACCATCGGCCAATATTAAACGTGTCTTTTACGGGACGATCGACTTGAAAATGAGTTTGAGTTGCCATTATTATCCGCCTTTCTAATCAGAAAGAGTTACGGCACTTTGATTTGACAATTAAGGCAATGGTTAATTGAACCGGAAACAGAACCGCAAAGAGGACCGTTTTCCCCAGAACAGGCGCAAGCGCACTTAGCTTAGTAATAACCGTGTTTTTTAAACAACTTATCAGGTCGATAAGCTGAGTCTATCTGCACTGCGTCAATCAAATTTTCCGGTTTTGGGGAAACCCGTCGGTGGCAAGCGGCCTGCTGCTCCGCGGGCGACACGCCACATGGTCAGGTCGTTTTCAGTGCGCGTGCGCCCGGTTTCACCGCCCATGGGCCAGCTTAAACCCTCTTCCAGTTTAAAAACGGTCGCGTCCGACAATCCGCCATCTTTATAGCGTTGCAGCATCACGCCCTGCCCTTTGGCCATTTCGGGCATTTCGGACAGTGCAAATACCACCAGCTTACGGTTTTCGCCAATCGCTGCAATATGGTCCGCGCCTTCGGGCACAGGGCGCACAACCAGCAATTTGGCATCGCCTTTCAAGTTCACGACTTGACGCCCTTTTTTGGTTTCTGCGACCACATCGGCAATATTGGTAATGAAACCACGGCCCCAGGTAGAAGCGATCAGTAATTTGCCCTTCATGTCCGCAACCATCAATGCAATCGGCTCGGCGCTTGGATCCAGATCGACCATCGATCCAACCGGCTCACCAAAGCCGCGTGCACCGGGCAGCTTGTCCGCGCCCAATGTATAGAAACGCCCGTTGTCGCAGCACATGAGCAGCTTGTCCGTCGTTTGTGCATGGAAAGCAAACTTTGGCCCGTCACCTTCCTTGAACTTGAATGATTCGGAAGCGCTGAGGTCTGCATGACCTTTCATCGCCTTTATCCAGCCGCGTTTGGACATGATCACCGTAACCGGCTCTTTCTCGATCATCGCTTCCAATGGTATTTCACGCGCCGGTGCAGCCTCCACCAGTGTCGTACGGCGTTTGCCAATTCCGGTATCCTCGGCATAAAGTTTACGCATGGCAGCAAGGTCTTTTTTCAACCGCGTTTTTTGCCGCGCGGGGCTTTCGATCAGGCTTGCAAGCCCTTCGCGTTCTTCTAGCAATGTATCCCGCTCGGTCCGCAGCTCCATTTCTTCAAGTTTGCGAAGCGAACGCAAACGCATATTGAGAATTGCTTCGGCCTGACGGTCGGTAAGCTTAAACTCATCTATCAACATGGGTTTAGGCTCGTCATTATTACGGATAATCTCGATCACCCGATCAAGGTTAAGATAGGCAATAATATAGCCTTCAAGCAGTTCCAGCCGCGCATCAATCTTGTCCATACGATGCTGCGAACGGCGCACCAACACTTCGATCTGGTGGACAATCCAATGTTGCAGAACCTCGGTGATGCCCATGACTTTGGGCGTGCGGTCCTTGTCGAGAACGTTCATGTTCAACGAGAAACGGTTTTCCAGATCGCTCATCCGGAATAATGCATTCATCAGGTCATCGGGGTCAACTGTGCGGGTTCTGGGTTCCAGAACGATGCGAATCTGTTCATCCGATTCGTCGCGAATATCGGCCAGTATCGGCAATTTTTTGTCTGCTATAATCTGGGCAATCTGCTCGATCAGCTTGCCCTTTTGCACCTGATAAGGGATTTCGGTTACGACAATCTGCCACGCACCGCGCCCTTCGGCGTCTTCCTTTTTCCACTTGGCCCGAACACGCATCGCGCCGCGTCCGCTTTCATAGGCGGCATCAATAACGGATTTGGGATCAACGAGCGTTCCCCCGGTGGCAAAATCAGGCCCTTTGATAATCTCCATAATCGCGGCATGTTCGGCGTTTGGCGTGTCGATCAACAGCGTCGCCGCGTCGATAATCTCTGCCACATTATGCGAGGGGATACTGGTCGCCATGCCCACCGCGATACCGCTAGCCCCGTTGGCGAGCAGATTGGGGAACAGGCCGGGCATGATTTCCGGCTCTTCATCTTCACCATTATAAGTCGGCTTGAAATCTACCGTGCCTTCGTCAAGCCCGTGCATCAGCTCAATCGCCGTGCGGGTCAAACGAGCCTCGGTATATCGGTAGGCAGCGGCATTATCCCCGTCTATATTGCCGAAATTGCCCTGCCCGTCGACCAAGGGGTAACGCATGGCGAAACTCTGCGCGAGGCGGACCATAGCGTCATAGACCGACTGGTCACCATGGGGGTGATATTTACCGATCACGTCACCCACAACGCGCGCGCATTTCTTATACCCTTGTGAAGGGTCAAGTTTTAACAATCGCATCGCCCACAACAGCCGCCGATGCACAGGCTTCAGGCCATCACGCAGATCCGGCAACGACCGCGCGGTAATCGTAGACATGGCGTAGATCAGATACCGCTCGGACAGGGCCGCATCAAAGGGCGCGTCAACAATCGAGTCAAATTCGTCTTCTGGCGCCGATTCAGGCGCATCGGTTACATCATTCATGTAAAAAGCGATAGCAGGGTCGATTTAGCTTGTAGAGAGGGATTATTTATTCAACCACTCTTTCGGCAAAACGACACTCTCCCGTTCATTGTCCCAAATGATACTCATGATCCACCAGCGGCTGCCGTCATTCCACAAATGCACCATATTCACACCGCGAAACTGGATTTCCGGATGTCTCGGAGTTTCGCGCGCTTCATAAGTGGAAAAGACATGAGCAATCTGACCGAAAACATCTGTTTTGCGGCCAATTTCAATCTCGTAAAATGAGCGCCCTTCAAGCATCGGAACCGTCGCTTCGACAAATTCGTCAAAATTGAACGTGTAAGCGACCGGCTTGTCCTGTTCGATACGGGTGCGGGTGATCAGCGCGCGGGGATGATAGATTTCACGGTCACGCTCCCAGTCCTGCCCGCCCGGCGGCCCGGAAATGCTCTCGTAAAGAGTGTCCATGACTTCATTTATTGTGTCATATTTGGCCAAAACCCGTTCCTTTTTAACGCGCAATCTTTTGCTCTCGGATAGCTACAATCCTTTGCTGGCAGAGGATAGATTGCACCGGCTTCAGCTTTGGCTTATAGGGACAAATCGGTGCCCCGATTGGTTCGAATGTTTTTGATTCGCGCGGTCGGGGCTTGTTTTTTGAAGCTTCTTCCTGAGTTAGGAACCCATTATGTCCCGTCGCCGCCAAATCTATGAAGGCAAGGCCAAGATTCTCTATGAAGGACCGGAACCTGGCACAATCATCCAGTATTTCAAGGATGACGCCACAGCTTTCAATGCAGAGAAAAAAGGCACGATCAGCGGCAAAGGCGTGATCAACAACCGTGTGAGCGAGCATATTTTTACCATGCTCGGCAATATTGGTATCCCCAGCCACTTCATCCGCCGTTTGAACATGCGTGAACAATTGGTCAAACAGGTGGAAATCGTTCCGATCGAAGTCATAGTGCGCAACGTCGCCGCCGGTTCATTAACCAAGCGTCTTGGTATTGAAGAAGGCACGCCGCTGCCGCACACCTTACTGGAATATTGTTACAAGGATGACGCGCTTGGCGATCCGCTCGTGGCCGAAGAGCATATTGCCTGTTTCGGATGGGCCACACAGGAAGAAATGCAGGATATCTCCGCAATGGCTATCCGCATCAATGATTTCATGGCGGGTATGTTTGCCGGAATCGGCATTAAGCTGGTTGATTTCAAACTGGAATTCGGGCGGCTTTTTGATGGTGATTTTTCCCGCATCATATTGGCCGATGAAATCAGCCCGGATGGTTGCCGCTTGTGGGATATCGAGACGAATGAAAAGCTCGACAAAGACCGCTTCCGTCGTGATCTGGGCGGGGAAGTGGAAGCTTATCAGGAAGTCGCGCGGCGGCTTGGCCTGTTCCCCGAAGGCGGCCCGAGCGAAGTGCATGACCTGGACAGCGAACGGAAAAAACGCGGCAAATAATCCCGCGTTCTCGCCCTCGCGCTCATCAGATGTGTTTATATCCGCAGATGGAACCGGACGAGCACTAAGCTGTGCGTTATAATTACCGGTAATGGTTTACGCGAATTTAACCATTAGACTGATAACACCGCCTTCACTCAAAAATCATGTGAGGGTTTTGTCCGATGCGCCTTTTGATCCTGTTAGCCAGTACAACGATGCTTGCCGCGTGCGGCGGCTCCGGACCGCAATCCGTAGGTAGCATCGCACCTCCAACCGGTGGAGGCTCAGGCGGGTCTGATGGAAGCGGACAAAGCCACACGTTCGTTAATCCGACGGAGCCGAAAACCTATAAGGGGGTTGGCAGCACACATAGCTATAAATATTCGGTCGAAAATGCAGGCGCAGCAGGAGCAGCGCAAGACGGCCAACTTTATCAAGGCAATGCCACCACTGTCCGCGATTCCAATCTTACCATTAAATATAACCCGCGCGATGCCATCTTCGACGTCAGCTTCGCCAATAATTTAGCAGGAACTGCCAGTCCAGTCCGGTTTCAGGATCCACTGCACCGCACCGATTTCGGCGGCGTGATTGAACCCCAAATCGGCACGCCCGATCTGGAATCAGCTGCATTTGGACTGCAAGGAATCAATTATCTTGAGGCGGGTTCTTCCAGTAACATACGCATCAGACCCGGCGGCGAATTTATTTTCGATCTGATCAATACTGCCGAACCTGGTAGCTATAACCAGACCACCTTCTTTTATCAGACGCCCGGGACCGAAACCCAATATGTAACATTTGCCGGATATATGCGTAATAGCGCTGGCCTGGAGCAAATAGAAATCACCAATCCTGACGGCAGTACAAGTATCGTCTTGAATCAGGCAAATACATTCGAACGCGGCGCCTTGGCCTATGGTGAGGTCTCAGCAAACGACCGTGTCCCTACTAGCGGGACTGGTTCGTTCGAAGGCGCAATGCTGGCGACTATGGTTTTCAATGACCAACCTGACATATCAGGCAACACTGACACTTATTTCCAATGGATCGCCGGACGCGCAGCAACCGAAGTTGATTTCAGCACAAATACATTCTCTCTTTCACTCGATGGCACGGTTGGTGCGCCTTTGTTTGATGGCACAAGCGGTATTCATAGTGTCCGCGAAGACGCCCGTTTCCAGGCCAATGGGTCAGGCCAGATTGATCTGGTCGCCGCAGGTGGTTTCCTTGGCCAGTTTAATGAAGCGTGGTTCGTCAATCCCGGCGGCAACCGTCTTGATGTGAACATTGTCGGTTCTTCCGTAGACGGCGCCTTCTATGGTCCGAATGGTGAAGAGATCGGCGGTGGATACCGCATCGTTGGCGGTACTCCGGATGAACGGATCGACATTTTGGGGACATTTGTCGGCAAAGGAAACTAGGAATCCGGCCATGACAATGCCGGTAAAAACCATAAAAGCTCTCTTCATCTGCGGGGGGCTTGCCATGTCACTATATATTACCCCGGTATCAGCCGAAGATAGGGCAGACGCCGAAACGACTATCAGCGCGGCTGTGCCAAAATGTGATGACACCGGGACTTGTCATTTCCAGATCACACCGGCGCAGTTGCTGGCGCAGGCCGAAGCTTATGTTCACGCCAAACAATATGACCGGGCTCTGCCGCTTATCGACGCTTTAAGCCAGGTTCCCGCAATGCGTATGCAACAGCAATTTCTTTCCGGATATATTGCCGTTGAAACAGGTGATCTTAAGGGGGCTATCTCGAACTTTCGTACCATACTCGATGACAACCCCGGGCAAACGCGTGTGCGTTTGGAGCTGGCACGGACATATTTGATGAGCGGCAAAGAAGCCAGCGCCGACTATCATTTCCGGCTCGCGCAAAATGATGATAATTTACCAGACGAAATTGCCCGCACGATCCGCAACACCCGTAGCATATTACGGGACCAGCGGGTTTGGCGGTTCAGCTTTGATTTCGGCTTTGCGCCCGATACCAATATCAACGGTGCGACCAATGCCGAAACAGTTGATGTCAATTTCGGAGCAATTTTTCCGCTATTGGGCGATGCCCAAGGCCAATTAGAGCTTGATGAAAATGCCAGACAGAAATCCGGCATCGGTCAGATCGCCGGTTTTTCTGGAGGTGTCCGACTAAAAGCAAGCAATAAGCTGGCTTTTTTATTTGATGCAGATAGCAAGCTCATCAATTATCAGGGCCAAGCCGCTGATGATATTGTGGCACAGATTGCTGCTGGCCCCGAAGTTCGCATTGCCCGTTATGCCAGCGTTTCACTTCAGGCTGTGGGGCTGCAACGCTGGTATGGCGGCAGTTTGGCGACCCGTGAATATGGTGCGCGAATCGGTTTTCAGGCTGCTCTGAGCCAAGGACAGCGGATAGGCATCGAACTGGATGGGCGCAGGACGGACTCGAAATTAAACGATAGCTTCAGTGGCTGGCAGCTGGGTGCCAATGCGACTTATGAACATTTGATCGGCAAGTCGCTCATTGCTTCGGCCAGCTTGTTCACACGGAGGGATTTGCTTAATTCCGACGGCTATTCCAGCATCAACTATGGCGTGAATCTGGGCATAGGTGGAGAGCTGCCATTGGGGCTGAACGCCGGGGTATCCGGCAGTATCAGCCGATCCACATTTGACGAAGCTTTACTGCTATATTCCACTGCGAAACGGAAAGACTGGCGGAGCTTTGCGCGTGCCTATATCGGCAGCCGCCAGATTAAGCTTCTCGGTTTCTCGCCATCTGTCGACTATAATTATTCCCGGGTCGATAGCAATTACGGCCTTTATAAAATGGACCGGCACCGCGTGAATTTCAAATTGGCGAAATTTTTCTAGGTTTGAACGGGACTTGAGCCAATTCAGCCGTTGGTACTGCAACCATCCCTTGCTCCTTTTGCAGACAACGTTATAGGAAAGCACTATAGGAAATAGCCATACTGTCGGCCATTTGAAAAGCGAGATTCATGAAGATAAGAATTTTTGTGACACTGAAAAACGGTGTCCTCGACCCACAGGGGAAAGCCATTCATCACGCACTGGAAAACCTTGATTTCAAAGGTGTGAATGATGTGCGCGCCGGTAAACTCATCGAACTGGATGTTGATGAGAGCACAACAGACAGCGACATTGAAAAAATGTGCACGAAGTTGCTCGCCAATACGGTCATCGAGAATTTCGAGATTCAAAAGCTGACCGAACAGACTATAGAAAAATCCTGATATGAAATCTGCTGTTCTCGTTTTCCCCGGCTCTAATTGCGATCGCGATATGGCGGTTGCGCTGGAGACAGTGACAGGCAAGAAGCCAGAGATGGTATGGCATGGCGACAGCGCTTTACCGGATGTTGATATTATCGCCTTGCCGGGCGGTTTTTCTTATGGCGACTATTTGCGTTCTGGCGCAATGGCAGCGCGGTCCCATATCATTAGTGAAGTTATAAAGGCCGCTGACAAAGGTGTAAAAATCCTGGGTGTCTGTAACGGGTTTCAGGTTCTAACCGAAATCGGTCTATTGCCTGGCGCGTTGATGCGTAACCAGAATATTGAATTTATTTGTAAAGATGTTCCCTTGATCGTCGCCCAGAACCGTTCAGTATTTACTTCCGCTTATGAAGAGAATGAAACGATTACCATTCCGGTTGCCCATCATGATGGCAATTTTTTTGCGGATGAAGCGACGCTGGATAGTCTGGAAAATGAAGATCGTATCGCTTTCCGCTATGGTGAAAATATTAACGGATCAACCCGTGATATTGCCGGAATTTTGAACGCCAGTGGAAATGTTCTTGGCATGATGCCGCACCCTGAACGCGCTATTGATCCTATACATGGCGGGACAGATGGATTGAAACTGTTTGAGGGCTTATTGGGTTAAGGCTCACAAGGGACGCATTAACAATTTGAGAGCTGTTAACTATCTTTTTATCGGCGGCCATTGGGTTGCCATATAAAGCGCATCAACACAGCTATCCAGCTCGGCAAAATCCGATGACGAAAGTCCGGGATCTCTTCGGTTCAACCGGAATACCGGCAAGGCTGATCCTACAAGAGCCTTACGCAATACCAGTTGGAGGATTCTTATTCTCAGACGAAAGAACACTATGCGCTGGACCTGATTGTCGATCTGGTTACTGAGCCGGATGATATGGAGCAATCGCTCAATGACCAGCTCATTATAGCGTGGATGCGGCCCGCGGTGCAGCGGATAGCCGGTTTGAAGCGCCATTTGCTCGTCAGATGGTAATAAAACACCGTTTTTTTCGAAATTGTCGAAATCAAATCCGCTCTGATTGCTATCGGTGTCACGACTATTGCAGCTGTCTCCACCCATTGCATTCAGCGGTTTGTTAATTTCCGGGATCGACGCCGCTTGTAATGGAATCAAATGGTGCCGTTGGTAACGGGGATTATAACCATCGCCGTTTTTCCGGTTAACCATAGAAAAACGCATCATATCCTCCCGACAGAACAGCATATAATCTATGCCGTCATCGGAACGATATAAGCGCTTCATGTAGATTATTGATTGGTAACAATGGTTTAGGCTGATTTATCCTTATTCCGGATATAGATGCGGATTCCAGACAAAAAAAGGGCCGGTCCGAAGACCAGCCCTTTTCTTTATATCAAAATTGAAATTAGTTTCCTGAACCAGGACCATACATAATTTCAACACGACGGTTCTGTGGCTCACGAACACCATCGGCAGTATCAACGCGTGGGCGTGATTCACCGAAGGCTTCGCTGGAGATAACACCAGCGCCGATACCGCGTGATTCGAGATATGCCCGAACCGAAGCGTTACGACGTTGAGACAGACCAACGTTATAGCTTGCAGGACCAGATTTATCAGCGTGACCCGCCAACATAACCTGAGCCGAACCACAGTCACCATATGCTGTAATCGCGTTATCCAGAACTGTAGCAGCTTCTGGTGTGATGTCTGACTGATCAAAGTCAAAGAACACAATATACGGTCCAGGTGCACATTCCGCAGCAGGTGGCGGAGGAGGTGGTGGTGGTGGTGGAGGTGGTGGTGGAGGCGGTGGCGGTGGTGGTGCCGCTGGTTCGCCGCCAAAGTTGTAGATCAAGCTACCCAGGATGGAGTGGGTACGCAAACGCGTGCTCACATCTCTGCCATTCTGGTCTACAAGATCAATCTTGTCAGCATTGAAGAAGCGATACTTCAAACCAACGTCCCAGTTGCTGCTCAGAGGAGCGCGGACACCCGCAATCGCCTGCCATGCAAAACCGGTATCCGAATCATCAAGATAGGGACCAGCGAAAATATTGGTGATCTCGGTACGAGCTACACCAACACCGCCGCCGACAAAGCCTTGAATGCCGTCATCATCGCCAAAGTCGAGCATACCATTGAGCATGAAGCTCAGAGCATTAACTTCACCGTTAATATCCGTTGTGCCAGTGAAGGTACCTGTTCCATTTGGATTTGTTGGAATCCCTGGTGCACCGATCTGAACAGAATCCGCTGATGCTGCTTTATAGGCAATTTCCGTTTCCAGACGAAATCCGCCGAAGTCATAACCGACAATACCGTCAAAATCATAACCAGCGTCATGATCAACTTTTGACGCATTATTAAATGTACCGATGTCGGATTCAATATCCTCAACCAGCATCGCGCCGCCTTCTACGCCCACATACCACTGGCCATCACGGGCCAGAGCAGGTGAAGCGAGAGCCGTGGAGGCAAGCGCCAGTCCTATGGCAAGCTTCCGCATTTATATTCCCCTTCTCATTTAGGTTCTGAATTCACGCCGCTTTGTACCCCGTCACTATAATCAGTGCAAGCGCACAAATTGCAGAACTGTTGCGAAAATGTCGCCATTTTCGTGATTTAGCCGAAAATCATGCCTCTCAATTGTGGTAAATCGGGAATATTTCCAATGAAATCAGAATCAAATCAGATGATTTGAGGTAAAATTCCAGCCCTTCTCAATAGGTCGAGAATCGAATCAATTGCCAAACGGGCCTCCGGATCAATTGTCGTACCGCCGGTCGGTGCATCTATCTGGCTCGGAAAATGCCAGACAGCATTGCGATATATAGCTGGGCTATTGCTGCCTGATATAATAATCCGCATAGATTCCTGTGGCTTGATGAAATGCCAGCCACCGCCGGACCAACCTGCAATCCGACCGGCCTTGCCGCTCCATCCGGAAACAGGAGCAGTCCCGACCAGCCAACAATCGCCCTCTACCGGCTGCAAAATATCCGGATCATTAGTCACGGCCTTCACCACCGGATTTATCAAAAAATCCAGTAACAGCAATGCGTCATTATGGAATAATTCCTTATGGGCCTGCCCAACAGCTAGTAATGGAAGGCCAAAACGCGAGGTTTCCAATGTTGTCATATCATAGTCCTTAAATTCATCTGTAATATTACCAGGGAATAGTTGGTCATATTTCCACGGCCAGAGTCAGCGGATCGGAAATATTATGCTGGCCGATCTGCCGGACATCCACCGTCAGACTTGAAAGACCCTGATCCCGATACGCCTGAACAGTGGCTATAGAGAGGAGCAACGCTGGCTCAGCGGGCTCGGCGACAATCTGGCCGTCGATCATCACGCGATATTTTTCTGTTTCTTCCGCCAGCGGTATTTCCACATAATCCGGCCACATCAGCCCGCCCCTCGATCGGCGTGTCCAGCCGATTTCAAGGCCGCCGTTCTGATGAAATACTGCACGCGGATGGACGGGGGACCATGGTTTTAATGCCCGGCCCGGCTCATCAATGGAGCGAAATACCGGGCTTTCATCTCCCCGGCCAAGCGCGGACAGGGTTACAGGTTGGAACGGTGTATAATGGCGGGCATCAATTTCCGTCAGTTCGCCATCTTTTAACAGGACAAAATCTTCACCCGGCAAATGCTCGCCCATCTCCGTTTCGGTTCCCGCTAACCCCCTTAGCAGATAGGATAAAATGTAGCGGTTATTGCCAATCGGCATGGCATAACCAAATTGCACGATCTCACGCCCGATGGCGGCAATGTTATGACCCGCGAGCAGTTGGTTGTGGTCCGCATCACCCAGCGTCATTCTCCCATTATGCATTTGCACCAGCAGTGTGTTTTGCCGGTCGATGACATGCGGTTTGCTGCTACCCAGCGGGTCCGGTGCTGTCCCGATAATTGCGGGGGCTGGTATCTGTCCGATATACTCACTGGTTACACCATCTGCCTGGGTTATAAACAATTGTGCATGGCGCCATCCCGCATCTCCAGCCGCAGCGGCATAGAGCCGGGAACTTTCGGAAACCTCGCTCGGCGCACCCAGCGCAAAGGGCAGATCAACCAGCGTCAAACGCGTTTGCCCTGCCAGCAAATCCTTTTCCCTTATGGGGCGGCCATTATCTGTTCCTGTCGCAACATCCGGCAATATGCTCCCCGCTTTTGACAGCATCAGGGCGATACTGCCCCTGCTCATTTCCCATTGCCTCACCCGCCATATATCGCCGCTGTCATCCCATTGGACCAATGCTCCGGGCGTCAACACCGTCGCGCTACGCTGGACATGCAATTTTGCCGTGCTGCGCTCCTGATAGAGCGTCCATAATCTGGCTTGAGCAATATTTTTGGCCTGTGCCGCACTCATAGCAGCGGGAAAATCATGATTGATGATCACCCGGCTTCGCCCGGGCCGGAACGCATTTTGCATGCCGGATTGATAATCCCGCCCCGGGTCATAATAGCGCAAGGCCTGTTGCCTTGCTATTTTGGTTTCGGGTAAAATCTGCGATTCTGGCCGCTCCACGGCGCGGCCATTCTGGTTGGATAGGATATAACTATTTAGCGCTATTGCAGCCGCTTGCGGATCAAATTGACGCGGTTTTGCATGGATAGTCCCTGACACAGACGGGAAGGATAGTGAAAAACTGTCGCTTATCGCGGTTAGTGCATCCCGGCGGTCTTGACCCGCCGCAGCAAAGCCGTGAAGAGTCTCATCGCCAGAAGCCGTAATCGAACCACCGGATATATCATCGATTATCGTGCCGAGGCTGACCACGCCGTCATCGGCAATAACCTCAAACGTCAGAGACGGGATACGATTGCCATAATCGCTCAACTCCATATCCTCAAACACAGCCAGCGCCAGACCCCGATAGGCCGGAGTTTTGCCCGCGCCTTCTGCGCTGGCTATCAGGCCATCAGGTGCCTGATCTTCGTCGCCAGTGTAAAATCGGAATCCGGTTTCGGTCTTGAAATCCCCGGCGCTACCCCGGAATATTTTTCCATCAGCCCAAATCCGGCCAATGCTTTTCACTTTCCGGCTGGACAATGCCACCGCCAAAGACGTGGAATAGCTATAGGTCGTGCTTTTGGGACGGCCTTTGCCACCGCCGCTCGACTGGCGTGTTTCTTTAAGGTCGGTTGCCCAGATGACGGTTCCAGCGACGCGCATTTTGCCGTAAAGTCGCGGTATTTGTGATCCATAGCTGGAGGTTTGCACTGCCAGTTCCTGTAACCGCGGGCCTTCACGGCCTTTGGGTTTGAACAGGATATTCTGGTCAATTTGCTGTCCCAGCATCGCGCCCAGCGCGCCGCCAATCGGTCCACCGAAAGCCGTGCCAACAGCCGTCAAAACCAAGGTCGCCATCTAGCTCTCCTATAATTTAGGCCAATATTCTGAATAGTTTAATGACCGGCCATGGGGCCGGACCGGGGGTAAAAACGACGCGCCCCAGTCCGGCATGGGCATGGACAAATCCGTCTGACACCCGCACCATGAGATGCCATTGCACCGGACTGGGCCGCGCCAGCACAATGTCTCCTTCGCATAGCGGTATTTTGTCGTGCCCCACATCGCGGGACAGGACTATAAACCCCGCCCGCTCCATCACCGCCACTATCTGCTCCGCGCTACCACCGCGGATCGAATAGCCGGTAGGAACTTCGCAAGAGACATCTGCTGCGGCCAGACATTGCGCGACAAGGCCGATACAATCCAGACCATGATCGGCGCTGCGCCCGTGCAGGCGAAAATTACTGCCGCATAGTTGCAATGCTCTTTCGGCGATAATCTCTGCGGGCATCTCTGGCCGATTTAAGCCCATCATGCTCCTGGATAGCGGGTAAGCAGATCATTGCCCGGTAGATGGGGTTCCCCGCGAAAATTGATGCTGTTGGCAAAACGGTCGCGGCAGGTGGCAAAATTTTTGTCACATCCGGCGGTCAACACCGCTTTATCGCCAATGGAAACGGGCTGCGCGGGTTGATCTGTCAACCGGATATTATTGCCCGCGCCGCTGATAATCGCAAAGCCCAGCCCGCAATTTTTGCCGCTCAGCCAGCGTAATTCTCCATAAGAATAATCAGCGCCCTGCCCGCCAAGCCCGGCAAATTCCAGATGCGGGTCCATAATTGCGGTCACGGCCAATTCGGCCCGGTGCAGGGCGAGACTGACCTTGCAGGCCCGGTCCCCCAATCGCGCGCGGCACGTAGGGGATGTTAGCGGCGCAATCGCTTCGTCGAGAAACGATGTGCCGCCCAGCATCTCGACCCTAAACGCATCACCGGTGCGGGTGATCTCGCCAAATTCGCCGCTGACCAGATGAAGCGGATCAACATCCGGACTTTCCCAGTTGACCAGCGACATGTGCAGCCGCGCCCCGTTCCAACGGCCCGCGATCAAATCCGCCTCGGCAATCGCCGTGCTGGTCATCACCCCCTCAATATCCACGCTGTCTACATCCAGAGAATCCGACAGCGCGATAGTGGAAGGCACCATTCCCGGCGCTGCGCGATAGCGCAAATTATCAATCACCAGATCACGGTCATGCGAGACAAAACCTAATGTCACACCGTCTGCCCGCTCCAGCCGCCACGCATAGCAGCTGGTGGTCAAAAGCTGGTCCAGCCATGTTGCACTTCCCGGCACGTTCATGGCGCATCCCGCACTTCGATCAAGGGAACCTCGGCAATATCACCGGCCAGAAACGTGCTGGCGCTCATGTCGATCCGGTCGCTGGCGAAACGGACAGGAACATCAAACAGGAAACCGGCGGTTATCTGGCTGTTAGCAGCGGGCGGCAGGTCAAAAATTATTTGCCCTAATGGACCAAGTGTCCAATTGCTGGCGAGCATCCCATTGACGGCGACAAGAACGGATGATGGCACCGGCCTGGTAATCAACCGCGTTTGCGCGCCAGCTTCATAGGTTTTTACCAGTTGGAAACTGGCTTTCTCGCCATCTCCTGTCCCGATAATCTGGTCCATTGCCGTTGGCGGGGCGTCCGGATTTTCTGCCATATCGTTGCTGCTATGATCATAGGGATCGGTAAAACGAAACGCCTTTGCTGCCCCTCTCCGCGCCCGGAAAAATGCGATCAGGCTGCGTAATTCCTCTTCCGATCGCACACCCGGCCCGGCATCAAATTGCAGCCGCGCATCGGCCCAGTCGCTATTGCGTTTTTCATGGCCCGAAAGCGTGGTGATAATATCAGTCGAAAATTGCGGTGACACCATCGCATTGCGCCCGATAGAAATCGGAAATTGCACATCGTCAAAAGCGTCCATTTCATCCTCCTGTTCGTGAAAAAAGGTAAAACCGTCGCGTGCCACCTGCGGCAGTGCCCAGATGAAGGTTTCCGGCGTGCCGCGTCTTTGTGCCGCGGCAATGGCATCGACCATATTGGCCCAGATGAAGCGCGTATCGCTGGTCAGGACAAATCCGGCAAAATAATGCTGTGCGCTCGCCGGATAACCCAGCCGCTGGGTCGTCAGATCAATGCCGCGCTGCGTTGCAGCATGATTACCCGCAATCACCCAGTCATAATCCTCCAGCTGCAAAATATCGAAGGCCGGACTGGCCCAGCCCACTGGCAGATTGGCGCGTTTCGCCTCTGGTGCTGTCTCGTCCAATATGCTTGGTAAATAGGCAAGGAGCAGCGTTTCAACCGGCGCGCCTAACGCTTCGTCTTTTACCGCCGCCATCAAATCTGCCGTGGATTGCGCCAGCATTGCTCCGGCTTGATCCAGCATCGCATTTTGCACCGCGGTTTTCGGGCCTTTAATATCCGCTATGCTCACCAGAGCAGCGCCAAATTCCGCCTTCGCCGCCGCGTCATACAAGCAGATACGCCCGTCGGGCATGGTCCACCACCACGGCTCACCCACCTGAAATTTTATCGCCGTTCCGGCATCACGGGCAATGGCGGTAAAAGCGCGCGCGACCGCTTGTAAATAGGCCATGGCCGCTGGCTGGGCGGGGGAAAGAAGAGTCGATGGAGGGTCCCATCCGGTCAGGGCCGGATCACCATTTTCCGCCCGCTGCTTCCACGCGCTCCAGCAATGGGCATCGAACAATTCATAGGACAGCGAAAATATGATGGTGAAATCCATCGCTTTTGCCCGCACGGCCAGATCGCGGTGCCAGACGGTGCAAGGCTGGTTAATCGCGGCAAATTCTTCGCCGGGCTGCGGCGCGGACAAGCTGGCATATAGTCCGGCCCCGCTGGTTTCGAGGCGGAAATAATGGCTCATCCCGACATAATGGTTGATCGCCCCGCGGTAGCCGAGGCTACGGATAGAGCGTAGCAGGCGTTCGGGCGTCTGGTTGAAACTGTCATCATAGCCGCTCGCCATCGACAGACCGTTTTCCGGAACCATGACATCGCCAATTTCCAGCACCGCGCCGCCGCCATCGGCCTTGATGCCGCTCATCTCTACCCAGCCGTTACGGGGGGCGGGAAGCCGCGTTCCTATGCCGTCATAATCGGGCGGCATGATGGAAATGAACAGGCGGTCAATATCATGCGGATAGACCCGCTCCGCCTCCCCCGGCAGCATGAACCCGCCGTCCAGCGCGGAAAATTCAAGGTTTATCTGCGCGTCGGTCGGCGTTCCGCTGGCATAGTTCCACAGCCGGACATACCAGTTTTTGGGATTGCCCAGCGCATCGCGCCCCTCAATCGTCAGCGTCGGACCATTGATTTGATCTAGCGCCATAATCCCCGACGAGCGCCAGCGGAATTGCAGGCTGAGCCGCGCATAATCGGCGCAAGTTTCATAAGCCAAAAGAGGATGATCGAGCGTGTCTTTCGTGTCCCAGATCAGCCCGGCCAGATCATCGCTATTATAGAACACCGCATCAACACGCAGGGCGTCAGCCGCCGTCGTCACCACCGAAGCCATAGCCGGACGCGGGAAATTGACGGTCCAGAAACGCGGATCAAACCTTTGGATAAAATCCGTTTGTTGTCCTGTGCGCTCGCTCGCTAACCAGAAACCCATGATTACCCCTCCTTGTGGACCAGAGCGCTGCGTACGGCGCGCGCGACCTGTCTGCTGGACCGGCGCACCTGATCGGGCGCACTGGCGTGGCCATTGTCCGATATGTTGATAGTCAGACGGATGTCGGGCTGAGCGGACGTTCCGTTACGCTCACCCGCCCCGATGATGTGGGCACAAACAGCTCCGGCCCCTGCTCCCCCACCATATAGGCGCGGCCACCCGTCACCGGCCCGCCCGTCGCGCGGCCCGGTGCGCCCAGCGCCGCGCCCAGTAACGATGTTCCGATTCCCAGCAGGCCGCCGCTCTTTGCACCGCCAAGCAAACTGCCCAGACCGCTGCTGATCGCGGCCTCCGCAATCTCTGCCATGACCGACAACGCGGTATTTTTCAGATCCTGAAGATCCAGCGAACCTCGCCGGATAGCGCGACCCAGGCTGGTTTCCAGCGCGGAGCCAGCGCGTTCCATCCCGCTCGCCAGCGGGCCATCAAGCTGCCCCTTCATATCCGCCACATCTTTTGCAAATCCGGCTGTATCAGCGCGCACGGAGATAATCAGCCGTTCGATTTCTTCATCCATTTTCAAGGGTGTCTTTCAGTTTTTCCATTTCGGATTTGTTAAGCGGTCGGGCGCTATCACCAGCCGGAGACAAAGCCGTTAGGATGGCGGCCAGTTCAGCGGGCGTGGCGTGCCAATATTGGTCCGGTGTCCAGCCAATAATGGCAGGGACAACCCCGGCCAGTTGCGCGGCGCAGGTGCGAAAATCATGGCCCATAAGACCGTGCTCCGCACTTGATGCGGAGGCCACCTATGTGTTGTGCTCCGCACTTGATGGGTTGCCTGGAGTAGCTGCCAAGCCCCCTCACTGTAAATTCCGCATCAGGTGCGGAATACAAAGACACGATCACCGCCCCTGCAATATCTGTTTGAGCAGGATTTTGAGCGCAGGCGTCATCCCCGCCAATCCCTTCGCCATCATCGCTTCGTTACATTGCGCGCGCGTCAGATCGTCCGGACGATCCCGGATAACATGCCAGAAAAGCGCGGCCATTTCGGACAATAACAGCCGCCCGTCTGCGGCCCGCTCGACCAGATCGAATAGCGATCCCAGTTCCTCTTCCGCAGCGACCAGCGCGGCGAAACTAGGCCGCAAGACCAGATGGTAGCCGTCCAGCACCAGCTCCGCCTCGCCCCTGATAGCATTACCCCGATCAGACATTGATCACCGCGCCAGAGCTTTCGAGGCTAAGCGTATACGTCCGCTCACCGTTATAATCGCCGCTATAATCCAGCCGCGTGACCAGAAAATCGCCGCGCATTTTATCGCCGCCTTCAAAGCTCAGCTCATAAGCGTCGATCACGCCGCCGAGCGCGTGGTTTTTAATCCGGGCCTCCGCTGCCGAGCCGGTAAACACGCCCGCTCCCGACACCGAGACAGACCGCACCCCCGCGCCCGACAAAAGTTCGCGCCAGCCGCCGCTGTCTTTGTTGGTAATCGCCACCGGCGCGCCATTGACCGACAATTGCGTCGTACGCAGGCCGGCAATGGTGGAATAAGCCACCGGATTACCGCCATCGCCAATTTTCAGAAGAAATGAATTACCGTTTTCTGCTGCCATGATCATGGTCCTTTTTTTGATTGTGTGTGTTTTTTATGGCCTCAAGCGCCGGGCGCGGGCTTCTGCAAAACCCTCGCGCGATATTCGATCAAGCCGTTCCACGGGCTCACCGCACTGCGAAGCACTCTTGCGCGGCGAAAGCCGAAGGTTACGACTTGCCAGCCCCCGCCATCCGCCAGCCCGCCGGCCAGTGCATCCTCCACCAGTGCCATCACGCGGTGCAGCCGCTCTGCGCTTGTGCCATCGTCATGCACGCTCAGCGCCAGGCTTAATTCCCGGCCCGTTCCGCCCTTAAAGCTCCAATCCAGCGCCGGTCCGGTGGCCATCGCGATATAGGGGAAATCCGCACGCGGTGGCGGGCCGTCGTAAATGCCGGTAATCACGCTCATCAGCGGTTGATGCGCGTTCAGCGCGGCGATCAGGCATTGCTGGACCGCTTCTACAGCGCCGCTCACCGCATACCGCGCAGCAAAAATGCTACGTCGCGCAAGCCGCTGTGACCGGCCATTTCGCGGTGCAAGCCCTGTCCCGAAACAGTCACGCCCTCACTGGTTTCAGTGACAGAAAGGGAAGAATCCAGCTCCGCAACCAGCGCCGTCTTGACCTCTGCTCTGGCTTGCTGTGCTGCTGTCTCTGCCAATATCTCCGCCTTTTGTTTCAATTTTTCCATCAGCCTGTCTCCTCGGCTTGCAATAAGGTTTTCGGTATGAAGCGATGATCGGCGGCCACGCTACGCACGTGCATTTTACGTCCCGCCCAGAACAGGTAATCTCCGGGCAAAATCATATCCGTTTGACGCAGCATGAAGCCCCATCGCGGCATCGCCGTCCGGCTTTCGCTCATGGCTTCCTCTCCGGTTCCCATTGGCTCTGCCGCCGCGCGGAAAGTGCCGATCACATCGCGTGCCAGCCCCGCTGATCCGGAGGCATCGCGCTGCATCGAGGGGCGTTCTATGCGGATATTCTCGCGCAGCAGGCCGCTAAATTCCCCGCTGCCAGATTTCCCGCCGCTCATGCCAACCGCATCCGGCGGTGCGGACGCCACAGTGCGGTGATCGCGCTTGGCGGATTACCCGTTTCGCCGTCACGATGCGTATACAGATAACCCGCCAGCCGCACCGCGCCGTGGCGCAGGGTCGCCGGAACTGTGGCCCAATCCGCCGCCAGCCCCGCTTCATAAGTCACCGCA
Organism: Parasphingorhabdus sp. JC815; assembly: GCF_040717415.1. Classification (NCBI taxonomy): domain Bacteria; kingdom Pseudomonadati; phylum Pseudomonadota; class Alphaproteobacteria; order Sphingomonadales; family Sphingorhabdaceae; genus Parasphingorhabdus; species Parasphingorhabdus sp. JC815. The sequence continues at coordinate 257,901 of NZ_JBFEFM010000004.1, forward strand.
ATCCGGGTCACATTACTGACCGGATGCAGTTTTACCCAGCCACTGCCATCGCTATCAATATCCATCGCATAGGCGGAGGCAGGCAAAACGGTCGCCGCGCCATCGGGCGCCACCGCCTCGACCAGCGTAATCGCCTGCACCGGGCGTTTGGACAGTTTCTGCCACTCTCCGCGCACCGGCATCCGGTCTGACACCGGGCGGGCAATCAGCATCTGTCCGATGAAATTTTCGCACAAATGCACCGCGCTAGACAACATCTGGGCAATCGCGGCGTCATCTTCGCCATGGTCAAGGCGCAGGAAACCCTTGACCTCCTGGATTAACTCTACCGGCATAGCGGGCAGGTTTTCGGGTTGGAAGCTCATGGATCGGGCGTCCTTTCTGTTTGGGTTGTAGGTGTTTTTTATGAACTCAAGCGCCGGGAGTTTTTTATTTAACCTCAAGCGCCGGGCGCGGGCATCCGCCCGCTTGGCTACGCGCCAATAAGGCGCGGCGGCCAGTCGGCCTTGCCTCGCTGCGCTCGGAGGGGTGAAAGTTCTATAGGTTGCACTCTAGCACGCCATATCGAGGGAGCGCCAGTCCGACGCGAAGCGGAGGCAAGCGCAACCGCGCGCCCGAGCTTATGCGAGGAAAGCCAAGCAGGCGGATGCCCGCGCCCGGCGCCTGAGGTAAAATAAAGACTCGGTCCAATAAAGACTCTCCCCTCCCTTTTAGGGAGGGGAGAAATCCCTTTAACTCACGCTAAACTGCATCAGTTTGATCGCTTCGCTGTTCATCACCTGACCGCTCACGCGCTTGGTGGCATAGAAATGCACGAAGGGTTTATTGGTGAACGGATCGCGCAATATGCTGGTCGCGCTGCGTTCTGCGATCAGATAGCCTGAACGGAAATTACCAAATGCGATCGACAGGCTGTTCGCCGCAACATCTGGCATATCTTCCGCTTCAACCACCGGATAACCCAAAAGCGTATCCGGCTGACCCGAAGCCAGTGACGCCTGCCACATAAATGCGCCATCGGTGGTTTTCATCTTGCGGATTTGCGCCAGCGTGCTGCTGTTCATTACAAAGCTCGCCCCCTGCCGATAAGCGGGTTTCAGCGCGTGGACCAGATCGACCAGTGCGTCCTCCCCATCGGCTGCGGCAAACCCGCCTGCCGCGCCTGAGGGAACATATTGCAGCGTTCCAAAAGCGCGAATGTCATCGGGCTCCGCCGTGACAAGAGCGTTCAAAAAACCGCTTGGTTGATTGACGCCCGAACCACCGACAAAGGCCGCCCCCTCGGCAGCGGCAAATTCGCGGGCAATTTCATCGGCCAGCCACGCTTCGACATCAAAGGCCGCGTCATCCAGCATAGACTGCGATGCCGCCGGATTGGCATAAAGCTCGCCGCCCGGAGGAGCAATTTCATTGAAATTGGGCGTGTTGGTTTCTGGCCGACCAGCGGTTTCGCTCACCCATCCTGACGGCGTTCCGCCATTGGTGACAAGTTTGCGGTATCCCGCGCTGCCGGTTTGCACCACAGTAGCAATCGAGCGAATAGGCGAAATATCTTTCAGCGTCCGGCCAATCAGCGCATCAATTTCACGCGGCACGGCAAAGCCGCCTTCGGGACCGGAGGCACCGGTAAAACTTTTCAGTTCAACCCCGGCATGGTCGCCCCGGCGCAGATATTTGCTGACAAAATCATGCGAAGCGGAAGAGCGCATGCCTTTCACCCCGTCTGTATTTCCCGACAGAACAGGCCGCGCCGATACCCGCGAAATTTCTGTCATCTGGGTTTTCAAGCCATCCACATCGGTACGCAAATCAGCAATGGCCTTGCCGTGTTGCTTGAACTGATCCTCGGTTTCCTCCTTTACTATTTCCGCATCGAACGAGGCTTCCAGCGGATCGGCTTTTACCTCAAGCGGGGTCGAAATGGCAGTGTTAGAAGTTTTCATAATATTCCTTTCTTGTGGGTAATAAAAAGGCCGCCCGAAATGGGACGGCCTGTTGTTTGTGCTCCGCACGTGATGCGAAAGTTGGGATGGCTGTCACGCCCGCTTACTCTGGACTCCGCATCACGTGCGGAGAACGGCGCGTTCAGTTGATCAGATGCACTCGCGCCAGCGGCTGCATCGGGTGCGTCACCAGCGATATTTCCGCAACGTCCAGCGCCTCCAATATGCGCGGACGCCGACCCGCCGAATGGGTCACGCGATAGCCAAAGCTAAGTCCCCTCACCGCGCCGTTCACCAGCATTTCCGCAGCTTCCCGCCCTGCTCTGGTCGTTGAAAAACTACCAATAACGCGAAGGCCGCGACGGTCTTCGCGGGCATAATCAATGCTGCCGATGCGTTGCAAAGGGCTGTGCTGCCACAACAGCGGGAGTATCTGCCCCTTACTTAGCGCGCCAAACGCACCGGGCCGGATAATATCCCCGCCCCGGTCGATATGGTTGAAAATCGCGGCATATCCGGCAAAGCGCACGGCGGTCATGCGACCAGATTCCCGAAACCCAGCCGCATCGCAATACTGACTAACAGCAACGCAAGCACCCCGCGCACGGCCCAGGTAATCGCCGCTTTCCACGCGCTCGCCTTTGCATCGCGCCACGCCCGTAACAATTCGCGCAGATCGTCAATATCATCCTGCGCCGACGGATCGGCCAATCCCAAACGGTCAAGCACACGCTTTGCCCCGCTATCGGTCGCCTCCTCCACAATCGCGCGGAGCGTGACAAGATCAGCCCCATCGCCTTCCGCCTGCGCCACCAGGCGGGCGAGCATTTCATCATTTTGCATTGATTTTTCCTTTTTTTAGACCGAGTTTTTTTGGACCTCAAGCGCCGGGCGCGGGCATCCGCCCGCTTGGCTTTCCTCGCATAAGCTCGGGCGCGCGGTCGCGCTTGCCTCCGCTTCGCGTCGGATTGGCGCGACCTCGAGATGGCGCACCAGGGCGCAACCTAAAGAATATTCACCAGTCCGAGCGCAGCGAGGCAAGGCCGCCAAAAATATACTGGCGTCCGCCGCGCCTTATTGGCGCGTAGCCAAGGGCGCGGATGCCCGCGCCCGGCGCTTGAGGTAAAATAAAGAATCCCCCTCACACCTACCCTCACTCGATCCCCAGCATCGCTCTTTTCTCTTCTGGCGACAGGAAATCCGCCTCGCTTACCCGCTTCCACAGGCTCGCCCGGTCTTCGGACAGCGCGGGGATCTGGTCGCGGTCCACCCTCATACGCGTATCATCCCACCACGCGCCCAGCGCGGCGGATAGCGCTTTCAATATCTTGCCCGTCATCGGCAAAATCGTCAGCCGGATCAGCGCGCGGTTGGCTTCGCGGTAATTGGCGTAGCTATTATCGCCCGGCAGGCCGAGCAGCATCGGCGGCACCCCGAAAGCCAGCGCAATTTCTCGCGCAGCCGCGGCTTTGAGCGCGACAAAATCCATATCCGCAGGGGTCATGCTCATCGACTGCCATTTCAGGCCGCCTTCGAGCAGCATGGGCCGACCGGCATTGCCCGATCCGGCAAAACTTGCCTCCATTTCTGCGCGCAGCCGGTCAAACTGCTCTGTGGACAACACTCCGCCATCGGGCCCGGGGTCAAAAACCAACGCGCCCGATGGCCGCGCGGCATTGTCGAGCAACGCTCTGTTCCACTGCGCTGCTGCGTTGTGAACCGCCACCGCTTTCGCCGCCGCGCCCAGACAGCCCAGCCCGTAATGGTCATCGGTTGGATGGAATGTCTTGATATGGATGATCGCAGGCCTGCCCATGGCATCAAGCGCGGGAAAGCGCGTCTGATGTTCCCCGGCGCGATAGAGATACGCCACCGGCCAGCCGGTTTCATCCGCTTCAACCGAGATCCGGTCGGGGCGCAGCGTATAGAGCGCATCCGGCCTGCCATCCGCTCCGCAAATCACCTGCACATAGGCATTGCCGTGCAGCATCAGATGCGCCGCGAGCGTTTCGAGCAGCGATTGCCCTTCGTTATCCGCCGCGATCAGGCCCGCCAGCGCGTCATTCATCGGCGCAAGCGGCGCATCTGCCACCGCTTCGGCCACAATCCGCACAGCGCGTTGCGCTACCGGATTTTCGGCATAGGCTTCGCGCACCTGCTCCACATAAGAAGAAGGCGCTCCCCCCGAAAAAGAAGCGCCCCCGTAAGCGGCGATATATGACCGCCCCAACGGCGGCCGCAATGACCCGCCCCCGCCTTTTAAGGCAAGGGAGATATTATCCCATAGTTTCATGTTAATTTCCTTTTTTTTGTACCTCAGGCGCCGGGCGCGGGCATCCGCCCGCTTGGCTTTCCTCGCATAAGCTCGGGCGCGCGGTCGCGCTTGCCTCCGCTTCGCGTCGGTTCAGCGCTCCCTCGAGGTGGTACACCAGTCCGAGCGCAGCGAGGCAAGGCCGACTGGCCGCCGCGCCTTATGGCGCGTAGCCAAGGGCGCGGATGCGCCCGCCCGGCGCCTGAGGTTAAATAAAAAAATCCCCCCCCTAGACCCGCACTCTCGGTTCGCGTCTCTTGCCCAGTAACAATTCCGTCAGCGCATAGACCAGCGCGTCTGCGCGATCGGGGGAGCGGCCCGGCCCTTCATAGCTGCCGCCGATCAGCAACCCGCACATCTCGTCTTCCAGCCGCGCAAAACGGCCAGCGTGCATCACCCGCCCCGCTTCATAAAGCGCCGCGACAGGTTCCGCCCGTGCCACCTTGCCGCGCGATGCGTGGACCAGCCGCACGGGCAACGCGATGTTCGCCGCGTGCAGGACCGATTTCACCATGTCACCGCCCTGATTGGCCTCCGCCACCACGCGGTCGGCGCCCCATTTTTCGGCCGCATGAGCCACCGCCCTTGCCCAGGTTTCGGGGCTGGGCTTTTCGGCGCTATGATCGGCCAGAACCACGGCGCAATTATCCGCGCGCAGCCCGGCGACAATTATCCCGCACGCATCGCCCGTTTTCGATGCCGGCGGGTCCACGCCGATAGCTATCCGGGTTAATGCCTTAAGCCCCTCCCCTTCAGGGGAGGGGTTGGGGTGGGGAACAAGGGTAGCGTGGGGAACAAGGGTAGCGTGGGGAACAAGGGTAGCGTGGGGAACAAGGGTGGCGTGGGGAACAAGGGTCGCGTGGGAAGCAGGGGAAGCGGTTTGGACTGCCCCACCCCCATCCCCTCCCCTGAAGGGGAGGGGGGAAGCCCGGCACGCTTCAATCATCGCCCGTGTCCACAAAGCGCCTTCCAACTCCTCGATCAGCTCACCGTCCAGTTCCTGACGCCCCAGCCGTGTTTCGCCGTAATCCGCTTCCATCACTTTGATAAACGCCGCCGGCAGGTTCATCACATTATCCGAGGTTCCGCCGCGCGTAATCACGACGCCCTTGTCATTGACCAAGCCGCGCACCAGCGGCACGGGCCGCGGGGTGGTCGTCGCCGCGATTTTCGGCGCACTGCCCAGCCGCAATCCCATTTTCAGGTTATCCCAAGCCGCCTGTGCCTGACCGGCATTATTAACCCATTTGGCAATTTCATCGCACCACGCATGGCTATGTTGCGGCCCGCGCAGCCCTTCTGCCTCTGCGGCGGAGTATAAATAAGCCTCTGCCCCGCCCGGCCAGCGCAACCGTTTCAGCGATGGCTCCCACACGGGCCGGTTTTTTGGTGGCGCAATGGAAAGCAAGCCGCTCTCTCCCTCCACCATCACCATTCGGGTTTCGGCAAAATTCGCGCCAACCAGCGCAAATCGCGCACTGCCATCGCTCTCGGCAATCCCGCGCACCCATTCCGCTCCGGCGCGGGTCTTGCCAAATCCGCGTCCCGCCATGATCAGCCACACGGTCCAGTCACCTTCCGGAGCCAATTGCTCATCCCGCGCCCATTTGTGCCAACTGCGTTCATATAACAGCCGGTATTGCGGCCCCATTTCCTTAAGGAACATCTCCCGCTCATCGGGCGGCAGCGCGTTGATCTGCTTTACGGTAATGACATCATCTTGCATCGCCCACGCCTTTCGCGCCGATAGCGCTGCTATCAATACACTCCTGTTTCCGGCGCTTTTCCGCCTGATAGGCACGCAGCCGCTCGTTCACTTTTTTCAGCTTTTCATCCAGCGTATCGCGCACTGGTTCCGCCCGGGCCTCCGCCTGGGCCGCCGCCTGCTCCGCCCGCACCAAAGCCACAGTTTCCCGGTGCAGGCGCAGCAATTGCAACGCCATTTTATTATCATAATCCCGCACTTTGGCGACTTTCTTCCCATGATAATAAATCGTGCGCTTTACCCCTTTGCGCGCGCGGTCCAGCATTTCCATTTCCAGCAGCTCATAACCGGCGGCCAGTGCCTTTAACCACGCCGCCGCAAAATCAGGATCTTTCTCCCTCCACAAATAGAGCGTCGAATTGGGAATTTTTGCCTTCTTTGCCGATTTTTTAACACTGGAATTGCGCGCCAGATGTTTCAGAAAAACCGCCCGCCTTGTCGTAAAATGGTCCCCGCGCGGGTCCAGATCGTCTTGGGAATCTTCAGATGCTTCGGCCATATCTATCCTCTCGCCCGGATCACCATCCGGACATAAAAAAGGCCAGACGCGCCAAAACAGGTCGTCCCCAAGGGACCAATCCTGTTCCAGAGCCGCCCGGCCCGAATCACAATTTCTCGATGTTCCTGATATGTACCCAAACAGCGTGACAATGTCAAGCAGTTTGTGCCTATTTGGTTATTTTTATTAGAGCGACCTAGCCAGCCATAGTCCCATCATCTAGCCACAGTGCCATCATATAGCACTGTCATTGGCCCCTACCCCAAACTCGTCATCCTGAACTTGTTTCAGGATCCATTGCGAGGACATAAAAACCTGTTTGTATGCGAAATGTAGGAAGCCAATACATAGTGGTGAAACAAATATTTAGAGAAGCAGTTCTTTTTCATCACTCGTGTCAACGGGTGCTATGCCACGGGTTTCAACGCTGGGTCCTGTCTGTCTGGTATCGACCCAACTTCAGTCATTCGGGACGCAGCTTCTCGTTCCCTAAATCGGTCATTTAGCGGGATACACTGCCGCGCTCCGCCACCTGCGCAAGGCGTCATCGTATCCTGCTATTCTATATTATAGCTTCCGAGCAGTCCGATTTGCCCAAAACTGCTAAAATCGTATCATAGGATGTGAAATGAATAATTTCGTTCTATACCAAATAACATGAGACAATTACTGAGCCGAATCATGGGGGAAAAGGGCATTGTGCCGGAAGCCGACAAGCAAATCGCAAATGCTGTGCCAGATACTGCTCTTGCGAATTATCTCAGTTATTATTCAACCCTAGCGGCTCCAGGGTACGCCGTTCTGGTGACTGGCCCTTGGGGAGTTGGCAAGACACACCAAGTGAAGAAGGTCATACCGGAGACCAAGCGCTATTTCGTGAGTCTTTACGGGCTCGATAGCGTGAATGCCATTCATGACGCAGTTCTAGCGGCATGCATTCCGAGCCTTAAAGCTGGGGAGTATGTAGCTACCTTCGGTGAGGTGGGTAAAGCGATGGGCGATCATTACGCCCTCGCGGGCTTCGCCAATAGCGTCTGGAACACGTATCTCCGGCAACGCTTAAAGTCGGATCGCACTATCGTTTTTGACGACTTGGAACGAAGCCCCCTTCAAACAAAAGAGTTGCTTGGGGCTATCAATTACTACGTGGAACATCGCGGCTTCCGTGTCGTCGTGATCTGCCATGATGAACGCATTGCAGCTGAGATAGCCGAACTTAAAGAAAAGACATTCGGACATACCGTTCAGGCCGTACCGCAGACTGAGGCGGCATTCGACGCGTTCCTTGCAGATATTACAATCCAAACCGAGAGCACTTTCGTCTCGGGAAAACGATCACTAGTCGAAGAAATTTGGGCGCAATCCGGTCAGTCGTCTTTACGCATTCTTAAGCATGTCCTTAACGACATTGCCCGGCTCAGTGCAACATTCGACCCACGGCATCTCGCCAATCAAGATGCCATAGACCATGTTCTGCGGTTCTTCTGTGCCTTGGATATCGAGGTGCGTGCAGGGAATTTGAACCGAGATTTATTGATCAAGCGAATGGAGCAGGCTGTCTCGGAGAGAATGAAACGAGAGGCACCTAAAGAAGAGAAGCCAGTTAGTGCTATTGTTTCTCGATATGCCTCTTCCGATCTTACCGGCACAATTCTGAGCGATGAGATCGTTGAGGCGACGCTTATCGAAGGTCGATTTGATCCCGAGCGCATAACTGCGTGGTTGGATCAAACTCAGTACTTCATTAAGGCGTCAGATGCGGCTCCGTGGCAGATCGTAATGCAGTTAGATGCACTGGACGACGATATCCTCAACGAGGGTATTGCTTTAATGCAGAGTCAGTTTGACGAACGCTCGGTGACGAATATAGGTGAGTTTTTGCACATAGCAGCGCTTCGTCTCATGATGGCCGAGCAGAATGTTTCCGGCCGAAGCATGGACGAAGAGACTAACCTTAGCCTGAAATATATCGACGACCTGTTATCCGAAGGTCGACTTCCTGCAGAATCATTAGAGTATGAGCCCTTTGATCGATTGTTCCAAGCTTATGGGGGATACAGTTATTGGACATCTGATACAACTAAGCCGCATTTCGATGAAATCTGTAAACATGTTAAGAATGCGCAGCAGCAGGCATTAAAGGATACATATCCAGACCATGCAAAAGAGATTTTACGCCTGTTAAAGGAAGAGCCTTCGTCAATCTACCAGACAATTTCACCATCCAACTATGAAACGAATCCCCTCGCACACATTCCGATCCTAGCTGAAATTTCCCCGAAATCCTTCGTAGATGCTTGGCTTGACGGGCCACGCAGTAGCTGGCAACTGACAATGTTGGCGCTCGACAACCGCTACGAACATGGGCAACTCGAACGACACTTACGTGATGAGCGGCCTTGGCTGATCGAAGTTGAACGGGAAATGGATGTCCGCATAGATGCTGCGGTTGGGCTCGACGCCTTTCGTCTGAAACGCATCAAACCAAATATATTCAATGAAATGCAGACCGCAGTCGAACCTAAGTGACTGTCTGAGCACGTGTCTGCATTCTTAGAATCCTCTCCGAAATTCGCCCTTCCGCTTCCCACCCAAAAGTTGACGCTAATTTAGCGGCACGAACTTTGACAAGCGCAATCCCAAAAATAGATCCTGAAACAAGTTCAGGATGACGAGGCATTTTTTAATCCGTCATTCCCGCAATAACCGTCACCCCCTACCCCAGTTCCGCCAGAACATCGCGGTAAACATCCGCTTTTTCATCCAGCGCCAGCCGCTCTGCGCGGGTCAGTTTTTTTGGCGTCGCCACCGGCTTTCCGGTCGCACTATCGAACAGCGATGATTGGCATAGCTCCGGTTTCAACCACGCGTTGATGGCGCGGGTCATTATGTCCCATAGCATCGCTGTCATACCCAAAATTCCCGCTTTTTTAAGCTTGCTTCTATCTCCCGCGCCCGATCGGGTGGCGATATGGTCGGCCTCTGCGCCCAATAATGCGTTGGTTTTTGCGCGGTCAAAGCCGGTGAGGATCAACGAGATAAAGCCGGAGCGACCGGAACCCAGCGTATTGGCAATCGGCGTGCGGCATTTTCCGCAATACCAGCGCAGCATGGATTTGCTGGTCAGATTGGCACAGGCGATCTGCTCACGCCCTTTGGTGATTTCAAATCGTGACAGGTCCGTCTGATAAACGGACGTTCCGGCATTATCGTCCAGCATCCATGTTTCATGGCCCAGATAGTGGGCAAAGACCTGACAATCATTGCAATGACAGACCAGCCGGCGGCCCCGCCGCGAGGATGCGTCATGCAACACGCCGTGAACAGCGCCACATTCGCATTGGAAATCAAGCGGTTGCGGGGGATTTGGTGTGGCGATCATTTGCGGTCCTTATACATATATATTACCGCCCCGCCTTTACAATCGGTTATCAATGTCAGAAATATTCGGGGCGGACTTCGTCCCGCGTCATGGGCGATTAGGTCGGGTCTGCTGAACGCAGACTTTCCTGCGGGGTTATTATTGGGAGATGCTTTTGCTTTCCGATAGTTCTGAGGTGCTTTCCGATAGTTTTGAGGCTGTCGCAGGACGTTTGCCGGAGGCGCCTAACAAATCATGAACCAGCCCACCGTCACCCCAAACCCCTTAATCCAGCGCTATCAATAACCTGTTTGGTGATATACTCCGCTGTCATTGCCGCCAGTTCGCGGCCCAGATGCCAGTCGAGTATCTGCATATCGGGGATGACCGGCGGGTTGACCAATATGTCATCCTCGCCCAGCATTTCCTTTGACGCCATGCGGCTTGCGACCACCATAGAGCGCGACATGATTTCGATGATCGAGGGAAACTCGGCCTCCCGCTTGCGCCGGAGCAGCACATCGCGCAACAAGGTCCAACGCCCGCGGATGTCATCATATTCCACCGGCGCGCGCCAGATCTCGTCCGGATCGCCCAGCGACACGACGATATTGGGGCCGGTTTTCAGTCCGTGCATGATCTTTACCGGCACATTGTCGAGCACGCCGCCATCGACCAATATATTTCCTGCGCGGTCAATAAATGGCGGCAAAATTGTCGGCAACGATCCCGATGCGCGGACAGATTCCCACAAGGGACCACGCCGGTGGATGTGCAGGCCGTTGGTCGACAAATTGGTAGAAACTCCAAAGAATCCAATGGGTTGGTCGGCAATGTCGGCGCTCCCGTAGCGCTGGCGCAGCTCTGCATCGAACACCGTCGGGTCGAGCAACGAGTAGAGCGGCAGGGTGAGCCGCCGCATCGCCTTTGCCTTGATGAACATGGCCTCCATCTGGTCCAGAGTCTCGTCCACACTAAGGCCGCTGGCAATCGCCGCGCCCATCGCGGCTCCGGCACTTGCGCCGCCGATGAAGTCAATCGGTATACGGGCATCGCGCAGCGCCTGAACCACGCCCAGATGCGCGCAACCAAGCGCCCCTCCGCCCGCCAGAACCAAGCCGATCGCACGCCCCGTCAGGAATCGCGCGACCTTCGCAAAGTCGCAGTCCCTGCCCTTTGCGCTGTCCAATGCAACATGGTGATGCAGCTTGGGATCGCGCGGGTCGATCCACGCCCCGCTATTGGCGATCGGATCAGTCGCCTTCTCGCGCACCAACAGCAACGTCCGCTGCGGCGCGGGAACCCAGTCCATCGCGGCGCGCTCCATCGCATTAGGCTCGGCATCGCAGGTGTCAGGCCGTCCCACCATGACCAGCCCATCGGCATTGCGGCAGACCTGCCTTCCCCACTTGTCGGCCCCGCTTCCGTCGATCAGGACATAGGCGCCCTTCGCCTCTTGCTGCGCCAACCACGCCTGATAGCCATCACCATCAGTTGCAGGGCAGCTATGTCTGTCCACGGCTATCACCGGCGTTTCGGGCTTTACAACCGCTTCAAACGCCGCTGTCAAACGCGGTAACAGCTCTTCTGGTAACGGGCTGTTCCCGGCGGGCAGAATGGCAATCACTCGCGGCGTGCTGCTTGACACCGATGCCGTGCGGGCAGTGGCGACTACGAGCCGCTGTGACACCAGCTTCAGCATCGCCTGAGTCAGCTCGGGATGTTCCTGTGCAATAGCGTCAAAGGCGCTGCGCGACACTTCCAGCACGGCCGAATCGCGAGTGGCAATCACATCGGCAGTGCGTTTGCCTCCAGCGAAGAAAGCCAGTTCGCCAACCGCTTCACCGGCCTCGATAAAGGCGACGATATGGAGCTTGTTGACCACCACGCGGAACCGTCCTGACTCGACAAAGTAGAGCGCACCAGCGTCATCACCCTGCGCCACCAATAGCTCACCCCCGCGGACAGGTTTGCGCTTTGACGCAGTCGCCAGCGCATCAAGCGCCGCGTCCGAAACTCCGGTAAACAGGGCATGACGTGCCAGATCAGGCCGATCAGCCAAAGACACAGATCAAACCACGGTCAGGCGGAACCTTGCCAGCAAGCATGTCCAGATAGGCGCTTTGTAAAGCCTCTTGCCCGGACAGATGTTCGACCGACAGATGATTTGCGACTTCTGTGACAAAGGCGGCAAACTGCTCATCCACCTTGGCGCGAAACGTAACCGGCCCGACTTCTTTGATAAGCGTTTCAGCCGCAGTTGGAGCAAAGAACAGCACCGGCTTTGGACCTTTCAGATCTCCTGCGCCATCGCGGGCGGTGACATGGGTTGCCCCGACCAGTGAACTGAACTTCAGATTCGAGTCCCAATGTGCATGAATAGCAGCCAACAGCTTGCTGTTCCCGGCGAAATCGACTGAGACTATCGGTTGATCGCTTACTGCCTTGCCTAGATCATCATAGGTTAAAACCTGATCATATAGTCCGGTCTGTTCAACGAAATCGCGGTTTGTCGGTGACGTTAGACCAATGCGTTTGATAGCGGGGCTAAGGTTACGGGTCACCGTCGCAAGGCCCAATGCGGTTTTCGACGATGCACTGGTAAGTAACACCGCTTCTGCGCCGTGCCAGTCATCCTTACGCATAACATCCTCGATCAGGAAGCTGGTCGTGAACAAAGGTTGATAAAGCGCCCGCTCGTCTTCCAGTTCCCCGGAATCTGTACCAAGTCGGTGATATTGATTATAGATGATCGCTAGCCCCTGACGGTGCTGTACACCATCCACAAAACCGGCATCAGAGAGATTCTCGGGCTTAACCACCAAATGGCTGGCCATCGGTAGATAGCCGTAAACCCGCTCCCCCTCAGCAATATCTGTATGGTTAGACTGGATCACTGTGGCGAACCCCCAGACCGGTACTATTCCCCAATCCCTATCACTGGTCGGGAAGAAGTTCCAGTAACCAAAGCCATCGCCAACCGCTGCATAAGTGATGTTATTTGCAGTTACTGCATATTTCTCGACCGCCATCAAAATCTCCCCTTTGGCAAGGTCCGGCGGCGGCAAATTGTGCCATTCGCTTTGAGAAAGATCGGTTTTCTTTACCCAGAGACTATTGATCCGGTCACCCATATGCACTGCTCCATCAGTTAAGAATCATGTTATTGTTCACGATTTTGCAAACTTATCATAGGCTTTCAAAATCATCTGGCAAAAGCATTTGCCAAAATTGACTTGGCTGCTAATTCTGTCGCGCTTGTAATTTAATTACAGCCCAAATCGGGTAATATATCAGCGCCAAAGTGCGCGAAACGGGGAGAAGTTCAGTGAGTACAGCACCAGTTTCCGGGTTTGAAGCTGCTATTGAACCAGTAACAAATATATCGGATTTCATCTGGGGCGGCACGTGGAACGGGGAAACGATACTGTCTATCGCTGGTCAACCTATCCCCCCGATGGTCATTGTATTGCTGGGTGCTGGCATCTATTTTATGATCGGCTTGCGCGGCTATCCCTTATGGCGTCTGTTTCCGTCTTTCGCAGCACTTTTCAAAAGATCCGGCAAGCAGGGCGCTGGAGAAATTTCTCCATTTGCGGCTCTGTCTACCGCTCTTTCCGGCCAGGTTGGTACCGGCAATCTGGCAGGTGTAGCAACTGCGATCACGCTGGGCGGGCCAGGAGCAATTTTCTGGATGTGGGTGACGGCTCTCTTTGGCATGGCGCTGGCTTTTGCTGAAGGGTCGCTGGCAGTGCGCTTTCGCGAACAGACCGCAGAGGGAGTCTACCGTGGCGGACCGATGACCTATATCACCATCGGTCTGGGACCAAAATGGGTCTGGTTAGCGGTTCTTTTTTGTTTGGGGGCTCTGTTCTCTGCACTTGTAACCGGCAATGGGATTCAGGCAAATAGCCTTGGTGACAGTGCCAATGAACTGTTCGGTGTTCCGGAATGGATTGGTGGCGCGGTTGCTGCTGTTGCAGTTTTTGCGGTAATCATTGGCGGTATCAAGTCAATTGGCCGTGTTGCCGAAACCATCGTGCCGTGGATGGCTGGTGCCTATCTGTTGATGGCGTTCATCGCATTGATAATCAACCTGCCTTACCTGCCCGAAACATTCTCGCGCATCTTTGCCGGTGCATTCGGTTATGATGCAGCAGCCGGTGGCTTTTTGGGCGGGATGATCATAATTGCCATTCGCGCCGGTGTAGCCCGCGGTCTATTCTCTAACGAGGCAGGGCAAGGTTCAACCCCGATCGCCCATGCTGTTGCACAGACCAATGATCCGGCTGCGCAAGGCCGCTTTGCCATGATGGGCACATTTATCGACACTGTCATCATTTGCACCATGACCGCGCTGGTCATGTTGACCGTGGCAGGAGACTTCACCGTGACCGATGCTAATGGTGTCAAACAGGCGGTGGAACATGCCTGGCAGTCCGATCTTGGCGGTTTCGCGATGACATCCGGGGCTTATGCAGCGGCTTTCCCGTTCCAAGTCTTTAACGTTCCTATCGGTACTTTGGTCGTCTCCATCGCGCTCATCCTTTTCGTGTTCACGACGCTGCTGACGTGGAGCTATTACGGTGAACGGGCGATCACCTATCTTTATGACCTACTACCCGGATCTACGCTTAGCGGTGAAAAAAAGCTCCATTTCGTGTGGCGAATTCTTTGGTGTGTCGTGATATTCTTTGGATCATTCGCGCCACTCGAACTGATCTGGCGGCTCGGGGATATTTCAAACGCGGTGATGACGCTGCCGAATATCGTCGCCCTGCTCGCCTTGTCCGGTGTGGTTTTTGCGCTGGCCAAGGGCAACCGCACTGCTGGCACCGACCATGGCCGGGAAACTCCTAAAGAACTGACACAGGAAATCACCGGTGCAGTAGGGCATTAAGGTTCTATATAAATGATCAAACGCCTTTATGACTGGATGCTCGACAAGGCCGGGCATCGTCACGCTAGCAAATGGCTAGCCGGGTTCAGTTTCACCGAATCGAGCTTTTTCCCGATTCCACCTGATGTCCTGCTTGCGCCCATGTGTCTCGCCAAGCCGGAAAAATCCCTGTGGTATGCCTTTATTTGCACCGTGGCTTCGGTTCTCGGCGCATTGCTTGGCTATGCCATCGGTTATTTTTTGTTCGAAACTATCGGTATTGCCATTCTCGAATTTTATGGCGTGACCGACAAGTTTGAACTGTTTGCTCAAAACTTCAATGAACAGGGCTGGATCGTTGTTCTGCTCGCCGGGTTCACGCCTTTACCATTTAAAATTATCACAATCGCTGCGGGCAGCACGGCAATGCCGCTCTATATATTGATCTTTGCGGCGATAATTTCCCGTGCCGCGCGATTCTTCATCGTCGCTATACTTCTGGGCCGGTTCGGCATGCCGATGAAGACATGGATCGACAGAAATTTTGCGCTCGCCACCACTGTTGGAGGCATATTATTCGTTGGTGGTTTTGCAGTAGTGCGTTGGCTCGTATGAAATCGTTGAATATCATGCGAATAGCGCAATTTTAATTTGATTCTGACCCCAAACTTACATTTCCTCTGGCTACAGAACAAAATATTTGTAGCGATATAATCGACACTTGCCTAAACACGGGTGATGAGCACCGGAAAAGTTTCAAAGAGCAATGATCCTGTGATTGAGGATATCAGCGAACTGATTGCACCCATGCAAAGCGGCGAGAAGCCGAAAGAGCAATGGCGCATCGGCACAGAGCATGAGAAATTCGTCTATTGTTCGCAGGATCATCACGCCCCCAGCTATGAAGAACCCGGCGGGATCAGGGATATACTCCTTGCTTTACAGGAGTTTGGCTGGACACCGGTAGAAGAAACCGGGCCGGATGGGAAACAACATGTCATAGCTATGTCTGGTGATGATGGCGCAATTAGCCTCGAACCAGCTGGTCAACTTGAATTATCCGGCGCTCCGCTCGAAAACCTGCATGAAACTTGCAACGAAACCGGCCGCCATTTGGAACAGGTTAAAGCGATTGGTGCAAAGACCGGCTCAGGGTTCCTCGGCATGGGAATGTGGCCAGACAAGACGCGCGCAGAATTACCGATCATGCCAAAAGGGCGCTATGAGATCATGGTAAAACATATGCCAACGGTCGGCAATCTCGGCCTGGACATGATGTTGCGCACCTGCACCATTCAGGTCAATCTCGACTATGCCAGTGAAGCGGATATGGTGAAAAAATTCCGTGTCGGTTTGGCGCTACAACCACTTGCCACTGCACTTTTTGCCAACTCGCCATTCACCGAAGGAAAGCCTAATGGCTTTGAGAGCTTCCGTAGCCATATCTGGTCAGACACCGATCCGCATCGCACCGGCATGCTGCCCTTTGTCTTTGATGAAGGTTTTGGTTACGAGCGCTATGCCCAATATATGCTTGATGTGCCGATGTATTTCGTTTTTCGTGACGGTAAATATATCAATGCGGCGGGCCTTAGTTTCCGGGACTTCCTGAACGGGGAACTATCGGTGCTTCCGGGTGAAAAACCGACCATGGCGGATTGGAATGATCATCTTTCTACCGCTTTTCCCGAAGTGCGACTGAAAAGTTTTCTTGAGATGCGCGGCGCCGATGGCGGCCCGTGGAACCGCATTTGCGCGCTTCCTGCTTTCTGGGTCGGCTTGTTATACGATCAAGCTGCACTGCACGCCGCATGGGACCGGGTTAAGCACTGGAACATGGAAGAGCGTGAAGAATTGCGTAACACAGTGCCAAAAATGGGACTTAACACGCCGCTACCGGATGGAGGCAAGATGCTGGATCTGGCGAGTGAAATACTTGACATTGCTTCGTCCGGCCTGACAGCGCGGAACCGTCTCAACACCAGCGGCGACAATGAAAGCGGCTTCCTCGACCCGCTGCGTGAGGTTGTGGCCCAAGGAAAGTCACCGGCGGCCCAGTTGCTTGATCGCTATCATGGCGAATGGAATGGCGATTTGTCACGCATCTATGATGAAATGAGTTTTTGATCACCCTGATCCCGCATATTAAAATTCAAATCTCGCCTGTGCAGCTGTCTCTACCGGCTTATTCCCAGCGTCCTCTTTTGGCAGATCAAGGTTTCCAAGCGTCAGGCCAAGCAGCCGCACTCCGTTTTCCACTGGCATGATACTGGACAGCAATGCGTGGCCTATATCGGCAAATTCGGACTTGCTCTCGACATTGCGTTCCAATGACCTCGACCGTGTTATCTGGCGAAAATCGGCATATTTGGCCTTTAATGTTACAGTCCGTCCCCTCGATCCGGTTTTCTCAATATTTTTCCAGACGATATCAATAATCTTATCCAGCGCATCTTCTAGATCACTCTCACTGACAAGGTCTCTACCATAGGTGCGTTCCCCGCCGACAGATTTGCGGATACGGTTGGGCTTTACTTCACGGTGGTCCACGCCGCGACATGCCCGATAAAGATAACCGGCAGATTTGCCAAAATTCTGGCGCAGAAACGCCTCAGACTGAGCGCGCAAATCCGCACCAGTGTGGATGTCGAGCGCCGCCATACGTTCAGCTGTTTTCGGACCAACGCCAAAAAAACGTCTGACAGGTAGTCCCGCGACAAAGTCTGCCCCCTGATGCGGCTTGATCACACATATTCCGTCCGGCTTATTCTGGTCCGAGGCGATTTTGGCGATGAACTTGTTATAGCTCACCCCGGCACTGGCCGTTAGTGCGGTCTGTTTCCTTATCTCTGCGCGTATCATTTCGGCAATGCGGGTTGCGTTACCTATGCCCATTTTGTCGTGGGTCACATCAATATACGCTTCGTCGAGCGACAGTGGTTCAACCAGATCGCTGTGCATCCGGAATATCGCGCGGATCTGCTGTGATACTGATCGGTAGACATCAAAGCGGTGCTGCACAAATATCAGGTCCGGACAGCGCCGTTTCGCCGTAACCGAGGGCATTGCAGACCGCACACCGAATTTACGTGCTTCATAGCTTGCCGCTGCGACAACTCCGCGCGCCGATGATCCACCAACGGCAACCGGCTTGCCGCGCAATTCAGGATGATCGCGCTGCTCGACGCTCGCAAAAAAAGCATCCATATCAATATGGATGATTTTGCGGATGCCCGGTTGCTCCGTCATCTTTCCTCTTCGGCGGCCTCGCGATACTGATCCATCAGCGCCGCCGGGACGGCCATTTTAACCATGGATGGAAAGCTTGCCCGCGCGCCGCAGCTTATATAATTCGGAGCATTGATCATCCCATCATTGGGCGTTGGCAATTCCTCATCAGTGCTCAATCTCCCATCATGGTAAATGTCTATCCGTCCGTCATAATAGCGCATAACCGGAACATTGCGGCTCTCATCGCCTTTGCGAGTCGTCAAACTGTACCAGCCAGTTACCGGATCAAAGCGCAATCCCCTGACATGCAGGCTGCACAAATGGGCATTGGCGCCTATAGCATCGCCGGACGCCTCAATACTGCCGTCTAAGTTGCGCCTGACCCACAGGCTGGAACGCGCTTCCTCTGCCAAAACCGGCACCAATTGAACATAGCTTGGGGACCGGGTTACATCGTCGCCCAGTGGCAAGACTTGCTCCAGAAACAACGCTTCTTCTCCGGGCGAAAGCCAATCCGACTCCCCTATCAGGCCGATCAATTGGCCAACACGACGGTCATAGGCCTGACGCAGACACTCGCCGGGATATTGATTGTCCGCGCAGCTATTGCGCTTTTGAAGCCATAGCTTTTGACTCTCGATTATCCTCCGGTCGCGCTTTCGAACTTCCTTGAAAAGCACCACCATCTGCCGGTCATACTCCCGCAGGTTGCGGTCCTTGCAAATTTCCTTCTCAATAGGGGTCAAGGAGCCACCACAATTGAAAGAGGGCGCGTCATTTTGCGCCGCTGTCAGCGCAGAGGCCATCATCGTCATCCATGTTTCCGGCAGCATCATGACTTTTTCATTGCCACCAGTCAGAAAGACCGCGCCCATCACACTTGCATCCCGAAAATTGGTCATTTGACGCGGGCTTATCACTGCCTGGTTTAAAATCGCGCCGGTCATATCTGCATGATAAAAGTCAAAACTGCTCCAGTCGGAAAAAGCGAGATTTGCACCTCGCGCGCTGATTCCGCTGCGTGAGAGTGGACAGCCATCAGACACTGTGATCCCGCAGCTAAAGCGAAAGCCGGTTAAGTTGGCACTATTCAAATTTAAGTTCTCGACATTTCCGTCCCATCCGCCATCCAGCTTGCCACTCGTCCAGTCTGCGCCCGTGGCATCGACTGCGGAAAAATTACTGCTACGGATCAATATGTCAGGCATTTTCGCACCCGACATATTGGCAGCTTCGAGATTAGAACCAATGAAACCCAGCCCCGGCGCGGTCGTTCTCGACCAGTCCGAATGGCTGAGGTCACTTTCGACAAAACAAATATTGGACAGATCCACGTCAGTGAATCTCCACCCGGAGAAATCACCGTCCCTGATTATAATCGTCTTGCTACCTGCATCCTGCGAATAGCTGGCAATCTGATCTGGTGAAGTGATCGCTGCGCCATCATGAGTTTTAAGGGCCGCGCCCGGATCCTCACCACCACTACCGTACAGGTCTCCTATGGCATATTGGCACCCCGGTACAGGAGGAATGGGTAATTGCGCCGTGGCAGAGACAACTGGAAACAGCATAGCCAGTAACAGCAAAAACACACGGGAATGACATGTAAACTTTATACTGGTCACGCTATTCTGGTAACTCCCAAACTGATGCGGTACTATTTTAATCTATAGCCACGATGAATATTAGTTGCCATAGCCCGCCGATGCAAAACAAGACGTTCCCCTTCCCGATCGGCCGGATTGAACTGGTCATCATGATGGCCAGCCTGTTATCGCTCAATGCTTTAGCGATTGATATCATGCTACCGGCACTGGGTCTGATTTCCGATGATTTTGGTTTGCGCAACGAAAATGACCGGCAATGGATGATCACATCCTATATTTACGGCATGGCTGTAGGGTCGATACTCTATGGCTCGCTGGCTGATCGATATGGCCGCAAACCGGTCCTGTTGGTGACTATCGCGATATATATCGGGTTTGGGATATTTTGCGCATTTAGCGAGAATTATAATCTGTTGCTAATCGCCCGCTTTGTTCAGGGGCTTGCCGCATCGGCCATGGGTGTGCTCGCCAACAGCATCATTCGCGACCGATACGAAGGCGATGCAATGGCCCGCACCATGTCAACCATCATGATGGTCTTCATGATCGTGCCCGTACTAGCGCCCATGGCTGGACAACTCGTGCTTCTTTTTGCCCCGTGGCAGGCGATATTCATTGTATTATCCACGTTTGGACTGGCTATTTTGATTTGGGTGATGATGCGGCTACCGGAGACGCTGAACCCCGCTGACAAGATAGAAATAAACATCTCCTCCGTTATCAACACATGGGGTAAAGTGGTGCGACACCGCAATTCTGTTGGTCATGTCATTGCCAGCGGCTTAATGATGGCACCCTTATTTGCGTTTATCGCCTCCGCCCAGCAAATTTTTGTTACCACGTTTAACGCCGGCGACATTTTCGTGTTTATTTTTGCTATTAACGCGATGGCAATGGCCGCCTGCAATTTTATCAATTCACGCATCGTTATACGGTTTGGCGCACGGCGGGTATCGCAAGTCGGCCTGATATTCTTTATTTTTTCCGCACTGGTCCATCTTGTCGTGACGTTGGCGGGATGGCTAACCTTACCGGTTTTCGTTGTCCTATTAGCCGCATCAATGGGCATGGTCGGCTTCACAGGTGCAAATTTCAGTTCGATCGCAATGCAGCCCTTTGCCAAAGGTGCTGGCGTGGCTTCTTCGTTTCAGAATTTCACACGAACGCTTCTTTCCGCCGCGATTGGCGGAGCAATCGGTCTGCATTTTGACGGGACGACTCTGCCATTGGTCACCGGCTTTGTGATTTGTGGCTGCGCGACGTTTCTCTTTATATTATGGGCCGAGAAAGGCGTTTTGTTTCGCCGCGTGCAAACTTCCGCGAAACGGTAGCGACTGGAAAACGGCAA
The DNA here is from genome assembly GCF_040717415.1 of Parasphingorhabdus sp. JC815. Taxonomy (NCBI): domain Bacteria; kingdom Pseudomonadati; phylum Pseudomonadota; class Alphaproteobacteria; order Sphingomonadales; family Sphingorhabdaceae; genus Parasphingorhabdus; species Parasphingorhabdus sp. JC815. Next base: position 278,845 of record NZ_JBFEFM010000004.1, read on the forward strand.
GTGCAGCTGCTGAAAACTTCTCAACACGGCTGATATGAATGCTCTTCAGTAATGTAAAATAATCTGGTCGCGCAAAATAGCCGGATTACTTGCTATCCATTGCCGCGATCCACTCGCTCAACAGCGCCGCGCCCTCCTGATGAACCAATGACCGGCCCACTTCCGGCATTGCAACGCCGGGTTCCAGACTTTTCAATCGGTACAACATGATGCTCTCGTCCGGCTGGCCCGGCGCAATCGCGAATGAAAAACCGCCACTACCGCGCCCGGCGGCAACCGGACGTTTGCCGATACCAAGTTGAACGGGGGATTGCTCTTCATAGGTCAGAAATAGCCCTGAATTACTCGCCGAGCCCTGACGATTATGGCAATGGGCACAATTAATATCGAGATAGGCTCGCGCACGCGATTCCAGCGGCATTCCATCATCCATATAATCGGGTATCGCCGGATGATCTTCGACCGGAGTCTTAAGCATGTCATTGTCGGTTAACATGTCGAGCGTGTCTGGCGACAGGTTTCTCAGTTTTGGTCCAATAGGCTCCACCGCACCGGACAGTGAATGGCATTCCTTGCACTGGTTCTTGTTTGGCACGGCATAGCTAATATCACGCACAACATTGGACGGGTCGGTAAAACGTACCGGGATCCGCGTTCCCGCCACTTTTAACGTTGCCTCGGTCTGATCAGCATTCCAGACATAAGGCAACGCGATCCAGCCACCTTTGCGGTGCAGCATTACCCGGGTTTCAAGCAACCGGTCTTTCCCGTCAATCTTGTAACCAAAGCTTTTGATCAGTGCAGAACCGACCGGAAATTGTACGACACCCTTTTCATCAGCTACAGCCTGCTGTCCTTCGGGTATGTAAATATAGCGGTATTTTTCCGCATAGTCGCTGAACAGAGGACTGTTGAGCCGATATAGCCGAACGCCCCGATTCGGTTGCCATCCGGAAGCATCGGTAAAAAATCCGAACTCTGCCAGTTTTCGGGGCATGACATCTGCCATAATTACCGCATCGGCCACCTGTCCCGTCCGGTGAATTGGAGCGGCGCTCACCGCAAATCCGGCGGCGCACAAGGCAATAGCGGCAATCAGCAAACGCATTATTTGAGGCGCTCCTCCATCACAGCAGGAAGAACAACCGGCTGTAATGGCGCAGCGTTTTCAAGGCTGTTTTTATAAAGCGATGGCTTGGCCTCGCTTACCGGCTGTCCGACTTTTGTCAGACCAAGGCCAAGCACTGGCACTTCATCGCTGACAATCAAGCCGCGCCCCAGTTCATCATAAATAATCGCAGGTAACGCACCACCAAACGCAGCCGCCAATTGGGCCCCTCCATCAAAATCGGGCGCATATCCCGTGCGGCCATAAATATTGTCTGCAATATATACATCCCGCGGAGTAGGGTCATATTTGGGATCGTCAAATTTCTGCGTATAGGCGACCACCATCACATTGGTCGTGCCGTTGTTAATCATTGCATTATCAGTCACATGAACATTGCGATTGGCCATGACCATCACGCCGGTTCCCGCCGGGACGCCAGCAACAATATTGCCCTCCGGCGCAAAATTAGCGGTATTATTGTCAATAATCGCATTGCGCGCGACAAGCACGTTATGCCCCCCCATTTGCGGCAGGTTCGGCAGGTCAAACACTAAAATGCCGCCGGTATTCTTGTTTAACAGATTTTCGGTAACCTCGGCGTCATAACTATTTTCGATTTCAATACCCGCAACATTTTCAATCGCTGTATTGCGGCGGACAATGATGTTTTTCGACTGACCGACATAAATACCGGCATCCGAAGCGCCGCGAACAACGCTATCCTGCACCAATATGTCGCTCGCCTCCACGGGGTATATACCATAGGCGCCGTTGCTGGCTTTTGGTCCGCCGGTCCATTCTACGCGTACCGCATGATAGACAATCCGGTCGGCGCCCTTGGATTTAATCCCGTCGCCTTTGCTATCTTCAACCGCAAAGTCGCGTAGCACCACGTCGTCCGAAGTGACCAGCAACCCTTCTCCCGCGCCAAGCTGTCCGGCAAAGCTCAGAATAGTTTGATCCATTCCTGCACCGCGCACCGTTACCCTGTCCACATCAAGCGAGAGTCCATCGGTAAGCTCAAATGTTCCTGCGCCCAAAGTGACTACATCGCCCGGCTCGGCAAGGATCAACGCTTCCTGCAAGCGTTCCTGTGCGTCTGCGCCAGCCTCTACCGAAATGGTTTTTGCCAGCACTGGCATGCTAAAGCATAAGGCACTTACGGCCATTAACGTGCGGATCATATCTCTCTCCCTTTTGAGAGGGATAATGACGCAATTTAACGTCCTTGCCAAGGGCATTGACAATACTGTCAGTAATGACGCGATTTTACGGAGTTAATTTTCGGACAACATCCATTCGACGGCGGCGTCAGCATGGATCTCCATACTATCGTATATTGGCAGGATATTCGCCTTTGTGTCGACAATCATCGCTAATTCGGTGCAGCCCAGAACAATGGCCTCGACCTCTTGCTTTGCAATATTGGTCAAAAATGTTTTCATCGTGCGTTCCGAATCGCGTGACGCTTGGCTGAACATCAATTCTTCATAGATTATCCGGTCAATCTCCTCCGCCCGATTTTCGTCAGGTGGGCTGAGTGTGACACCTTTGGCGACAAGCCGCTTCCGGTAGAATCCCTCTGTCATAACATTGCGCGTACCGATCAGCGCTGCGTTTTTGACACCATTGGCCACCATCTTGTCACCGACACAATCCGCGATATGCAGGATCGGTACGCCTACTTCGGGTGCGACCTGTTCATAAATTTTATGCATCGCGTTTGAACAGATTAGGATTGCTGTAGCGCCTGCATTTTCCAGCCGCTTTGCCGACCGGATCATCAACCCTGCCGCCGCGTCCCAATCATCATCGGATTGCAGCCGTGCATAATCGCTGTAATTAACGCTTTCAATTGACAATTGTGCACTGGAAAAGCCGCCCAGACGGCGTTGGACTTCACTGTTGATCCGCCGATAATAGCTTTCGGTCGAGACCCATGACATGCCGCCGACTAGGCCAATCTTACGCATGGTCAATCACTTTCTGATCTGGATAGCGTCGCTTGTAAAGCCTGCTGCACCATATGGTATTGGAACACCGAATAGGCACTCCACCGGCAAGCCAATATTTTGGCCTGCCGGCTTCATTTCATTAATATCAAAGCGCTTTAACAATGTCCTCGCACATTTTTTTCGCATCGGACAACAGCATCATCGTCTGGTCCATGTAAAAGACTTCATTGTCCACGCCCGCATAGCCGACACCGCCCATAGAGCGTTTGACGAAGAAGATAGTTTTAGCCTTATCAACATCAAATACCGGCATGCCGTAAATGGGTGAGCCTTTATCGGTTTTTGCCGCCGGGTTTACAACGTCATTGGCACCGATGATGAAAGCAACATCCGCTTGCGCAAATTCGCTGTTAATATCCTCAAGCTCGAACACTTCGTCATAAGGAACATTGGCTTCTGCAAGCAGAACGTTCATGTGCCCCGGCATCCGGCCTGCGACCGGGTGAATGGCATATTTAACGTTCGCACCTTCTTCTTTGAGCATATCACCCATTTCACGCAGAGCATGCTGGGCTTGTGCTACCGCCATGCCATATCCTGGCACGATGATAACATTTTCCGCCTGTTTCATCATATAAGCTGCGTCTTCCGCACTGCCACGCTTCCACGGACGGTCGATCTTTTCGGCTCCGTCAGATGCTCCGCCGCTATCCGAACCAAAGCCGCCGGCAATCACGCTGATAAAGCTGCGGTTCATGGCTTTACACATGATATAGGAAAGGATCGCACCCGACGAACCAACCAGCGCGCCAGTAATGATCATTGCAGTATTGCCAAGTGTGAAACCCATGGCTGCCGCCGCCCAGCCGGAATAGCTGTTAAGCATCGACACAACGACCGGCATATCCGCGCCGCCAATCGGAATGATCAACAGGAAACCGATGACAAATGCAAGCACCACAATGGTCCAGAATATTACCGCGGTTTCAGTCGTAGGAAGGGTTGTGAAATAAGCGGTCAGACCGATAATTCCCAGCAACACACCGATATTAATGACATGACGGCCCGGCAGCATGATCGGCGCACCGGACATATTCCCGTTCAGTTTCAAAAAGGCGATAACAGAACCGGAAAAAGTAATCGCACCAATGGCGACACCCAATCCAAGTTCCACCCGGCTGACTGTCAATATCTCGCTATTGGCATCCAATATGTCAAAGGCACCGGGATTGAGATAGGCCGCGATACCGACTAGCACTGCTGCCATACCGACAAGACTGTGAAAAGCCGCCACAAGTTGGGGCATATCGGTCATTGGAATACGCCGGGCGATAACAAAGCCGATTACGCCGCCAATCACAATGGCCACACCGATTTCGGGTAAGCCGGCAATGTCATGGGTGATCAAAGTCGTCACCACGGCGATCAGCATACCGATCATACCATAGCGGTTACCCGCCCGGCTGCTTTCGGGGGAAGATAGCCCCCGCAATGCCAGAATGAACAATACGCCGGATATCAGATAAGCGACCGCCACCCATGGATTAACCGGTTCACCGGCTCCAGATGCGGCTAGTGCCGGCGTTGCGAGAAATAGCGCCGCTGCGCCCCCCAATAATGTGCGCATTATTTGCGCTCCTTTTTCTTGTACATTGCGAGCATCCGCTCCGTAACGGCAAAGCCGCCAAATATATTCACACTAGCCAGCACCACACCGACAAGCCCCAGCCATTTCGCGGCTTGACCGCCATCTGCCTGCGCCCCGGCTGCCGCCGCGATCAACGCACCGACAATGATCACCGAGCTAATCGCATTGGTCACAGCCATCAACGGCGTATGCAAAGCCGGTGTCACCGACCAGACCACATAATAGCCCACGAAACAGGCCATCACGAAAATTGAAAGAATTGAAATAAAGTCCATTTGAATTGCCCCTAGTTTGCCAGAAGGCGCTCGTGCACTATCTTGCCGTCTTTGGTTAGCCGTATGCCAATTGTCACTTCATCATCATCGGGCAACACAGGCCGCTTTGCCTCTTCATCCCAATAGGCGCTGAGGAAGTTATAAAGGTTCCGAGAGAACAGAGCCGAACTGTCCGCCGCCATGGTGGACGGCATATTATTGGCGCCGTAAATTTTCACGCCATGCTTTTCGACCACCTTGCCAGCAACAGCGCCTTCGACGTTGCCACCTTGCTCGGCAGCCAGATCGACGATCACACTACCTGTACGCATTGTTGCGATCTGGGCATCCGAAATCAAACGCGGCGCCGGACGCCCCGGGATCAGGGCCGTGGTAATCACAATATCCTGCTTGGAGATATGTTTGGATACCAATTCGGCCTGCGCCTTTTGATATTCCTCGCTCATTTCCGTAGCATATCCGCCGGTGCCCTCCCCCTCGATACCAGCGACATCTTCCACGAAAATCGGCTTTGCGCCCAATGATTTAATCTGCTCTTTGGTAGCAGCCCGCACATCGGTAGCCGACACTTGCGCGCCCAAACGCCGGGCCGTTGCAATCGCCTGCAAACCGGCAACGCCGACCCCCATGACAAAACATTTTGCGGCAGGCACAGTGCCCGCCGCCGTCATCATCATCGGGAAAGCGCGGCCATAATAAGATGCCGCCTCAATCACTGCTTTATATCCCGAGAGGTTGGACTGTGACGATAATATATCCATGGATTGTGCACGGGTGATCCGTGGCATGAATTCCATCGCCAGCGCATCTATGCCCAGCGCAGCATATTGGTCGATTCGTGCCCGTTCACCAAAGGGGTTAAGGCTGGCGACCAGCCATGCACCCTTTTTAATGGATTTAAGCGACTCGGGATCCGGTCCCTGTACAGCCAACACAATATCAGCGTCTTTCAACACTGCTGCGCGCGTCCCCATACTCGCTCCTGCGGCTTCATAATCCGCATCTGTAACCGAAGCAGACAAGCCTGCGCCCTTTTCCACCGCCAGAGTCGCGCCTAGTGCTGTGAACTTCTTTACCGTTTCCGGGGAAGCACTCACCCGTAGCTCACCGTCGGCGAGTTCTTTCAATACCGCTATTTTCAAGGATTATTCCAATCAGCTTATAAGAATGACAACCAAAAGCACCGCCAGAGCCGTAATGATCGAGGAGATCTTCAGCCAAGAGGTAAAGCCGCTATAAGTTTCTTCCGCCGATTTGATATTCTTATCAGACGCCATGATTCCTCCACATATTCGAACAAAGCTTGCGCTCGCTCTAAACATATATATCGCATCGCTCAAGGCCCGTATCCTAATTAGAGTGATAGAAAATAATATTTCGAGTGATTGAAAACACTAGTGGTTCTTAATCCGGTCTTTACCCCTCGTTGCTACAGAAATACTTCAATCTCGCAGCTATAGGGTAAAAATGGCGCAAAACAGCACAAAATTGTTGATGCTAATAGATGATGAACCGGCACAATGCCGGTTGATATCTGCAGTGGCATCGCGAGCGGGCTACCGCACAATTTTTGTACGGGATGCTGAAACCGCGATTGCGACACTCGGCACGCAGGATGGTATGATGCTCGACGCCATCATTCTGGATCACTGGGTTCCTGGCCCTGAATCCACGGAACTCATTGCCGAGCTGAAATCCCGCCGCCCGGCTCTGCCGATTTTAATGCTCACCGCCGATGCCTCGATTTCTGAAGCTGTTAATGCTGTGCGAGCAGGTGCGATCGACTATCTGATAAAGCCGGTCGCTCCGGAACAGTTGTTGCAGGCGCTGAGCGCAGCGGTGGAAAACTCCAAACAAGCCGGAGAATTGCAACCGCTTAGCGAAAAAATCTCCGCGCCGCTCGAATTTGAAGAAATTATTGGCTCCGCTCCCGCCTTTCGCGCAGCACTGGCGATCGCTGCCAAAGCCGCCCGCGCCCGTGTCCCGGTTCTTATCGAGGGGGAAGCCGGCGTCGGCAAAGAAGTCATTGCCGATGCTATTCACGCGGCAAGCCCGCGCGCCAAACAACCGTTTCTGAAAGTCAATTGCTCTGCCATTAGCGGCAATTTACTTGATTCCGTTTTATTCGGCCACGAAAAAGGCGCGTTTACTGGAGCCTTTGACCGCAAGATCGGACTGCTTCAACAGGCAGAGGGCGGCACGATATTTCTGGATGAAGTGGACCGGATTCCTCCTGAAACACAAGTCCGTCTGCTACGTTTTCTGAAAACTTCGGAAATACAGCCGCTGGGCAACCCCAATAGTTTCCAGATTGATGTGCGAATCATTGCCGCGACCAACCGCTCTCTGGAAGAGGAAGTCCGCAAAGAGCGGTTTCGCGAGGACCTTTACTACCGTATAAATGTCGTCCAACTCACTATCCCTCCTTTGCGCGATCGCGCCGGCGATATTCCAGGGCTTGCCCGGCATTTCCTGACGCGGCTTGCCTTGCAACCGGGATTGCGTAGTCTTGGCATTACCGACGAAGCGCTTAATTTACTCAGTAATTATCAATGGCCGGGTAATGTTCGCCAGCTACAAAGCGTTCTGTTCCGGGCCGCAGTAATGTGCGACCGTGATGCGCTGACCTGTGATGAATTTCCGCAAATTGCATCTTTTGTCGCCAATTCCGGCGAAACCAAGCCGCGTTTGCTCAATAATCAGGAAGGAATCGGCGTGACTCTATATGCCGAGGACGGCAATTTACGCCCACTGGAAGAAATTGAAGCCGATGTGATCCGTTTGGCCATCGGGCATTATCGCGGTCGCATGACAGAGGTAGCGCGCAGACTGGGAATTGGCCGCTCGACACTTTATCGTAAGCTAGCTGACCTTGGCATTGATAATGCGGCCTGACCGCAAATCCGTGACAGGACAATTGCTGCACAGGACTATATACGGCCCCCTAAAAGAATACGCCCCTAAAACATCTGGTGCATAGTATCTGGTCATCATGCTTGATCTTCCCGATCTTATGGTCCTAATCTTCCAGTTGATGTTTACTCCTCCACTCTTTAAGTCTGGCGAATATGACAATGTTGCAAAAATCATTCCCGCTCTGCACCGCCCTTTCTATGGCTTTGCTCCTGTCTTCTTGCGGTAAACAGGAAGCCGTCGATGACGTGCCGTCCAGCGAAGAACTCGCCAAAAAAGCGGATGAAGCCAGCAAAGCCATCCGGGATCAGGAAGATGCCGACGCTGCTGCCATAGATACATCCAGCATGACCAGCTATGCCAACCGTATGCGCGGTTTTACCATATTGGTCCCGAAAGACTGGACCGTTGACGAAGACGCCAGCGACAATGATGGTCAGACATTCAGCGATGCCCAAAATCAGGTGACACTGAAGGCAGGGTGGGTGGAAAATCTTGAAGATGCCGATTTGACTGATGCAGTCAAAGAACTGGAAAACGCCGGGAGTGGCGTGACTGGCGGATTTGTAACCGAAAATGAATATCGCGCATCCGGAACACTGGAAGACGGTCAGAAAACAGCTCGGCGTTTCTTGCGGAAGCCAGATGGCACGTTGATCAAAGCGGTGGTTCATTATCCGGCTGAAAAGGCCGAAACACTTGATCCGCTGGTCAAGCAGATATTGGATAGCCTGACGTTGCGCTAAGCGGATTGCACATTAGCTGATAAAAGCGAGGGCGATATAGACCCGCTCATTATCAAATTGTCAGCGTTGCGATGAAAACGATCTGAGAAAACGCTCCGAAAACCACTAATATTTGATACGGTGCTTAGCGATCCAGCTTCACTGCAAGAAAACCGGGAACTGGTCCGTTCCAGCCGTTATCGTCCTCAACCTCTGGCTTCGGGGACGGTTTAGCAGAGGCAGCCTGATGCTGGTCCTGTTTCTCCGCAGATTTCGATGGCCGTTTTTTCGCTTCACCGGATTGATTATCGGAACGCGGTTTAGCGGGTTTATCATCCTTTGCCCGATCAGATGACGATTTATTTGCTGACGGCTTTTTACCGCTCTGCTTTTTCTCTGGCTTGACCGATTTGCTGTCCCGCACCGGCAGCTTCATACCTGTCAGCTTTTCAATGCTTTCAACATGCTCGTCATCGCGCTTGGTCACAAAGGTAATAGCAACGCCGGTGGCGCCTGCTCTTCCGGTTCGGCCTATGCGGTGGATATAGTCGTCGGGATGCCAGGGAATATCGTAATTCACGACATGGCTGACTCCTTTGATATCCAGACCGCGTGCTGCAACATCCGAAGCGCATAATATGTTGATTTCACCGGATTTGAACCGATCCAGTTCGTCTAATCGTGAAGATTGATCCATATCGCCGTGAATTTGTCCGGCATCAAATCCGTCTTTACGCATTTGCTGGCACAGATCGCGCACTTCGGCCTTACGGTTACAAAAAATAATCGCGGTTTCGACGCCTTCATTGTCCAATATGCCATAAAGCAACTTGCGTTTCGCTTGCGGCGCAACATGGATGATGGATTGCTCAATAGATGTATTAGCCGTCGCTGGTCGCGATACTTCGATAGATTTCGGATTATTCAAAAACTGATCGGACAGTTTCTTGATCGGCGGCGGCATGGTTGCAGAAAACAGCATGGTCTGCCGGTTAGTGGGCAATTTAGAGCAGATTTGCTCAATATCGGGAATAAACCCCATGTCGAGCATCCGGTCTGCTTCATCAATAACCAGCAATTCACAGCCGGACATTAAAATCCGTCCACGCTCAAAAAGGTCCATCAGCCGGCCCGGAGTGGCGATCAAAACATCGACGCCTTTTTCCAGTGCTTTTACCTGATCTCCCATAGATACACCGCCGATAAGCAGCGCCATGCTGAGCTTGTGGTTCTTGCCATATTTCTCGAAATTTTCAGCAACCTGCGCGGCCAGCTCTCTGGTCGGTTCCAGAATGAGCGAACGTGGCATACGCGCCCGCGAACGGCCCTGCGCCAAAATATCAATCATCGGCAGCACGAAACTGGCCGTTTTTCCTGTTCCGGTTTGCGCGATGCCGATAATGTCTTTCATCATCAAAACGGACGGGATGGCCTGTGCCTGGATAGGCGTCGGTTCATCATAGCCCGCATCAGCGACAGCATTTAATAATTCATCAGATAGGCCGAGGTCGGCAAATTTCATAGTGTTTCCGGAAAATATGGATGCATGACTGCACGATCAAAAAGCCTGTAAAAGCCATTTGGGGAGATGGTGCGAAATGCCTCTTTTGTCAAGTTATCTAACATCTTCGGGCATTTTCAACTATTCAAAAAGAATAATTATAACGTCGCTGCCAGAACTGTGTCATTCTGGTACAAGTAAACGGAATCGGTCAATCTCACATTTCGCGCCTGTTCTCGAATGGAGAATATCCCGCCCAGAGCATATTTTGCCATCATCGGATTTTTCCATATAAAATCCAGAATAAAAACTTCTTCCCTGACATTTTTTCTTCAACCGCACTCGCACCATCTGGTTGTTTTTAGACACTAAATCCAGATGCCGGTCGCCAAAGCCGCGCACACCCAAAATGTTATTCATCGGCAAACATTTGCCAATTTTCTTTTCTTTATACCTCTGTGATAAAATGCTTTCCGCGAAATCTGCCATAATCGCTGATCTGACCGGGCGACGACGTGGAACCCGTATGATGACGCGTTTCTCGATTCGGACCTGTGCATATTCATGTTCGGTAGCGCCAACATAAACCCCCTGGGCTTTCACAGGAGGATCGGCAACAGGCAGCTCTGATGTGACCGGAGTCACCAATAGCAATGATGCAAAGAGCGAAAGACTCACCGAAAACCCCTAACTACCAACACTAGCCTATACCATCAGCGATTGAACAATGGATGAACTATCTTTTCTACAGTGATATTGGTGTTCGACCGTAAAACATTTATACATATAAGAATCTTTAGTATTTTGGAGTGAATAATGCCGGAAATGGCCAATGGGTTGAACAGCATGGCCGATATTGTCGGGCCGAAAGGGTTTACAAGTGCGCCCGCCGATATGGAACCATGGTTAACCGATTGGCGTGGTCGCTATACCGGCAAAGCGCTAGCCCTCATTTCTCCTGCGTCAACTGACGAAATATCCGCCATTGTCCGGATTGCCAATGATCACATGATTGCTCTGGTCCCGCAAGGGGGCAATAGCGGCATGGTTGGCGGAGCCACACCCGATACCGGAGGACAGTCTGTATTGTTATCGCTGCGACGGATGAACCGCATCCGCGATATTGATGCTGAAAATAGGCTAGCCATCTGTGATGCCGGAGTCATTTTGCAGAATTTTCACGACACGCTGGGCGAACATGGCCAGCGGTTTCCGCTGACATTGGGCGGCAAAGGGTCAGCAACCATAGGCGGACTGGTATCCACCAATGCCGGCGGCACTCAAGTTTTGCGCCATGGCACAATGCGCGCACTGGTCGCTGGATTAGAGGCGGTTTTACCTGACGGAAGCATATATGAGGGACTATCCGCCCTTAAAAAAGATAATAGGGGTTATGACCTGAAACAGCTTCTTATCGGCGGGGAAGGAACGCTCGGTATCGTAACGGCAGCAACGCTTAAAACCGTTCCGGCGCTCATCGACCGCTGTGTTGCATGGGCCGGTGTATCATCACCGCAGGCCGCTTATAAGCTGTTCCAATTTCTCAATAGCCGTGAAAGCCGCTTACTGGAGGGATTTGAAATAATCCCGCGGTCCTGTCTGGATGCGGTATTAAGACACATACCCGGCACCCGGACGCCGCTGGCGGAGGATGCGCCGTGGAACGTGCTGATTGAAATCGTTCGTGACCAGCCGGAAACCGCCGACCCGACAGCCGTTACCGAAGGGCTATTGGCCCAGGCTATGGAAAATGAGCTTATCCATGACGCAGCAATTGCTGCCAATGAAAGTCAGGCCGAGGCTTTCTGGAAAATCCGCGATTCGATTTCCGAAGCGGAACGTGCCGACGGCCTTGCCTTACAACATGACATCAGCGTGCCGGTAGCGCAGATGGCTGATTTTATCAGCGACGCTGGCGTGCATATTGAACAAGTCTTCCCCGGGACGAAAGTCGCTGCTTTTGGCCATATGGGCGACGGAAATGTGCATCTTCATGTGAAAGCTCCGAAAGAAGCCGGGACCGGGCCGCATTGGGTAGAGCAAGCGGCCAGAACTATCTCTCCGGTGGTCCATGATCTGGTAGTAGCCGCAGGCGGATCCATTTCAGCGGAGCACGGGATCGGCCAAACAAAACGCGATGAGTTGGAGCGGCTGGCCGGTGATGCCCGGATATTGACCTTACGCGCGATCAAAAGCGCACTTGACCCGAAGAATATAATGAATCCGGGCAAACTGGTTCCTCTTGCGTCAGAGGCTTCAGCCACTTAAAGCCGCTACAAGAAAAAGATTAGTCACACATAATATTTCGGAGATTTACCTATGGCCAGTGCGCCGCAAGCTCAAGCTCTACCTATGTTTTACAAAGATCTGGTGCCGCTCAATTCCAAAGAACATCGCGATTGGAAAGTCAAAGGGCTGGATAACGCATCATTCATGCAGCAACAGCACGCAATTCCTCTGACAGTTGACGAATTTGCCAATGCCGCGCGCAATTATCCGATTGTTTTTTCGATTGGTGATAATAGCGTTCCTCTCATCCTCATGGGACTTAACGAGGGCGTGAATACATTTATGGACGAAGAAGGCCGGTTTAATCAGCCTGCTTATGTGCCTGCCTATGTGCGTCGCTATCCTTTCATGCTTGCGAAGCTACAGCCTGATTCGGAAGAATTATCACTGTGTTTTGATCCCACGACCGAAGCGATTGGCGATTTCAAAGAAGGTGATCCCCTGTTTGAAGATGAAAAGCCTTCTGAAAACACAAAAAACATATTGGAATTTTGTGAACAATTCGAACAGGCTGGACAGCGCACCGGACAATTTGTCGAGGAACTGAAAAAACTGGATCTCCTTATGGAAGGCGAAGTATCAATACAGCAGACCGGCGTTGAAAAACCTTTTATCTATCGCGGTTTCCAGATGGTAAATGAAGAAAAACTCCGTGAGCTGCGCGGAGATGAATTACGCAAAATGAACCAGAACGGTATGCTGCCTCTGATTTATGCACATCTGTTCTCGCTCCAGATCATGCGGGAAGTATTTGCTAAACAGGTTGAAGCAGGCAAGGTTCCACAGGTTACGGAAGCACCTGCTATATAGATAACCGATGATCAGGAGGGGGAAATATGGTCCAGCGAAGCAGATATAGCAAAACGGCAATTTGGCTTCACTGGATCATTGCACTTCTTGTCATAACCAACATCGGTCTGGCCGAACTGACCGAAGATTTTTCCCGTGAAGCCCGCGGCCCCTATATGAATACGCATAAGGCTGTGGGTATTTCGATATTGTTCCTGTCGCTGGGTCTGCTGGCCTGGCGGCTAGGCAATAAACCACCGACATTGCCCGCCACTATGCCGGGCTGGCAAGTTCTTGCTGCACGGATCAGTCATATATTTTTCTATGTCCTCATGATCGGACTACCAATTGGCGGTTGGCTGTGGATGTCCACCTATCCAGCCCCTTTCAGTTATTTCGGCCTGTTCGATGTGCCGATGCTGCCAGTCGAAGGTCAAAAAGCACTGGGTGAAACATTGCATGAGGGGCATAAACTGGCCGGTAAGGCGATGATCGTCCTGCTTCTCATTCACTTGGCCGCAGTCATAAAACATCAATTTCTCGACAGGGACAATCTGATCCAGCGGATGTGGCCCTCCTGAACCGCTGTTTTTAGCTGCTTACGTAATAGAAACTGTTTCTTGCGAAACCATATATTTGTGAAGCCGTAACAAAAAATTTGTCCAGAGGCCTTGCAACTTTATAAGCAAAGGACCACATTATCAGTAGTGCTGATCCGCATCCCCCGATTAGGATCAGTACCGGCATTTTTTGAATGCCACCTCCCTGAACCTTGACCACCTCGCTATTTTAGCGGGGTGGTTTTTTTTGATCACTATCAACAATATCAGATAATTTCGCAGGCTATTCTGCGGCGAGTAAGAACCGGCCGTTCATTTGATCGGTTAACCGCATTGCCAGATCCGCGATTATATTCGCGACAGCAGATAGCCCGCTAGCCGGTTCCCGTAACAGGCTGTCCAGATAATAGCTGCGATCCACCTCCAGTTGAAGTGCATGAATATCATGCTCAATCTTGCTATGACGCTCTAGAATATAGCCCCCCGCATAGGGGTGGTTTAGCCGCGCCCTGACGCCCGATTGCTGTAGAAAAGCTAATGAAAGCTCTGAATAGCGGGAACCGGCGCTCTGGCCAAATCGGTCGCCAATAATCATATCCACGCCGTCCTGATCCTCTTTCAGTGGCGGCATGCTATGTAGATCAAGCAAAATAGCACCACCGAATTTTGCACGCATACGCTCTAATATTTCTGATATGCTTGCATGATAAGGCTCATGATAGCTATCCAGACGGCCGTTAATATCAGCCCATTGCCATTTGCGCCGCCACAAATTACCCGCGCCGTGCAACCGGCTTGGAACGACGCCCAGCCCTCCCCGCACTTTGCGGCTGGGCGCAGGTAACTGGCTAGAGGAAAGCCCCTCAATCATAGCGACATCTAATTCCGATGGCTTGCGATTCAAATCTATCCATGCCCGTGGTCGATGCGCGATAATGGTGGGAAATCCTCTGGAGATCGCCGAGCTTGCAAGCCGGTCGGCATAGCGATCTTCCAAGCGTAATAAATGCACAGCCGGAACCGCCAGATTGCTCATTATATCTTCGGAATAAACGCGTCCCGCATGCGGTACACTGATCAACAGCGGTAATTGCAAATCATCGACATTACAGGTGGTAAAATCCTCATCATCCCCGCCTGATGAGGGTAATATAATATTATCGCCGATATGATCCGCCATATGCTTCCATTTGTTAGACGGCATAATATCCTATAAAAGCTGCTGACAGAACCAAAATGTTAAGAGATTTGCACCTATAGTCCGGTTTAGGCATAAATGCCGTAGCTATTGAAGCAATATTGACAAGGGATTGCCCAACAAATGATCAGAATTCTCCTTGCGGAAGATGAACAGTCCATGCGTGAGCACCTGACACGCGCTCTGCAAAAGGCCGATTATGATGTTGTCGCGGTTGATCGCGGAACAGCTGCACTCCCCTATCTTGAACCGACGGAAAACGAATCGGAAAAGTTCGACTTGCTGTTAACCGATATTGTGATGCCTGAAATGGACGGTATCGAGCTTGCCCAACATTGTGCCAAAGTATCCCCCGATACGCAGGTCATGTTCATTACCGGATTCTCTGGCGTAACCCTGCGTGCCGGGGAAACGGTTCCCAAAGCCAAAATCCTTTCCAAACCGTTCCATCTGAAGGATCTTGTTTTGGAGGTGCAGCGGCTATTTGAGCCGGATAGCATCGGCGAACTCAATTAAGTCTTGCGCGCTGTCATAGGGCTGGCTAGACGGCCTACAGCGTGGGCGTATAGCTCAGTGGTAGAGCACTTCGTTGACATCGAAGGGGTCGGGAGTTCAACTCTCTCTACGCCCACCATGTTTCCAGACATTTAAGAATCACCAAGCAGGAAAACCGTGCCCGCCATGGGTCCGCGCACCATGCAACACCATTTTCGGTCACGCTAAACAATGGAATCCAATCGCTTGTGCTACCTGAATTAACAGGAGCTTTCGCCCTTATTTTCGGGATTATATTAGCGATAGTATATTGACGGCTTTAAGCCTCGATAACTGCAAGCAACTGAATAATATAGGAAAATAATTCCCGAGGTCGCCCATATCTTGAGCGTGGCCGATGCGAAACAAGGATAGGAGGCGGGGGATATGGCACTTAACAAGATATTTGATCCGATCCAGATAGCCGGATGTACGGTGCCAAATCGTGTCGTTCGTACAGCGCATGGCACCCGAATTGGCGGCGGCGTGATGAATGATGATCTTATCGCTTATCATGAACGCCGTGCCCGTGGAGGCTGTGGCCTTACGATTCTCGAGATTTTAGGGGTGCATGAAACCAGCCTCGGCCCGTTGAATATGATGGACCCAACCCTTGACGAAGGATATGCGAAGCTGATGAAGGCCGTCAATCCTTACGGGATGGCTATATTTCAGCAAATAAACATCGCTGCAAAATTGCCAACGCGCCATGGCATCGCTGACATTGCCGTCTGGCTTTAGCAAGAAATCTACCGGCATGGCGTGGATGTGCGCCTGTCAACTTTTATGGATAGAGATAAGATACTTGCAGAGGAGCCTGATGCTGTAATCGTTGCTACCGGCTCGCTGCCCCGTATGGATGGCATACAAAACAGCAATCCCGGCGAGCCTATGTCTGGATATGACTTGCCGAACATATTATCGAGCATCAGTCTACTGACCGAGGGCCGTAATTGGCAATGCTCAAGCGCCGTTATACTAGATGATACCGGCCATTATGAAGCTATCGGTGTTGCAGAATATTTGGTCGGAGAGGGTGTAGATGTAACATTCGTTACACCCTTCACAGCTTTTGGACATAAAGTTGAGGATGCTTTGCAAGTCGAGCCTGCACTTGAACGCATGGCAAAAACAGATGGCAAACTAAAGATTTTAACGCGGCACAGAATCAAGTCTATCTCTGAAAACACGGTTGAAATAGCACCAACATATGAAGCACCAACTATCGAAGTAGCGGGGGAATTAACTGTGCTTGTAACACCCAATATGCCGATGCGGAGTCTCTACGACGAATTACACGATTGCATAGACATGGTGACAATTGTGGGTGACGCAAATTCACCGCGAAATCTTCAAAAAGCGATATATGAGGGGCATATTGCTGCCCGAAATATATGAGCGCCCCCAAAGGAACCGGCTACGATTCTTGTGGTTTGCGAGCCAATAATGAACATCTTTATGTAGAAGGAAATATCAACTATTTCGCCGTGCTTCTTTCGTGGCTTCGACACCTGCTATCGCTCCGAAAACAATCGCATTGGTAATCGAATTTCCGCCGCCGATATAACGTTCTCCGAGCACGTTTCCGGTTGTTTCTCCTGCGGCATATAGGCCTCTAATCGGCTGACCCCGCTCGTCCAGCACCTGTGTCTGGCTATTGATACGCAGTCCTGTCGATGTCAGACAGATAATGGCCGGCAAAATTTCAACGGCATAAAATGGAGCCGTCTCTACGGGCTTCATTTCGTTATGATCCTTGAAGAACATGCTATCTTCACCGGATTTTATATCACGGTTATATTTATCATATGTAGCCGTGAGCGACCCTGGCCGAATTCCGCATTTTGTTTCCAGACCTTCAAGCGTGTCGGCCTGTATCACCTTGCCTGTCTTGATCTGGGCATCAATTTCATCAGCAATCCAGTTCAGGGAGATAATCCCTGCAGCAAAGGCATCTTCATATTGTTTGTTCGGTTTGGCCGTCCGTCTGGCTTCTTCGTCGAATATGGCAAAACAACTGCCGCCTGTCTGCGCCTTGATAACACCTGACATAACAGCATATTCGGCCATCTCGTTAATGAACCGCCGTCCTTCACGGTTCACATAAGTCAACCAGCCCGGAACAAAAACTTCCAGTTCCTTTTTGAAATCCGGCGTTGTTAACAATATGCCGCGGTTATAGCCGACAATATCGGCTCCCGCTTCCTGTCCCAATTGCAAACCATCCCCCTGGCAATGCGGGCTACCTATGTACCACGCCTTGTCGTGCTGCTCTGCTGCATCCGGATAATATTGATTGAGATAATAGGGGTTCGCGCCAAAACCGCCTGTAGCCAATATTACGGCATGGCTGGTAATGACGTCGCCGCCTACGCGCACGCCTGTCACCCGGCCATCCGGATCAATGACCAGTTCCTCCAAACGGCTGCCCAGAACGACGTCGATATTATTTTTACTCACTTCACGGTCAAGAACCTCGGCGATTTCTGCGCCTCTGCCATGTGCAGCATGACCGCGAGGAATACTCTCGACTCCGGAACTATAGAGACTTTCAGCAGGGAAGTTTACGCCCAATGTTTTTAACCACTCCAGCTTTTCTGCTGCATGGTCGCATAATTTCCGGGCAAGGGAGGCTTCAACCCGATATTGGTTGAGCGTCATATAATATTCGAACATCGCATCAGGCGTGTCATCGTCGATACCGCGTTCGCGCTGAACACTGGTTCCCGCAGCGTAATATACGCCACCTGACAGCGCGGTTGAACCACCCAGCTTGTCGTCTGCCTCGATTAACGCAACGCTTGCGCCTTCATTGGCGGCGTGGAGCGCAGCAGCCATGCCTGCGCCCCACCACCAACAATAATGACATCATAATCAGCTTGCTCACGCATCATAGCTCCCCTTCTTCATATGGCCGCTCCATCTTCAAATCATCGAAGACAGTCCGATTAAGATAGGCTGAAACCTGCATAGCGCTCCGCAGCTAGTGCTGATTTGGTCCTTATTGCTTAATAAAAGGCAGTTTCTTAGAATTTGAACCTGGCTTCTACAAAGACCTGTCGACCACGGTTTTGCGTGACAATCATATCATCACCTACCGGCAGCCCCAGCCCCGGTCCCGCCAGGAATGGACGGCCTTGGCTTGAGTTGGTCCAGATTTTATCGGTCAGGTTCACACCAACCAGTGACAATCTCCATTTTCCGTCTGGATGACCGACAGAAACTGATCCATCAACAGTCACATAGTCATCCTGTTTCAAATCGTTCAGCTTCTGTTGGCCGGTAAAATAAGAGCCGGTATATTGCAGGTTACCGTTCAAGCCGAGCTCGACGCTATTATTAAGCGGAACAGTCCAGTCGAAGGCGATATTACCCGCAAACTCAGGTGCCCGAGCCGCTCTGCGACCGTTCAGATCGGTTTCGTCCCCTGAATTAGGGATGCCGTCGGGATCAACGGTGATAAACTCTTTCGAGAATTTGGCATCGGTATATGCCATCGCACCGGAGAAATTAAGCCCGGATACCGGCGTTGCCCACGCCCATTCAACATCAATGCCTTTGGTGGTGAGCTGGCTGGCATTGAATGTTTCAAACTGAACCTTCGTCGCATCGAAATTCTGTACCTGTAGATCATCGAACACATAGTAGAAGCCTGACAGGTTGAATGTTACGGACCTGCTTGCAAACTGGCTCTTTACACCAATTTCACCGCCCTTGCCCGTTTCCGATTCAAACCGCAGCGAATCTGCAACCGCCTGACGAACGGCGGGATCGGGGCTGCTGAAGCCTAGCAAGCCAGCCGATGGCAAAGCGCTATTATCGATACCGCCGGATTTAAAGCCGGTCTTGAATGAACCATAGATATTGACGTCCGGTGTGGCCTGATAGCGGATGGACAGTTCGGGAGAGAAATTGTCATCTTTGAACTTGATCGGTCCCGAGAAAAAGCCGCTGCTGATAAAGGCGCCACCGGATGACAGTAACGTATGAACATAGGGAACCGAAATCCGGCTCGTCTTATTCTCTTCTGTCCACCGCAAACCGCCGGATAGCTGCAACTGATCGGTTATATCCAATGTTGTGCTGGCAAAGAAAGAAAGCGCTTCGGTTTTTGTGTTTTGCTTTTTGAAATAATCAAAAGTGTTACCCGTCACAGGGTCCGGTGCAACGAACGAAATTGGCACCACTTGCTGTGCTGTATTAAAATCAATATCGCGGGTTTCGTAAAATGCACCGACCATGAAATTGAACATGCCGTCAAAATCACTGGTCAAGCGCAGTTCCTGACTGAATTGCTCGGTCCTGTTGCGGGGGTTTCCTCCGCCAGTGGCTTGCGCGGAACCGGGGAAGTTGATTGCATCTAGAGCAGGCGCGATAGCGGCAAGAGGTGCACCGCCCGGATTAAATGCTGAACCAATACCGACAATGGAATAGCTGTCAAAATCATCCGCATCCAGATTGAGATAGCCAGAAACAGATGATAGAGTGAGATGGTCGGATAAATCCAGATCCCAGCTTAGCCGGCCAAGGAAAATATCCGTTTCGCCATAAGGCGTGCCTTTATAGCGCGTAGCGCCCCCGCTTCCATCAGGAAATTTCTGCACGAGAGCAGCAGACGGATCAGCCAACGGATATAATCCGTCATTAGCATTACAGCTTGCGCCAGAGGGTATAGCAACTGCACCGCCGAGCAAAACCACTTCATCTGCACGACCATTAGGACCACAATCAATATCTACGAAACCATTTGGGCCATCGTTTCTATTGCGGACATAGTTCATTTTAAGATTGGCATTGAAATTATAGGCCGGGTCCCATTGCAGTGTCACACGGCTGACAAATTCTTTGGTGCCACGCGACCGGTTCACTGCAGCTGTGCCGGGCTCCAATTTCACATATTTGTCGATATCAGTATATTGTCCGGCTATCCGGATGCCCAGGGTGTCGCTGATCGGGCCAGAGATATAGCCCCCAAAAACCGTGCCATTTTCCTCAAATTCGTAAGACGCTTTACCGCCTGCTTCCCAATCCTGCGTGGGATTGGCTGAGCGGACAGAAAATACGCCAGCAGACGCGCTTTTCCCAAAGAAAAGCGATTGCGGGCCTTTTAGCACATCAATCTGCTCGACATCAAAGAAACCGGCCTGCACCATCCGCATTGTGCTCACTTGAACACCGTCAAAATCAAAGGCGACGGCAGAATCAAACGCGGCTGAAATACTAGACGAGCCGACACCGCGCAGTGCAATCTGGCCACCGGACCCGGACCCGCCGGTTGATACGTTCAAAGCCGGAACGCGGCTGACAACATCCGCGACCTGGTCAACCTGAAATTTATCCAATGTATCGCCACCGATAGCGGTAACGGTAACCGGCACTTCCTGTAGTGTCTCCTGCTGCTTACGCGCTGTGACAGTAATGACATTACTGTCATCATATTCGGACATTTCCTGTGCATGGGCGGGAACGGCAAATCCGGCAAGAACCAGACTGGCGGCGGAACCCATCAATATTGCCCGAGCTGATTTGTTTAGAAAAATATTATTGCGGACCCTGGATTGTTTCATCATTTTCTCCCTCGAAAACAGCTCGGTTCAGATCCCGAGACTTGCAAGATTTTATTGTTGCTCTAAAATTTTTTGGTAGAAACTTAGGCTTCACCTATGAGATATCCGGCAAATAACCAGCTGCCAATTTGACTAGTTATCTTGGATAGTTGCCATGCCGTAAGAAATGCGGATGGTGGGGCTTAATAGCACCTATATATCCGGATAGTTTTTCCTGATTTTAAGCGGAGAAACATACAGACAGTGTAATTTCCAGTGATGTTAGCATCGACCAGTTTCTCCCCACTGACCCATCGGATGACAAAGATTGCGCCAGATTTCAGGCTCTGATCCGCTTATAAACTATGTCTCTTTTGAAATAAGCTCTCATCTACCACATCTTGACCGGACAAGGTTTGACCAAAAGAGGGTATAAGAATATCAGGGCCGGTAGATTAAAGGCATGATAATGATGAAGAATGAGAACCGCCTGACAAGGGACAAGCCATCCGTAACAAGGACAATGGACGAACAAAGCCATCGCCCTTTTAATGGCATGAACAGCAATGCTTTGGCCGGTGAGAGAATGACGCCTAATAATCCGGGGCTCCGGAAAATCCCGGCCAACGGATTTACACTTGTCGAGCTGATGGTCGTAATATTCATTCTGGGCCTGTTAACAACTGTGGTGGTCATCAATGTTTTGCCGAGCCAGGACCGCGCCATGGTCGAAAAAGCGCGGGCCGATATTGCAACGATCGGACAAGCTCTGGAAATGTACCGGCTGGACAATCTGGACTATCCATCTTCTTCCCAAGGGCTTTCAGCTCTTGTTTCCCCGCCGCAAGGCATGTCTACGACCTCGCGATACCGCCGCGGGGGATATATAAAGAAACTACCCCAAGACCCCTGGGGACAATCCTATCAATATGAAAATCCCGGACGTGAAGGCTCCGGCTTTGACCTCTATTCTCTGGGTGCAGACGGTGTGCCGGGCGGCGAGGATGACAATGCCGACATCTATGCGGATTAAATAAAGCATGATTTTATAAGCCGCAAACGCCTTGATCGAGACGCTTACTATCCCGGCATAAGCCCCCTTGGTTTTTTGTTTCAAGCTGCCATAATGTCAGGCACGCGGCATACCATTGCCTGTGATTGATGATGCGGGCAAAATATAAAGGAACATATTGTGGCACTCCATCACGCAAAACCGAATGAAATCGTTGACCTTGCTCCGCTAGGACCGGCCCTGACAGATGCCACGACGACCGCCATTACCAAAACAGATCAGTTTGAAGCCATTCGCCTGATTGTTCCTGCCGGCACTATAATTCCGCAGCATAAGGTGGATGGTGCAATCACGCTCCATTGTCTTGAGGGTCATGTCGAATTGGGCCTTGATAATTCATCGATCGAGTTAACCGCCAACGATTGGGTTTATCTTGAAGGCGGCGCACCGCACTCGGTTAAGGGAGTGAAAGACTCTTCCCTGCTTTTGACCATCCTGTTTAACGCCTGATATGATTGGCGCTTATGCGGCAACCGCTACCTTCAGGGCCATTCCGCGGCTGGGGGAGCGGCCATGCCACGCGGTATAGGCGCGGGTGAAGGCGCTCAGTTCACTGTACCCTAATTTAGTGGCGATTTCTGACAGCGAGCGCGTTCCCTCCAGAAAATAAAGCTGGCACGTATTCCGGCGCACCTGCTCCAATATTTGCCGGAATGACGCGCCTTCCATAGCCAGTTTCCGCCTTAAAGTCCGCTCTGCCATTCCGAATGTCTCCGCCGCAGCGTCAATGCTCAATCCCGAGCGGTCAAGCAGATGAAAGAGATAATGATAGCTAAGCCGGGATAAAGACGCAGGTTCGTCATCATTAAGCATATATGTGCGCGACTGGTAATCCGCCGCCTGTACAACTTGCCGGTTTGCTAAGGGATTGGGGAGATCCAGAAAACTTCGTTGCCATTCCAGACTGGTTTCAGACTGGCCGAACAGACAAGGTTTTTCTCCGTTATCCGATGCTGCACGGGTATTATTTCGCGTTACGGAACAACCGCGTGGCTGCTTGAATTGAAAGCGGGCGAGTGCAGCGTGTTGCTTATTCCCTTGTGCTACAAGGCCACCAATGTGGAACAATTGGCAAAAAATGATAGAAATAAAATCATTGGGGGCTTTGAGAGCCGGATCAACCAGCAGCCGGCATGTTGCCGGAGACTGCTTCCATTCGAGCAGCGGCTGGCTGAATCCGTTATTCACCGCTGACACCGCAGACTGCAAAACGCCTCCTACCGTATCCTCAAACAACGCCGCATAGCCAATATCGGAGAATCCGCTCGGCGTAATGCCGCGGCCAATGTCCAGATAGATATTATCCTGATCAAGTTCCTGTGCAGTTGCCTGACACAGGGTACTTACCGATTGTGCAGGAAATTTGCTTTGCGGACAGCGCAAATGCGTCTCGGTCTTATTAAGTGCGGATAAAAGCACCGGCTTTCGTGCGCCCATGTTTTGACAGCTACGATAAACCTCACTCAGAAATTGAGATGATACGCAAAAATTATCCAATCCAAAGTCCCCCCTTCGGGAGATAGGACTTGTGTGTTCAGAATCTCAATGGGCTTTCGATGAAGATGTAAAATTAGCGACGAACATGTATCATCGGGAGCGCCGTTTAGACAATTCCATGCTATTTGCCGCACATAAATATTTACACCTGACCGGACAAATTGACGCGAACCGATTGGGGATTACCCAAAGAATATTCGTCGGGGCTTAATAGCGGATAACGCTTGCACCCCAAGTAAATCCGCCGCCCATTGCTTCGAGTACCAACAGGTCGCCGGGCTTTATCCGTCCGTCCTGAACCGCAGTATCAAGCGCTAATGGCACAGATGCTGCCGATGTATTGGCATGTTGATCGACGGTTTTAATCACCTTTTCCGGCGCAAGTTTCAATTTCTTGGCCGTGGCATCCAATATGCGAGCATTCGCCTGATGCGGAACGACCCAGTCAATATTATCAATGGTTTCACCCGCTGCATCCAATGCTTCGGTCAGTACGGATGACAGGTTGACCACCGCATGGCGAAATACCTCCCGACCTTTCATGCGAAGTTTGCCAACGGTTCCGGTTGTCCCTGCTCCGCCATCAACATACAGCAACTGGTTATGCTCTCCGTCGGCGTGCAAGCGGGTAGCCAGAACCCCTTTATCCGTTTCTTCGCCGGACAGGATGATCGCACCCGCACCATCACCAAATAGCACACAGGTCGCCCGGTCTTCCCAGTCCAATATGCGGCTGAAAGTTTCTGCGCCAATCACGATAGCATTTTGTGCGCTGCCCGCGCGGATCATGCTTTCGGCAACAGACAAAGCATAAAGAAAACCCGAACAGACCGCCGCAACGTCAAAAGCCACGCCGCCATTACAGCCCAATTCATGCTGGACAATGGTTGCACTGGCCGGAAAAGTTTGATCGGGCGTTGCTGTCGCCACGATGATAAGGTCAATATCCTTGGCTGTCAGCCCCGAAGCATCAAGCGCCTTTCGCGCGGCCTCCGTTGCCAGACTGGATGTTGTTTCATCATCCTGCGCTATATGGCGAAACTTAATTCCTGTTCGCTCGACGATCCATTCATCGGTCGTGTCTACTTTTTCCGCAAGCTGCGCGTTGGACACTTTTGTCCGCGGCAAAGCGGAGCCGGTCCCTTTTATGACCGCACGGCGGGCGGTCTCAATAGTCATTTTGTTGCTGCCTCCGTCGGTGCAAGGGCGCTAATTTTTTTCAAATCTTCGCTGATACGTTCCAAAATACTATCCTCTACAAGCCGGGCAGCTACTTCTACTGCATTGGCTACGCCTTTTTCATCGGCACTACCATGGCTTTTTACCACAACACCGTTCAGGCCCAGAAAAACTGCGCCATTATGGTTGTTCGGGTCCAGATGTTCTTTCAGCAATTCCGTCGCTGGCCGGGAAATAAGAAAACCGATTTTTGATCGCAACGAGCTTAAAAAACTCCGTTTCAGCAAATCCGTAACGAATCGCGCTGCGCCTTCAAGCGCTTTCAGCGCAATATTGCCGGAAAAGCCGTCTGTCACAATCACATCAACATCGCCGGTGGATATTTTATCGGCTTCGATAAATCCTTGAAAATCCATAGCCAGCCCGGTCGCATTTTTCAATGCGTCCGCTGCATCTCTCAGCACCCCTGTGCCCTTGCCATCTTCTGTGCCGATATTCAGCAGTTTCACCGCCGGTTTTTCAAAACCGTTCATGATCCGGCTATAGGCCGCGCCCATCACCGAAAACTGGACGAGATTGCTGCTATCACATTCGGCATTGGCGCCCAGGTCCAACATGACGACATCACTGTCCTTCATCGTCGGCAAAAGCGCTGCCAGTGCGGGGCGGTCAATACCGGGCATCGTGCGTAGTGCCAGTTTTGAAATAGCCATAAGCGCGCCGGTATTACCAGCGCTGACCGCAGCGCTCACGTCGCCGGCTTTTACCGCGGCGACGGCCATGCCCATCGAAGTTTTTTTGGACCCGCGCAAGGCTTGGCTGGGCTTGGCATCGCCGGAGATAACATCTTCAGCGTGTAAAATTTCAGAAGCAGCAGAGAGGTTCGGGTGATTTTTCAACGCTTCGCGAATCTCTGTTTCGTCACCGACGAACAGAAACTGGAAGCCTTCATGCCGGTGCCGGGCGAGTGCAGCGCCCGCGACCATTACGCGCGCACCAACGTCGCCGCCCATCGCGTCAATTGCGATCCGCGGCCTCATACCCACCGGTTCTTCCCCTTTATTAAATGTGTGATAGTCGTGAAGTTTAGTCGAATATGGCCAGAAAGGCTATAGATCAACCGCCATAACTTCCCGGCCATTATAATGGCCACAAGATCCGCACATATGGTGGGGACGCTTCAGCTCACCGCAATTGGAACATTCCTGATATGCTTCGACTTTCAAAGCATCATGGGAACGGCGCATACCGCGTTTGGACGGCGAAGTTTTTCTTTTAGGGACAGCCATTGCTAAGCCTGTTCATTAATTTCAAATTTCATAAATGTGACGATAAGCCAAACGCCGGATTTGAGCAAGCAACACTTCTATAAATCATAGAGAATCACCTTACTCATGCGATCAGCTAATTGCACGCGAAGAGGCGCGTATACCGATTTTCCTGTGCGTTGCAAGCATTGTGCGCTTATAGGCAAAGGATAATTATCACAGTTTAAGGGGGAAAGCATGATTTTACCGATTACTTTGACGGTTGCCGGCGTCGCTGCACTGATAAATATCTGGCTGATGATTCGCGTCGGTCAGGTTCGTACATCCGAAAAAGTCAGCGTCGGTGACGGCGGTAATGAAAAGGTCATCCGGCGCATGCGGGCCCATGCCAACTTTGGAGAAAGCCTGCCGATTGTGTTGATCCTTATCGGGGTTATAGAGCTGGCTAATGGCTCCCCTGCGTGGCTGTGGCTGGTAGGCGGGGTCTATATGCTGGGCCGGGTCGCCCATGGCATTGGCATGGATGGCGGAAAATTTGGCAAGGGCCGGATGATCGGAACAATATTGTCGCTTCTCATCATGCTCGGCCTTGCGGTTTATGCCATAACCATTCCATATTTTACGGATCCGGCCATAACCGCTTCGCCAATGACAACCGCTCTGGTGCAATAAGGGGGCTAGTCCCCCTGCGGGTCTGTTTCCTGCGGAGACAACCAGCGTAGCCGCACGGCTCCAGCCGCTCCGCCTGCGCCTGCTCCGGCATCGCTGATTGTAACGGCGTGGGCATCGAACAGCGCTTTACGGGCGATGGCGACATCTTCGGGTGATCCATAGGCTCCCACTGGTAATGCCACCCGCGCGGCGGCCCAACTTATCAAGGGAAGCTGCATAGCCGATTTGTCTGCAACAGAACCATCCTCAACCACCAGCGACGGCAGCTCTGCCGCTGGTGGCCTGATCTGGATGGACCATTCCTTGGCTTGATCCGCAATACGCTTTTCCAAGGCGTAATATGTCTCAAGCGTAGCGCCTTTCAGAGGCTTTGCCGACACAATAGCGCGTCGCTTTGCTGTATCAATTGTCACCTGATCCGCTGATACTCCCGCTACCAGTGCCAGATTTTCGCGCAGCTTGACCACCCGGATTTCAGCTTCCTGGGCCTGTTGCTGCGCCCGGGCTGCTGCAAGCTCAGCGCTGGCCGCATCGCTGCCCGTTTCAACCTTATATTGCTCAATCGCGACTGAAATAGGCCGCGAGAAAGTGCGGCTAAGCACGCGCGCACTTTGCTGTTCCGCATCACCGACTATCCGCGGGGTAAATACAGATGCGCTTACCAGAATCGGATCGGCATCAAAATCAATATCAATCTGTGAAACCCTTGCACGACTGCCAAACTGATCCTTGATATAGCCATTCGCCTGTCGCGATAGATTCGCTTCCCAGGCAATTTGCTGCAACGAATAGCCCAGCGGAATGGCAAGACCAATAAACACCACCACCATAGCGATAATCTGCATCTGCGATTGCCGCTCTGATAAGTTGGAACGAAACCCGTATAGCCGCGCCATGCCCGCAGCGGTCAGAGCTATGGTCATAAGGTTGGTGAAAAACAACAATAAAGCCCCGCCAAAGACGGACATATTAAGCGTTGCCAGCCCAAAACCGACGACAGCCAATGGCGGCATCAATGCTGTAGCAATTGCCACCCCGACAATCGTGCCCATGCGTCCGCGGATCATTGCATAGCCACCCGCCAAAGCAGAAAATAACGCAACCGCAAGGTCAAATAAATTGGGCCGCGTGCGGGAAGCAATTTCGCTAGTCACTGTCTGTAACGGCGAAAAGGCGACCACCATTGCTGCAAATAAAACGGCAACAATCGTTCCGAGAATCAGCGCCTTTGCGCTGTCACGCAGCCAGCTATAATCACCAATCGCGAGCGCAAATCCAGCGCCCATGATCGGCCCCATTAGCGGAGAAAGCAACATCGCGCCGATCACCACTGCCGGAGAAGAAAGCAGCAACCCCAAAATCGCGATACCCGCCGACATGCAGGTCATGAATGCATAGCGCGGCTTAAAGTCGCTATCTTCTTTCACGCTCTCGATAACCGCTTGCTGGTCCACGCCGGAACACACCACAACCCGCCACCAGCGGCGAAACAAAGCGATACTGCCTCTTACAGGTTGGAAGGGGCCTGCTTCAGCTGTGGATGCGGAAGAATCTGTCTCCGCCTGTGAACTATCATTCATCTGCTTCTAATAGCCGGTTAAGCCCCGCCCCGACAATATGGAAAGAACATGGCCCTTTTTGCCAATACGCCTTGATGAGGGAATAAGAGACCGCTGCCCTATCAAAGCACGACTGTGGCTGACAGCTATCTGGTCGCTGTGAAATTACGCAAATAGAACTGATCAGGGAAGCCACCCGCTATAATCATCCATTGCGCTTACCCGATAAATCGGTGAACATCCTGCATGATTGAAACACTTAATATCTGGCTCAACGCTCATATAGGTCTGGAATTGCTCCCGTTCCTTTCCGTTTGCCTTATCGTAGCCAGCGCCGCATTTGTTCGCGGTTTAACGGGTTTTGGCTATGCGATTTTATCGGTGCCGCTCATCAGCCTTGTTTCCGAGCCAGCAGTCGCAGTGTTGATGGCCATATTGATGCAGCTAATCATTGGACCTTTTGGCGTCAAACAATCACGCGGGGTCATTGACAGGCCGATGGTCACGAAAATAGCTGCCCTAGCCTGCTTGACCACGCCTGTCGGACTATGGCTCCTCGATATTGTCGCTGTTGATATTGCCAGAGTGATCCTCACCGCCATTGCTATTGGCAGTTTTTTCGCAATCATGATGAAACGCCCCCAAGCATTAAATGTTTCGCGGCTGAATGTCCTTATGGTCGGCACTATCGCAGGGTTGCTCAATGGCTTTGCCGCGATGCCCGGCCCGCCAATCGTGCTTCATTTTGTCCGCAAGCAAGTTGCGCCAGCTGTGTCACGAGCGTCAATGATCATGATATTTTTTGCCACTGCTGCCATGGCAACGGCAGTCGCCTTTTGGCGCGGCATGGTGGATAAGGAATTGATGGTTCTTACCGCAATGACATGTCCGTTGATGATTGGCGGAAATCATCTGGGCGCAAAATATTTCGGAGCAGTGTCCGAACCGGTCTGGCGCGCTATCGTTGCCGCATTGCTGGCGGTTTCGGCTATTGTGGCGCTGATCAAGCTGTTTTAACCGCGCGATCTTCTAACGTGCGCAAGATATATGGTCGGGGCATCGAGAATATGCCCCAACCATATATCAACTATTCTATAGCCCGGTTTACCCCGCCAAGTTCCGCAGCACATAGTGCAGGATACCGCCGTTCAGGAAATATTCCATTTCGTTGGCAGTATCAATCCGGCAGACTGTCTTGAAGGTCGTCGTGCTACCATCGGCGCGGGTCATTTCGACTTCCACGTCCTGTAATGGTTTCAGCGTCGCGACGCCTTTGATCGTAAAGCTCTCGCTACCATCAAGGCTAAGCGTCTCGCGATCGACACCCTCTGCAAATTGCAGCGGCAATACGCCCATGCCGACCAGATTGCTGCGGTGGATACGCTCGTAGCTTTCCACAATCACCGCGCGCACTCCCAGAAGGTTCGTGCCTTTCGCGGCCCAGTCGCGTGACGAGCCTGTGCCATATTGCTCACCGCCGATAACGACCAGTTCATTACCGTCGGCTTTGTGGCGCATGGCGGCGTCATAGATCGGCATGATCTCACCATTATATTTGGTGTAGCCACCTTCTTTGCCGTCGGCCATTTCGTTCTTGATACGGATATTGGCAAAGGTGCCGCGCATCATGACTTCGTGGTTCCCGCGGCGGCTGCCGTAGCTGTTGAAGTCCTGTTTTGCCACCTGATGATCGCGCAGATATTCGCCAGCGGGGGAATCCTCCTTGATCGCACCAGCGGGGGAAATATGGTCGGTGGTGATGGAATCGCCCAGCAATGCCAGCGTCTTGGCGTCAATAATGTCATCGACCGGAGCCGGCGTCATCGTCATGCCTTCGAAATAAGGCGGATTGGCCACATAGGTGCTACCCGCGCGCCACTCATAGGTGTCGCCTCCGGTCACATCAATGTCCTGCCACGCTTCATCGCCCTTATACACATCGGCATAGCGGCTGATGAACATATCGCGGTTTACCGCGCCGCCCATGGCCTCGTTCACTTCGTCATTGGTGGGCCAGATATCGCGCAGATAGACATCCTGCCCGTCGCTGCCCTTCCCGATTGGCGTTTCGTACATATCTTCGCGCACAGTACCGCGCAGCGCATAAGCCACGACCAGCGGCGGCGAAGCCAGATAGTTTGCCCGTACATCCTGTGACACGCGGCCTTCAAAGTTGCGGTTCCCCGACAATACCGATGCAGCGACCAGATCATTGTCGTTGATCGCCTTAGAGATCGCTGGCGGCAATGGCCCGCTATTCCCGATACAGGTCGTGCAGCCATAGCCGACCAGATTAAAGCCGAGATAGTCGAGATCATCGCTCAATCCGGCTTTGTCCAGATAGTCCGTCACCACCTGGGAACCGGGCGCGAGCGAGCTTTTCACCCATGGCTTGCGCTGAAGGCCAAGTTTACGCGCCTTACGCGCGACCAGACCAGCAGCAATCAGCACGCTGGGGTTTGATGTGTTCGTGCACGACGTAATCGCCGCAATCGTCACGTCGCCGTGGCCCAGATCATAATCCTCGCCTTCCACCGGAACCCGCTTATTCGGGTCTTTGCTGCCGAACACTTTGGTAATATCGCTGTTAAAGCTCTCGTCCAGCTCGCTCATCGAGACGCGCTGTTGCGGCAATTTTGGTCCCGAAAGCGATGGCACAACGCTGGTCATATCCAGTTCCAGCGTTTTTGAATAAACCGCCTCGACCTCGTCCTCATGGCGCCAGAAGCCCTGTTCCTTGGCATAGGCTTCGGTCAAGGCAATATCCGCCTCGCTCCGCCCCGTCAGCGCCAAATAATCCAGCGTCTTGTCATCAATCGGGAAGTAACCACAGGTCGCGCCATATTCCGGTGCCATATTGGCAATGGTCGCACGATCAGCAAGCGACAGCGCCGCCACGCCCGGACCATAAAATTCCACAAAGCTGCCAACCACGCCCACTTCGCGCAGCATCTGTACACAGGTCAGCACCAGATCGGTCGCGGTAACCCCTTCGGCCAGCTCGCCGGTCAGTTTGAACCCGACCACTTGCGGGATCAGCATCGAAACCGGCTGGCCCAGCATCGCGGCTTCTGCCTCAATCCCGCCAACGCCCCAGCCGAGCACGCCCAGACCGTTAATCATCGTCGTATGGCTGTCGGTGCCGACACAGGTATCGGGATAAGCCACTTCAACTCCGTCAGCGTCTTTGGATGACCAGACAGCGCGCGCGATATTTTCCAGGTTCACCTGATGGCAAATGCCGGTTCCGGGCGGCACAACCGAGAAATTGTCAAATGCCTTGGAGCCCCATTTCAAAAACTCGTACCGCTCCATATTGCGTTGATATTCAAACGCCACGTTATTTTCAAAAGCCTGCGGCGTGCCAAATTCGTCCACCATGACAGAGTGGTCAATCACCAGATGCACCGGCACCTGCGGGTTGATTTTCTGTGCATCCCCGCCCAGCGAGACAATCCCGTCGCGCATCGCCGCAAGGTCAACCACCGCCGGAACGCCGGTAAAATCCTGCATCAAAACGCGCGCCGGACGATATTGAATTTCCGCCGGAGACTTTGCTTCCTTTTGCCAGTCAACCACCGCCTGAGCATCTTTTGCTGCAACCGTATGCCCGCCATCTTCAAAGCGCAGCATATTTTCGAGCAGCACTTTAAGCGTATAGGGAAGCCGCGAAATATCGCCCAGCTTCTCCGCCGCCTTCGCGAGGCTGTAATAGGCATAATCCTTCCCATTAACCGAGAGGGTCGAGCGCGTGCCCAGCGAGTCTTGTCCGGTGGTGGTCATAGTAACGTAGCTCCGTATCAAAAATTATTGTGCCGATACAACCTGTCCGCCAGAGAAATGGCGGAGGGGAGCAGGCATAGCAGCGAATGAATCAAAGTTCGAGAGGGCTTTAGCGCAGGGGGGGGCGGGGTGCAATGGGGTGGGGGAGCGGTCCAAGCAATTAATCAATCTAGATTACCTTAAGCTCAAAGTCCATTATCAAAGACTTAATAGTAGCATTAGTTAATAAAATAAACTACATGGAACTATGAATTTATTAGACGAATCAACAAGATCAGAAAAAGAAATATTTGATGAATTAGAAAGCCTTTGCAGTAGCCCTGGTTATATACATGTGCTCGCTTACATTTCTTATCGTGACAATCTAGTCACGTTTAATGGCGCTCTATCTGATGATGATGTATCGAATTCCTATGTCAAAGAACGAACAATACGGACCGAATTTTCTACTTTGATGGGATTGATGATTAAACATCCTATCGATTTCAACGTACCTCCCCCCGAAGAAACAGAAAAAATGATAATACGGACGGAAGAACTGCTTTCCGAGCTGCATAATTGCTTAAAGCAACCAATGATTACACGCATGGCAGAGCAGTTCAAATATATTCAAAGTGGTTCAATTGTAGAGCCTGACAATCCATTTAAATATGGAGATGTATTTCGTGAAGCAATATTTTACGGTGGAGAATCTGCTTATAGCTTTCAATATCGTGATTTTGCTAAGTTGCGCTATCTTGGTGATAATGATTGGCTTCAAAACAATAAAGGATTTTGTATCGAAGACGGAAAAGCAATAGCTACCGCTATTGCAAAAATACCTGTGCAAAATCTTAATAAATTTCTTGAATATGCTAAAAATACTCATCCAGATTTGTGGACTTATCTACCATTATTTACGTTTTCATTAGATGAAGTAGCAACCTTATCTAAAGTCCCATTGAAAACCACGGCTAAAGTACTTGATGCTTTTACAATAAAAGATACCCCAACTAACAAGAAATTCATATCTCTTAGCGATTTCAATCTTGCGAATGCATTTCCTGTTATACATACTGAAAATGGCGATTATGTATCATTGCAGTCATATGGACTCGTTGAAGCAATTTACGACTCACCATTTTATTGGATGGCAGCAGATAAGAACTATCGAGAGACTGCGTTCTCAAACAGAGGTAAATTTACAGAAAAATTTGTAGCCGATAGACTGGCTACTGTTTTCAGTGAAGCTAACGTCCATAGTAACGTCAATATCAAAAAGGGTGGAAACATCGTTGCTGAGATTGATATATTAGTTACGTTTGCTGATCGAGCACTGGTAATCCAGTGTAAATCTAAAAAATTGACTTTAGAAGCCCGAAAGGGAAACGATCAGCAGTTGCACGATGACTTCAAAAAGTCAGTTCAAGCCTCCTACGATCAGGCATATCTTTGTTCAAAATTTTTAAATGACCCCCAAGCTAAGTTTGTTGACGATAAAGGCAATGAATTAAGCACCCATCAATACAAAGAAATCTATCCAATATGCGTCGTCTCTGACCATTATCCTGCTTTAACAGTTCAAGCTCGTGAGTTCCTACTATCTCAAACAAATAACAATATTCTGAATCCCTTGATCACTGATATATTTTTGATTGATGCATTGGCCGAAATGCTTGCGAGTCCACTGCATTTTTTAAGCTACTTGAATAGGCGCGTGAACTACGGTGAGCGGATTTCTACAATCAACGAACTTACAATTCTGTCATGTCACCTTCGGCAAAATTTGTGGATTAGCACCGATATCCAAATGATGACGCTTGACGATAGCATTGCCATACCTCTGGATACAGCAATGACCGTTCGACGTGAGGGCCTCTATGGCGAAAGAACACCTAAGGGCATCCTAACCGAGTTTAAGGGAACTATTTATGATCGTATAATCCGCTCTATTGAACACCGGCCAGATCCTAATCTCATTGATTTAGGTTTCATGCTACTCACTCTGGATAGTAAAACAATAAAGCAAATTAACGATGGAATTTCTTTGATTACCCGTCAGTCAAGGAACGATAATAAGCAACATGATATTAGCTTATGCTTTGATGATGGGAAATCAGGCCTGACGGTACATTGCAGCAGATTGTCGAATAGCGAGGCATTTGAAAAGCTTAATCGGCATTGTAGATTACGAAAATATGCTCAACATGCTCACAGCTGGTTCGGCTTGGTCGTCAGAGTCGAAGATGGATTGCCAAAGTTTGGTGTCAATTTGTCGTTTCCTTGGAAACAAAATAGCAAGTTCGATCAAGCAACTAAGGGAATGGATACTACTGGAGCTAAAAGCCTCAATGGAATAAACTCTAAGAGTAAGGTCGGTAGAAACAAACCTTGTCCATGTGGAAGTGGGCTAAAGTTTAAGAAATGCTGCATATAATGATAGAATTTGGGGTGATCACTGATTAATTTTCTTACTCCTTTTCTTACAGTCACTGCCTTTTGATAAGCCTACCGAATTAAAAGAGCATATCGGGAACAGCGAAAGAGTAGAACCTCTCATGCAGGACGACAATCAAAACTCCGAACATTCCTCCAATTTGCCTGCCAAGCGCACAGATGGTGCGGTGCCTAAGCCTTATCGAGTACACCATGATGGCTGGACGGCGGAGCGGAAGACGGCGTTTATTGATGCACTGGCCCGTACGGGTTGCATCCGGGATGCGTGCCGGGTGTCGGGAATCAGCTCTACCAGCGCTTATCGCTATCGCAGGCGCGGCAAAGCGGGCCGCGACCTGATCCGCCATGATGAAGCGATAACAGAGAAGGCCTATCAGGGCGCAAGCAGCCGGTGTAGCTTTACCAGCGCGGCTTTCTTTATCTGGCACACACGCGACGCGCCGATGTTCAGGGTCTGACCGATCTCCTCAAGGTTCATTTCCTCGATAAAATATAATTGCAAAATCATCGCGTCCCGCTCTGGCAGGGCGTCGATCCCGGCGGCTAGCTGGTCGCGTTGTTGGAGCCGTTCTGCTCGGTTATCCGCCGTTTCTGCGGGGTCGGCGAACCACATATTCTGATCCGAATAGACCGCCTCCATCGATTCAAGATCAACCGAGCGCGCCTGATCCGCGGCCATGCGGAAACTGTCCTGATCCATGCCCATCGCCGCGGCCAGTGCGCCTTCATCGGGGGCATGGCCAAGCTGCTGCGAAAGCTCGTCCTCCGCCACGCGCAGCTTCTTCTGGAACGTCATCGCGGACCGGCTGACATGGCTGTCCTTGCGGAGCTGGTCAATCATCGCGCCGCGCACGCGCAGCTTGGCATAGTTGGTAAAGCCCAGGCCGCGATCCTCATAGCTTTGCGCCGCCTCAACCAGCGCAACCATGCCGATTTGCAGCAGATCCTCGACCTCGATCGCGCTCGACATCCGGCTGTGCACTTGCCAGGCAAGCTTGCGGACCAGCGGCAGGTGGCTTTCGATCAGCTGTTCCTGGCTCTTCAATGCCGGGCTGGCCCCATAGGTCAGCGTTGCAAGATTGGGGTCATGATGGCTCATGCCGGGTCCTTTCTGTAATTGGGTGTTTGCGTCTCCATCTGTTCCAGACGCCCATCAACGACAGCGACAACTTCCACCGCTTTGTCATCGGGCAACTCTTCAAAAGACAGAACCGGCGTTTCGGGAAAAGCCGGCTTCAGCAATTTCAACAACGTGCGCCGCGCAACAGGAGAAGTCACAATCGCAAAGCGGCGTGCGTCCGCCATGATTGGCCGCGCCGCTTCCTCAACCGAGGTGACGATCTTCTGCGCTAACTCTGGTTCAACAGGACGGGATGCACCGCCGCCCATCTCGATCGCTTGCGCCAACAAGGTCTCAAGCTCGGCTCCTAATGTGATGACCGGTAACGGCATGTTGATCGGAACCAGCGCCTGAACAATCAGCGAACCGATCCGGCGCCGCACCCCGTCAACGATATTGTCCAGCGAAGGCAGATCATTTGCGCCGCTCTTGGCCGCTTCATCAGCGGCAGCCTGCACCATTGCTTCGCTAAGCCGGCGGAAATCCTTGAGCGGGACAGCTTCTTCTAGCAGCGAACGGCAAATCGCCGTGATCTGATAAAGGCTAAGCGGCTTGGGAGTCAGTCCCTCGACCAGTTGCGGCGCCGTCTCTTTCAGGTTGTCGAGCAAGCTTTGCGCTTCATCCATGCCGAACAACTCATTAGCATTGAGTGCGACCAGATGGTTGAAATGGGTCGCAATCACTGTCGGCGCATCAACAACCGTATATCCGGACACGACGGCTTCGCTGCGCTTGTCAGGTGAAATCCATAAGGCATCCAGACCAAAAGTCGGATCTTTGCAGGCCTGCCCCTTTACCGGAGCACTTATATCGTCACTATCAAGGCCACCGCTGTCCAGCGCCAACAAGTCTTCAGGCCATGCCTGATCTTCACCCAAAGTCACGCCCGAAATCAAAATCCGGTAGGCGTTGGGAGCAAGGGACATATTATCCTTTACACGGACCAGCGGGATAACAAAGCCAAGCTCCCGCGACAATTGCCTCCTGATTCCGGTTAGCCGCTGCATCAACGGCGCGCCTTTGCGGTCATCGACCAGTGGCACCAGTCCATAACCAATTTCTATGCCGAGGACGGCCCCGTCGGTGACATCGCTCCATGCGATATGGTTTTGTTGCTCTGGTATTTGCGTTGGCGGTGCATCCTCCTCGTTCTTGGCCCGCCGCGACATCTGCCACGAAAACAGCCCTGTCAGCGCAGCAATCGGTAGAATGATGAAATGCGGCATGCCTGGTAACATACCCATGATAGTCAGGATTGCTGTGACCGGTATCCAAGCCTTGGGATTGCTAAACTGGCTACCAATCTGCCCGGATAAATCCATTGGCGAGGCCACACGGGTTACTATGGCAGCAGCGGCGATTGACAATAATAGGGCAGGAACCTGTGCCACCAGCGCATCACCTACGGCCAGCAGGACATAAGTTTGGGCCGCTTCTCCAACGGCCATCTCGTGGCTGACTATGCCCAAAATCATGCCGCCAATAATATTGATGATAAGGATCAGCACACCCGCAACAGCATCACCCTTCACAAATTTCGATGCGCCGTCCATTGACCCGTAAAAGTCAGATTCCGTCGCCACGTCCTGACGCCGTTCCTTTGCCTCTACCGGCGAGAGCAAACCGGCATTAAGATCGGCATCAATCGCCATCTGCTTTCCGGGCATTGCATCCAGCGTGAAACGCGCCGTGACTTCTGACACCCGCCCTGCGCCTTTGGTAATCACCACCAGATTGATTATCATCAGAATAGCAAACACAAAGATGCCAACCACATAATCGCCGCCGATAAGGAAGTTACCAAACGCTTCGATAACCTGACCAGCCGAATGCGGCCCGGCATGCCCCTCCACCAGCACCACTCGTGTAGAAGCCACATTTAGCGCCAATCGCAATAAAGTGGCGAACAGGAGTACGGTAGGAAAACTAGAAAAGTCCAGTGGCTTGGCAGCATTTAGCGCGACCATCAACACCGCCAGCGCAATAGTAATATTGGCAATGAAGCCAATATCCAGCACAGTTACCGGTACCGGTAATATCATGAAAATGACGAGCAATAAGGTTGCGACCGGCAATATTCCAGCTTTGGCAGTATCGCCTATTCGTGCTTGCTGGCTTGATATAAACGCTAGCATGAGAGCAGCTTGCGCGGACAATAAGTTAATTGTTTTTGCGTCATAGATTATCCCAAAGTCTGTTTGGAATTATCTGAGCAAAGCCCGTGCCAACCGGTCTCACTATCGCAAGAAAATCAACAAACCACCCGTAAAATGGCCGATTTATCTATGTTTACTATAGGTTTGGGTTACGCCCGTGCCCAGCGCCCGTGACAAATTAATGGCGCGTTGTTGGTTTATATCTGTCAATTTATTGACCCTGTAGCGCGCAGCCTCAATAAGTTTTGACAGAGTAATTAACTGGCTTCTGATTGTGGTCTCTTCATGCCATACGCCTGCTTCTTCTATCTCTTTGACCATTGGCCGGATCATCGCAGCAGCCTGTAGAATTAGCTCCGGGTCTTGCCCGTCCAGAGCATCAATCAACTCCGCGAACCCCTGTTCAAGACGATAAATCATATCGCCTGTCATAAAAACCCGCCGCCCGACCGGTCGAATTCCATCATCGCATCCGCAATCGCGGCGGAATCAACCGGATAATGCCCTTTTACGATTGCAGTGCGAATGGCAGTAATATGTTGCATGTCGATCGGCATACCATGTTTCACCATATGATCTATGGCTCCGGTCAGAGAGCTGGCCTTACTGTTCTGGCCAACATTTACATTATGCCGATCTGAATGACCCGTTCTGTCCAATGAACGAATATCGAAACGCCCTGCTTGAGATGATTGGCTTTTGATCGACTGATTGGCGTTTATAATCATTTTATCTATCACGGATATCTCCTTGATTTGCATATTTGCTTTATAATACGGGTTCGCGGTACCGGGGTTTAGCACCAGTAAAAATAAAGCCGCTTTGTATGAAGCCATTTAGTATGAGGCCATTTAGTATGAGGGAAGCGCGACCCGTCCTTCTCCGGTTACTTCTGCAAGAATTGGACGGGCTCTTCGAGCAGCGCGAACCGGTATAAGATCGCCCAGACCTCCACTGCGATCTGCCTGCATAAGCCGCGAAATCATGAATCCGTGCTTCTCCACCACCAGCAGTACCGGCTGTCCACGCTTTACCATCCGTTCTGATCCCGTGCGGTGGCCCGGATTGACTTCGTCGGCCAATGGCACTGAAATGCGCCAATCAAGTGGTTCGCACCGTATGAGAGCCAGGCTCTCGTCTCGTTTTTCGAAAACCGGCGCTGCTAGACATTTTTTTAGCTTTAACCGCCGGTCAATGCCATACCGCGCGCCGCCAGTCACACCTTGCGGTTTACCCAGAAAATCCTGCAATTGCTGTTCAAGCGCCGAGAGATTTTCCACGTCCTGACCCTGCGCCGGGGAGGCGATCAGACATAATGACCCGCACAGTACGTATATCTTCCTTATTAGCATATTTGCTCCTTAACATTCTCATCTCTGTAAGAAGCAAAGCACGTGCCATAAGGTAATCGAACATGATGCAGAGTGGAATCGCACATGGAATGAGGCCGTTAGCGGCTCGGTTGCAGACCATATTTGTGAACCAACTGTTTTGGAGTGACAAGAAAATGGCGCCGAACGCCAAATAACTGGCGCATATTTTTGACGCTTGGGACGATTTATATCGAGAAAAGCGCTAAATTTCGCGGAATTTTGACTTTGGCACACGCCTTGCGAAGTCATTGAGTACGAACGAAAGTCAGGCGCTCTATTCTTCCAAACGGACGCCGCAAAAGCATATTTTACTTCGCAAAATGGAGCATCGGTTCCGCATATGGATAAAATTTTCGGTATATATGGAGACGCGCTCACACTGCGCGAACGACGAATGAACATGCTGGCATCCAATATCGCCAATGCAGCGACACCCAATTATAAAGCGCGTGACCTGAATTTTGGCAAAGCTATGGCTTCACTGGCGGACGGCGATGCGCTGGATAACAGCCATATCGGTTACCGTGTGCCGCTTCAACCTGCGATGGATGGCAATACGGTGGAGCTTTCTACCGAACAAACACAGTTTGCCGAAAATGCGGTGCAATATAGCACGGCATTATCTTTTCTGAATGGCCGGATTAACACGCTACGCCGCGCGATGACGGGGGAATAGATGCCCGGTTCAATAAACAGCCCGATGAACATATTTGACGTTGCCGGGCGCGCCATGGCCGCTCAGCTAACGCGGCTCAACACCACCGCCTCCAATATGGCAAATGCCAGATCTGTCGCGAGTAGCGAAGCCGATGCTTTTCGCGCGCTCAAACCGGTATTTCGCACCCATGCCAGCAGTCCTGACATGGCGACGGTTGATGTCGAACGCATTGTGCAGTCCGATACTCAGCCAAAAAAACGGCACGATCCAGCCAATCCTATGGCTAATGCCGATGGCTATGTTTGGGAGGCCGGAGTCGATGAACCGACCGAGATGATCGAGATGATCGAAACTGCCCGGCAATACCAGAATAATGTTCAGGTCTTGCAGACTGCAAAATCATTAATTTTGGAAACCATCAGAATGGGGGAATAATGATGATGATATCCGCTTTAACACCGACGGTAACTAGCGCAGGCAATAGCTCATCAAACAACAATCTTGATCAAGCAGCATTTCTGCGTCTGATGACGGCTCAACTTAAAATGCAGGATCCGTTTGAACCGCTGGACAGCAACCAGATGGTCGGCCAGATGGCGCAATTTTCTACCGTTGCCGGGATTGAGGAAATGAACGGCTCTTTGCGTAAACTGTCGCAAAACAGCAGACTTGGCGATGCATCAAACTGGCTGGGCCGCAATGTCCTGTTGCCCGGTAATATAGCTATTCCCGACGATACAGGGCAATATGCTGGGGAGTTTGTCCTGAATGCTGACGCAGCAAATTTGTCGATAGATTTCCTCAATCAAGCCGGAGAGATTGTTCAAGCAATCGAGCTGGGCAAACAAACCGCCGGACCGATAGCATTTGAATGGGATGCAGTAGACGGCAAAGGACAGCCACTAGATTTTGGCGTGCTTAAGATACGGGTGAATGGCGGGGATATATCCAACCTGTCATCCTGGACGACCGTAGACGCGGTGCAGTCTCCCGCAGATGCCGCCAACGCGCGCCTTTTAACCCCGCGCGGTGAATTCGCAGTCTCGGACGCTATCCGGCTTAGTTAACAATCACTTCCACAGTCTTTTTTCAGGAGAAATCACATGTCTTTCTATACCTCGCTATCCGGCCTTAAAGGCGCGCAAACCGACCTTTCGACCATATCCAACAATGTAGCCAATGCCGGGTCGACCGGGTTTAAACGCAGCCGCGCAATTTTTGGCGACCTTTTCGCCGCTGCGCCAACCCAGTCGACCAAAACTGTCGCCGGTCAAGGCGTCCGGCTGAACGGCATTACCCAACAATTTTCTCAAGGCACGCTGGAAGGCACCGGCAAAACACTAGACCTTGCCATAGCAGGTGACGGTTTTTTCGCGGTGCGCGGCCAACCACCGCGCGAAGAACTTAGCTTTACCCGTAACGGCGCATTCGGGGTCAATGTTAACCGCGAAGTGGTCGATACATTAGGCAGTAAAGTGCAGCTTTTGCCCGTTGACGTAAACGGCAATATTCTCTCCACAGCCATTGTCGACATGATTGACTTCACGCTCCCCGAATTTGACCCTCTCGATCCCACTGCCGCTTTAGCGAATATTACCATCGACAAAGCTGGCCTTGTCACCGCCACTTATGCAAACGGAAATACTGGTAACCTGGGGTCGATAGCCATGTCATCCTTTACCAATGTAGAAGGTTTGCGCCCCATTGGTGACGCCCATTGGCAAGCAACCGGCGAGAGTGGCAATCCACAAATCAATGCAGCCGCCACAGGTTCTCTGGGCGAAGTTCGTTCCGGTACTCTGGAACGTGCCAATGTTGACCTGACCGAAGAGCTTGTCTCGCTCATCGGGGCGCAGCGTAATTTTCAGGCCAATGCACAAGCAATTGAGACCGCTAATACGCTGACCCAGACGATTATCAACCTTCAGGTCTGATAGCTCAGGGAACAAAATATGGATAAGATGATCCACAGCAGCCTTTCCGCCATGCAAGGTATCATGGCCCGGCAAACGGCTATAGCCAATAATATGGCCAATGCCGGCACAACCGGCTTCCGGGCAGAAATCGTCAATGCAAAAGCAAGGCATCTTTCCAGCGAGCAATTGGACAGCCGCGCCATTGCATATGAACGGGTTTTGGCGGCTGACCTTGCCCCGGCATCTGTGACCGCTACCGGACGGGCGCTGGACATTGCGCTAAACGGGGACGCTATGCTGTCGGTTCAGGGCAGCGGCGGTGAAACCGCCTATACACGGCGCGGCGATTTACAGCTCAGCGAAACCGGCCTTGTCACTACCGGGGCCGGTGATCCGGTTCTGGGCGAAAACGGGCCGCTTATCCTGCCGCCTGCTGATAAAATTAGCATAGCGAAGGATGGCGGTGTCTGGATAATGCCGCAAGGCGGGGTTGATGGAGAGATGCAGCAGGTTGACCGGCTGGCACTCGTTTCCTTCACCGGCAGCGATATTGTCAAAGGCAATGACAATCTGTTCCGGGTTCGCGGCGGTGGTACATTGCCTGCCGATGCCGACGCGCAGGTAACCGCTGGATCGCTGGAAGGGTCTAACGTCAATATGACTGCATCACTGGTCGATATGATCGAAGTCAGCAGGGCATGGGAAACACAGGTTAAATTGCTGACCACGGCAAAGGATCTCGACACAAGCGGAGCCAGCCTGATGCGCTTGCCCAATATGTAGGGCCGCAGATTAGATGAGAGGAATAAACTATGAGTAACGGAGCCTTGCAGGTCGCCCGTACGGGACTGGACGCGCAGAATAGCAAAATGCGTATCATCGCCAATAATCTGGCGAACGTGAATACCACTGGCTTTAAACGCCAACGTGCCAGCTTTGAAACTTTGGTGTACCAGCATAATATTACCCCCGGCGCGCCGTCCGATGCACAAAATCAATATGCTATCGGGCTGTCGCTGGGTACGGGTGTCGCGCTGCAAGGGACAGCGCGTATCGAAACACAAGGCCCATTGCAAACTACCGGCAACGCGCTTGATATTGCCATAGAAGGCTCCGGTTATTTTCAGGTGGAAATGCCCGATGGCCGGATCGGCTATACCAGAGCAGGAAATTTCAGCCGGACCGCGGAAGGGACTATTGTCACCGCAGGCGGCCTGCCGCTTATCCCGCAAATCCAGATACCCGAAGGAACCACCGGGCTTTCCATTGGCAGTGACGGTACCATTTCTGCTGCGCTGGCGGGAGAAACGGAAATATCCGAGCTGGGAGTGATAGAAACGGCTTCATTCGTCAATCCGGCTGGCTTGAAGCCGGTGGGAGACAATTTGTTGGTCGAGAGCGAAGCCAGCGGAAACCCACAGATTGGCGCCGCCGGACAGGATGGTCGTGGACGTTTGCGAGCAGGCA
Source organism: Parasphingorhabdus sp. JC815 (assembly GCF_040717415.1). NCBI lineage: Bacteria > Pseudomonadati > Pseudomonadota > Alphaproteobacteria > Sphingomonadales > Sphingorhabdaceae > Parasphingorhabdus > Parasphingorhabdus sp. JC815. The sequence continues at coordinate 322,045 of NZ_JBFEFM010000004.1, forward strand.
CGTTGGAACAATCCAACGTCAATATTGTCGAGGAATTGGTCGATATGATCGAAACCCAGCGCGCTTATGAAGTGAACAGCAAGATGATCTCCGCCACTGACGAGATGCTGCAGTTTGTGAATCAGCAATTGTGAGCGGTTACGTGATGAAAAGCAGTCCGAGAAACAACAAGCTGGTGAAATCCGGGGCCGTCATACTTGCCATCTTTGCATTATCAGCCTGTTTTGGTGGAGCCAAGGATGGGCCGCAGCCCGGTTTTGAGCCTGTTTTCGCGCCCGAAAATACCGCTATTTCGCAAAATAACGGCGCCATATTTCAGGCTACAAACGGCTATGCTGCGCTAACTAGCGGGATGCGCGCTGCCATGGTGGGGGATGTTCTTACGATCCAGCTTGTCGAGCGCACAACAGCAAGCAAAAGCAACAGCGCATCCACCAGCAAGAGCGGAGGCTTTGGCCTATCCCCACCCACAACCGGGCCGTTGGCATTTTTTGACCCCAGCGACATAAATATTAGCGGCGATCAGTCGTTCTCTGGATCTGGACGGGCTGCACAGACAAACAGCCTGTTTGGTGAAATCAGTGTCACGATTGCGCGAGTATATCCCAATGGCACCATGAAAGTGAAGGGCGAGAAATTGCTAAACCTGAACCGCGGAAAGGAATATATCCAGATGACCGGTATCGTGCGTCCAGCCGATATCAGTGTGGATAACCGTATATTATCCTCCCGGGTAGCCGATGCAAAGATCAGCTTTGCCGGTTCCGGAGAAATTGCCCGCGCCAGCAAACAGGGATGGTTGCAGAAATTCTTTTCCACCATTTCACCTTTTTAGCCAGATGAATATTATGAAGATCCGTTTGTCATCCTGTTTCTCCAGAATGCTGTTCGGCATGGCGATGGTTGCGGTGCTGTTCTCGACAAATCCAGCGGACGCCGCACGTATAAAGGATATTGGTACTTTTCAAGGTCTACGCACCAACCAGTTAACCGGCTATGGTGTGGTCGTGGGGCTGGCCGGAACGGGTGATGATAATCTCGAATATGCCACTCAAGGGATTAAGGGCACGGTTTCACGATTTGGACTAACGCTACCGCCGGGCGTAAATCCCACCCTTAAAAATGCAGCAGCCGTTATTGTTACGGCCGAACTGCCGCCCTTTGCCAAGCCGGGGCAACGGCTGGATATTACTGTATCGGCGTTAGGCAAAGCCAAATCCTTGCGCGGCGGAACATTGATTATGATGCCCCTGCGCGGTGCTGATGGGCAGATATATGCCATGGCACAGGGCAATCTGGCGGTCGGAGGCCTTGGTGTTGAAGCCAATGATGGTTCGCGGACATTGATCAATATTCCCAGCGCAGGGCGAATTCCGGGCGGCGCGACGGTAGAGCGCAGCGTCATGACCGGCTTTGCCAATACGCCAGACCTGACATTCAATCTTGCTGAACCGGATTTAACCACTGCATTACGCGTAGCCGATGCCATTAACAACAAGTTGGGGGCCGCTACTGCCATAGCTATTGACGCCGTATCTGTTCAGATCCGTACCGAAACGGGTGCGGCAAATCGTATAATGCAAATGGGTCTGATCGAGAATATCGAGGTCACACCTGCAAAAGCACCCGCCCGTGTCATCGTAAACGCCCGCACCGGTACAGTCGTTATCAATGACATGGTCCGCATCACTCCGGCAGCGGTCAGTCACGGCAAGCTGACCGTCAAAATCCAAGAAAATCCGATGATTGTTCAGCCCGCACCGTTCAGTAAAGGGAAAACCGCCCTCGAACCGGATAGTGACATAGTGGTTGAGGAACAGGACGCTCCGATGTTCAACTTTAATCGTGGTGCCTCTCTGGCAGAGATAGTCGAAACGATCAACGCAATCGGTGCCACGCCGGGCGATCTAGTCGCAATATTGGAAGCCCTGAAACAAGCCGGAGCGATGAAAGCGGAGTTATTGATCCAATGACGAATTCAACAGCAGCAGCGTCGATCGGTACCCCCTCTTCGTTACAGCCACGCGTATCTACGGAGCGAAAAGATCTGGAACAAGCCGCACAGGCTTTTGAAGCGATATTTGTGCGTAGCATGATTGGTGCCATGCGCCAGGCCAGCCTTGGAGACGATCTGATGGGTAATAATGGCAGCGACCAATTCCGCGACATGATGGATGCCCGCGTAGCTGAAGAAATGACCAAGAGTAATAGCGCCCATATAAATGGGGCGCCGAAAAAAGGGCCACCTACAAAGGGTCTGGGCATTGCTGACATGCTGATCACACAATGGAAGGACAGATTATGAGCGATATATTTTCCATCGGCCTATCAGGCATCCGTGCTTACCAACAGGCCCTGTCAACGGTTTCGTCCAATATCAGCAATTCAGAAAATCCCAATTATGTGCGCCGTGATCTAAGGCTTGGCGAACTGGGTTCAACCGGTGCAATCAGTCCTTATTACATCAATCAGCTTAATTCCGGCGGTGTCGACGTGAACGGGATTGCGAGGGCAGCCGATCCTTTTCTGGAAGCCAATGTCCGTTTGACCGGAGCATCGCTCTATGGCGCGGAAACGCGGGCGCGCTGGATGGCAAATGTTGAAACCACCCTGAATGATAGTGACCATGGGGTCGGGGCCAAACTGACTGCGCTTTTTGCCATGGGTGAAGAACTGGCCGGATCACCGTTTAATAGCATATTACGCAACCAGTTTATCAGCGATATTGATTCCGCTGTTACGGTTATCAACCGGACTGCGGACGATCTTGCGACCGTGTCGGGCCAGATTATTGGTGCGGCGCAGCAAGAAGTGACCACGCTTAATGAGGCGCTGGATAATCTCGCCGAGACCAACATTAGTCTACGCGCCGCTGCTGACGGATCAATAAAACAGGCAGCTTTGCTGGATCAGCGTGACACTGCGCTTGCCGTGATTAGCGAACGTATGGATGTAACAATCAGCTTTGCCGACAAGGGTGTCGCAAATATCGACTATGATGGGCAATCAATGGTTGATATTGGTCAGGTCAATTCTGTGTCGGTTGCGGTTGGCGGTGATGATAGCATCGGGCTGGTCATCAATGGAGCGGCTGTGACCGCCCCCTCGCGCGGATCGTTAGCCGCTCTGGTTTTAAGCGCTGACACCAATATAGACCGGCGCACGGAACTCGATAATCTGGCTACCCAATTTGCCGCTGATGTAAACGGCTGGCAGGCAGCCGGGGAAACAGATGGCGGGACAGCAGGCCCGGCGCTTCTTGACGCCACGGGCGGGGCAGCAGCATTGATACTGCTTTCCGATGATCCGGCCGACCTGGCACTCGCTTTGCCGGGCGGACCTGCCAATGGCAATATCACAAATTTCGCGGCTCTGCGCGGACCGGCTGGCGTTGAACAGGCGTGGACGAATATTATCGGCGCGCAAGCCATTACAACCTCATCCGCACAAAACGAAAATGTCGCCGCCATGACGCAGCATCAGGCCGCGCGTAATGCACGCGACAATCTTTCTTCCGTTAATCTTGACCGGGAAGCCGCTGATCTTCTGCGTTTTCAAGAGGCTTATAACGCCTCTGCCCGCGTCATTCAGGTTGCCCGCGAAACCATGCAAAGCGTTCTGGCTATATTCTAGAAAAGGAATTTCTGATGCAATCCGTGAATCGAATCCGGCCATCCAATGATGTTCTGCTACAACAAGAACTCGCACAGCGCATTGCCGACCGTCAGGAACAAATTGCTACAAGACGGCGGATCGACCGCCCTTCGCAAGACCCCGCCGCATGGGCTCAAATTTCCGATACCGCAAAGGTACAGGCCAATATGGGAGCATGGCTACGCAATATTGATCGCGGACTGTCTATCGCAGGGCAGGCGGATGCAGCTATGTCCGAAATCAATACCCAATTATCCAGAGCAACCGAACTTCTGGTTTTGGCCAGCGGCGACACGGTATCCCTAGATGACCGGGAGACTATTGCTCAAGAAATCGAAAGCATCGGGCAAACTATTACAAGTTTGCTGGATCAGGAAAATGCGTTCGGACGCCCGTTGTTCAGCCTCAATCCGCCACTGGAGATACCGATTGATGAAAATGTGACTGTCAATGCAGCGCCATCCAGAGCAGAATTTGCCGCACTGGAACCCTTACTCATCACTATCGCAAACACCATTCGCATAGGCGATGCAAATCAGCGCAGTAATTTGCTCAACCCGCTGAGTTTACAAAGCAGTATCACAGCCAATATATTGGGCAATCATGGCATAGAAACCGACAGGTTGCTGCAGGGCGCAGCTCGGCTTGAGGACCGCCGGATTGACATAAGCGAATATCGTGCATCGCTGGAAGAAACCGACCTGACCCTTGCCATTACCGAGGTACAGAATCTGCTTATCAACCTAGAAGCAGCGCAGGCGATATATACCCGGATCCAGCAATCCTCCCTATTTGACCAAATCCGCTAAAAACCTGCCGGATCGATCCGTTTTATGAACAGGGCGGATGGCTGCGTAGTGCAGGAAACCGGCCCGAAAATCTTAGACAGGAATCATGAATGTTTGCAGCGATCGGTATCGTCATCCTCTTGGTCATGGTCTTTGGGATATTCACATTTTCCGGCGGTGATATTGGTGCGGTCATGCTCGCGCTGCCCATTGAAATGGGAATAATCTGCGGAGCTGCTATTGGCGGCCTGATAATCGGCAATAATATTGCTGGTCTCAAAGCCATATTGGGCGGAGTTGTGCAGGTTTTCAAAGGGCCGCAATATGGCAAATCCGACTTTCTTGATTGTATCTTTCTCGTCTCTAAACTGATGAAAATATTACGCGCAGATGGTCCCTTGGCATTGGAGCCACATATTGAAGACCCGCAAGCATCGTTGATATTCGCTGAATATCCCCATCTCTTGGCCGATAAAAAACTGATCGCCCTGATTTGTGATACGCTTCGGCTGGTGGTGGTATCATCCGGCACGCTCGACACACATGCGGTTGAAGAGGTGATGGATAACAGCCTCAAAACCAACCATGATGAAGCCATTGCTCCCGTTAATAGCCTTCAGAATCTGGCTGACGCTTTGCCTGCGCTGGGTATTGTCGCAGCGGTTCTTGGTGTGGTTAAAACCATGGGCGCAATTGATCAGCCGCCGGAAATCCTGGGCGCCATGATCGGTTCTGCTCTGGTTGGGACATTTTTGGGTGTGTTGCTGGCTTATGGGCTGGTTGGCCCGATGGCTAGCCGTGCGCGGCAGGTCATCGAAAGTGACGGAGCGATTTATCATGTCGTAAAACAGATAATCATCGCCTCACTTTATGGTCATCCACAGCCATTGGTAATTGAGGCTGCACGCTCCGGTTTATTACAGGTCAACCAGCCTGCCTTCTCCGATGTGTTTGACGGAATACGCGGGAATTAAATATGGCGCGCGGTAACAATATATCCAATCAAAGACCGATAATCGTCAAAAAGATTGTTTCTGCGCCCCCCGTTGTCCATCATAACGGGGCATGGAAAGTGGCCTATGCCGATTTCGTTACCGCAATGATGGCATTTTTTCTGCTGATGTGGTTGATAAGCTCAACCGACGAGGCAGGGCGAAAGGCGCTGGCAGAATATTTCACACCGACACTGGTCGAAATGAAAAAGAATAATGCTGGCGGGAAGGACTTCTTTGGCGGTAATTCAATTCTTTCCGATCAGGATTACCGTGACAGCGCCGGACAGATCGGAGCGCAGGCAATCCCCACTCCCAAAGACAGTAGCGCCGCCAGTAACATGGGTTTCAAATCCCTGAAGCATCAGGACCGGGAAGAGTTCGAAAAAATAAAACAGCGCGTTGCAGCACGGCTCAATAAGGATCAGTCGCTTAGAAAGCTGAACAAAAATATCCGTTTCACCGAAACACGGGAAGGCTTACGGATAGAATTGATTGATGAATCCGATTTTTCGATGTTCGCGCTTTCGACTGACACATTGCTGCCTCCGGCACGCCGGTTGCTGGTCGAAGTAGCCAAAGCCATTCGGCCCGTGTCCAACCCCTTGATGGTAAGGGGGCATACCGATGCGCTGCCATTTCCATCCGGACGCACGATGAACAACTGGATGCTATCCACCGCACGGGCCGAGGCAACCCGCAAGGCGCTTGAGCAAAACGGGATCGAGGCGCAAGCATTCGCCCGGATTGAAGGGGTCGCAGACCGGGAGCCCTATGCCCCGAATGATATTTATGATCCGCGCAATCGCCGGATCTCCATTACATTGGGCTGGCAAAAAACACCCCGCTAAGACTGAAGTATCAGCGAAGCTCGCAAGCCTCCTTCAGCACGGTTTTCAAGCACCACATCACCGCCATGATCCCGGGCTATTGCACGCGCCAGCGTCAACCCCAATCCCGATCCGCCGGTTTCGCGGTTGCGCGATTGCTCGGCGCGAACAAACGGATCAAACATAGCGGGAATCCTATCATCCGGAATGCCGGGACCGTCATCATCAATATGGATCACCAGCTTATCATCAGGTTTATTAACTGTCTTATCCACAGAGATAACAGCTTTCCTGCCATACTTCACAGCATTGCCGATTAAATTGCGTAAAGCCCGCCGGATAAGTGTCGCGCGGATATCAGCCGTTATCCGCTCGCTCCGTGTGAATGAAACATCCGCGCCCATGTCATTATATTCGTCTGCAACCGTTTCAATCAGAGCGCTGATATCGGTTTTCTCTGCTGTTTCCTTGGATCTACCCAGTCGGGATAGCGACAGAATATCGTCCAGCGTCCGGTCCATATCGTCAATCCCGGAAATCATGCGGTCGCGCTCATCGTCATCCTCGATGTTTTCCACACGAACACGCAGCGCGGCCAACGGAGTGCGTAGGTCATGCCCGATCGCCCCGAGCATGACATCTTTTTCATCCAACATCGCCCCCACCCTTTCGTTCATTTCATTAAAGGCGGCGATGAGATGTTTTGTATCTGGCGGTCCGATTTCTTTAATCAGTGCACGCGAACCCGGTGTAAAATTTTCAGCTGCTTGTGTAAGAGCTTTTAACGGACGCGATATATAGCGGCCCAGCCAGATGAGCGGGATCAGCAATATCAGATATATAACCACCGTCTGAAACAGCAGTGATCTGATAAGCCGGGGATTATTATGTCGAATGGCCGATGCGATATTCAGCCATTTTCCATCCTTAAGTTGAGCGGAAATGATAATGAAACCGTCAATTTTATCGGATTCTTTGTGATACCCGACAGACCTTAACCGCCGCCGCTCTCCGCGCATACCAATAACGCTGTTCTTCATATTGAGCGGAAGCGTATCAACCCGTGCGACTTTTACTGCCTGCAAATTAACACCCAAATTCTCAAAAGCTCTAGCAGCTCGCTCTTCTGCGACGGACAAACGCTTGTGTCCCGCACCAAGGGCACTTTCTTCGGTTACGCTGGGTCGATATCTTCGGAATCTCGCAGTTCCGTCGCGCCGGTAACGGGGTTTTCGAAATCCCCGTTCGTCAATCCGTTCAATTTCACCTGCAATCCGGACGACAGCAGAAACCGATGCTTCTACCATCTTTTGATTCTGCGCTCCGCGATATAATAATGCGATATTGATCGCCTGGGCAATGAGCAGCGTAAAAGCGACCAGCGCCAAAAGCTGCCCTACCAGATTTTTAGGGAGCAACCGTTTCATAATGTTTTAACATCACCCGCAAGAACATATCCGCCACCCCACACAGTTTTGATTATTTCCGGGTTTTTAGGGTCGGCCTCTATCTTGCGGCGCAGGCGGCTAATCTGATTATCAACGGCGCGGTCAAAAGCATGCGCCTCACGCCCTTGGGTAATGTCGAGCAATTGATCACGGTTCAGCACCTGGCCGGCTCGCGAAAGCAATGCCAAAAGCATCTGATATTCGCCGCTAGACAGCGGAACCGTTACGCCCTCATGATCGGTCAAACTGCGTTGATCAGTTTTTAATGTCCACCCGGAAAACTGGTAAATAGTCCCGCTTCCCGGTTGCAAACCATTCCCATTAGTGGTTCGCCGCAGCACGACTTTTATCCGTGCGACCAATTCTCGCGGACTAAACGGTTTGGTGATATAATCATCTGCGCCCAGTTCCAAGCCAACGATGCGGTCCAGTTCTTCGCCTTTCGCGCTAATGAAAATAACAGGTATTTCGGTTTTGTCGCGCACATGTCGGCAAAAGCTAAGGCCATCTTCGCCGGGCATCATGATATCGAGCAAAATTATGTCAAAATTAAACGCGTTCATCACCGAACGCGCCTGACTTGCGTCGCTGGCCTGTTGAACACGAAAGCCTTGTTTTGTTAGATATTCAGCCAATGGCTCCCGCAATGTGGCTTCGTCATCAACTAAAAGTATATGCGTCTGTCCTGACATAAAGCAGCCCTAACACAGGTTGGCCGAAAAAGAACGGACCACCGGCTGTCAAAGGGGGGAGGGATGTTGCCGGTGATCCGTTCACAAAAGAGTGGTTCAGGGATTAACCGCCTCTTTTATTCCGTTTCGCGCGTCGTTCATTGCGATGTGCATCACGGGCGGCCTTGCGCTCTTGGGCGGTGACTATGCCGTCGCCGTTCGTATCTGCTTTGTCATAACGCGCCATTGCCGCCGCTTGAAATTCGGCTTTGCTTATCACTTTGTCACCTTTCATGATCTGGTGCATCATGCGCTTGCCTTTGCGGCCTTCTTTGCCCCAATGTTTTCCGCCATGCTTGCCACCGCGCTTGCCGCGCATATTTTGTAGTTCTTCGGGGCTCAACATACCATTGCCGTCAACATCAGCGCGCGCAATGCGTGCCGCTTTACGTTTGGCGCGATAGGCATCCATTTCCGCTTGGGAAACGCCTCCGTCACCATTGGTATCCATTGCTGCGAAACGCTGTGCACGGCGGGCTTCATGGTCAGCTTTGGAAAGCTGACCATCCTTGTTCACGTCCATTTTTTCCCACCGCTTCTCCAATGCAGCGGTCATTTCAGCGCGAGTTACCTGACTGTCATTATTGGTATCAGCCCGCATCAGGCCTTTGCCCGGGGCCGCAATTGCAGTGCCGCCTGCAACCAAAAGCGCTGCTGCGCTGGAAATCAAAATTGTCTTTCTCATAATATTCATCCTTGTCCATTCAATATGGAAGACGATCCTTGTTGGCCGCCATGAACATCGTTCTAAAGGCAATATGTCCCGCAAGTTTGTCAAAACAGGATAAAATTGTCGCAAATTGTATCAACTGCTGCGAACCGTTCATTTAATAGAAAGTTTGCGGCAATGTGTCGTAAGATCGCTCAATACTCGAGATCAACAGCTAAGCCGGTGCAAAGCATGATTATGATTTCAGGATTATATC
>NZ_JBFEFM010000005.1:0-250522 GCF_040717415.1 Parasphingorhabdus sp. JC815
GAGCTGATCAGCAGTTATACCCGTGATGAACTGATTACCAAACTGGAAGGCACCGGCCTGCCCTTCGCGCCTATCGGTCGCCCCCAGGACATGTTTGATGATCCCCACCTTAACAACGGAGACGGGCTTGAGGAAACAATATTACCTGACGGCACAGCGACAAAGCTTCCTGCCCTGCCCATAGCGATGGGCGGCAAACGTTCCTCACAATCATTCACCATGCCCGAACCGGGCGCAGATGTGCATGAAACTCTAGCTGCTTTGGGATATGACGATAAAACTATTGAAGACTTACTTTCCACTGATGCTGTCGGCTAAGATAAATTTTTATTATAATATAAAGATAATGATTGCACGAGTAACATTGGGTCTTGTTAGGGTAAGGACCCATTAGCTTAGCCAGAATCTGATGATGGCTGCGATTACGATGGGTGACATACAGATGTGAGCGCACCGGCGGTATAGGTTCTTGGCGCAACTGGTCGGTAAATCCGTCCCGGGTTGAATTTAATTAAATTAATAGCTTATCGGAAGATAAGAAGTGATGTTCTATGTGGCAAAACGTAGGTTCGCCCAAACTAGGCAAGATATTTAGGCATAAACAGACGCACGATGAAGAGCTCTATGCGACATCGACTTGAGCGATTGTTACAGCAAGAATTAGATAACGAGATATAGATGTTAGGGCTATAATGCGGTTTTGTGCATAATAGAGCTATTTGAACATGCTAATATAACTTACACATTAATCTCTGTCACTAACCAAGAAATCCACGGACGGTAAGCTGTATGGATAGATCAATCGTGCGGTGCTATTCGCTGCGCGATCCATTCATCGATCTCTTGCTCGAGCCAGGCGACAGCATGACCGCCAAGCTGATAAGGTTTGGGGAAACGGTTATCGCTCATCCACCGGTAAATGGTTGATCGCCCAAGGCCAACGCGTTTCTGGACTTCTGTTAGTCTTATGAGCCGCGCAGCTGAAGAGCGATCTTGTATCTGGATTGATGGCTCAGGCATCGACGCCACTTTCGAGCCCCGCATATATGTCGCCAAGCAATGCGTCTTTGCGCTCGAGCTCTTCGAGGTGATCGGACAAAAGCCGTGCCAGTCGCTGCGCGGTCCCTTTGGCCCAGCGCGATTTGACATTGTTAATCTGATTTCCCAAGATGCGCTCAAGGGCGTTGGGTAGCTCGCAGAAAAACTCTTCAAAAAATAAAGCTATATCTGTGTGAAGCCAATCGGACGAACGCTCGCTGCCCGCCACCAGAAAAAGTACAAGATGTGCATGCGGCGAAGCGCCGGATGCGCGCATAATCCGCAGTGCCTCGGCTATGCTCGCTGAGCGCTTTCCTTCCAATATACGGCGCAGGGCATCTTTATGTATGCCTGCTTCCTTGCCAATATCCGTGCGGGTCCGGCCGCTGTCGGTCACTGCCGCGAGCAACAATCCTGCAAGGTCACCGCGTATCTTATGTTCGGCGAGCATCTCCATTTCTACCATCACTTCATATCCTTTCCGTGTTTTTGAAAACCGACTCAGCAAATAAGCCAAGAGGAAAACTGTAGGAAAACAAAAAGAACATATAAGGAACAAATAGGAGGAGCCGAATCATCTCACATTGAGATTCGCGGGATCTGCGGCAGGCAAATCGCAATAGCCGCCTTACCGAGCGCATATCGCGGTAATATGAGCGCAATTTGTCATCATGGCCGCGCCAATATTCAATTCCGCATGCCGATTTGTCGGTTTTTGCTTGGAAAGCCTATATAACCACACGTCCTGTTTTCCTACAGGCCGGACGCTATTCCAGAAAGAACATACAGCGAACGATTGGTCGCTGTCCGTTCATCAACTGGAGTATCCTATGACACAAATCTCTCGCAAATCCCGCAGCCGATTTACTGACTATATTATTCCTGCATGCGCCGCTTTGATTTGCGCCGGTGCAGCTTATGCGGGCGCTGACACGACCTTTGATCCTGCGCTTACAAAATTCACTGACTTTCTCGAAGGCTCAGGCGGTAAGATTATCACCGTTCTCAGCCTCGCTGCTGGCCTGATCGGTCTTGCCTCCGGTCGCTTCTCGCTGGGCCAAATCGCTGTGCCAGTCGGTGTCGGGATCGGCGTCGGAACCGGTGTTCCGATTGTCACCTCGGTCGTGACGGCGATCATTTAAGCCTTAGCGAAAAACAGGAGGGCGGCATCATGGCTGACAGATATTTAATCCCCAAGAGACTGGATGATCCTGAACTTATTGGTCTTTGGACCATCGATGAGTTTGCCGGGATACTCATTCCTTTTGCCTGGGGTATATTAGCCCAGCATATCATTATCGGCATCGCTCTTTCCTGTATTTCCTGGTTTGCTTTGCGGAAGGCTAAATCCGGTGGGAAAGCAGCGCGGCTTATCCATGCTGTCTATTGGTATCTCCCAGCCGGATTTCTAGGCCTCAAAGCCACGCCTCCCTCCTGTCACCGTCTTTTAGGCGGTTGAGGAGATAGGAACATGCGCGCCCAAGTCGCCCACGAACAGGCCCAATCCTATTTACGCCAACGCAACCGTCTTGCCGTGCTCGCGAGTGCAGCGGGTCTAGCCGCGATCATCATGTCCGGTTTTGCGATGACCAAATCACGCGAAATCGTGCTGGTGCCCGTCACCGCGCAGCAAATAAGCGTTTCTACTGCGGGCGTCACCGCACCGTATCTCGAACTCGTGACTCGCGACACCGCGTTGATGCTGCTTAATCGCTCGCCGCAAAGCCTCGACTATTGGATGGATGAAATCCTTAAAGTTGCCGATCCGGCAACGCACGGCCGTCTCAAAGCCGAGCTGGTTAAAATCGTCGAAGAACAGCGCGGCTCCGATATCAGTCAGACCTTCATTATCCGCGCGCTCACCGTCGACCCCGCATCACTAATTTCAACCGCAACCGGCACGCTCAAAACCTTTGTTGGCGCGCAGGTGATTGCTAGCGAGGACCGGGTCTTTGAATTTAGCTGGTCGCAGCGCGGCCTGAGCCTTGCGCTCACCGGTTTCCGCCGGCTCCCCCAAGATAAATCGAACAAGGACTAACGCGATATGAACCTGATTTCCTCTTGTACTTCTGGCGCGCTCGCAGGCACGGGACTTGCTCTCTTCAGCTTTGGCGTATCGCGCAGGCTCGACTTAGGCTTTAAGCCGTTGGGCTTAGCGATGCTGGCCTTTGCCGTAACCGTAGCGCCTGCTCATGCCGACCAGTTTGTCGAGGCGGCTGACAATGCCCAGATTGATTGTTTGCTTTCACGCGGGGAACTGACGCGCATTGCTTTGGTGGACGACGGCTTTGCCAATGTGTCTAAAATAGCCAGCGGCTATCCCTATAATGATTTCAGCGTGACCCATGAGCCGGTGCGCGGCGATATTTATATCTCGGTGCCGGTGCAATATGCTTCGGACCGGATCAGCTTCTTTGCCACCTCGAAGGCTGGTTATGTCTATAAATTTGCCTGTCGCGCACAGATGGCGGACGCAAGCCAGATATTCATTACCAACGCCGCGCTCGCCAAAAGCGAAGCCAGGGATTGGGAAAATGAAACCGATCCGCAAATGGCTGAAATTCGCCTCATCGAAGCCATGGCGTCGGACGCAGTACTGCCCGGCTTCACTGTTACGCAGAAAATCGGGCATCCGAAAGTCACGGCAGGTCTCGAAGTCCAGTTGATCGGGCAATATGAGGGCGCGCAGCTCTTTGGCCAGCATTTTTTGATCCGCAACAAAAGCAGCGAGACGCTTGACCTCACGCGCGAGCGCGATGCGCCTGCTGGCGCGCGCGCCTTTGCTTACGGAGCCGAAACGCTCGAACCCGGCCAGAGCGCCAGCGCCTTCCTTGTCTTTGCAAAAGGAGGGATAGATTAATGGATATTCAGCCAGAAAAACAAGCGGCGGAAACACCGCCAGACGCGCAGCGTCAAATTGCTCGGCGCGGTTTGAACCGGCAAATTGCCCAGCGCCAGAAATTGCTTCTGGGCGGTATCGGCGCGCTCGCTCTCATCAGCGGAAGCTGGATCCTTTTTGGCGACGACAGCGATGATGGCAGCGAAGGCAGTAAAGGCGCCGTCACCATTGACACTGGCGGGCTGGTCAACCGCGATCTCGCTAGCCGCGAATTCGTTGCAAGCTACGGCAACCGGCTCGATGCGCTGGCGCGCGAGCAAAAGACGCTGAAAGATGCGCAGTTGCCGCGGCCTGCCATTGAACAAGAATTAGATGCGTTGCGCCAAGAAAATGCGCAGATGCGCAGCGACGGTCAGGCGGCAATTGATGCTATTTCGGCAGAAAATTCTTCGCTTAAGAGCGAGCTCCAAAAAGCAGCGGCTGCGCCGCCGCCCGTATTAGCTCCTCCACCTGATTTTGGTCCCGGTACAGGAGGCCCCAATAACAGAGTAAATCCATCTGGTCCCCCGAACGCCGCAGCGCTCGGCCCGGAGAGTGACGCCAAAGTCAGCCTGTTGAGCTTTGCAGGCAGCGCGCCGTCTAAAGACGGCAAAGGCGCAGCAAAGACCTCTGTTTCGCCATTGCTGCTCGAAGACAGCCTAGAATATCTGCCACCCAATAGTTATGCTCCGGCGCGCGTGATTGTTGGCGTCGATGCCTCCACCGGCGTTGCCAGCCAAAGTGATCCTCTCCCTGTGGTGCTGCGCATCACTGGCCCGGCACGCTCGGTGATGAGAGGCAATAAGCTGCTCACCACCGACATCACCGGGTGCCTCGTCAACGGGTCAGCGCGCGGCGATCTCTCCGCTGAGAAGGTTTATGTGAAGCTGGCGCGAATGACCTGCGCGCAGCCGGGGGGACGTTATGCCATCAGCGAAGTAAAAGGCTTTATCAGCTTTGCTGGGAAATCAGGCGTGCGCGGACGGATTGTCAGCCGCGAGGGCAGTCTTGTCAGTCAAGCCCTGCTTGCTGGAATAGTGGGCGGCTTCGGACGCGGTTTTTCAGCCAATGCCAATGGCATCTTTGCCGGCAATATTGGAGAAGATGGCAGACGCAGCAATTTGTCCGGGGCTGACATCCTAACCGGCGGCCTTGGTCAAGGCGGTGCGCAAGCCGCCGACACGGTGAGCAAATATCTCATTGAACGCGCAGAACAATATCAACCCGTCGTCGAGATGCCGACCGGCATTTCTGTTGAGATCGTCTTTCTTGATGGCGTCCATGTGAGGAGCAAAAGCAAATGAATATTGCCGATTTTACCACCCAAGAACGATGCCTGAAGACAACGGCAATAGCAGCGTTGCTCGCTGTTACCAGCGCCGGGATTGTCGGCGCATCGGCGATCGCAGCGGTCACCGGCGTGAGTGGATTTACTCAAAGCAGCAAAAACCTAGTCATTGCCGCACTAAAATTACGGCTTCCCAAAACACCGGTCACCAGCATTGAGTGCGCAGGATTTGGCGGGCTGTGCGAAGTGATATCACGCAAGGCGCTTTTTTATATCGATGAGCGCGCGCGGTATCTGTTTGTCGGGCGGCTTTATGATATGGAGACCCGCGCGGATCTAACGGCGGCAAAATTGCTGGCGATAAATCCCGACATGTTGGTCGCAAGCACGGCTTCTGCCAGCCAAAAAACAAATGTCCACATGCCCGCTGCCAATGCAGCGCCGCAATATGTCAATCTCGAGGGTCTGCCCAAAGAGGGCGCAATTACTTGGGGTAAGCCCGGTGGTCCCAAGGTCATAGTCTTTTCCGATTTCCAGTGTGGTTATTGTAAACGTCTGGCGGGCGAACTCAAAAAGGCGCGCGTCCATGTGGAAGAGCGGCCGATTTCAATTTTCGGCGCAGCGAGCCGCGCCATCTCCCAAAGCGTAATCTGCGCAAAAGACACAGAAGCGGCCCTACAGCGTGCTTATGCCGGAGAAAAAACAAAAACCCGCGCATCGTGCGATACCAACGGACTTGATGCCAATGAAGCCTTTGCAAGGGAGAACGGCTTTTCCGGAACGCCGGTCATGGTCCGCGCCTCTGATGGCGCGGTGATGCAAGGCTATCGCAGCGCGCCAGAAATACGGGCATTTCTAAACGCATCTAACGCCCAAGAAGGAGCACGCTAATGGCTAAGCTTCTCCTCTTTGCTGCGCTTACATCAGCAGCACTTTCCTTAAGCGGCTGCGCCAGTCTTGGCGGCAATATTAGCGGCAGCTTTGATTGCCGCGCGCCGGGCGGAACTTGCGCCCCCACTTCGGCCATTGATGTCGAGGCGACCGGGCAAGATCTGTCGCCCGTCCTATCCGCCACGCCAAAGCCCCGCGCGGCCAAGGCAAATGGGCTGATGCTCAGGGTCGTGCTGGCGGGATACCGCGACGCGGAAGGCCGTCTGCATGATGCGCGCGTCGTCCATGTCGCGCTGCCGGAGGCGGCCAGCGCTAACTTTCAGCCCGCCAAGAGCGCTGCAGATATCGGCAAGGCCATCGCGCGGACCATAAGAGCCCCGCAACAGCAATTGCCTGATGAAACCAACCTACCCAACCCTTTCTCTTTGCCGGACGCGATGGTTTTCCCCTCGCCAAAGCCGATGGCAGATCCCGGTGTCCTCCTGCCGGGACACGAGGGGTCCGGCGTGATTGCTCCCCTGCATGACCGGGCCCCTTACTTTAAATTGCCGCAAACAGACACAGCCAAGAAAGAGGATGTGCATCCATGAGATTTTCCCTTGCAACAGCACGCAATGCGCTACTTTCTGGTTTATTTGCTGATACCGCCAAACCTGAAAGCGTCCGTCCGCAGATGGCAATTGATATGCTGTCAGACTGGCTTCCTTACCGGGCGTTCGATGAGGAGGCGAAACTCTATTATAATGCGCGGTCCAAAGGCTTTATCCTGGAGGTGACGCCGCTCATCGGCGCGGACGAGCGTACCGGCGAAATATTGGCGCAATTTTTCTCTGAAGGCATGCCGCAAGGCAGCAGTCTGCAGATCCTCAATTTCGCGTCCTCAAGAATTGGGCATATCGTCGGACCTTGGTTTGCCAAGCGCTATGAGCAAGGCGGCATATATGAAGATATTGCCCGTGCGCGCACCGACCGGCTCTATGATCTTGTCTGGAAATCGGGCTCAGCGCATGCACCGTTTCATGCCCGCGCGACCCGGTTGGTGATTTCCTTGGGCGTACCAGCAGATGCGGGCACCGAGGACAGCGAACTGGTGCAATGCCGCGAAGGTCTTATCGGGATGTTGCAGTCTTTGGGGCTTACCGCACGCGAAACCCCGCCGGCTGAACTGCTCAGTCTTATTGATGATCTTACCTCGCCGACGAGCGCGAGGGATACCGAAGCTTCCTATTGGAACCCGCTCGATCCAATAGCCGATCAAGCGATACGGCGCGATATTGAACTGGAAGTGGAAGACGACCGGCTCATCTTGCGGACCGAGAGATTTAGAAGCCTTGGCCGCGATAGCGATGGCAGCCCGCAGATTGGCGAAACATATCCAGACCGCTTTGATTTGCGTCATTACGGCGTTCGCGCAATGCCCGAGCGCTGGAGCCCTTGGGAATGCGCGCGGCTGATCGGCGATATGTTCACCGACAAGCTGCGTTTTCCCTGCCCAGTGGCAACGATGCTGTGCCTCCAATATCCTGATCAAGAAGCCGCGTCTGCAAAAGCGGGCTATAAATTCATGCGGACAACCAGCCTTAGCCAGACCAAAAGCGCTCGCTTTTTACCCCGCCTTGCCGAACAGTCTGCCGAATGGAGCCATGTCCAAGCAGAATTGCAGGCAGGCAAAAGACTGGTTAAACTTTTTTACGGCCTCACCAGCTACTCGCCTTTCGGCCAAGGCGACGCGCATGAACGTACCGTCAAGGCCCTCTATAAGGCCGCAGGTTGGGATCTGACCGATGAGCGTTTCCTGCAACTGCAAGGCCTGATCGCATCCTTCCCCTTGAGCCTCGCCGATGGGCTGGGCGATGACATGCAGCGGCTCAAACGCTTCCGCACGATGCTCTCGACAACAGCGGCGCATATAGCGCCGATGCAGGGCGAGTTTCTGGGCGGAAATATCCCCCATCTGCTGCTCATCGGACGGCGCGGCCAGCCCTTCTGGTGGTCGCCATTTGAAAATGATGCAGGCAACCATAATATTGCGATCTGCGGCAAATCAGGTTCGGGAAAATCAGTACTGCTTCAGGAATTATGCGCGGCGCTTCGCGGCGCAGGCGCTAAGGTTGTGGTGATTGATGATGGCCGCTCGTTTGAGCATTCGGTAAAATTACAAGGCGGACGCTTTGTTGAGTTTACGCTCAAATCGGGCTTTTCGCTCAATCCCTTTTCGATGGTCGATGATGCGCGCGCGCTTGATGAGGAGGATTACCGGCTTGATTGTTTTGCGATGATCAAAGCGATCATTGCGCAGATGGCGCGGCATAGCGAAGCGCCAAGTGATGTCGAGCGCGGATTGATCGATCAGGCCGTGACCAAGATCTGGGAAAGCCTTGGTAGTGGAGCGAGCATTGACGATGTCGCCCGCGCGCTCGTGGCAACAGCAAACCCGATTGCCGAGAATCTCGCCGTATCGATTGCGCCTTATATTGAAGGCGGCAGCTATGGCGGCTTTTTCACAGGGCCTGCCAGCTTTGCGCTCGATGATGCTTTTACCGTTTTTGAGATGTCGGATCTAGCCTCGCGCGAAGACCTACGCAGCGTGGTTCTCTCGGCTATCATGTTCATGACCAGCCAGGCGATGACGCGCGGGCCGCGCAGTACCAGAAAGATGCTGTTGATCGATGAGGCCTGGAGCATGCTGCGCGGCGGCTCAATGGGCGAGTTTGTCGAGACCTATGCCCGCACGGCGCGTAAATATGGCGGCGCGCTGGCAACGGCCACCCAGTCGCTCAATGATTATTATAAATCAGACGGCGCGCGCGCGGCGCTAGAAAATAGCGACTGGATGCTGGTCTTGCAGCAAAAGGCCGAGACCATTGCAGATTTTCGCAAGAATGACCGGCTCGATATGGATGACCGGACAGAAACGCTGATCCGCAGCCTCAAACGCTCCGGCACCGAATATAGCGAGGTCTTTATCAAGGGCCCGGATACGCAGGCGATTGGGCGGCTGGTGCTCGATCCCTTTTCGGCCACGGTCTATTCCTCCTCTCCCGATGTCTATGCGGCGATCGAAGAAGCGCAATCAAATGGCCAAACACTGGCGAAAGCCATTTCCCATGTCTTCAGCCAAACAGACATGCAAGGAGAGCGCTGATGGCGAGCCTCATAGAAGCATCAATAGCTCGGCGGCCTCGCAAAGAGCCCGCAGCAACCATCGATATTAAAAGCATAGCGCAGGGTAGCTGCATTGTTTTCCTCGAGACAGCGCGGCTAGCCATTTCAACCATGTTCATGGTTCTGGGACTGCCGCTGTTCGTCTTTCTGTTTCTGGTGGGCTGGGACTTGGGGCTATTCTTCACCCAGCTTGGCAATCTGGCTGCGCATTATCTTAGCGCCGAGCCGGGTCAGCGGCTGCTATTTTCAGCTGATCTTAAAATCACCTTCATCCTGCTTTCCAGCGGCCTGCTACTCGTCCGTATGCCGCGCTTTTTTGCGATACTGGACCAGGCTTTTCCCGACAATAACGAGAGAGGGCCAAGCCAGTGACCGAGCCAGCATCATTATTATCACCAAAGCCACATCTGCCCCGGCTTGCCTTGCTGCTTGGCTGCATCGTTGCGGTGCTGTGGGCAGGATGGGTAAGCCGCGCGATTTTAGAGCCTGACAAACCGCAGATCGTCACAGTCCGATTGGCACAGACAATGGGGAAATTTGTCGAAGCGCAGGCGCGCGGCTCAAAAGACCCAGAAGCAACCAAAGCCAATATTGCCGTCTTCCTGCGCGCTAGCGAGCAAGCTGTCCAGGATATGGGCCGAGATGGCCGGATCATTCTGGTCGACCAAGCCGTTCTGGCCGGAAATGCGCCCGATGCAACACCCGAACTTGAACGCCGGATAGCTACGCGTCTGATAGCAGGAGAGGCTCGGTGAAAATGGCATGCTCAAAAAGCAAAGCACCGCGCCGTATCAAACATGTTGTGCTTTTAACCGCGCTGATCGCTGTGCCCCTCGCGTTGCAGCCCTTTGAGAATTTTCGCGACAATCATGCGTTTCTGCTTAACGCCAGCCCCAGCCTGCCCAACTGGGCCTTCTGGCTTGACAAGCGGGCGCCGATCAAACGCGGCGGGCTGATCTTTTTCGAACCTAAAAAATCCAAAATACTGACCTCGCATTTTGGCAGCAAGCCGCAGCTCTTTGGCAAATATGTGCTTGGCATGCCCGGTGACCGCGTGGCGCATGTGGGCCAAGATGTCCTGATCAACGGCAAAATCATTGCCCGAACAAAGACAAAAACGCGCCTTGGCCTGCCGCTTAGCATAGGTCCATCGGGTAAAATCCCGCACGGATGCTATTATGCCGGAAGCTCGCATAAGTACGGTTTTGATAGCCGTTATGCCGAGATCGGCTTTGTTTGCAGGCCCCAGATATTAGGCAGCGGGAGGGCGATCCTGTGAAATTAGCTGCCATGCTCAGTGTTGGTATTCTCATTTGCTCGCCGCAAGTTCAGGCCCGGGATTACGGGCAGCACGGCGCGATATTTCCGGTGATCGAGCGCGACCTTCTCAAGCAAATTCAATCGCGGCTCATCGCAATGCAGAAGAGCGGAGAAATGGACCGGCGCAATGCCGAGCTCAAAAGCCGCACATTGGCAAAGGTTGAAAGGCCCGCGCCAGTGGCAGGGCTCATAAATGCGCGCGCCACTCGCAGCTGGCAATTTGATCCGACAATCATGCTGGCCGATGATATATTGGACGCCAAGGGAAAGCGCATCTGGGCGCGCGGTGCGCGGGTCAATCCGCTCGACAGTGTGCGCCTCAGATCGGATTTACTCTTTCTCGACGGCGATGATGCGGGACAGCTCAAATGGGCGCTCGCGCATCAGAAGAAAGCCAAGCTCATCCTCACTAAAGGCGCACCGCTCTTACTCATGCGCACACAAAAAAGACGCTTCTATTTTGATCAAGGCGGCAAGCTCGTTCGCCATTTTGGCATCAAAGCCCTGCCTGCGCGCGTGCGCCAGAATGGGCGTATGCTTGAAATCAGTGAGATTGCCCTATTGCCTGATCGGAGGTCCGCGCAATGACAATAGGAACAGCTATAACTCGCAAAATCGCATGTCTGTTATCGATAATGATGATGGTCAGCCTTGCCAGTCCCGCACGAGCGGATGCAGGCCCGGGCCGCTGCACGGGCAGTTTTGTCAATCCCATCACCGACATTTGCTGGTCGTGCATGTTCCCGATTTCGGTTGGTGGTCTTAAAATCTGGCCTTCCAGCCGTCCAGATCCCAAAAACCCCGCCAGTCCCTTATGTCTGTGCGGAATTCGTCCCGGTATTGCTATGGGATTTTGGGAGCCCGTGCGGCTTGCTGATGTGTCGATGAAGCCATGGTGTTTTGTCAATTTGGCCGGGGCAAAGCTCGATCCCGGATTTGACATTGGCTACCGGTCTATTACGGGACCATCGGCGGTCGGCGGTGCAAGCCAATATTATTCCAGCTGGCATGTGCATTGGTATGCCTATCCGCTGATCTACTGGATGGAAATTGTTGCTGATTTCCTGTGCCTCGAGCCCGGATCCATCGATATTCTTTACATCAGTGAGATTGATCCGCTCTGGCAGGATTCCGAGCTTACCGCGATCATCAACCCAGAAGCCGTCCTGTTTGCCAACCCGCTGGCGCTGGCGGCCTGCGCGGCCGACTGCGTTGCTGCCACCGCTACTCTCCCGCGCGACGAACTCTTCTGGTGTGCGGGCTGCCAGGGATCAATGTACCCGATGAATGGCAATGTCTCGGCTTCCATCGGTCATGTTCAGGCCTCACGGCTCGTATTGTCCCGCTTTGCTTATAAGCTTCACCGTGAACTGGTGGCCTGGGGCACGATGGGGAGCAAAGGTCTGTGCGGCAAATATCTGATGCCGGTGATGCGAAAGCAGCAATATCGCTTTCAGGCCACCAATCCTAATCCTGCCACCAAAGGCCGCTTTGCTTGCCCCCCTATTGGTACGTCGACCACCTTTCAAGTCGCCGGACAGGTCATTCCCGCTATTGGCGAAGATATGGGCTATCTCGTCTGGCGCAAACGGAACTGCTGTGCGTTATGAAAAAATTGATCCCCATTTTAGGCCTTCTAACTATGGCCATATGCGGCATCGCCTTTGCGCAGCAACAGACCGATGACAGCCTTGATATCGCAACGATTCGTGCGAATGCAAAGAGCCACGCAGGGGAAGCTGAGGCGCTTGCTGCCAATATCCGGAAACGCGCACAGGAAATCGAGCCACAAGTGCGATCCTTACAAGACAATGCGCGGCAGAATGCCGACAATTACAAACAAAGCGTGAAAGCTGTTTCAGTCAAAAGCGAGCTGCCATTTGATTTTGATGCCATGATCCGCGATCATGCAGACGCCGAACAGACAGCTTTTCAAGATACACCGCGCTTCATTGCTTTTGCCAGCCTGTCGATGCCGGTGCAAAGTCTAAAAATATTGCTCAAAGACATGAGCAATGCAGGCGGCGTTGTCGTGCTACGCGGTTTCCCCGAAGGCGATGCGGCCAAATTCAAAGCGCGCCTTGCTGCCATGTGGGAAAGCGCAGAAGCGGCGGATGGTCTCGGGATCGATCCCCGCCTATTTCGCGCATTCAAGGTCACCGCCGCGCCGACTTTCGTGATGGCCTCTTCCGATTTTGAGCCATGTGACGGTTTTGATTGCACCAGCATCGTCCCGCCCTTTGACCGTATGACCGGGAATGTCTCTGTTGCCTATGTTCTGGAACGCTTTGCTGTCGGGGGCGGTTCCGGCGCGCAGTTAGCAAGCCTTCACCTCAAACGCCTGCGGGCGGGAACGCGGCCATGATACCAAGATATTTCTCCAATATATTTTTCATGGGTTTGGGCTGCATCGCGCTTTCCTTATCTGCGCATGCCCAGACTCAGGATAGTGCGCGGGCTGATGGCAAGGCTTTTGGTCAGTCGCAGATTGCAAAAGCAAAAACAGCAGCGCAAGCCAATCCTGATGCTAATCGCATTCCCAATTTTGACGCTGATCGAGTCAAGTCGCTTGCAGATCTGGCAGAGCAGCCTGAACGGATTGAAGCCAAAGCGCGGAGCGCTGCGCTTACGCATTCAGGCCTTCAGGCGATTGACGAAAGCGTCCGGCGGCGCGCGCGTTTCACGCCAGCTGAGATTGAACAGGTCATTGCGCGGGCCGGGGCGATCAATGAAACACCGCTTGATTTTACCAGCGGCATGTCGATCGGTGGCGGCAAAGGCAAATGCGTGCCCTTGCCTTTAGGTAGCGGCTCTGCGGGCAGCTATTTTGCGACCTGCAACACTGGCACGATGTTTGAGCAAACAAGCGGCCAATGTCCGGTCGCGCTATACGCGCAAGTGGAGAAGCAAACCCGCTATCATTATTTGTGCAGCCGGTTAGGTGAATTTAATTTCGACGGCGTGCCGAGCTGCGATATCTATGCAGGCGAGTCCTGTCGGGCAATCGGGACGAGGCCGGGAACATGTTTACAATGGTCCGGCGATGACCGGAACCGCTGGTGTGTGGAGCCTGGCGAACCGGTTACCGAAATGCGATGCGATGCACCGACCGGCACCGCTGTTCCCATTGGTATCAGCACAGAAAATAGCATCACAACCAGCCGTGACGAGAGGCAATGCCAAAGCTGGAACAATCAAGCGGATTGTGCCATCGAATCCGAGACCTGCACCGATGCAAATCCGCAAACGCGACTAGTAGATGGTGTTGCCGTCACACAAAGTTGTTGGGGTTGGGAGCGCCGCTACCAGTGCGTTCGCCGGAGCGCTGGCAATGACTGCGGTGAGCTTGATAACAAGCCAGATTGCAGTCTCGTACACGAGGATTGTATAAGCGAGGATATACCCTGTTCAACAATCGAGCGCATCTATAAATGCGCGCTCCCCGGAAATGAAAGCACTGACACGCAATATGTCTGCAACGGCGATGTCTATTGCATCGATGGATCATGCGAGACAATTGAGCGCACCGCCAATGATGAGTTTAAAGACGCGGTCACTGCGCTCCATGCGATGGACGAGGCGCGCGGACAATTTGATCCCGATACATTGACCTTATTCAAAGGAACGCGCGAAACCTGTTCCTCTAAAGTTTTTGGTATCCTCAATTGCTGCAAGGGAAAAGGTTTTCCGCTGATCCCCGGTGTCAGCCTGCTGGTCGCGCTGGGCTGCGACCGCGAGGAGATATTGCTGCACCAGCGCGATGCGCAGGGGTTGTGCGCCTATGTTGGTACTTATTGTTCAAGCAAGTTTCTTGGGGTCTGCACCACCAAGCGCAAAGCCTATTGCTGCTTTGAATCGAAACTGTCGCGCATCCTGCAAGAGCAAGGCCGCAAACAGCTTCCCAAACCCTGGAACAGCGCGAAGAACGAGCAATGCGAGGGTTTTACGATCGAAGAATTCGCACATTTAGACCTCAGCCAAATGGATTTCAGCGAGGTCTATGCAGAGTTTACTGAAGCTGCGCGGCTTCCCGATGAGCTCGAGGCTAGCAAACTGATTCAGCAAAAGATCAATGATTTTTATGAACGGAGCGGCCCATGAAACAGCGTGTTTCTCTTTTCAGCCCACAGCAATATTTCACTGCTTTGGCGTTCATGGTCCTGGTTGTCTGCGCTTGCCTTGAAGCAGCGGCCAGCCCCGCAAAAGCACAGACAAGCGCCAGCAATGCGGCGGATACGCTTTATTGTGAGCAACGGCAGCTCGGCTACTGGTTTTATTGCGTGAGGCCAAAAGCTGCCGCGCCAGAAAAGCCCGAGCAAGTGGCCCCGCCGCCAAGCGCGACACTGCAGATGGATGCGATCACCAAATCCTTGCGCGAGCTAAAAGCCAGGGCGATTATCGAGCCGACCCCGGAAAATGTGACGGCCTATATTCGGTTCCAGCGCGAGCAACTCGACCGCGCTTCGCTTTTCTCAGATGTTTGGCAGCGGGCGATTTGGCAGGATCCGGATCTTGATTATACGCTGGAGCGCCCGGTTTCGACGCTGGCCAAAAGACAGTGGCAGGATAGCAGACAGCGGAGCCGCAATGCGGTGATGGCGGGCCTTTCGAAGCGCTACGGGCTTTTCTACTTTTTTGCGCAAAGCTGCGGCGTTTGCGAAGTCATGAGCCCGATTGTCAAATCGGTAGCTGGCCGGTGGAATATTACCATACGCGCGATATCCACCGACGGCGGCCCGTCGCGGCATTTTCCCGGATATAAAGTCGAAACCGGGCAACGCGCGCACATGGGACTGGAAGCGAAAATAACGCCCGCGCTGGTGCTGTGGGATAGCCAGAAAAAACACCCCATCCCGATTGGTTACGGCGTGCTTTCTGCTGATGAGCTGCAGGACCGCATCTATCTTCTCACCTCTAAGGAAGCCGGACATGATTACTAAGCTCCCCAAAATTACAGCGCTGTTTGCGGCCATAAATCTTGCCATCAACCCGGTAGCGGCAAATGTCGGCGACAGCATGGACCGGTTCATGGATGATATGGGCGGCGCTGCGAATGTGACTGGGCCTACGGCTTTTGAAGGCCAATCGGCCGGTTATTATAGTCTTGGCAATGTGTGGACACGCTTCCCACAAAAAACCACCAACATCGCAAATCTCCAACTGCCGCGCGCTCGGGCGGGCTGCGGCGGGATCGATATATTCGCCGGCAGCTTTTCCTTCATCAATGCCAGTGAAATCGTCGCGATGCTCAAAGCTGTGGCCAATAACGCGGTCGGCTTTGCCTTCAGCCTCGCCATCGATACGGTGTGTCCCGAATGCTCAAAAATCATGCAGGAGTTTTCCCAAAAAGCCCAGCTGATGAACAATCTTAATATCAACAGCTGCGAGATGGCGCAGGGACTGGTGGGCGGTGTTTGGCCCAAGGGCGATCTGGCAGACAAAGCGATCTGCGAAGCCATTGGTAATTCAGAAGGCATTTTTACCGATTATGCCGCAGCCAAACATGGCTGCGGCACGAGAGGTCAGAGAAGTTCTACCAATGAACAAGCAGGCGCTGATTATGCCGATGTCAATCCCGGCACCCCGCGAAATTATACATGGCATATTCTCAAAAAATCAGCATTTTTCAATCCGAATGGAACTTTTGACCGCGAGCTTGCCGAATATGCGATGACGCTTATCGGTACAGTGATTTATGTGCCGCCCAAAGATGATGCACAAGGCAAGTTCACCCCCTTTGGCGGCGATGCTTCCTCGAGTTTGGTCACCGCTCTGCTCGACGGGACGCAGGGCCAGACCATCAAGGTTTTCGACTGCAACGAGGCCGACGAGTGTCTTAATCCAACATTCCGCAATATGAGTCTCGCAACTTCAAAAGCGATCCGTCCCAGGGTGGCAGCAATGATTGGTAATATGGTCGATGCGATCCGCGTGGATAGCGCGATAGGTGATGCCGAAAAAGAACTTCTGCAGGTAGCTTCGGTGCCGCTCTATAAGATCCTCACCGTACAGGCAGCCTATGGCCGCGGCATGCCCACCGATGACCGTGAAACGTTGGCGGAAATTGCCAGCATTGATTTGCTCTTTGCGATCTTGGAACGGATCGTATCAGAATCGGGCCGGTCGATGGCAAGCTTCATTGCGGCTGATGAAGCGAAGCTCAGCCTTTGGCGCGGCCAGCTTGCCGATATTCGCGCTAGTCTTGCGCAGCGGCAAGCCACTGGTCAGGCGAAAGTCTCGGCCATCATGCAGCTTATTGAAAAAACAGCGATGATCGAGAATTTGCTCGCAGCTTCCATGTCTCCATCAATGGCAGCTGCACTTGACTGGTCGCGTGGCGTTCAGACCCGCAGCCTCGTTCCGTGAGTAAGGAGTAATTAGGCATGCTGGAGATTTTCACGGTCGGCGGCGGCGAATATATCGTCAATGTATTTAATGCAGTTGCGAGTTGGACGGGCTCGGGCGGCTATAAGAGCCTCATTCAGGTGACTATGGTAATGGGGCTTGCATTGGCTGTGATCGTGCTGGCGTTCAACCAAGATTGGCGCGCTTGGCTTAATTGGTTTTTGGGCGCAACGCTTATATATATGTGCCTGATGGTGCCGCGGATGGATGTGCAGGTCACCGACCGCGTCAATCCCAGCCTTGCTCCATCGACGGTCGCGAATGTGCCCTTGGGCTTAGCGCTGATGGCAAGCTTTACTAGCCAGATTGGTGATTATCTCGTGCGCTCGTCGGAGGTCGTATTTGGGCTACCGAATGATCTCAATTATTCCAAAAATGGCATGATCTACGGCGCGCGCCTGTTGGAGGCGACGAAATCTCTGCGCATATCTGATCCGGAATTTGCCACCAATCTCGACGAACATTTTCGGCAATGTGTTTTCTATGATCTGCTGCTTGGCCGGGTATCGATGAAAGAACTGTCCCAGAGCAATAATATCTGGACCACAATCGCGCCGGGCAGTCAGGCGCGCGCGCAGAAGTTTCTGAAGCGGCAGGCCGATGACAGTGTCATAGCGAATATCATTACCTGCCGTGAGGCATATACCAGTTTAAACGCACAGTGGACGGGTCTGATTGATGCCATGAGCAGCACTTTTGGGCGTCAATTATACCCTAAGCAGACCGCCGCGCTCGCTAAAGCGAAGCTGATGGCTGATTTGCCCATTGCTTATAACTATCTTACGGGCGTCTCTAATAATGCCAGCGATATTTTCCGGCAGGTATTGACGATCAATGCGATGAACCAGGCGATGCACGGGATGGCGGGGGCCAGCGGAACATCGAGCGTTGATGTATTTGCGCAGACCCGCGCGGATATCCAGACCGAACGCACTTATGCCTCGATCGCCCATAATGCGATGAAATGGGTACCGATCCTCAATGTGGTGCTGACCGTGGTTTTCTACGCTCTGTTCCCGGTGCTGTTTCCACTGTTTCTGATGCCTAAAACCGGACCGGTTGCACTTCGCGGCTATGTGACCGGCTTTTTCTATCTTGCGGCCTGGGGGCCGTTGTTTGTGATATTGCACATGATCCTGATGTTCAAAGGTGCAAGTGAGGTTAGCGCTGTTGCAGGCGGCAGCGGTCTTAGCCTTGCGACCTTTACCGGCATGACCGATGTCAACAGCGATATTGGTATATTAGCTGGCTATCTGGTCGCATCGATACCCTTTTTGGCCGGCGGCGTGGCCAAAGGCGCGATGGCGATCTCCTCGCAGGCTACCTCGTATCTTAACCCGAGCCAGAATGCCGCTGAAGAAGCTGCGCGGGAAGCCAGCACAGGCAATGTCTCGATTGGCAATAGCAATATCGACAATAGCAGTGTGTTTTCACGGCAATTTGCGCAAGCTTCGCTTAATCCAAATGTTGGTTACGGTGCGGCGCAGACACGCAGCTTCAGTGAAAGCGGCACACAAAGCACTAGCTTTGCAGGCGCAGAATTTGCGACCGTACCGAATTCGCAATATCCCTTCACCCCGACATTGGGGCAGGATTTCACATCGCGGTTATCGACGCTTGCAAGTACCAGTCGCAGTCAGAGCGAGACTTTCTCGAATATGGCTCAGCAATCGTGGAGTTCGGCGGTCACGAGATTCAATGAACTGCGTGACACTTTTAGTCGCGGAACGTCGTCTGAAACCTCTAATGGCCAAGGTTCCAACAGCAGCATTGGCAGTGCTTTTAGCGAAGTCGACAATGCCTCCAAAGGCCTGCAACAGCAATATGGTCTATCGCGACGGGCTTCGGATGACATTACCGTATCATGGTTTCTCAATGGCGATGCAGGATTGGGTGTGAAGGGAGAAAAAGGAGCAGTAAAAGGGAATGTAGGCCTTAAAGGTGGTCGCAACCAGAATTGGACAGACAGTGATATAGGGATTGCTTCGGAAGATCGCAGCAAGATTATGGGGTCCCTGAAACAGATTTCTGATAGCAATAATTGGTCAAAGACGCGCGACAGTTTCGTGCGCAGTGTGAGCAATAGCAGCAGTTCACAAGTTTCGAGCAGCGCGTTGGGACTCACCAAGTCGCTTACCGAAGCGCAAAGCTATACAGTTGAAGCAAGGCGTGTGCAGGAGATTGCCAGCAGGCTTGAGAACCAAGCCACTTGGTATGAAAATAATGTTGTCGCAGGCTCGCTGAACCTCAGTCAGGCTTATCGTGTCTGGGGCATGGCAGAAATTGATGCCAACCGTGATTATTATGGTCAGGTACGCTTTGATGACATTGATTTTCAAATGAGCGCGAAGGGTCAACAGTTGCAGGCGCGTTTCGTCGAGGGCTATGCTGATCAACTGCATGATGAAGTTGCGAGCGATCTCAGCCTTCCTGCCTTTGCGCCTGTTAGCAAACCGAGTGTTGGCGGCGCTGGAGATGTGCGTGGCAGCGTATCGCTCTCACAATCTGGACGCGGTCCAGTGGGTGGTTCATCCAATGACGGCTCAATAGCCGAGGAGGTAGCTAATGTGCAGCAGCATGGCCGCCAACGGATCGGCACAGTGAAAGGATATCTCAGTGGTCAGACTAAGGGAGTAACAGGTGCCAGCGAAAAAGCCGCAGACGATATCAAAGAATGGTGAGAACTTATACTAAGGCGTGAGATCATATATCACTACGAAGGCGATAAATGACATGATCAAGGCAAACTCCGTTATCAATTGGAGCCAGCCCCAAGGATCAGCCCAAGACTTTTTCTATGTATATGCGGCCACTCGGTTTTCGGCGATCGCACGGTCAATATTTTTGAGCCCCTACCATTTGGTATCTTCAGAACGTATCTGGGATAGCCTTACAGTTCGTCTCGGGTGAGGTCCCTGAGGTTGGCCCACGCGATGGAGACTGTATCTAAGGCACAGACTGCGGAGATGCTGCGCAACCTCGCAAGCACTCTGCTAGGCTTGGACGAGAAAGACGGCAAGAACTTCTGAGATCGCTGCGATGTTCTCTTCGTCAACACAGACGACAGCGGCAACATCACCTCCATCCACGTCAACACTGCATGTTCCCCGATGTTGAGATGGTAGCTTTCCCGTGCCGGGACGGAGATCCGGTCACCGAATGACTAATTTCTGCGCATCTGCAATTTTGGTTCGTTCGCAAGCCGCTCCTGCAAATCGCTGCGCGCACAGGTTCAAGTCGGCGAAGTGTTTCTGGGAGAGACGGGATAAACGATTCTGGTTCAAAATCCACGCGGACCATGGCTTGGTTCTATTCTGAAATATCTACGCAGCTTCACCGTTAGTCTTGCCGCACATAGGTCACATAGAAGTTCTTCAGCATGCGGTGCTCCTGTAGGCGATCGCCCAGGCTGAATCCGTCACGTCGCATGGGCGCTTGGAAAATATCCAGACCGCGATCGAGAACGATTTTCCAGCCGGTATCGGTGACGATATCTCTCGAGTGAGCGGTCCCTGAACCATCAAATGCCCAGGTAAAATCAACACCTGAACCGATACATGCCTCGGTAATGCTCTCGAGCAATTCACTTTGCTTTTGCTCATTGCCGTCATCAGGTCCGGTGACAAGATGGATGGCCACTTGATCTTCCAACGCCTTGCGCTGGATAACCATCTCGACAAATTCCATCATGTTTTTGATCTGGTAAAAATAGCGAATGTAAGGGTCTGTCACTACGATCCGCGATGCACCGTCCAGATAAGGACCAAACAGTTTATTGTAGCTAATGCCCTTCCGGTTTTCGACGAAAACGTGGTGACCCTCTTCGGCGCGCAATTTGACGGGCGCTGAGGTCTCCGATGTGTCTCGCGGCTCATTTTCGACTTCGATGACGTCATCTTCGACAGCATTAGTGGATTGATCCTGCTGCTTCGGGTCTAAGGCAGGTTTCAGATAGTAGAATTGGGGGAACTCTTGCTCTTCGACGGTTTGGACACGCCGCTTTTCCCCGTCAGAGCCAGTGTAGAAGAAGTCCACATCTGGATAGGTCGCATCTATCCGGAACAGTTGGTCCTTTACGCGCTTTCGACTTTCAAGTGCGAGCTGCAAGAGCTCTTCAACATCTTCTGCTGTTTCATCTCCGGCAGGGAAAATCACCTTCAGGAAGCCCGACATGGTTTTATAGACGGCGTCCCGATCACGGGTTGAAATCTTCTCGCTGACTTTGAAATGCAGGTCCGGCCGGTTGGAAAAGTCTTCTTGGCGCAAATGGCGAAGGATCTCGGCGAGGTAGTCGACAATGAACCCATAACCAGTGGTGAACATCTCTCCTCGGATCACATCTATCTCCCAGCCAGGCAGATAAGCGTGGAGACGGTCAATGAATGCAGAGTCATGGAACTGGGGCGGCAGTGCTTCGAACAGGTCGCTGTTCTTGAGCATATAAGGCACATTATGGTCTGTGTTGCCTACAAAAGCAAAGCTCGCTTCTGCCCCCATGGGATTAATCCCTCGCGAGAAGGTCTTGTTAGCCATGTAATTTTTCATGATGTCGACCAAGGCCTTGTTCGCGGTTTTCTCGCGTCCGGCGAATTCATCAAAGGCCACTACATCCCAGTAGCCGACCAGTCCGATACGGCCATTCGAATTGTTTACGAAGAGTTTCGGGATGGTCACTTCGCCGCCGGAGATCAACTGTCCGTGAGGCGAAAACTCTGAGTAAATATGCGATTTACCCGTTCCCTTGGGGCCAAGTTCAATGATGTTGTAGTTTCGTTCGACAAAGGGGATCAGTCGCATCAGCTGCAAAAGCTTACTTCGACGCCCAAAGGCTTCGGGATTAAAACCAATTGACTGCATGAGGAGATCGATCCACTCGTCTTTGGAAAATTGCGCGCGCGCAGCCTTGTACCCCTCATAATCGACCTTGGCGATTTGGATGGGTTTGATGGTCTCTAACCCCCACGGGGATGTTCGCGCGTCCTCTGAAAACTCGTATTGGACATCAGCGATACACCATACGCCGGTCACAAGTAGCTTTGGATGCGCTTTAACCGTGCCGCTATCCACCGCAACCTTTTTGATGCCCAGGTTGTCAAACGTGGCTTCGTAGCTGTCTGTTTTTTCGTTCAGCGAGACGCTAATCTGGTCGATGACCTTGTAGCGTCCCTTTTCCTTGATCGTGGATTGGATCAGTCCCGCTTCACTTCTGTGAACGTAGTGCTTTCTGAGGATTTCTTTGACGGTTTCGATGCCGCTCTCGATCGATGCTTCATCGTCAGTCGCACAGTACTGCCCGAGCAAGTATTCGAGAACATAGGTTGGAACGATTGCGTTGCCCTTGACCGCTTTCACAAGGTCTTTTCGGACCACGTAGCCCGCGAAATGCTCGTTAATTTTTTCGTCGAGTGCGCTCATGATAGGTCCTTAAAAGTCGAAATCTGTCGATATGCCACGACGCAGGTGGAAACGGTGGCTTGTGTAATCCTCGAAGTGGCTCGTCTTGCCGATGCGCTCGCGAAGCTTGAGAAAGACGTCCTGGTTGTTGAACCGATCAGCATCGCGAGAAAGCAAGAATTTGATGGGCAGCTCCCGTTCGCGCGCATTTTGCGAGGTGTAGTCGAAGGTCAGCTGATGCTCATCTGAGATGAGCGTGCTGTCCGCAGCGTAAATCCCAGCAAGAACATCACGCTGTTGCTGTTTCTCTGAAACTGGCTGCGTTTGATAGAGTGTGAGAGCAGTCTGACCGGAAGAGATCAAACTTTTGCCAGTGACTATGATCTGCACTTCAACTTTTTTAACATCTGCTTCGCGTCGTTTGCCAACGCGTAGTACGGGAACAATGATCTCTTGAAGCGTGGCCCCGCCATGCACAAACCGGCTTCCCGCCCCCTTGACTCGCATACGATTGATCGAATTGGGCAGCAGCACATCCAAGTCGCCTGATAGACCCAGATCTGCTGAGGAGAACTTCTTCATTCCAGATGTAGCCTGAAGGCCACGCCCGATAATAAATCGACGATTTTTAACAAGGATTTCTGCACCAGCAGGAACCGCTACCGAAAACTCTGTCTCATCCAACGCCCGGTGTTGATAGATAAACCCGTGATCGGCCGTCACTAGAATGTTCGAGAAGTTGGCTGTCGTGAGTTTGCGGACAAGTTTGGTCAGATCGTCGATGGCGTCTTCTGCGGCGCTGGTGGTGTGCTCCTCAGTGGCAAGCTTGTCACCAATGTTGTCGATCCTGTTATGGTAGAGATAGAGAATGTCGTGGTCGCGAAAAATCTCTTTGCCCTCATCCGCTTTCAAGCTCATGAAATCATCGGCCTTCATGGCTTTGGCGCGGTCTCCAGAGCGCCCCATGCCCAGAACCTTTTCGCGGTTAGCGGTTCCCTGAGTAGGCAAGCCAAACGAAGATACGTTACCGTCCTCCGACAGCTCCAGATCCTTGTTCGGTAAGAGAGCAGCCATGCCGAGTTGCGTGTAGCTGGGCAGCGCAGAAATCATCGGCTTTAGGTCGGCGTCGAACCGGTTCAGCTTGCGGATCTCGCGCAGGGCTTCTTCTGCAACCTCATAGCGCAACGCGTCTGAGATGATCACCACCACCTTCTGATCGCGGCGGCGGAATTCGGCGGCCTGGTCCATGTAAAAATCGGTCTGATGAGCAAAACCCGATATCTTCCAATCGCCCAGTCCAGCGATCTGATCCTGCCAGGCATCATTGACGGCAGATAGGAAGTTGGTCGTGTATCGGTTCTCTACGCTATCGAACAACGCACTAAGCAGCGAGGCCTGACCGCTCTTTTGCATATGAAAGATGAATTTGCGGTAGAGCTGGTCGATCTTGTACCAGTGCGAAACATAGCGCTTCACCCCCTCAGCGGGGGAGGTCATGGTCAGGTTCGCCTCAGCCAGCGCCTGCTGGAATTCTGTGGCATAGCCGATGGCTTGATAAATATCCTCATAGGTCGGATACCAATGGCTTTGCCGCCTCTCTCGCACGGTCTTCAGCACCTCGGCTGATGAGACCGTTTGGCTTGCCATCTCACGCACCAGAGAGCGGATGATCTGCCGGTCGATCTCTTCAAAATGGTCGATGGCACGCAAGGCCTTCATGTCGCGCTCTTGCACGTCTTCTGGGATCCGCAGGATTTCTTGATACTTCCCGCTGAGGGTTTCAAATGCTTTCGCCCCCAGCCGGTTGTTCTTCCAGCGGCGGAAGACAAGAAGCGCTTCGCCGTTCAGCTTGCCATCTTCGCCCAAGGCGCGGGCATAGCAGGACTGGAACAGCGTGATCGCAAAATCCTCAAAGTCAGGCGCATCGCTGACATAGCCGTAGGCATTCTCAACCTGCTTCCAGAAGAACTCTGTCAGACCGGACCGCTCCATCAGGCGCATAGCGTCGTCGCGCTCGTCCGCGAGCTCTGCCAGCAGCTCCTCGATGACCGTGTCGAGGGCACCTTCAGCCCCGGCGCAGACGGCCAGCATGCGGCGCAGCACATCGGTCTTCGTGTCGGACGGGGTGATCATCTGCTTCAGCGCCTCGATGCGGCCCTTGGCGCGGTAGAACTCCATGTGGTCACGCACCACGTCTTCGAACTGTAGCGGCAGGCCCAGTTCAGCCAGCCAGATTGCAGCTTGATCAGCTTTGAAGACCCCGCAGGCGAAATAGAGATCCAGCAGCCAGTTGTCGGCCATCTCGGGCGCGGGGCCGTCGTGGAACACCAGAAACTTCTGTTTCGGCTCTTGCCGCAGCATCCGGTACTTCAGACCGAACTCGTTATTGGCGATCTCCACCTTTTCCACATCCGGCAGATCCACGGCGTCATATTCGGCCCGCATGTCGCGCGCGGCGTCGTACCAGAAGACGATCCGGTGATCGATGAACAGCCGCTCTAGGCCCGCGTTGATCCGGTCTGTCATGAAAGCCCCGCGATCTTCTTCAAGGCCGTGCCGAACTTCGGATAATTCGCCTTCACCCCGTCATCCAGATCGATCTCGATCTTTTGCTGCGCCAGCGGGAAGATCACGTCGCGTTCCCACTCGTTCAGCTCGTCGATCTGCTTGGCAACCTTGGCCACATCCTTCAGCGCCTTGGTCTTCTGGCCCTGCGTCGCTGTCGGATCATCGGACAGTTTTTCCAGCCGCGCGCGTTCGCCCTCCAACTTGGTGATGAATTCGCGCAGGTAGTAGTTCAGCAGGACCGACACCGTGTCGCCGCGATAGCGGTGCATGTAGATCAGAGCGTTGAACGTGCCCTTGGGGCTGGAGAACATCCAGTAGATCGGGCGCTTCTTGTAGCGCTTCACGTGGTCGGCGTAGAAATCCTTGGTGAGGTATTTGCGGATGTCCTTGCCAAGGCTGTCCTCGATGAACTTCAGGTTCTCGCGGAAATGCGCCTCGCCGAAGGTCACGCGCAGGAACAGGCGGAAGCGGTCGGTGATGTCGTCGGCGAACCAGTTGGCGTCGAGTACGGGGATGACGTTGTCCTCGTCCGGCATGAACTGCGGGTCTGGAATGCGGGCGAGGTAGTCCGCCAGCGTTTCGCCCTGATTGGCGAGGATCAGGCCGGGGGCGTCGAGGCTGTAGCGGCCGAACTGCATCCCACGGCATAGCTGAGGAACTCCTCCATAGTGCGCTTGCAAAGGTCCGCATCACGCGCAGCGTCGGTCTTGTCGCCCTTGATCGAATAGACGGGGTTGCAGGTGAGGGTGATCTCGTTCAGCGGCACCTCGGGGGTCAGCTCGTCTTGCAGGCCATAGGCGTCGATGAAGATGCGGTTGTTCTCTTCCTCCAGCCGCTGCATCTCGTCCGTCATGGACTGCCAATGGGCGCGCAGCGTGGCATAGCTGTCCGCCAGCGTCTCGCCACGATGACCCACTGAGAGCAGCGGAAGCGAGGTGAAATCCCAGGAGGTTTCGTAGGCGTCCCAGTCGGAACGAGCCAACTCGATTAGATTACCCGTCACCAAAGGTTGCGACAGGCACTTCTCCAAAAAAAGTGCTTTCCCAATGTCGCCGGGCTGAAAATTCAATGTGGGAGACAGAAATGCAAGATAGCGCTTCATTACCGCGCTGTTAAGAAACGCCCCCACTGGCATGAGATGATCTGATGAGAATAGTGTGCAACCACCATTGTCGAACATTGCACCCTCGGGCGTCCAGCGAGCTGAAAAACCACCGGATGAAACAGTGGTCCAAGTGAAACCCTCGCGGAAGAAATATTCCTTATTTCGAATAGTCGGCTTCTTTGACTTCCAGTCCAAGCGAGCCTTGATCGCAGATCCATTATTCTGCCAGTTTACCAAGAACTCCCGATTTCCATACCAACGCCGAAAATCCCCCCCTTTATTGTAAGGGAACCATTTGACGTCGGAGGAACCGGCAAGCTCGGAAAATGAGATTGCCGACGGTTCATGCCAAGCTCTCAAAAATAGATTGTTGTCACCAGTATCGATCCCTTTGCGAGGTTCGGCGACGCTTGAGACCAATTCCCCGCTGGCATATTTGTCGCGCTCATCTGCACTCACCCAGTATGCGATTGGGCCACCAGGAATCTTTGTAAATTCTGAAGCTGGTACGCTTGATCGGCGTTCGTTTTCGACTGGAAAATTTAAAGGCACTCCATCCGAGTCAGTTTCATAGTATCTCACACAAACGTATTCGCCAGAAAGATCCGGTCTTGGTTTCTTTTCAAGTACGAAGGCTACGGTCCCAAAGTTAATGCCCATGCTCGTGCCGCCTTTCCCAAGGTACGGCATGTGAACCATCGAATGGATCGCTGCATGGCTCAGTATCTTGGAGCGCATTGCTTCATATGAGAAAAGAAACATCCAGCTTTCCATCGTCACCATTGATGAAAAACCAGACTGAGAAATGAGCGTTAACCCCCTTTCTATGAAGGCTGCGAATAGATCCGCTTTTCCATCAGGGTAGTTATCTTTCAGCCAGTTGGCTGTGGTTGCAGTCATTCCCTTGCCGCCCATATATGGCGGGTTGGCCACCACTACGTGATACTTCGGTGACAGCGCCTCGGCCATGCGCAGCACGGCGATGACACGTTCCTGCACCTCCTTCAGCAGCAGGTCGCCGCCGAAGTCCCGCGCCGCCACCACCCGCAGCGTCTCGGCCGGGTCGCGCAGTTTCGGTACGATCAGCGAGCCGAAGTTCTTGGCCTGCTCGAACTGCCCCAGCGTCTCTCGCAGCTCATCGGTGAACAGATCCTTGCCCACCACGGCGGCCACGTCCTGCATCTCGGCATCCGTAAAGGCCACGTTCTGCAACACGCAGATGTCGGGTTTTGCCTCCATCCGCAGAAACCGCCGCCGCCCGAGCCGCGCCGCCGCCTTCATCGCCAGCGCAAAGGCCGCCAGCGCGCCCGCGCGGTCGTCGATCTCCACCCCCGTCAGGTTGTGCGTCAGGATCAGCGCGGGGATCTCTGTCGCGTCATATCCCTCTTCCTCGTAGATGGCGTAGAGCAGGTCAAAGGCATAGGTCAGCATGTGCCCCGAGCCCGCCGCCGGATCGCAGATGCGGATCTCTTCGGGTTTGGTGATTTTCAGGAAGTCCGTCTCGGGCTCTTCTGGTGCGATGTAATAGTCCATCTTGGCCGCCAGCCCGCTGTCCGGATTGTTCAGCAGCCAGAGCTGCCCCAGCGAGTTCTCCACCAGATAGCGGACGATCCAGTGCGGGGTGAACAGCTGCGTCGCGGCGGGGATATTCTCGGCCGTGATTTTTTGGTTCTTCTTGAGGCCCGCGAAGACTTCGTCCTTCTTTTCCGAGATGTAGAACTGGTAGAGCCAGCCGATGATCTCGACGTCTTTGCAGGCGTCTTCGGTCATGACCTTGCGCAGTTCGGCCAGGATGGAGGTCTGCGACAGCAGATCCTCGGGCATCAGCAGTTCGGTGTAGTCGTCGATTTCCTCGAACAGGAAGGGCATAGGCCCGTGCCACTGGTTGCAGGTGTGGACGAGGAGGAGGCGGTAGGCTTCGGCCTGTGGGTCATGGGACGGCGTGCGCCCGTCGAGGAGGGATTGGATGGTCGTGGGGGCACCGTCCGGCAGGTTGCCCGCCATCGCCTCTGACAACAGCTCGGGCCGGGTTGCGCCGTCAGCTGGGGAGACGGTACGGACCTGCGAGTAGCCGTTGGCATCCATGAAGCGCAGAGCGGTGAAGCGGTTGAACCAGGTGTATGCGACCTGTTCGATGACCTGCTGTTTGTCGGCTTTGTTGATGGCGTTCTCGAGGTCTTTGACCGCCTTTGGAGCCTCGCGCCGCGCGGCGCTGCCCTCGGCCAGCACGACGTCGAGCTTGGAGGCAACTTGATCGATCAGAAGGTTGCGGGCAGCCTGGGCGAATTTCTTGAGCGCGTTGGTATCCATTACACAATAACTTTCTTACCCGCGCGGATTTCGGCCAGCAGGGTCTTTTTCATTTCTTCAAGGTATTGGTCGACGTCGGCCTCATCGGTCAGCAGCGTTTTGGGGGCTGTGACCTTCAACTGCGAGGCGAGGACCGTAGTGGGGGGCTGCGGTGCGGGTGCTGGCCGGTCCGACATGCCGGGCTGTGGCTCGGGCGCAGGTGCCGGGCGCGCGAGGCGGTCGAGTTCAGTGACAACGTCCGACAGCAGGTTGGTGCGCGCGCCATTGGCACGGTCGCGCAGCACGGGGATCAGTGTGACCGTGTCGAGACCTGCCTTATGGCTCTCGATGCGCGCAGTGATGCGAGCTTGTTTGTCCGTATCGAGTGCCTGGAAGTCCGGCATTTGTGCGATCTTGGTAGAGACGTCTTCGACCTCTGCGATGACGGCTTTGCGTTCCTCAAGAACCTTGAGTTCGACCTTGTTTTTCAGATCAAACAGGTCGGATTTGAGGTTCTGGATCGATGAGCCCTTAAAGCAGCCCGGATCCTCCAATGCGGCGCGCAGCTTCGCCCCAGCATCAGGATCGACATAGTCGATGTTGGCAAATTCGCTGGCGAGCATATCGCGGGCATCATCGTAGATACCTTTTTGTGCACCACCCATGAAGGACTTCACCTTGTCCAGGAGATCCTCCTTCGCGTTTAGAAGGTCATCCTCGCGCTTGGGCGCGTCGGAAATATACCAGTTCGCTGGCTTGCCTTTCATGCCCCGCAGCAGTTCATGGAACGGCTCAAGCGCGGTCAGAAATGGGTATCTGTGCGACTGGCGAACAAGACCGTCTACCTCGGCTTCGAGCGCATCAATACTTGTAGTCCACTCTGCGCCCAAACTGCGCGCATCTGTTCCTGATGAGGGGTGCGCAAAGAGCTCCTGATAAAGTTCCTTCGCTCGACGAATTTCTGCAGCGGAGAATTCCGTCTGAGGGGTCAATAGTATGTTCGGAAGCGCGTGACTGTTGTTCAACGCCTTGGCAAGTTCCAACCCCTCCTTGATGGCGCTGTCGACGCGCGCTTCGATTTTTCCTTTGGCGACCAAGCTGCCTGCAAGGCAAAGGACTGCGGTTACTGGCCAGCCGTAGGGTTTGGATGTGAATCGATCAGTCATATATTTGACGGAAACCTTCACCCCGTTGCGTGCCTGTGCGTTGATGAAGCTGAGGACGTCTTGTTCAGCTTCGTTGATACCCGTGCCGTCAGAACCGAAGAGCCCGCTTTCCGACTGTACCGCTTTGTTGATATCGGCCTCGGTATAGCTGACGCCGCGCAGCATCGGGAGATTGGTGTAGACTTTGTCGACCAGGGACTGGAACGCCTTGCTGATGCGTTCTTGAGCATCTTCTCCGCCGATCTCCAATTCGTCACCCCTAACGAAAAGTCGGGCGCTTCCCATCAACTTGCGGAGCCGCATTTCTAGGTCTTTTGCACGGCGGCCGTTTTGTTCGCCTTTTTCTGCTACGATACGGTCGCGGACCGGCTGCGGAGAACCGCTGCGAGACTGACGGATGAACTTGTCGGTTTGCTTGAACAAGATCAGGTCGCGGACGAAGTTCGCATCCGGTTTCATGGCAACCGCGAGCTCTTCCAGAGACATGGTTTTCATTCGAATGCCATCTGGGCTTTCAACCTCGTCGCTGAGGGGCGAAACGAGATTGATTGCTAGTTCGTACTCACGTCCAACCGCGTGATCATCAAGCTTCCGGGTAAAGGCGTATTCGCTATTCGTGGCGAGATGCTTGATCTTACGATGTCGCAGAATGGTATCGAATGCGAGTGTTTCGAGTTCTTTCGAGAGCTCAGAAGGGTCTATGTCGAGGGCTTTGATTTCCGCTTCGACATCCTTTTCCTCATTGGTGAGGAACTCATAGACCTCACCGTTCCGTTGGATATAGGTTTCCCTTTCCAGACGGCTCAATGCTTCCTCGATCTTGCGGCGTTGGCTCGTCTGGTCCGCCTCAAACTCTGACAGGAGCAGAATTCCGATGTTTCGAACCGACGGTTTGAAGCCTTTGACGTATTTGACGAGGAACAAGGATTTCAAAACCCGAACGGCAAAAGGATCGTCCAGGTTTTTTTCGGCAATCTGAATACTCTGTTGAACCGAAGATTTCAGTGCAGTGCGGATCCCTTCGAACATGAGATCGAAAGTAGCCAACCCTCCGACTTCTTTGTCTTTCAGCTTCTTCGAGACCTCTTGGAAAACGCCCAACATCGAGCGCTCGCCGACCGAGCTGTGTTTGCCTTCAAATGCGTTGTGCTCCGACAAAGACGTGATTGCCATTTGAAAGAGGTCATACTGATAGGGGGGGAAAGGATAACTTGAGATGAAGTGGTCGCGACCCCGGTAGTTTTTGAGCTTCATCGAGCCGTCAGCAAAATCGAACAGGGTCTTGAGGTTGTTTTCTTCGCGGTCATGAAGGTTGCCAAGCGTTACTTGCCCTTCTGACGTCTTGGCGAGGAGGCGGCGCTGGATCACTTCGGCGACATCGGCCGAGTTCAGTGGCATGCGGTTGCTGAAGCGGGCCTGGATTTTGGAGAAGTCATTCTCTTGCTGCTGCGTCATGTCGCCGATAACCGACGCCATGTCTTGCTGCGCAGTTACTATGATCCAAGCTTGCCCGTTGCATTTGGTGTTAAGGCTCTCAGCGATGGTTTGCAGATTGGTCATGAGCTTTACATTGTCCGCAATATACTGGCCGACCTCGTCAACGAAGAAGTTGAGCCGGAAGCCCTTGGGCTGATTGTCTATCCAAGCTTTGACTGTGCCAGCGAAGTCCTCAATCGAGACGCGTGTGTCCTTACGGTAATGGCTCAGGATGTCTTTTGCATCTGAAGGATCACCACCGGTTGCTTCTGCAAACGCTGTTGCAATATTTTTGGCTTCGAGCAGCGCCTGTTCTCGACCACGTTCCCAGTCTTTCCCGGCAGCGCTTCGAAAAGCTTCTTTGAATGCCTCGAATTGCCCACGTCCCTGCAAGTCGCGTTCGAATTGCGCGATATGAGGCTGTTTGCCATAGAACCCGCAGGCTTCGTCAAAGACCTTTTGGAAGACAGATAGAAGCGCATCTACATCCGTCTTGGAGATCACATCTGCCTTCTGGTCAATATTGAACAAGATCGACTTCGACGGGATGGAAACGGCCTTGTTGAGTGCGCCTGCCAGCATTGGCTCGCCTTTGAGCTTTTCAGCAAAGATCTCGTGAGCGGTTTTGCCGTCGACCTCACGATTTTCAAGCAGTAGAGCCAGCATCTTCAGCAAGTGCGATTTACCAGAGCCAAAGAAGCCAGAAATCCAGACGCCATTTGAAGTGTCATAGTTGTTGTAGGCATCGAGGAACTGTTCCAGCCGTTGGCCGATCTCCCCTGTGATGACGTACTCGTCGAGTTCGATGCGAAGACTTGCTTCGTCGTCGGCCTTGATGACACCGTCAATGGCGCGATCAACGGGTTTCTCAAAAATGTCTTTTAGCAGCTGGGCCATGGGCTTAGACCTCGTAATTCAGAATGTTGAAGGCGCGGTAATATTTGTCGTCATGAAGCTGACCAAAGAGATCCAATGACGCGCCAGTCGCCAAAGCATGGGTGTAGCTTCCTGGGAAGAAAAGAACGGTTGGCGCGTCTTTCGCAGTGCTTTGTAGGTTGTTCAGCACGTTGTGAGAGCGGATGTAAGGGTATACCTCACCGACGCCTGACAAGAAAATGACATCATGTGGGGTCGCTTGGATCGCCTGGCCAATATGCGGGATCAGGTGAGCTTGTGGGTCCAAGACACCTTGTAGAAGTTCCTTTATCTCACCCTTACTACTGTCGGCCTCAATTTCGAGAACCTGCTCTAAGATCCCGCGTTCTGAAAGTATGTCGAGCGCGAGATCGTAGAGGTTCAGGTCCAACACTCGAGTGCCGGAGTGCTGAATTCGGGTCACAAGATCTTCACGGTCCTCAACCATGGTAAGCCCTTCCTCGGCGGGAAAGGGGTAGATAAAAAATGGCACTTCATTCCCTAGGCCTTGTTTGGTCAGGAAGCGTTCACTGGTGATCACGTGGTAGAGGTGTTCGGCCCGCTCTTTTCGGTTTAGTCCTCGTTTCAAATTAAGCTCCCTCGAGCGGAACGCTAGGGAAAATGGCCAGATCGCCGGGGTTGTGGTCTTCAATCATGTGTTTCAAACGTGTGGAAATAATCGCGGTTTGAATGCGATCATCTTCTGAAATGATTCCGGCTTCACGCATCATGCGAAACATGATTTGACGAAGTTTCAAGCGGGTCGACCGACTTAATCCGGCCAGTCCCTCATCCCATTCAGCTTTCGCTTCAAAAAGAATGTCAAAGCTTT
This sequence comes from Parasphingorhabdus sp. JC815, assembly GCF_040717415.1. Taxonomy (NCBI): domain Bacteria; kingdom Pseudomonadati; phylum Pseudomonadota; class Alphaproteobacteria; order Sphingomonadales; family Sphingorhabdaceae; genus Parasphingorhabdus; species Parasphingorhabdus sp. JC815. Next base: position 32,731 of record NZ_JBFEFM010000005.1, read on the forward strand.
CGAGCGGTAAATCGAGTTGGTAAGACAGGTATCGCTCTCTCACCACTTCCACCGCAAATTCACGAACGAACCGATATGCGCGGCATGTGGCGATCCACAACAGCGCCTGCTGCTCGGAGCGATCCGCCCCTTCCAAAAGGTAAGTGCGTTCCTCATTGGTAAGAGTAAGCAGGCGGTTAGCAATTTCGCGCAACGATCGACGGTTCGAAGTTGATTTCGGCAGACTGGTTGTGCCTTCCTCCATGGCTCTGAGAATTGTGTCTTCCCAAGGCTCGCCGTCTTCATGCAAGCGCGCGAGTTCAAGGCTTTCGTTCAGGAAGAGTCCGCCAGTGCTAAATGACATCTTGTAGTCTTGTATTGCTGAAGCACTCACCACCGCATAGCCCCTCCCCTCAAAATCCCCATTGTTTGCTGGCGCCCTAGCCCTTCTGTAACTATTCGTCATTATAATAAGTTAGACAAATTGAGGCTTAACTTTTGTTATTGTTTGGCCTTTTTGCCATGTTGACATTAATCAACAAACGTTCGGTGTTGCAAGCGCTCTTGTGCAATTGTTTGTTTGATCAATTATCGTTGTTGGGTGATTTTCTGACCCCTTCCAAGTTAGGCACTTTTTTGGGGTGGGAGCATGTTATTCAAGCTCTCATGGCAGCGCTTGTAGTAACGGCACTCGATGTAAGCTTCGATCTGGTCGTCAAGATCAACGGATTAGGCGTAGATTGTGAGCAGGATGCTGTTTTGAGCGTCTGGTGCCGGTCTTTAATTTTACCTTGCGCTTGAAGATGCGGCGTTGCGCCGCTTATATGGCTTATGCCCTAAGCGCTCATATAACTCACAAGATTGAATATAATATAACTGAAGTCATTGGACATCAAACTTCCAACGTTTACATCTAAAATATAGCTTAGATATTAGGTAAGGTTTTAAAGAGACTCTCCAAAGCTTGCTAGATCATTTTACCACTTGTCTCGCTTAAGTAATTTTCAACTTTCTCCACCGTCCGCCGCCTCGGTCTTCGCCCCATTCTAAGATCCAGCACAAATCTAGGATCCCCCACGGCCCGCCTGCCAAATCGCGTCGCAGAAATATGCGTTTGCTTCAAGTGCAGCTCAATACGGTCTAATAATTTCATTGTCTTCCTCGAATCAGCTTTCACTTGCGTTCTTGTTATGCTCCTATTAGGAAGAATCTATATTGTCTAGGATAATTCCTATTACTAAGATGACTGGATTGAATGAAAGGCATTGCCGATGGACAATGTGAGAGAAGAGCTGGACCGGCTTATTCAGCATAACAAAGATGATTATTCAGGCCTATCACGGCTTCTCGGTCGCAACCCTGCTTACATCCAGCAATTCATAAAACGTGGCAGCCCTCGCAAGCTCGACGACGAAGATCGCCGTAAGCTAGCGCGTTATTTTGGCGTCGATGAGCAGCTGCTTGGTGGACCGCCGCCTGCGATCCATAACGGTCTAGTCGAAATCGCTACTTTAGACGTGGATGCGTCCGCTGGATTTGGCGCGATTGCTGAAAGCGAAAATAGCCAGACGCGTTTTGGATTTGACGAGCGATGGCTCAAAAAGCTGACACCGTCCAAGAGCTCAAGCCTTTCGATTGTCCGTGTGATCGGCGATTCTATGGAACCAACCCTTAGTCACCGAGATGAGGTGCTTGTTGATGCGTCCGATCATGGCGCGCGTCTTAGAGATGGCATCTACGTCTTGCGTTCAGACGATACGCTCGTGGTTAAACGGGTTGCTCTTAAACCTGGCGGTAAACAAATCACGATCTCCAGTGATAATATAGCCTATCCGACTTGGGATGACGTGGACCGCGCTTCCATTCATATCATTGGCAGGGTTATCTGGTTTTGCCGCGCGATATAAACAATTATAGCTTGGTGATTAGCCAGCGAACGAGCGTGTAAAGTGGCCAGCCCAATATTATAATAGCTATAAAACCCACCTCAAGATAGAGGAGCTTGGCGCTCCAGCTATTGTTTGACCTGTTCGGCTGATCACGCACAGCGATGCCGCTTCCAATATTTATTCCACCGGGCGGCCCAGCCGCCGCGCACCATAGCGCAGTTGATGTCGCCGCTTTTAGGCGAAATGCACCATGCTGCGGTTCTCGTTCCGCCAGCTCCGCCGTCTGACCTACACTGCATAGCGGGTCCGCTCACCAATATATGCCCTTCACTGGAAGCGCCGACCGGACGTCCAACAAGATTTACGAGCGCATTGCGGGCTTTTTTTGCTGCTGCCTTTGGGCAAGGGTGGCTAGGTCTGCAGGTGCGATCCAATTCACGAGCGGCAATGCCGGAAAGTCTGATTCTTGGACCTTCAGAGCACCATACTCGGTCCATCGCCATCCCATACCCGTATAGGCGTGCAGGTAAATGTTTCACCGCTTGGAACAATGGCCACTTTTAAGGCGAGGAGCAGGATTAGATTAAACATGACCCAAATCACATGCGATAGTCCCAGAAATATGTCCAGCGATGACGCACCCCCCGTTGCCTCTTAAATCCCGATCTCAAAAGGTTTTAACATGTCTTTTGTAATTTCTGGCTTATCTGTTCCAGAGGCCTTGTCTTGGACCTGCGACTTGCCCGCTTTCAACCCCGTTGCCGCAGCTTGGCGGAGCCGCTCGGTCACTTCCAGTGCGGAAGTCTTGGTACCTGTATTTTGCGCTACTGCGCGGCCGAGTTTGCCAGCGTTATCAACAAATAGGGTCAGACTGTCGCGTAGTCGGGTTATCGTCACGAGAAATGTCTGCTGATTGGAGAGGTTTTTTTCGCGGCTATCCATGACGGCGATACCGTGGTCCGAAGTCAGGCCTTGGGCCATATGGGCATTAAGCGCATAGGCTAGATCAAGCCTTTTGAGCATAGGATCACTGCGTTTCAGCCTATGTTCCATACCTGCTGATGTTACCAGCGTGAGATGAGTCTTGTCGATATCCGTAATTTTTGCCTGATCGGCATTGAAAAGACCGCGTTTATGGTCGTTTTTGGTCCAACGAATGCGCTCGCTGCTATGAATGTCTAGCTGCTTTTCTTCTAATAATGCCAGCCGATCTTCGCTTTTCCCGGCGCATATTTTCGAGGGATGAAACTGCACCATCTTTCCTTTGGGATCCCGCAATTTGATTATTTTGCGTTGTGCATCAACCGCGGCCACATGGTACTGACCTTGCCTCAGGCCCTGACTACGAACCCTTCCTGCAACCTCAAGCACCATGCCAGCTTTATAGCCCGAGACATAGCGCAGCTCTTCACGCGTGGTGTTCACGCGGGAGAGCGTAGACAAGCGCAAAGGCTCCGCTCCAAGTTCACCATTGGCCTTTAAACCGGTTTGAACAGCTTGGTTGACCGTGGATCGCAGTGCACGCCCTGAAGCATAAATAGCGGTATTTTCGCGCGCGGAAGGCGAAAGCGACAACCAGTGTTCGGCGGCCATGACCGCGCTGTCGTCATTGGTTTCGATGGTATAATCCTTGAGATAGCCCATAGCTTTGGTCACAAGTCCTGATTGCGCGGCGCTTTGGGCGCGGCGCAATCCTAAGTTCCTTGCCCTCAGATTGACGTCCATCACCGCACGTTCGGCGCCAGCCTGCTGAATAAGGTCAAACGGCTTTCCGGCATCAACAGCACCGAGCTGCTTACGATCCCCGATAAGCACCAGCCTGTCGACACGCACTAGGTTTGCGAGGCGCACAAGCTTCTCTTTGTCGGTACTCGATACCATCGAGGCCTCATCAAGAAAGAGAACATGATCTTTGAGCTGTTGCCTTGCTTCTGAAAGCAGCGCGCGGTCGGTCGGTGCATGCAGCAATTTGGCGTGTTTCCCCAAAAATCGGGCAAGCGTCATTGACGAGATGCCTGTGTCGCGTTCGAGCATTTGGACAAGTGTATTTTGAACAGCAAGGCCGAAGACTTGTTTGCCTTGCTCTCGTAACAGCTCTGATACGGGTTTAAGGAGGCTGGACTTACCAGCGCCGGCAATCCCCTGGACCGCTACGGTCCGATTGGTAGATGACATGATGAGCCGGGCGCCAGCTTCCTGTCCCTCGTTCAGGGTGAAACCATAGTTAAGCGCAGAAATCGCCTGAACGCGCTGGGCTGCGACATCGCTACTGATAACGGGCGAAACCGCAGACCGGCCGCTTTCGACTTGGACAAGTATTTGCTCCTCGAGCGTTATGGCATCCTGCGAGGTAAACCAGTCTTTCTTGCCGCCTGCGCCTTTGACAAGGGCCCCTGAGCGGACCAGAGACCGCACCCGCTGTTCGACATGATCGATTGTCGTAGGCAATCCAAAGTCGAGCGCGGTTTTAAGCAAAGTTTCGCGCGGGAAGGCGGCCTCTCGTTCTCCAAGATGCCTGATGGCAGAGGCAACCGACTGCGCCGCTGCAATGGTTTCAGCATCTTTCTTTAATATATGGTCTGGAATTAGCGGGTCATCCGCATTCCCGCGAATAACAGCGGCGAAATCACGCAGCAGCTTTTTACCGCGTTCGGCCAGACTTTTCGCAAAGCTGGGAACCGCATTCAGCATTTCCGTGCGGGCCAGCGCAGACGAAACCCTCCCTTGTAGGTCCATTCCGATATCATCAGTTGCGCCGCGCCAACTCGACGCTAACGCATCGCGGTCAGCAATGGGAGATTTTGCCGACCTGGTTTGAAGCGCGGCAATATCCCGCGCTTTGGGCGTTTGAATTCCGAGCTGGCGGACCGCATCGATAATTTCTTGACGCCTTGATGAAAACGCCATGATGTCGGCTCTTGTGAAACCTTCTGCTTCAAAATTGCCATGCTTGCCGACCGCGCCCGGCTGATAACCAAGCTTTTCTACCGCGATTTTAAACCGCGCCATGGTCATACTGTTCAGCAATGTATTGAGCGACCAGAGACGATCGTTTTTCAGACTGAGCCATTTCCCATCTGGGCCCTGCGTGACATTGGCGACCACAGCATGAAAATGCAGATTGGGTTCTTGATTGCGATTGGTATCGTGTTGAAAAAGTCCAATAGCGAGATTGCCGGTGGGCACTGTTTTAATCTTACCTTTTTGTACAATTCGCGTTTCTGCTGCATTCTTTTCTGCCCATGCCAAAGTGGCAATCACGGCTTCACGATAGGCTTCGATAATACGCTTATCACCGCCAACCAATGCCAAAAGCGACCAGCTTTTCGGCAACGAAAATGTGAGATCGGTGCCGGGCCGATGCGGCTGATTAGGATTGCCAATCTGAATTCCTGCAGGCAGCCTACCGCTCAGCAAAGCATCGAAGGCCTTGGCCTCCACTTGCCCTTCAAGGCCAAGCTTTTCGGCAGCCTGGCCGACCCACATCCCTGACCGGTCGGCATCATTCGTAGCGTAATAATTGTCAGTTGCAAAATAAGTTGCAGCGGCAGAAGAGGAGCGGACGTTGGCAATGGAGAGCATAGAAATGGCCTTTTTTCATGAGCCCCTCGCTACCCCTTTATGAAAACTACATATCAGGCTCCCAGTCACCGAGCTCAGGTTCTTGTCCAGGATCAACGGCGCCTTCTAATAGGTCTCTTTCTGGCGGTGGGCGGGTCTTGACCCGGTTGGTGGGCTCAGAATTTTCGGGCTTGTGCGATCTTGATGCTAATCTTGAAACCTGACCTTCCCCATTTTGAACTTGACCTTCATTTACGGCTTCTTGGGCAGCTTGGTCGTCGCCAGTGACGAAGCTGATCAAAGGAAGCGCCGCGTGAGTGCCAGTAGGCTTTGAGGACGGATTGATAGCCTGAGGTTCTGCATGTGCGCTGATGCTGCGCTTTAACATTTCTTTCGAGTTTCCCCGAGTTTCGGTATCACGCGATTTTTCGGGATCATCGTCATTTTTTTTTAAATCCGATAATAGGTCCATTTGACGCAATTCCACTGGCTTACCGGCGCCATCATCGTTGGCGGATGGATGTGCATTGCTTTCGCTTGTTCCGCCTGCAGTTTGCAGTTTTTCAACCGATCCACGGTCCAATACATCCTTGTTCGCTTTGACGGCTTCGCGGGTTATAAAGCCTTCGGCAATACGCGGCCAATTGCGGGGCGAAAGAGCGACAGGTGCCGCCGGGAATCCATCGGGAAACTTGATATAGCCCGACAGGCTTGGTAGGTTCATAAACTGGTCTGGCAAGAGCAATGGCTCGACCTGACGACGCGGCGTCAGGCTCACCGCATCGCGGGCATTATTATAGCCATAGCTATAGCCTTCTTCCATATCCTTTACCTGCCGGTGCCCGATAAAATCAGAGCACCAGGCCGCAGTCTCCCGGTCAGCAGTGCCAAGGATAAGTTTTGTCCTTGCGAGAGAAGAGAGAGTCATAGCCATATTCTCTCCATAGACTTCCTTTAGCTTGGCAAAAGCGTGCACACCGGTGATGATTGCACCGCCAAAATTTCGGGCCGTTTGCAGGCCTTTCTCGAGGGCCGGTAAGCGGTGCAGTGCGCCAAGTTCATCGATGAGGAACCAGAGTCGCAGATCTTTCGTTCGCTCCATCGTCATCAGGGTATTCATCGCGGTATCCATCCATAAAGTGAGGAGCTGGGAAGAGATGCTCATCTCGACATAGCGCGCTGAAATAAACAATATTGACCCGGCTTTGCAGTTACCGCGCACCCAATCTCGAAGGGAAAATGCAGGCCCATCGGTGGGCAATAATTTGAGCGCCTTGGCATTTGCGTTAAATACCGCGCGGATTGACTCGGCCATACGCGCAGCTTCGGGAGCCGTCAGCGGATCGGCCATAGTTCCGCGCATGAGTTTATGCACTTGGGCCAGATCAGCGGTCATTAATTTGGTCGCCAGCGCTTCGTTAGTCGTTTCGCCCTTGGCCCGCAAATGAAGGCACATTTCTACAAATAGCATGCGCGCTGCGAGTACCCAGAACTGCTCACTACCGCCGCCATCTTGGGGCACCAATGCTTCTGCTGCTGCATGAAACTCGCCTTCACTTGCGCAATCATTGAAGACGCTCCAGGCCGGGCAGCGCTCATCAAGAGGGTTAAGAATGATGTCGCGAGAATCATCATAGAATGTCTCGATAAAAGCCCCGGTCAAATCAAAGATCACCGCCCGTTGACCACGCCCGCGCGCTTCAGAAACCAGATCAAAAAGCGCAACAGTTTTACCGGTTCCGGTCGTGCCAATAATCATTGCATGACTTTGTTCGAGGCGCCATGGGTAGCTCAATCCAGCCAGATGTGAAGGAACATAATAGCCCGCTTGTTCTAAAGCCGCGCGACCTGCCAGGCGCCATTTTACGCCCAGTTCGGCGCGCATCTCACGCCCTTGCTCCAGCCTGTTATGCCGTTCAATTTCATTTTCCAGTTCAAGCAAGCTTACCAGCATCGCGCCGCGTTCATGTTTGCGTTCTTTGGATTTCCCGCCGAAATGTTCGGCAAACCAATAGAAGAAAATGAAGATCGGTGTCAGGATAGAGGCACTGAGAATACACGCAAAACTAGCCGTATTCCAAAAAGCGCCAACCGCTTCCCTCATTGGCGGGAATTCACGGATCACGGACATCGGGAGCTGCGCATCGCCGCCAGTTGCCAATTTGAGGTTTACCAGCTTTACCGGATCAAACTCCATAAAAGCATACAGACTGGCATATAAATGCATCCATACGAGGTAGAGCTGATGATCATCCAGTGCGCTCGCTACGTTCCACCAGCACAGCCCCAGCGTTACTATTGCTGCGATGATTACCGGTCCTTTTAGCCCAGCGGCAAACATGTATATAAAATGCCCTAGTAGCTGACTGCCGCGGGTGAAATTAAGGAGGTTACGCTTCATCATTGCCTCCTGAAACAGGCGCCGAAGTCAGACCTAGACGGGCGAGTTTGCGGTGATAAGCCTCAAGCGTTCGTTTCCTCAGGCTGCTATCAGAATGCCCTGTCAAGAGAGCGTCAAGCGCAATGCTAATAAAAATATTCTGGCGCTGCGGATCAAGGGGAAGGATCTTGCCACCGGCCGAATTTTGCGTGTGCCATGCATCGACCAGAAGGTCACGCACAACAATGCTGACACTGACTTTACGGTCATCTGCTTGTGATTTTACCCAAGCGGCAAGTGGCATTGGGACGTAGGTTTGAAGACTGATATGCTTGTTCATGATCAGGTTCCTGTAGAAACTGTGGAACCTGGCTCACCTTACGGAAGATGCGATGAGAATAAATCGTGAACAAAGCAAAGTCAATGGAAATATAACCACGATATCCCAATATCTTAGATAGCCGTAAGTTACCGGTAATTTGCGAATCCGGCATTTAAATCACGGTCAAATTGTTTGACGCCAATACCGATTTTGCCATTTAAAACATTGACTTTAAATCATATTGTGAAGGCAGCCCGCTGCGTAGGGTGTGCTCTGACTTTGTCCACAGCTCGGCAGTCTTTTCCGGCTCATTTTATTCTCCCCTATTTCGCAGTTTTGCAGGAGTTTGCGGATGATCTCTTAGCCTATCGGGCGTCTGAAATCTATAAAAACGTACTCAGAAAATTCTGCTTTAATGGCTATTGGTGACCAAATAGCCTTGCTCGGTCCCAAACTTGCCAATGACATTATCTTGATCCTTTTGAGGGATCGAGGCATCAATTTTTCGTGGATATAGCTATTGTGCGAAGCCACTTGCCAATGCAGGCGCAAAACTCCACAATAATGATTGATATGCGCACTGACCTCGATCATCTTCCGGCAGCCAAGCAACGCGAGATTGAACGCGTGAAGGCGATCATCTTCGAAGAGTTCGAAGACGCGCTAGCGCTCGCGCAGCACGAGTGGAAAAAGAAAGGGAAGATCGAGAAGATCATCCTCTATGGAAGCTACGCAAGGGGCGGCTGGGTAGACGAACCGCACACCGCCAAAGGCTACCGCTCCGACTTCGATATCCTGATTATTGTCAACGATAAGCGTCTTACCGACAAGGTCGATTACTGGCTGAAGCTCGACAACCGCCTTATCCGCGAACTTGCCATCGACAAGACACTGCGCACGCCGGTCAACTTCATCGTCCATACCCTTGGTGAAGTGAATGACGGTCTCGCGCATGGCCGCTACTTCTTCATGGACGTCGCAAAAGACGGCATCGCGCTTTACGAAGCCGATGACCGCTTACTTCACGTACCCAAGCCCAAGACGCCCGACCAAGCGCTCGTCATGGCGAGAGAGTATTTTGAAGAATGGTTTCCTGCATCAATGAAGCGGTTCAATATCGCCAAGTTTGATATCGAGAAGGGCTATTTGAAAGATGCGGCGTTCGACATGCATCAAACTGCGGAACGATTATATCACACTGTTTTACTCGTTTGCACCTTCTACACGCCACATGTTCACAATCTAGGTTTTCTACGAACGCAGGCAGAACGTCTTGATTTGCGCTTGGTTGACTGCTGGCCGCGTGAACTTCGTGCCGACCGAGCAAGGTTCGAAAAGCTGAAAGAAGCTTACGTAAAGGCTCGCTACTCGAAGCATTACCGTATCAGCGAGGAAGAACTTATATGGCTGGGTGAGCAGATCGAGGAACTCGGTCGCGTGGTGCACACAATCTGCTCGGAACGGATCACCGCACTGGAAAATAAAGCTCAGGCAACGGGGTAATTCGGACCTCATGTGGCAAGGGGATCTCACTTAACGCCGATAAAGCATTGATGTAGTAGTTAGGAATGCCGAGCCCACGCTCTAACCCTTGGCGGGATGTCCGGATAGTCGACGGATCCTGACAGCCCGATATTAACTCGGCGATCGCGATAAGCGGTGATTCGTTCATCCGCGGCCGCGATGGCAGCTTAGCGCCCCAATTGTCGCCATTCCGAAGGATTAAGTTCGTGCCTGAAAGCGGCCATTGCCTGAAGTCGCTGCGCTTAAAGGACCGCTATTGGGGCGTTAGCTGACCGGCAGCTACTGTTGCTGTAATTTCACCCTTTGCCTACAGTACCCCCTCTCATTGCGATACGCGCAGGCATCGGCCGCTCGATCATCGCGGGCGACACGGTTCGCCGTTGCACTGGAGTTAAAATCGGGATTTACGGGGTTTGAACGTGAGGCAGGGCCCGTCGATTACACGCGCAGTAGGCTGAGGGTCGGTTTACGTTTCGGTATGATGGATCGTCATTCGAATGGCTTTCACACTGTGGTCACAATAATGCTCTTCAAGTATTCGACAACTTGGTCATTAACACTTTGGAAAACTTGACTTCAACTAAGTTTTCTGACCGACTAAACTAATACCGAACCTCTATACAGGATAGAACCATGAAACTGACCAATGCCCACGCTACAAACTATAGGAACATTGTAGATTCGGGACAGGTGAAAATTGTCGGAACAACCTGTCTGGTAGGTAAAAACGAAGCAGGAAAAACCGCTTTCCTTAAAGCATTGGAAGGCCTTCGATCGACTGATCCGGAATTCAACGACTACGGGAAGACCGAAAATTATCCGCGTAGATTTCTCTCTGATTACGACGAGCGTCACAATGGTTACGAAGCGCGAGTAATCAAAACACAATGGCAACTGAGCGAGGCCGATATAAAAGCTGTTGAGGCCATTCTCGGAATAGGATCGGTCACGGCGAAAGTGATTAGCGTTTCGAAAACATACGAAACACAATCCACGACATGGGTTGTCGGTGTAGATCACAAGAAAGTGATTGCCCATCTCAGTAAGCGTTTCAACCTTACCAAGGATGAAAAAGAACCTTTCAATGAGTGCGATGATACAAAAGACGTTTTCATAATTTTGGATGAACTAGAACGGACAGACTCACAAAATGAAATGTTCGAAGCAATTGGAAATTACAGAAAGAACGATGCCGATCTGAAGGCCATTGATATCCTAAGCGCCAGAATGCCTAAGTTTTTATACTTTTCGCATTACGATAGAATGAGTGGAGAGATTTCTATCAATAAACTGAATGCCGACAAAACGAGTGGCGAGGGCATCACAAGCGGCGATCAGGTATTTTTGGACTTTCTGGAATATGCTGGGACTGATTTGGATGAACTTACAGAATCTACAAAGTTCGAAGAGTTAAATGCCAAGTGTGAAGGCGCAGCGAATAAAATCACAGATCAGATATTCGAATATTGGACTCAGAACGATGAACTGCAAATCAAGGTTCTACTGACCGAGGGTAAGGCTGAAGACAAGCCTCCCTTTAATAGTGGGGCTGTTGCGCGTGCTCGTGTCGAAAACAACCTTCACCGAGTGACCGTGCCATTTTCGGAACGATCAGCTGGCTTCATTTGGTTTTTTTCGTTTTTGGTGAAATTTGCACAGATCAAAAAGTCGGAAGGAAACGTTATCCTACTACTTGATGAACCTGGACTAACACTGCACGGTACGGCCCAAAAGGATTTGCTTCGATACTTCAAAGAGCAGATCGAGCCACATCATCAGCTGATTTTTACGACTCACTCGCCTTTTATGGTGCCCGCAGATGAACTGAATACAGTTCGAACAGTCGAAGATGTTGTAACGCTGGATGATCGGAGCAGAAAGGTATCACAAGGAACGAAGGTTAGAGGTGATGTTCTAACAACCGATCCACAGACGAATTTTCCGATCTTTGGAGCCATGGGCTTTGAAGTAACCCAAAACCTTATCATCGGCGAAAATACCTTACTAGTAGAGGGACCGAGTGACATCCTCTATCTACAAGCTGCATCAGCGGTATTGAAAAAGAATGGTAGAGAACATCTCAATCCGCACTGGGCGATTTGTCCATCAGGCGGGATTGATAAAGTACTACCTTTCGTTCGGTTGTTCTATGGCAACAAACTAAACGTTGTGGTTTTGACAGATTTTGAGAGAGGTCAAAAACGTAAGCTTGATGACCTCTACAAAGCTGAGTTGCTGGAAAATGATCGCATTCTTTTGGCTACAGAAATTGCCGAAAAGGAAGAAGCAGATATTGAAGATTTCTTCGAGCCTTCAGTTTTTGTAAAACTCGTAAATGCGACTTATGCGTTAAAGGGCACGCATGCTCTCACCGTGGAAAAATTAATGAATGCTGATGATAAAACGGAACGATTGGTGAAAAAGGCAGAAGCCTATTTTAGACTTCTACCTGATACTTTCCCAACATATAGTCACTTTGATCCATCGATGCATATTCTCTCAAACCCACAATTTTTGGAAGCGAAAAACACGAGCGTCGAAAAAACACTTGCTTGTTTCGAGAACGCATTTCAGCGCATCAATAAGTTCATTTAGGGGGTGGGCGTTTTGCCTCTCATAACGCAAGTACGAGCGTAATTTAATGCAATCGGGGTAACTAGGTCGCGCCGATGTTAAGTGGCGGGGAAAAGTGCTATTAATTCGGCGCAATATTCAGAGGATCGGGGCCTCGTCCGCTCAAATAACGATCCGGCCAAGTCTTTGACCAATGATAGAACGGGTTTTTCTCGCCAGCCATCACATGCTCAAAGAACGTGCCATAAACCAGTGAATCGGTCGTGTTTGGAAATAGGCTCGGCAATTCTAATTTTTCCCTTATGCGGCCTTCTTCCGCGGCCAGTTGTGCCTCTACGAACGGCTTGTACCAATCGGGATCAGATTCATCTTTCAATGCCAGCCGAACGATATTCATTCCATTAGCGTAGTAAAGCAGAACGGTTGAACGAGCCATACAGAAATCGATCAGCTCTTGTCCGGCGACTTCATCCTCTTCCCATTTATACCGCTCAAGCTCGTCGTAGCCTGTCACCGCCTCATCAATATGTTTACATAGGGTTCCTGATATGTACGGGCATGGGCCATATATCGGATGCGCCTTTGGTCATTTTCGCCCATCGATAAAATGACCAAAGGCGCATATTCCAAAACATATTCGCACAACTTTTCTCGCACCGCCATGACAGGATTTTCGGATTGAATTGCATTGAACACCTGCTGATGGAAGTCTCCTGTTATCCGAGTTTTCGCATCTTCTGAAAAATATGCCAGTGCCTGATCGCGATAGAAGAACTCGCGAGTGTGCTCACGCAAAGCAAGTCCCACCTCCGAACGCTTCCATTTCCACATTGCGAATAGGTGTTTAAGATATGCAAGCATAATGCGCTTTCTCCGATTGAAGGGAACTTAATATCCGGCGACCTTGATTTGGGCAAGAGACGCCCGACGTCGAGAATACTGTTTTGAATGATAACGACGAATACGGACGCTCTTGGCGTTCAGTGCCATTCGATCAGCAGTCGAGGCTCGCTCCACATTGCGACCCCTAGACGGCAATTAATGGGTGGAAATCGGACATAAAGATCCCGATTCCTAGTGGCTGCGATGTAGGTTAAATGCGGATAGTCCGCTATCGGCCCAATTCCCGCCGCTATGAAATGCGCTTAATCCCAGTCATTCGCCAAGGCATGGCTAAGTCACAAAAACTTCGTAATTAGTGAACAGGACACATCCCTATCCTCCGCCAAAACTGACAATCGCGAAGTTCACAGAATTTGTTTTCCTACAGGCTCAGGTGTGTGTCACTAAGCTATCAGGGCGAGCAAAAGTGAGGGGGATTTGAAAGGATCCTACAATGCCCACAAAACGCAGCGCACTTGCCGCACTGAAAAGACTCGAAACCCAAAAAGCGGCGCTTGCTGATAAGCAGCGCATATTGGAACAAAATGCAGCGCTTGAAATTGGCCAGATATTTCTGGGCAGTGGGGTTGAGAGCTTCGCACCTAAAAATTTGAAGCGGATGGCGGTCGTGTTGGGCTCTTTGAGCGAAGCTGACGCGCTTGTGCGACTTGGTATCACAGAAAATTAAGAACAGCGATTACAAATCAGACTCGCGGAAAAAGCCAAAAAAAGGCCCCGCCGATTGCCCGGCGAGGCCTGAAATTTGCGGCTGTGATACAATCCGCTGTCAATCGATTTCAGGCGCATCCTGATTGTCTGACGATTTGCCTTTGGTGAGAAAATCAACCTTGTCGGCGAGGATCTCACAGCCGTAGCGTTTGACGCCTTCCTGATCTTCCCACTGGGTATAGTGGACGCGGCCTTCGACCGCGACCAGTTGGCCCTTGGTGCAATATTGCGCGACGTTTTTGCCAAGCCCGTTGAAGCAGGTCACGCGATGAAATTCGCTATCCTTGACGGTATAGCCATTGTCATCCTTATAGGTTTTGCCATCCTTGTTCCGGGCTGGGCGGTCGGTCACAACGGTGATTGATGTAACGGTAATTTCGCCCTGAGTTTTTCGTGTCTCGGGATCGCGTGCGATGCGGCCGGTTAGTATTGCAATATTGGTCATGATATTTCTCCTTAAGTAACAAGTCCGGAAACCATTTCCGGCTTGCGAACAGTCAAAAGAAGCAGGGCATGAGGGAACTGCACCGAAGGGGAACCTACTTTGCCCGGGTGGTGCGGGCAGCATGGCGCAGCCATGCAACACGGCCGGAAGCAAAGTGGGTTGCATGTTTCCTGCTGTCCTGATTCAGACAGGATCGCGAAAAAGCCGGATTGGGTTTCGGATTGGCGATTCGGTAATCGTCAAAACCAATGGAATAGTGACCGGTTATCTTGGTAGCAATTGACAGAACTTAACAAGGCGAAGCAGCTAACTCTCACAGCATGGTGCAATGTGACGCCCAGCATAACTTGATGGTTGAATCAGAGGATGAAACATTGGCACTGCTATCTAGCGCATTTCAACCGTTCTCATCATCTCGGCTATGCAAAATTAAGTCTCACTTCCAATATTGGCTGGTCAACTGCTGAATCACGAAACCCCTGACTTTAGCTATAACGGGAAGATGAAAATGCCATGCCACCTTCCAGATCTGAGCCGTGTTGTTGCCTTTTTGGCATAGAGAAAAGGATCTAGCGGCTTCTTTGAGCGATGCCGGTTGGAATTACAGAAATAGCATGCGGCCACGACGTTCTGAGGCGAATCCTGCCCCCCAGTGCATCGCGCATCTAGATGCTCAGCGGTACATCGGAGCAGTAAGGCCTGCCGTGATGTAATCCGAAATCGTCTAGCGAAGTTATCCTGATTGCCACCGCACATTGGTTGTCTGCAATAATAGCAAAGCCCGCTTTGGGCATGCATCTTTTTAGTACGTATTTTTTGTAGTTGGTTTCCCATAAACATCCTGTCTTTGAATTGCTTCAAAGCGGATGCGCAGCGGTCTTTAAAAGATACCGCCCCTCAGTCGGGAGCCTTGGCTCGCGCTGGACAACGCCGTTTATACGTTACCCCGCAGTCTCTTGTCGGCAGACGTTTAAAACGCCCATAAAGTTACCAATGTAGGTTCCCGCGAAGAATTAAGTTCTTCGCCCGCATCCCCTTAGTTAAACTAGCCTGCCGATGTTTCAAGGTCACAATTCACTCGTATTTGACCGTCCTGTAACGAACTGGGTCAAAACCTTATGTATTATTTTGAATGATAGAATGATGACAAAATTGGGAAATGGAGAAATTTTCTGTGACACAAATACCCGGGTCTGGAAGCCGGGCGGAGACTGCAGCAACGCAATTGCGCAAAGACGCTGAGAAAGTAGCAAATGCGACCGTTCCATTATTTTAGGAGAAGAACGAATCAGCTTCGAAAAATTAAAGGAAGAAGCGAATGCTGCGATTGAGCGATTGATCTCTTAAGAACGGATTGATCGGGATCGTTGTCTGCATAATTTTTGCTAGACGGAGGATCTGACCCTGATGCCCTGAAGAAGGTTTTCATCGCTAGCAAGCGGCGAGACGACCTTAAGCTCCCGCAGGATAACTGTTCGCTATCGAGCGTATTATATATTGGAAGTTCGTGCATCACTGAAAAACGCAGACATACACTGCGCACTCGTTTGCGCCAGCATCTCATCAAGTCATATAAACGCACCGACACCCTATCTTTGGCCTGATCTACCGGGGGATTTATCGTAAAAGGGCGGCAATATTCATCAGTGGGCCAAGGGCCAAAAGGGGATGTCGCCGCGCGGAATATCGTGCTGACAGTCGAAAATCGGCTTTCGGCAGAGATCATACCAATGCTTGGACGGCGCGGATCGAGAAATTAGTCCCTGCTCACCCCGGCGATTTTAGAGAAGTGCCAAGGAAGCCGCGGCGGTCCACAACCGTTATGCGGCGAGATTTGGCTTCAATAACAAGTCGTTCGAGTACACCTGTTCCGGGAAAGGCAATAAGATAGCGCGGATTCAGGGAAAGCATCTGTTCATTGCGTTTAAAACCAGCGCGTGCTCCCAATCTGCGGTCCAGTGAGAATACAAGCTGCTGAATACTGCGTCGTTCAGCCCATGAAGCTGCCAAGCGATCAGCGCCTTTAGTGTCACCGCCGTGGACAAGGACCATGTCAGGAACGTTGTGTAACACCTTGTCTAACGTAGCCCAGATGTTGCCTGCAAATATCTTAGCATCGTCACCACTATCTTGAGTGGTCCGGCCACCGGCAAAGATTACTGGCGTGCCAGTCGGGATATGGGCTTTGTGTCGGCTCTGAGCGCGAGCGCGAAGAAAGTCGCGGCCATTAATCACTGCCGAGGTGATGCCTTTGGCGTGATTTGGACGGGAACCCGTCATTGGTCTCCACGATGAGCCCGTTTCATGGATATATAGCGATGCAGCCGTTTCACGCATCGCCTCAAAAGTAATCATGCTTGCTTCTGCAGCCTGTGCGCGTTCGATTTGCTCTTCGAGATTGGAGGTGTGGATTTCTGATCCGTCTGCGCTTGCAAGCAAAGCTCGAATTTCGTCGGTTGCGCGGTCAAGGGCCGATAATTTGCGCGAAGCGGCGCGGTGGAAGAGATTGACGAAGCCCCAGGCAATATCTTCGCTATCAGCTTCAAGAGCAGTATCGCTGAACAGCGAAAAGAGATCGGACCAAACGCCAGCGAGCGTTTGCTGAATGGCATCATCGCATGGGAAATCTGCGCTGCCAAATGTTGGAGCGGAGATTGAGAAGCCTGACAGGTCAAAACCGGACAGGGACTGGGTAAAATTATCGTACATTATATTGCCTCCTGAAATTGGAAGCAAAGCGAGCAGCTGAATTACGGCCCGCTTTTGCCTCCGGCAGAGCCCGCAAAGGACCGGGAACAGGCAGACATGCCGCACCGCCAACGGCGGGAAACCTCAAAAGCTAGGCTGGCGCGGGCCACACGGGCCGCAGTCCTTTGAGGTTGCGGCTGGCTGACGACCGGTCCAAGGGTCTTTCCTGACAGGAGACAAGAGGCGCGCCGAATTGCTGGAGTTCGTAATGTTCAGTTGGCATTAGAAATGTTCGCTTGAAACACCCAATTCATAGTCGGTACTTCAAAAGGCTATCGATTTACGCAGCTACCGGTTCATAGATTGCTTCCCCATTCGAGAAACGGCCAATGCAGCGATATTGAGAGAAAAGCGTCAGAAAACAGCGCTCAATTTGGGAGAGCCATTGATCTGTGCGTCCCTTCAAGGAGACGATGCTATCACTATCCCAATAGTGATTGTCATCGCGTGCCACAATCCAGATTGCGCAAAGCCCGCAATATACCGAGATGCCAAAATCAGCAAAAGCATTGCGGAGTAGGATACGATCCTCGCGTCCGCGCCAGCCATTAAATTGCTCAAGCGAAGGAAATGCCTCTCTGGCTTGGGCCATAATATCTTCGACCAATACTTGATATTTAAAGTCCCAGTCATCGTCGTCAACTTCAATCACTTGGTAAGCGACGACAGCACCGGTTGGAAAACTCACTGAGCGTCCCATGACTGGTTCTCCTTCATGCTGCTTTAGTGGTCAATGGCGCTCTGTCGGATTGAGGCATTCGCGACTTTCCACCCAGATGGATAAGTAGCGAAGAGGCTTCTTCTGCCTTCGCTGCTGCGGTCAGGATGGCTCGATCATCTGACTTCAGTAATTTGAGCCAATGCCCAATATAGCTTGCGTGACTGTCAAGATGACTGACTGGCAGGCCCAGTTCGCCGCCGAGCATTGCGCTCGATAATTCGGCCACAAGTTCTTCGGCAGCATAAGCAGCGCTGCCGAAACGGTTTTTGAGGTCGCGATCAAGACGGGAGCTGTGCCCTGTCCAATGGGATAATTCATGCGCTAGCGTGGCGTAATAGTGATCGAAGCTGTTGAACAGCTCGGGCTTTGGCATCGTGATACGGTCCAGACCGGATTGGTAAAATGCGTGACTGCCACAATGAACGATCTTGGCACCGACGGATTCAAAGAATTGATCAAGCTCGGCGACCCGGCCTTCCGGTTGCACCGTTACATCTTCAGGCAGGGGATGATAAAATTCTGGCAAGCCCTCGCATTGGTCAGCATTGAAGACAGCATATGCCTTTGATACGCGGCGGGTTTCTTTGGTCTCTTCGTTATCGGAACCATCTATATCTTTGGTATAGCTCTTGTAAAATATTGCGATTGTCGACTTTTCGCCCTTGCGGACCTGCCCGCCAAGCTTGGCGCATTGGCGATATGTCATCCAGTAGGGCGAGCCAAAACCAGAGGTTTCTGCGACCATCCACAGCCAAATGACATTCATGCCTTTATACGGTGTACCGCAGCTGCGAAGTGGACGGGAAACCGGAATTCCGCGCCAAGGCTGAACCCAAGGCTTAGTGCCGGCTTCCAGTTTTTCGATAATTGCAGCGGTAATCTGCTCGGCAGGTGATATAGCGGTTTTCTGGCTATATTTGCGTCGTGAAACTTTTCTTTTTGCCATGAATATTCTCCTGATACATCCGGGCGCTATTGCCGGGATCATTCAGGCCAGAGCTTTGCTCTCCTCTTTTTCGCGGCTGTGGTTAGCGCGTACAGAGCGCGGCGAATATGAAGGATCGCAATCAAACAAACGATGAAATGGCGGCCCATCCTTATAGGATGGACCGCCTCTACCGATCACACAAACCTGTCAGGAGGAAACCAGCAGGTGGCTAAGCTATTCGCAATTTGTTATGCTGCTGCAATAAATGATAGCTTATTGGCTTCGTTGGCAAGTTTTCCGTCGGCAAAAAGAGATGCATTAAAGTTCATTCTGGGCCAGCGGAAAATAGAAAAACCGACCAGACGTTATTGTCATACCTGATTGTCGCACATCAGTAAGCGCTTTTTCCTCCTATATATTGTGCCGCGCAGTCCAGTTTACCAATTCGTCATTCCAGTCGGTACCGGGCGATGACGGTTTGCGAATATGTATGCATCGATCTTCTCGAGAATAAATGGACAGTCCTCGTTTTGCAGCAAGCTCGCCTCCTTTGTCCGCATCGACAAACAGGTACAGTTCAGTCACGCTTTCGGGAACGGTGACCTTGCCAAAGCGCTCGTTCCCGAGCGTCGCCCAGCAAGGAATACCCGTAAGCGCACTTGCTGATAGGGCGCTTTCAATTCCTTCTGCCAAACCAAGGCGGCCATTTATTGGCTGGAACAGCCGTACTGCGCTTTCGCCCAAGCGGCCTAGAGCACGTTTCGGTTTTTCGAAGCTGGCTTTGCAGGGGAGCTTGTCGTGCAGAAAGGTCCTGTGCACAGCAACAACTCCCTCGTCGAGACTTGTCGCAGCGATAAGAGCAGGCAGAAAGCGGACTGCGCCTTTCGGGCCTAAAGGGGTTTGAGCGTGAAAACGCAGCATGGGTGATGACGCTAATATGGCTCGTGCTTCAAGGTACGCTTTTGCTTGAGTACCCGAAATATCTGTGGATTCCCGCCATATTCGTAATGCCGCACGGTGCGGTCTCGGTTCTATCTGCACCCTTTGGGAAAAGGCTTGGCTGTTGCCATTAAACAGATCGCATTGATTGACCCCGGTGCGGGCCAAAGCGGCTAAAACCTCGCTTTGTGCGCAACCAGCGAAACAGTGAAAGAGGATCGCACTTCGGCCGATGGTAACTCCAAGAGAAGGCGTGCGATCATCATGTGCGGGGCAACAAGCCATGCCTTTTGCGCCCGACCAATGGCCGCCAAGCTTAATGCAAAGCTCTCGGGCCGTTGCTTCAAGAGACGACCGGGTGCGGTCAGAGAGAATTTTAGACATGGGGTGGCTTCCTTTCACAAAATTTTGCTCCCGAAGCTAGCTCACTCCCCTCTCACACCCTCAAATGCATTTTCCTACAACCCTATGTTCGCCTTATGTTCTTATTTGATTCGAAACAACACAGAGATCAAATATGCATAAACTATATTGGGCATTATTACCTGTAGCCGTGCTACCTGGCGCTGCAACATCTGAAGAAGTCATACAAGAATCCATAACAGATACCGCGAAAACACTTATTTCTTCGACGGGGGATTTTGAACTATTTCAACACGGCATCTGGCCACGCGTTAATAGTAGCGCAGAGGCGATTGATGTCTATGCCAACCCCGTTTCTCTAGCTGAGCGTCGCGTTAAAACCAGATCTTTGTTCCGAGAGAAGCTATATGAAGCAGAAATTCGAGAAGCCGAATTACGTCATGGTATTCCATTAAGGCTGTTGCAGGCTTTAATCTGGCAGGAATCGCGTTTTAATCCGATGGCAATAAGTCCCGCAGGCGCTGCAGGCTTGGCCCAGCTAATGCCAGGTACGGCCCGTTATCTTGGAGTGATGAACCGACACGATCCTAAATCGAGTATTGATGGCGGCGCAAGATATTTAAAAGAAATGCTTGGCAAATTTGGAGCTATCGATCTGGCGCTTGCTGCCTATAATGCGGGTCCAGGAGCAGTAGAACGTGCAAGAGGTATACCACAAAATCATGAAACGCCGGATTATGTAACCAAGGTATTAGCCCGCTGGAAGGCTATTGTCAGGTGATTTGCAGCCAAATATGTGAATGGGAGTAAGCTGGTGTGCTTACTTCTAAATCGTGTTAATAACACAGTTTAACTGGCATTTTGCTGCCGCGCCTGATTATATTTTTGACATACAATAATCAGCCCAATCATCCATCAAGGCACGACGTTTTTCTAAAAAATCAGTCCGGCGGTAAGCTGCTTCTACCTTGTTCGGTACCGCATGAGCCAGTGCCGCCTCAGCCACCTCTCTTGGATAGTCCGTTTGATCTGCCACCCAGTCCCGAAAAGATGATCTTAAACCATGGACTGTTGAATTAATCTCCATATCTCGAATTACCTTGAGTAAGGTCATGTCAGACAGAGGTTTAGTCGGTTTCTGACCGGGAAATATGAGATCACTCACCGGTGAATAAAACATTCTTGCATGATCCAAAGTGTCAAACGCCGCTAAAGATAAGGGCACAACGTGAGCTCTTCCCATTTTCATACGTTCAGCAGGGATTGTCCAGAGAGCTCTTGCAGTATCAACTTCGGCATGTCTGGCACCTCGGATTTCACCTGAACGCGCTGCGGTTAGAATGAGTAATTCGAGCGCTACTCTTCCAATCGAAACCCGCTTGCGAAGAGCAGCAATGAAATCGGGAATTTCCTCATAGGGCAGAGCAGCAAAATGTCCGTTTTTACTGGGCTGTCTTGGTAGACCTTTACTCACTGAACGTAATGGTGCCTCGCTACTGCGAAATCCCTTGGCATAGGACCAGTCGAGTACAGTCGCGATCCGCTGGCGAACACGGCGAGCCGTTTCCGGTTTTTCTAGCCAGATTTGAATGAGAACATCGCGAATCGCGGGACCTTCAATTTCATTCACGAACCGGTCACCTATAATCGGAAATGCATAGGTTTCCAGCGTTGATATCCACTGCGCCTGATGTTTGCCGTTTTTCCAGCTCTTTTTATGCTCTGCGTGAACCAGATAAGCCGCTTCACGAAAGCTTGGTAGTACGTCAGCCTTTCTTTTACGTTTGGCGACAGGATCAATACCCGCCTTTACTAGTCTACGTATCTCAGCTGCTTTTTCCCGCGCCTCTGCCAGCGATACATCAGCTATTGATCCTAATCCTATGTCACGTCGTTTGCCTTGTGATTGAACACGCACTGTCCAGGATCCGCGACCAGATTTTCCGATCTCCAACAGCAGACCATTTCCATCAGAATATCGTCCCGGCTCTTTAAGGCTTCTTATTTTTTGAAAAGTTAGATTACCCATACGTCCGCCAAACTTCTTTCCCCACAGTTTTCCCCACACCACTACGGAGAACCTGCAGAACATATTAGGAACATAGGAGAGAGCTATAAGCTTGACAAGCCTCAGATTCCTGTACCTTACGAGACTATATGAGATTACATGAGATTTGATAGTTGGCGGAGACGGAGGGATTCGAACCCTCGATAGGTTGCCCTATACACGCTTTCCAAGCGTGCGCGATCGACCACTCTGCCACGTCTCCGCATTGCTGGCCAGAATCATAAGTGGTGCGAAACTCTGACAGCGCCGCCTCCCCTAGTGTGCGAAACGATCTTTCGCAAGAGCTTGATGATAGTTAAGGTGCAGTGATGGAGAAAAATATGACAAAAAGCATCCTGATCGCGCCGCTTGCAGGGCTTCTCGCGCTCTCACCGCTTTTGGCGCAAACCCCGCAGGAACAGGAGCATCCCGGCCCCGGTGCCATTGTGGAAAGCGCCCCGGCGAGCGACTGGAAAACCATTGCCGCCAGCGATCTGTTAATCATGGATTTAGCCCCAAATGCCAAAGGCGAAGCGCGCCGCGTGATCATCCAGTTGATGCCGCCACCATTTTCGCAAGGGTGGATTGACAATATCCGCAAACTTGCCGCCGCCAAATTCTGGGACGGGACCAGCATCAACCGGGTACAGGATAATTATGTCGTGCAATGGGGCGATGCCGGTTACGATAATCCGGAATCGGGTGAGGTTAAGCAAAAAGCGCTTCCGGACGGGCTGATGAACGTGCCGGAAAGTGCGTATGAGATGACCGCTGAGCAATATAATCAATTTATGGAAATTGAAGCTAAGTCAGCAAGCGCCATGGATGCCGCTGAAGAAGCAGTCAACCAAATGGCTGTTATAGCGATCGAGGATAAAATGCGCGCGGCCAATCCCAACTACAGACGATGGGAAGAGCGCGACCCTTATTCGGAATATGCCCAATTCCTAGAAGGGTGGCCTATCGCAAACAGCGGGGATAGCGATGAAGCCCGTTTATGGCCCGTCCATTGCTATGGCGCAGTGGGTGTGGGCCGCAACCTGTCGCCCGATACCGGAACAGGCGCAGAGCTTTACACCGTTATCGGCCATGCTCCGCGCCATCTCGACCGCAATATCGCGGTGGTCGGACGGATTATCGAAGGGATGGAGCATCTGTCCAGCCTGCCGCGCGGCAAGGGGCAACTTGGCTTTTATGCCGATGCCAAGAAACGGGTGCCGATCCGCTCTATCCGTATCGGCGATACCCTGCCCAAAGCAGAGCAGCCGCAGTTTGAATATCTTGACTCAATGAGCGTATCTTTTGCCCAATATACTATGGCCCGCGCCAATCGCCGCGATCCGTTTTTTATCACTCCGGCGGGCGGGGCGGATATTTGTAATATTCCAGTGCCGGTGCGGCGGGTGAAACTGGATAGGTAGCACAGCCATTTGGGAAGGGGCGATATATTGGAACATAGCAAAATGCCTTGGTTTTCTGCTGTGTTTGTGATTTAGAAACGTGGTTCGACAGGCTCACCACTAACGGTATCATTTATAGCATTTTCCCTCCCCGGAGAGCATGGTCTCCGGACAATTTCCCCTTTCCTACATGAACCAGAAACAGTAGTTTCCCGTCATGTTTATACATATAGCCTTTCCAGCCCGATGTTTAATGTCTGCAAATAGCTCTTCCGGCAGCAGATATTTTGCGGCAGGATCATACCCGTGTGAATTGTGTGAACTTTGGCCGCTACACGGACAGAATTTATGTCTGTGAATTGTGTGAACTTTGGTCGCAGCCCGATAGGAATTTGGGCTGTGAATTGTGTGAACTTTCAAATGGAGGATTGTTGAAATCATGACATGGCGCGTCCCATATGGCTTTCACTTTCTGTTACTCCCTTTAGCGCTGATGACCCTCATTTCCGGTCCTGCCCGGGCAGAGCAATATGACACACCCACGCCGGAGCAGGTTCTGGCCGCTGCCCCTGCTGACCATTGGCTACCGATTCCGGTTAATGACCTCATGGTCCTCACCTTGCCCGATGATGCACAGGGTAATGAACGCAAGGCCATCATCCAGTTAATTCCCGCTGCAATGTCCGGCGCGCATGTTCGCAATGTCCGAAAGCTGGCCGCTGCCCGTTGGTGGGACGGAACGAAAATTTACCGCGTTGCCAAGGATTTTGTCACGCAATTTGGCGGCAATCCGGATAATAAAGCTGTTCCAAAAACCCTCGAAACCGTGCCGGAAAGCGACTATTTCAACGCGGCATTGGGCGCAAAGCGCGATAGTGATATGGCAGCGCTGGATGCGGCGGTGCAATATAGCAATGAATATCAGGGCACGGATATCCGGCCGCTGATGAAGATGATTTACGAAAGCTATGGCAGCACAGTGGGCTTTGGTGGCGGCTGGCCCATCGGATCGCAGGACGGGAAAAGCTTTCCGATTACCTGCCGCGGCGCTTTATCACCGGCCCATTATGATCCACCCGATGCCGGTAGCGGTTCGGAAATTTCCATCGTCACCGCACAGGCAGCGCGTAGTCTTGATATGACATTCGGCATGGTCGGGCGGGTGATTGACGGGCTGGAACATGTTACCGACCTGCCCCTTGGCACCGCAGCGGGCGGCTTCTATGCAGAGAAATCACAGCATATTCCGATCACATCCATCCGTCTGGCCAGTGAATTGCCCTTGGCCGATCAGCCGCAATATGAATATCTCGCCAGCTATAGCCCCGCGATGTTGCAATATATTGCGGCCCATGGCGGTTATGGCAATATTTGTACCGTAGCTGTGCCGATTAGGAAAGTTACCAAATAATGTAACTTTATTACAACCCTCTCTCGCGCAGGGTCTGTTTTGCTGTTATTGCTTTGCGTCAAGACTCGACAAAAGAGGAAACTGCCCATGCGTGTCGGCACACCAAAAGAAGTCAAAAACCATGAATATCGCGTCGGTTTAACGCCGGAATCAGCGCGTGAATTAGTCGCCCACGGGCATGATGTTCTAGTCGAAACCGGGGCTGGCATGGGCATTGGCGCAGAGGATAGCGAATATATTGATGCCGGTGCGACCATTGCCCAAGCCGCATCCCAAGTGTTTGAACAATGCGATATGGTCGTAAAGGTGAAAGAGCCCCAGCCCGCCGAACGCGCGATGCTGCGCGAAGGGCAGATTTTGTTCACCTATCTGCATCTTGCCCCCGATCCGGATCAAACCGCCGATCTTATAAAATCGCGGGCGACCTGCATCGCCTATGAAACCGTGACAGGCCCGACCGGCCTGCCCCTGCTGAAACCGATGAGTCAGGTGGCCGGACGCATGTCGATACAAGCAGGGGCCACCGCGCTTGAAAAAGCGCATGGCGGGCGCGGCATATTATTGGGCGGTGTACCGGGCGTTGCTCCCGGCAAAGTGACGGTGATCGGCGGCGGTGTTGTCGGGTTTAACGCCGCGCAAATGGCTGCCGGACTGGGCGCCGATGTTACGATATTGGACCGTGATCCGGCCGTATTGGAAACATTGGGAAATTATTTCGAAACGCGGGCGAAAACCCGTTTTTCAAACAAGGCCAATCTGGCCGAATGTGTGGCCGAGGCTGATCTTGTTATCGGCGCGGTGCTGATCCCCGGTGCCGAAGCACCCAAACTGGTCACGCGGGACATGCTTTCGACCATGCGGCCCGGCTCTGTGCTGGCCGATGTGGCGATTGACCAGGGCGGATGTTTTGAAACGTCCAAAGCGACCACGCATCAGGACCCGACCTATGTGGTGGATGATGTGGTCCATTATTGCGTTGCGAATATGCCCGGCGCGGTGTCACGGACATCCACCTATGCGCTCAATAATGTCACGCTTCCCCATACGCTTGCGATTGCAGACAAGGGTTGGGAAGCGGCCATGCGCGATGATCCGCACCTCGCCAACGGGCTAAACGTGTGGAACGGCCATATCACCTATCGCGCAGTGGCAGAGGATCTGGGCTATGATTATATGCCGGCATCAGAGGTTCTGGAATGAAAGCGCACATGAATCAGGCGAATATATTTTCCGGCCTGTTGGTCCGTGACGCGGGCGGCTTTGTGTTACAGGCCGATGGCGGCCAGCGCTATCGCCTGACCTTGCTACGCACACCGATTGACGAAGTGGAAAAACGGGTCATTGTCACCGGAACGTTGATCGGGGATGACCAGATAGAGGCCGAGGGTGTTCGGCTGGTCGATGATAGCTGACTATGGCGCAGGATATCGGGATTCGCGTCGCACAGGAGCAGGATATTGCCCGGCTTCATTCGTTGATCGAAAGCGCTTACCGCGGGGACAGCGCCCGGCGCGGCTGGACACATGAAGCTGATTTGCTTGGCGGGCAAAGAACCGATGTCGAGGCTTTGCAGGCTATAGTCGGTGATAAAGGAGAGAATGAAGGCAGTGACCAGATCCTGTTGCTCGCCCTGGATGGGCGGGACATTGCCGGTTGCGTGCATTTGCAGCAGGTTGATCGGCGCCTCGCCTATCTAGGCTTGCTGACCGTCGATCCCGACCGTCAGGCGGGCGGGCTAGGCAAAATATTGTTGCGCGTGGCAGAACGCCATGTTGGAGAAAACTGGCATGGCCGGGAGATAGAAATGACCGTCATCCGCCAGCGCCGCGACCTGATCGCTTATTATGAAAGGCGCGGATATGTCCCGACGGGAGAGCGGCGACCATTTCCGCTTAATGATCCGCGCTATGGCCTGCCCAAAACACAGGATCTGCAATTTGTGGTATTGAGAAAGGAGATTAACGGATAGGTTATAAGCAATTGCCAAGGAATCCCCATGCCGTTCACCCTGATCCTGTCGAAGGGGGTTTATGGGCTTGATGCCGCGCTTGCCTTGGATACGTGGTTCGACAAGCTCACCACTAACGGATTCTTACTCAGCCAAACGGTATAATCACGATAGGCGTTCAGGCCGCTTTGCCAGCCAGCGCTTTTTGCCTGCGACGCTGCACGGAGCTGCCCAGTCCCAAAGCCTCGCGATATTTTGCAACCGTTCGCCGCGCAATATCAAAGCCCCTGCCCCGCAGCAACGTAACCAGCTTGTCGTCGGAGAGGATTTTTTTCGGATCCTCATTATCAATCAGGGATTTTATATGGCTTTTCACTGCTTCTGCCGATGCCGCTTCCCCGCCGGTGGATGATTGGATACCGCTGGTGAAGAAATATTTAAGTTCAAACGTCCCGCGCGAACAGGAGAGATATTTGTTGGATGTCACCCGGCTAACGGTCGATTCATGCATCTCGATTTTGTCAGCTACATTTTTTAGCGTCAACGGGCGCAGATGCGCGACGCCGTCATGAAAAAAGCTTTCCTGCTGTTTCACGATTTCGGTCGCGACCTTGATGATCGTGCGTTGCCGCTGGTCGAGCGCCTTGACCAGCCAACTGGCGTCGGCAAGACAATCATTGAGCCATTCTTTCGAAGCCTTGTCCTGAGCGCCGTCTTTCAATTCGGCCAGATAAGTGCGGTTTACCAGCACCTTGGGCAGGGTCGCACTGTTAATCTCGACAACCCATTTGCCGCTGCGCTCCGCAACAAAAATATCCGGCACAACCACCTGAACATCACCGCCGCCTATCTTGCAGCCCGGCTTTGGGTCATAGGCCCTGATTTCGGCAATCATGTCCATCAGGTCTTCATCATCAACCCCGCAAATCCGCTTAAGCTGCGGTAGAGCGCCCTTTGCCAGCAGATCAAGATTATCAATCAACTGCGCCATTGCCGGATCATAACGGTCTGCTTCCTGTGCCTGTAGCGCCAGGCACTCCGCCAAGTCTCTCGCACCGACACCAACCGGATCAAATGTCTGAACCTGATTCAATATACGTTGGACATCATCAAGCTGCACACCCAAACGATTCGCGAATTCCAGCAGATCCGCCTGTAAATAGCCGCATTCATCAATCTGGTCGATAAGATGCCGGGCAATGAACAGATCGCTGCCCGACAATATCGCCCCCGCCTGCTCCATCAGATATTCAGCCAGCGTGGTTTCAGCAGCCAGCATATTGTCAAAGTCAGGCGCCTCTCCGCCAATCGCGCCGCTTGATGAAGAACCGCTAAGCCCCCCATTCAAACTAAGCCCCCCATCCAGCGCACTATCGAGCACACCGTCGCTCTCACTCAGGCTGTTATTTGAAAACTGGTCCGCATCTCCCGCCATATCAAGCGCGGATTCGCTCGCCGCCGGACCAGAGGATAATATTTCGTCACTACCCTGACTTCCCGGTTCGGGCAGAGTGTCGGTATCGCTTTCACCGCCTTCATTACTCTTTTCCTCAACGGTAAGATCACCGGTTTCAAGCAGCGGGTTCTTCTCAATCTCTTCGGCAATATAGGTTTCAAGTTCGAGATTGGACAAAGCCAGCAACTTTATCGCCTGCTGCAATTGCGGCGTCATCACCAGCGATTGGCTTTGCCTAAGATCGAGGCGGGGACCTAAGGCCATTATTCTGGTCGCCACCTAATCACAGCGAGAATCCCTCGCCCAAATAAAGTCTCCGGACATTTTCATCCTTAACCAATGCTTCTGGACTACCGGCAAACAACACCTGACCATCATAGATGATGCAAGCCCGGTCCACGATATCCAGTGTTTCACGAACATTATGGTCGGTAATCAATACACCGATCCCACGGTTTTTCAATTGTACAACAAGGTCACGAATATCCGAAATGGAGATTGGATCAATCCCGGCAAAAGGCTCATCAAGCAATATGATCGAAGGGTCGGCGGCTAAAGCGCGGGCAATTTCACAGCGGCGGCGCTCACCACCAGACAGCGCCATGGCCGGGGACATACGCAATTTGGTCAGACCAAATTCGTCAAGTAAGCGGTCGAGCGCTTCATCGCGCACCGCTTTGTCGTTTTCAACCATTTCCAAAACGGCCAGAATATTCTGTTCCACTGTCATGCCGCGGAAAATAGAGGTTTCCTGAGGCAAGTAGCCCAGCCCCAATATTGCGCGGCGATACATAGGTAACGGCGTTATATCTTCCCCGTCCAGCATGATCCGACCTGCATCGGGACGGACAAGCCCCATAACCGAATAGAAACAAGTAGTCTTACCAGCGCCATTAGGGCCAAGCAGTCCAACTACTTCACCGCGTGCCACAGACAGGGACACGTCCGACAATACTGTGCGTTTGTCATAGCTTTTTGCAATCGACACTACGGCGAGGCCATGCTCCATCGCATCGCTGGCCATCGCTGAACCGGGATCAGCGCCAGGGCCGCCCGTCGCTGGAGTTTCAATTAATGTCGCATCGTTCATCTTAGTCCTTCGATCCAGATATAGTCTGAACCCGATTAGAATTTCTAACAGGTAATAACATGGCCCAAGTTACCCGAAATTGGCAAGCTTTATGCCTGTTTAGTCAATAATGGTTCTTTTCGGTGCCGAGCAATGACTCTTAGGGCCTCAACCGACCTCCATATTGCAAGTATGTTACGACGAAAACCACAGCTAATCAGGACGTGCCTAATCGGGTCGTTGCGGAACCGTGAATGTTCCCGAAACCCGGCCACCGGAATTTTGTGTGCCCGGAACAGAGCCACCAGCAGAACGGCCATCAATAGTCGATCGGCCCGATGCCAGATCAACTATCGCACGTCCGCCGGACAAACGGTTGCTGCCCTGCGTCAGTGTGACATTGCCGATCAGGGTTATCAGCCGCCGGTTCAGGTCATAAATTGCTGTATTCCCTTTGGCCGTATCACCGCCTTTACGGATCGTCACGCCGCCAGAAGCATCAATCCGGTCAACCTGAATCCCGTCTCCGCTGCGATAAGCGACCGTCATTCGCGCCGAGTTTAAAACCAGACCAGCCTGTTCTACCCGAACAGCACCGGACAGCACAACGCGATCCGCGCGGTCCTGTAATTCAATGCGGCCCGCATCAAAATTCACCGGAGCATTACTATTATGACCGCCAAAAACCTGTGCCGGCGCAGCACCGGCAAATGTTAGCACCATCGCCGCTGCTACAAGCGCTCCGGTGGAGGCTGCAAGAAAAGAACGCCTGATCATTTATTGCCCCCTTAATCCGTTTTGCGTGATACGCAGTTTTGCATTTCCATCGAGTGTGACTGTCCGCTCGGTCATATCAGCTTTCAAGCTATCCGCGCGAAAGGTTCCGATATTTGTTCGCCCTTCCACAGGAGCATCACTATTCAATGTCCTCTGTTTCAGATCCACGGTTACCTGACGTGTTGTCAACCGATAACCTCCAGCGCTTTCAACCTGCACGGTTCCGGGCACTCTGACATCTTCCTTGTCCATGTCATATAGCCCCCGGCCCGCACGGATCTGGGCCGGGCCATCATTTAACAATATTCGCGCTGACAGATCTCTCAAATCTACCACTGCTTCACGGGAACTTTTCTGAACAGCAGAGCCTGCCTTGATCGAAAATGGCCTGCCCTGACTATCCTCTCCGCGATAAATAGCTTCGGTCACCCGCATACGTTCCCCGGCCACATCAACGCTATTCTTATCAAGAACAAAGCTCAGTTCACCGCTGGTAGTAAATGGAGCCAGCGCAAGTATCGCGGCCAAAGCACCAACACCTAGCGGTAGCAAGACCCGCAACAGCCGGATGTTGCGATCATGTTTGCTGCCGGGAGCAGCAAATTGCTGTCGTTTGCTTTGGATATGTTCGGTCGCGATCGTCATTTATATGTGAGGACACTGCAAAAAATATATGTTTGCTGATTTACAAGATGGCTCAGGCATGGGCAAAAATATCCGTTTCCGGCCAGCCTGCAATATCAAGCCGCGCCCGGTGCGGTAGAAAATCGAAACAGGCCTGTGCCATTGCTGTGCGCCCTTCCCGCTCCAGACGGATTTCCAGCTCGTCCTTCAAACGATGCAAATAGCGAACATCGGATGCGGCATAATCGCGCTGTGCCTCGCTGAGTTCGGGCCCGCCCCAGTCACTCGACTGTTGCTGTTTTGAAATATCTTGTCCCAACAACTCACGCACCAGCTCTTTCAATCCGTGACGGTCCGTATAGGTCCGGATCAGTCGTGACGCGATTTTTGTGCAGAATACCGGCTGTGCCACCACACCCATATAATATTCGATGGCGGCAAGATCAAAGCGTGCGAAATGATATAATTTCGTTCGCGCAGGGTCGGCTAATATCTGCTTGAGATTGGGCGCGGCATAATCGCTTCCCGGACTGAACCTTACAAGATGCTCGTCACCATTACCGTCGGATATCTGGAGTAGGCAGAGCCGGTCCCGCAAGGTTTGCAGACCCATGGTTTCCGTATCAACGGCAACCGGCCCTTCCGCTAATACGCCCGCAGGCAAATCTTCTTCATGAAAAAAAACCGCCATTACGCTTCGCTCCGTACTGCTGGACTCGAAAAGACTATAAATAAATTACGCATAAGATATGGTATGTGCCGCACCATAGAATAAACAGCAAGAGCAAGATTGCTATAAAAGCACAGAATATGAAGCGATAGCGAGGTAAACCACAATGACAGACCAATCACCACATCCGGCGCCGGGAGGCTTTGATCTGAACAAGGCGACGATCATATCCCTACTGTATATTGCCGGTTTCTTTGTTGGCATTACCGGCTTAGTCGGTGTCATCCTTGCTTTTGTCTGGAAAAGCGAAGTCGCCGGAACATGGGAAGAAAGTCATATGCAGTTCCATATCATGACTTTTGTGATTGGTTTGATCGGTAGCGTCATCGGAATAATCCTGTCGATTATCCTGATCGGAATACCGCTGCTAATCTTAGTGGCTATCTGGGTTTTGGTGCGGTCGGTTCTGGCACTGTTAAAAGCCCAGAAACACGAGCCTATTGCCGATCCAAAGACCTTGCTTTTTTAAATTATAGTGAAGACCATACCCAATATTAGAGCGAAATTTACATTGTGAGGAATTTTATTCGCATAAGCCATGGTTTTTCTATATAGTTACAGCGCGCGGTATAAAGATTCGCGTAAGAAAATACTCTGGCCATCGTCCGCTTGAGTATTGGATTTAATTTATCGGACGTAGTGAAAGACGATTCTAGAATGGGTTTTGACAGAAACCGGCGTGGCAGAGGCCGGGATAAGCGCGATAGCTTTGGTGATGAGAATTTTGACGGATATCAAGGTGATAGCTCCCCACCAATAGAAAGATACACCCGACCAGATACAGGCTATGGCGGCGGACAACGTGGCGGCCCAGGCGGCGGAATGCCGGATCAGGTAGTCGGAGAAGGTACCGGCAAGGTAAAATTTTTTAATGCCCAAAAGGGCTTTGGTTTCATTGTTCAGGATACCGGCGGCGAGGATGTGTTTGTTCATATCAGCCAAGTCGAGCGTGCGGGCCTTAAAGGACTTGCAGAGGGTCAGGGACTGCGTTTCTCGCTGGTTGACCGCGGCGGCAAAGTATCCGCTTCCGATATTCAAATTGAAGGCGAACTGATCGAAGTATCCGCACCTGCGGCGCGCGAAGACCGCGGCGGACCACCGCAACGCGAACTGACTGGTGAGAAAGCAACCGGCACGGTCAAATTCTTTAACAGCATGAAAGGTTTCGGCTTCATCCAGCGTGATGATGGTCAGCCAGATGCGTTTGTCCATATCTCCGCAGTTGAACGCGCGGGAATGCGCGGGTTGGAAGAAGGCGACAAACTCGAATTTGAATTGGAAGCAGATCGTCGCGGCAAAACCGCTGCGGTCAATCTGGTACCCAAATAATTCAGGGAAACACTTCCAACAATAATATATTTTCTACCGATGGTAGAATTACAAAATTTAGCGGGCGAAAGTCCGCTATTTTTTCACTCTGTACCCTTACAAAGCATCGCCGCGAAGCGAGTAGGCTTCATAACAAAGAGGACCAGCAAAAAAAGAGCCTACAAAAACAGGGCCAGCAAACGCTGGCCCCGATCTCAATTTATCTGATCAGCTATCCTGAGAAGCCTCCAGCAGGAACCAGGCGCGCTCTTCCGCTTGATCGGTCCAGTCATCGATAACACCGTCAGTTGCATTATCGCCGGCTTCTCCAGCCAGCTCCTTGGCTTTACGCAGTACCTCTACAAGCTTCAGATTGTCCGCTCGCAATTCGCTGAGCATATCGGCAGCACTTAATTTCTTGGCATCATTGTCTGCAATAGTCTGCTTTTTGGATATATCGCCAATAGAGGTCAACGTCCGCTGACCGTTTTTGCGTACACGCTCGGCAATCGCATCCGTCGTCTGCAAGATTTGGGCTGCCTGCTCATCAAACATCAAGTGATAGTCACGGAAATGCGGACCGGACACATGCCAGTGAAAGTTTTTTGATTTGAAATACAGCGCGAAGCTGTCTGCCAACACCGTATTCAAAACATCTGCGAGAGCTTTTGTTGCATTGTCACCAGTTGTCATCTCAATCTCCATCGTTGTTTCAGGACATTATTTAGGCTTTCCCGTATGATATGGCCAACATAAAGCCTAATTATGAGTGATCGCCTTTATCGATGTATATGGTGAAGTATGATCGATTTATGAGTTTAACCGATCTTAAAAAATACCCCATGCACTAAGTGCTATAATCCCACCAATCACCAGAAAGGCCCCTCCTCCTGTATAGCGAATAGCCACAATCGGTATTATCTTCGCCAGTTTTTCCTGAAGTAACACAGCGGGAACACAGGCCAGCATCACCCCGATCCATCCGCCCGCAGCGGCAAAGCCCCATGCGTCGGTGCGGGCTGCGGTTGCAGCCAGTATAAATTGGCCCTTGTCCCCGAATTGCAGGATGAACAGCCCTAGAAAGGATGTCCAAAATGGTCCTAATGTCCATTCTTCAAGCAAATCAACCGGCCGCCGCCATGCCACCATGCCAATTCCTGCCAGCAACAGGGATATGGCATAAAATAGCTGCAACGGGTCTTCGCTAATCCATTCATTCACCGCCGATCCGGCTATAGCAGCAATCATGCAGTTAAGGAGAGTTGCCACACCCAGCCCCCAGATAACCGGCGTAGCGCGGCCATAACGGATGACCAGGGCCGCACATAATATTTGCGGCCTATCACCGATTTCAGAAATCAGCAGAGCGAATAAAGATGTAAAAAAAGCATCCACTCGTTACGGCTGGCCGCCCAGTCGCAATGCCACATGAGCCAGTAATGCTTCTGTCATAGTGTGATCCACAGGGCCGCATTCCAATGCATCACGCATGGCGCCAAGATACGAATCGGCTACTACCAAAGCTGCGCCACTTTGCAGGGCCCGTTGCAAGGTTGATTCAAATGCACAGATTAGGTCATGCAGGGCCGTCAGGTGATGCTGCACGGCCTTTTCCCGAATTTGATCCAGATGCATCAAAAACTGCACGGGATGCTTTTCTAGCAAATTAGATGGTATCCCCTCAATCAACGCTAGCATTTCTGCCTGAACAAGTAGGTTTTTATCATGATCCATAGGATTGCCTCGTTTCCCGGTTGACCATGCAAAAATATGATTAAGGGATGGTAAATAGGGATCGGGCGGTGTCGGACAGACCAATAGCGGCTTTTCCTTGACAATCGTCGCCAGTTTCAGCATTAGCCCGCTCAATTACAGCGGATTGCACCGGAGTTTCCGGACAAATCGTTTTTTCCGAAAATAGCTTTTGAAGGAATGCGCCATGGCGAAACCAGCCAATGTAAAAATCAAACTTGTCAGCACGGCGGATACCGGCTTTTACTATGTAACGCGCAAAAACCCGCGTAATCTCACCGAAAAAATGGTGCAGCGCAAATATGATCCCGTCGTTCGCAAACATGTCGAGTTTAAAGAAGCAAAAATCAAATAAGCTGCTTTTTACTGGAATCCGACATCAAATCGCGTGTGATCACCGGGACAGCACGCCCTCTACCGATTCGATAAACTTTGCTACCGAGATGGGCTTGGAAACATAGGCCTCCGCTCCTGCACTGAGAATCCGGTCTTCATCGCCCTTGCCGGCATAAGCCGTAACTGCCATGATCGGGATGGATTTGAGATCAGTATCTTTTTTGATCTGCTCGATCAGGTCCAGCCCGCTGACATGGGGCAACTGAATATCCATCACCACCAGTTCAGGCACGAAACTCCGCGCCTTTGCAATTACTTCCCGGCCATCATTGACCGGCTCGACGACATAATCGTGCGCCCGCAACAAATCACAGAATAGCTTCAGGTTCAGTTCGTTATCTTCAACCACTAAAACTCTTTTTGCCACTGTGCGACTTGCCCCCTTCCAAACGTCCGGTTAACCCTCTAGGCGAAAGCCCTGATGGAAACAAATAACAATATCTCTGCCGACGCCGAAATTATAGCGCTGCAGGCTCTTGGCTGGGTCTTGCAGGACGAAGATCGCGCACAGCGCCTGCTCGCATTGACCGGACTGGACCCCAGAGAATTACGTTCCGGCCTTGAGGATCCAGTCATGCTGTCTTCATTATTGGGTTTCCTAGCCAACCATGAACCTGACCTTATCGCTTGTGCAGAGGCAATCGGGGTCACGCCAGAGAAACTGGCAGCGACTGCACAACATCTGAATAACACCGGAGACTTTACATGAGCCAGAAGCCGTTGCTGATTAGCGACTGTGACGAAGTTTTGTTGCACATGGTTGTGCCGTTCCGGGAATGGCTGGATACTGACAAGCATATCCATTTTGATCTGGAATCAGGTGATTTTGTTGATGCGTTGCGGCACAAGCATGATGGTACATTGGTCGGGCGTGATTCCGTCTGGCCAATGCTAAAAGAGTTTTTTGATAGTGAGATGCACCGGCAAAAGGCAATTGACGGCGCTGTTGATGCGATTAACAAATTAGCTGAGGTCGCGGATGTAGTGATCCTGACCAACCTGCTGGACGACCGCCGCGAAGCACGCGCCGAACAATTACGCGCAGTCGGCATTGATTTTCCGGTCTATTGCAACCAAGGTGGCAAGGGTGAGCCATTGGCGAAGATCGTCGCAGATTATAATCCCACTGTGACCGTGTTTGTGGACGACCTTGGCCACCAACATCGCAGCGTTGCGAAACATGCTCCCGATGTCTGGCGTCTTCATATGGTTGGCGAACCGATACTGGCAAAACATATCAAAACCAATCCCGCCGCCCATGACCGGATTGACCTTTGGAGCGAGGCGTTTGACTGGATCACCGATAAATTTAAAGCAGGAAAAGCCGCGCCCTTGCTGGATTTACCCGCGGAAGATCTTGACCAGTTTGCCAAGACGTGATTGATTCAAAGCCATGACAGACACAATCGAAAAAGCATTGAACAATAAAGGCATTGAGCTTCCCGAAGCCGCTGCCCCCGTGGCTTCTTATGTTCCGGCCGTCGAAATAAACGGGCTACTGCATATCAGCGGACAAGTATCAATGGCTGATGGTAAGCTTATTACCGGGCGGTTGGGCGATGACATGACACTGGAAGAGGGCCAGCAAGCTGCTAAAGCCTGCGCCCTGATGGTAGCGGCCCAGATCAAACAGGCGATAGGTTCGCTCGACCGGGTAGACCGGATCGTAAAGCTCGGCGTTTACGTCAACAGCACCGCCGAATATACCGACCACCCCAAAGTCGCTAATGGATGTTCAGACATGATGGAAGTCATTTTTGGCGCAGCAGGGCAACATGCCCGTAGCGCAGTTGGTGTCGCTTCGCTTCCGCTGGGCGTTGCGGTTGAGGTTGATGCCATTGTCGCTATCAAGCCAGCTTGATGCGTTATTCGCACCGGCACCGGCACCGGGACGCACCGCGTTCCTGAAAGGTCAGCCTTATGCCCACCGCGGACTGCACGGCACTTCACAAGGTCGAAATATCCTGGAAAACAGCCCCGCCGCTTTTAATGCAGCCATAAAATTGGGCCACGGGATTGAATGTGATGTGCAAGGAGCAAAAGACGGTACAGCTTTTGTTTTCCATGATTATGAACTGGACCGCTTAACTGCTCATACAGGAAAGCTAGCCAATCTAAGTGCAATCAACATTGACCGGATTGACCTGAATGACGGGCACGGCAAGATTCCTCGTTTGCCAGCAATATTAAAACAGGTTGCCGGACAAGTCCCGATCCTGATTGAAATCAAATCCAATAATATGCGCGTAGGACCGCTTTGTCTGTCGGTACGCAGCGCACTGGAAGGCTACACCGGCAAAGCAGCCGTCATGTCCTTCAATCCTTTGGTCGGAGCATGGATGCGTAAAAATGCTGCACACATCGTGCGTGGGCTGGTTGTGACCGAAGAGGGTAGCAAGACCCTGAAAGGACGGATAGCACGACACCGGAACCTGTGGATAGCCAAACCGGATTTTCTGGCTTATGATGTCCGTGATTTTCCATCCCGTTTCGCAGCCTCGAACCGCGCCAGAGGCTTGCCAGTGGTCACATGGACCGTCCGCACAGCTGAGCAGAAAAAAAATGCAGCTATATATGCCGATGAACCGGTTTATGAGATACCGCAGACCTGATAAAATATGTCAAATCCCCCACCATCACAACCTGTAGAGCGTAACTCCGAAATTGTTGCACGTGTAGCAGACGATATTGCCAGCTTACCAGCCGCCGAATGGGATAGCTGTGCGGGAGACGCCAACCCGTTTGTTTCCCACGCTTTTCTATCCGCCATGGAAGAGTCAGGCAGCGTTGGCCCTGGCACAGGCTGGAAATCGCTGCCGATCATTATCGAGGACGAGAACGGAGCCATTGCCGCCTGTTTACCCAGCTATCTGAAGTCCCATAGTCAGGGCGAATATATTTTTGATCAGCAATGGGCCCATGCGTTCGAAAGTGCGGGCGGGCAATATTATCCAAAGATCCAGATTGCCTCGCCTTTTTCGCCTGTGCCGGGCCCGCGCCTGTTACTACGTGATGAAACCATGGCCGTGCCGCTATTGCGCGCCGCCGAACAGCTTGCAAAAAATAACGGTATATCTTCGGTGCATGCAACATTTGTCACCGAGGAACAGTTGGACCATTTCCGGGCTGCCGGATGGATGATCCGCGCCGATAGCCAGTTCCACTGGCGCAATGATGGTTATGCAGATTTTGATGGTTTTTTAGCGGCCTTATCTTCGCGCAAGCGCAAAGCAATCAGACGTGAGCGTAAAAAAGCACAAGAAACTGTCCAAATCACCCACGTCTCCGGTGATGATATTACCGCCGAGCATTGGGATTATTTCTGGGAATTCTATCAGGACACCGGCGCGCGCAAATGGGGCACGCCCTATCTGACTCGCGCAGCATTTGATTTACTTCATCAAAAAATGGGTGAAAAACTTCTGCTGATATTAGCGCTTCAGGACAACATCCCTATTGCCGGGGCTCTCAATGTCATCGGGGCTGATACATTATATGGCCGCTATTGGGGTTGCACACGCGATATACCGTTTCTGCATTTCGAGATTTGCTATTATCAGGCGATTGATGCCGCAATCACACGCGGCTTGAAATTTGTCGAAGCAGGAGCGCAGGGCAGCCACAAATTAGCGCGTGGTTATCAACCCGTGCCGACATGGTCTGCTCATTATGTGGTTGATCCGGGCTTCCGGTCGGCCATTGCCGACTATCTGGACCGGGAGCGACAAGCGGTAGCCGCTGATATTGAATTTCTGGCCGAAATGGGCCCGTTCAAGAAATCCACGTAGCTTTTGGTTTGATCCGATTACGCGGCGCGGCGCGTGGTTTCCTGCAACCAACTACGGGCCTCGCGCTGTGCTTCGGCAATTTCTCTGGCGGTCATTTCCAGCGAAATCTCTGCGCGACAGGCTTTGCTTTCATCGTGGCCGGATAATGCCGCCAGATTAAACCATTTGTGCGCTTCAATCATATCCACATCAGCTCCGTCTGATCCGGTCGAATAAATTACGCCAAGATCAAAATATGCGTTGCTGTTACCTTTTGCCGCTTCTGCAAGACGGCTTTCTATTAAAAAGGCTGCGCTTTTCATGCTGTTGCCCATAATTTACAAGTCCCTGTTCCTAACGTGCCGCAATAGGCATCAGGGCAACTTCACAACAAATCTTTAAAAAAATGGTTAACAGGCTTGTAAGAATCTAGCCGAAGTGAAGCCGAGAATACTATAAAACAGCCAGTTGCGCTATCACATACGGTTAACGCAGCCCTCATGTGCCCTTGGTTACAGCGATATTGTCAATCAATCTTGTGCCACCAATATGTGCGGCCGCCAATAATCGCGCCGGCTCTACAAAAACGGTCATATTTTCAAGCGTATCGGCGTGTTTCAGTTCAAAATAATCAATTTTTTCGAAGCCGGCAGCTAGTAAATTAGCTTTGGCATTGGCTAAAATAACGCCGATATCACCGCCCTTGATAATCTCCTTGGATGCCTCCTGCATTATATCAGGCAGGGCAACCGCCTGTTCGCGCTGTTCCGGCGTCAAATAAGCATTGCGGGATGACAAGGCCAAGCCATCCTCTGCACGCACAGTAGGCACACCGATAATATCATGTGTGAAATCAAGGTCGCGTGCCATTCGCCGAATGACGGCCAGTTGCTGAAAGTCTTTTTCGCCAAAAAAAGCAGCATCCGGTCTAATCTGGTTGAATAATTTTGCCACTACGGTCGCTACACCATCAAAATGGCCGGGCCGTGATCCGCCGCATAGACCGGAACTGACGCCGCTGACACTGATATTGGTGGAGAAACCGTCAGGATAGACCTGATCCACAGAGGGCGCCCAGACCATGTCCACGGCTGCCGCCTCCAAAAGAGCAATATCCGCTGCCTCTTGCCGTGGATAGCTATCCAGATCCTCGTCTTCACCAAATTGGGCCGGATTGACGAAGATGGAAGCTACCACCCTGTCACAACGCGCAGTCGCGGCCTTCACAAGTTGCATATGTCCATCGTGCAGAGCGCCCATTGTGGGGACCAGCCCCAGTGTGGATCCGGAATCGCGGATCACACCCAACGCCTCACGTAATGGGCCTAACTCTCTTATAATCTGCATGTGCGTGTCCGTAAGCTAAGTTGTAAATTTTTCGCGCACATAGCGTATTTTAAAAATATCGACCATCACAAATAAATCTAAGTAGCTGTCGGGAACCAAAGTATTTTTCTGGAGTATTACTAACATAGTGGCTCTCCCACTTGTTTTTGTAAGCCTGTCTTACAAAAAGCCGGGAAATGGAACGCGTTAAATCGTCCCAAATCCCCCTTGGAAACGAAGCTCTTCCATTTTCCGGCACCTTTTATTTGCGTTTGTTTAATTTCTATATTGGCCTTCTAAGCGAATAGCTGGCCTTCAGCCGAACAAATAAATCCGGTTATATAAAAAAGGCCGGACAAATATGCCCAGCCTTTTCATATTCTATTTTCAGAAAATATAGTTTGTGACTATTTCTCGGAAGGCATCGTCACATCAACATCCGGAACTTCAATAGTTTTTTCTTCACTACCGACTTCAACGTCCGCGGTTTCTACATCTATTTCCGGCAATTCACCCGCGTCACCAGACACATCAACGTCCATAGAAGGCATTTCACCTTCTTCTTTTACGTCGGCTTCACATGCAGTTAACGCAAGTCCGGTGATAACCATAGCTGCGATTGAAATCTTTTTCATAATAACTCCCATTGTTTGGTAACGAACCTACGCATATAAAAAGCTAAGGTTCCCATATATCAGCAGTATTTATTTCGGACTGTCCACTATTATTCATAAATATTTCAAGCTGCCCGGTTTACCATTACTCACGAGAGGGTAACGGAAAACTGATCGAGCAGACTAATCCCTCTTTCTGCCAGTCCTTAACTATTTTGCCATTGAGATTTCGGGTTATGCTTTGCCTGATGAGCGAAGAACCAAAGCCCTTAGGTATTGGCGTTGTGTGTAACAAAGGGCCACCACGTTCTATCCAGGTCAATGATAAGACAGGCGATTTACCTTCATAATCTATGACCCAGCTGATTTTAACCGACCCACTGGCATTTTTTAATCCGCCATATTTGGCAGCATTAGTTGCCAGTTCGTTGAGCACCAGAGAAATCGCTACCATGGCATTTTCAGGCAAGCTGACGTCTGGTCCCGTCCATGTCAGTCGAGGATATATCGCGCAGAGATCGTTGACCAAAGAAGCAAAAGAGCCCGTTACAAAATCAGAATCAAGCAATATTTGCTGGGTGCGGTTGAGTGCGCCCAAACGTCCGGAAATCCGTTCAATATAATCATCAATTGATGTTGCAGAGTTTCTGGTCAGTGCCATGATAGATTGTAAAGTCGCGAACAGGTTACGCAGACGATGATGGAGTTCACGTGTATGAAGCTTCTGCTGCTCTTCTTGCCGGACGGAGTCCGTTATATCATAACTTATGCCCGTCACTGCATCATCGCCGTGGTTACGGAAAAAATTACCGCGTCCTGACAACCAGCGGACTTCTCCCGACGGCAATATTATCCGGAAGGTTTCCGAAAAACTCTGGTTTTTCTCTAAGCTCGTGTCGCTGAGCGCTTCGCGAATCTTCTGTCTGTCCTTAGGGTGGATTCTGGCGAATGTATCTTCACCAGTGGTCAGTGCCTCATCGGCATCCTCACCCCAGACTTCACAATAGGCACCGCCCCAACTGACTTCATCGCTCGACAAGTTCAACTTCCAACTGGCTGTTGAGCTAAGCGCAAGTGCCAACTCCAGATCGGTTCTTGCCTCAGCTGCATCAAGCTGAGCCTCTTGACGTTGCTGAATTTCTCGCCTCAGTTCAAGCTCGCTCATCACAATATCGGCCATGCTGCGTAATTGATCCAGCTCATCATCGGATAAGCGCGGGCGCTCCTCCATATCGCCAATCCATAATGAGCCCAGAACCATATTATTGGGCGCGACCAACGGACAGCCGGCATAAAATTTTATATGCGGTGCTCGGGTTACAAGCGGGCTGTCCGAAAATCGCTCATCATTTATGGCATCTTCGGCAACGACTGCACCTTGATTCTCGAGGATAAAAGAACAAAGGGCCGTTTCTCGCGGCACTTCTTTCGCATCAATTCCAACTGATGATTTATGCCACTGGCGCCTATCATCGATAAAAGAAATTGCTGCTACAGGAACCTCAAAAACACCGGCAGCCAGACGGGCAATCCTGTCGAAACCCTTTTCTGGCGGTGTATCCATTATCTGGTAATTAGCCAGAGTAGCCAGACGCTCTTTTTCCAATACCAACGATAAATTGCTTTGCTGCATCATTTCGCCCATTGTTTACCGCTGATTGCCTATTACCGGCGTAAAAGAAATGCTTGTTACGCACAATATATACCCGGAACAGGCTATATACGGGCCAGCAGAGGCTTTATTTATCGACGGGCGAATAATGCTCCCACGATCAGCGCTACACCTGCGGTTGCAGCAAGACTGACAAGCGGGTTGGCTGCAACGGTTTGATGCGCCCTGTCCCTACTCTGGACACTAAGCTCTTTGGTCCGCTTGGATGCAGATTTAGCTCTTTTCTTTGCCTTGGAGCTCAACTCATTAGCATTGTTCTGAGCATCGCTAGCAGCAGTTTTAGTCAATTTGACAATATCCTGTTTTAGCTGCTGGAGGTCTGATTTCACCGCATTTATTTCGTCGGTATAACCTGTTGTCATTAATTCTGCTCCTTGATTTTATTGGCTATGCTATCTCAACGCAAGGAAGTCATTTGAGTTCCCTTTCGACAAAATAGTTGCCAGAACAACGAAGTTGAATAGTATGCTAAAATCTATTTTGGAACAAACTGTTGGATCGCACGTTTGCGAACCAACAAGGGAGCTTTGTTAATGCCGTTAGCCACTACGATTAAACCACACCTTCCTTATTTGCGGAGATATGCCCGTGCATTGACGGGTTCGCAAACAAGTGGGGATGCTTATGTCAGGGCGACGTTGGAGGCGATCATTGCTGATCCGGATAGCTTGAACAGCGATGGTGCGAATAAGAATGTTACACCGCGCGTACAATTGCATAAGGTTTTTCACCGGATTTGGGAAACATCCAATGTAGATCCGGGAAATTTCGATTCGGATACATCTTTGGCCGGCAATGAAACAATCGCCAAAGAAGACAAGTTACGAAAAATTGCACCCATAGGGCGCCAAATATTACTGTTAACCGCACTTGAAGGCTTCTCGTTAGAAGAAGTGGCCCAGATTACCAATGTAGAACAAGATTCCGTGAATGGTCTGCTTGAAGACGCCATTACCGATATTGATCAGGAAATACGGACTAACGTCCTGATTATCGAGGATGAGACTTTGATCTCAATGGAGTTGGCACAAATTGTTACCGACCTTGGTCACACCGTTTCGGGAACAGCAATTACACATACCGAAGCATTGAAAGAGGTTGCACGGAATAAGCCCGGACTGGTTCTTGCTGATATACAGTTAGCGGATGGAAGTTCCGGCATTGATGCCGTTAAAGACATATTGGAACAATTTTCGGTGCCGGTCATATTTGTTACCGCTTTTCCCGAGCGCTTATTGACCGGAGAACGTCCAGAGCCGACTTTCTTGATTACAAAACCGTTTCAGCCAAATGCTATTCGCGCTGCTATCAGCCAGGCCATGTTTTTTACTGCCGAAGGCCATGAAATAGAAGCTCAATCTTAGCATGAAATAAGCGATAGCGGCGTAAGAATATGAGTTTAGGTCCGCACGGAAAGCGGGCCACATATCCTTATGCGGGGCTAGAACTAAG
The DNA here is from genome assembly GCF_040717415.1 of Parasphingorhabdus sp. JC815. Lineage (NCBI taxonomy): Bacteria > Pseudomonadati > Pseudomonadota > Alphaproteobacteria > Sphingomonadales > Sphingorhabdaceae > Parasphingorhabdus > Parasphingorhabdus sp. JC815. The sequence continues at coordinate 76,464 of NZ_JBFEFM010000005.1, forward strand.
TATATATGATCCACGGCCTCTGATGCTCGGGCTCACGGTTATTATGTTTAAGATAGACAGCGGGTCAGGAAGACAGCTCTGTAACCGCATCGATTATATTGTCCCATGCCGTAGAGCTGTCCTTGCCATCATCTGTGACAGCTGACTCCTGTGCAAAACTACCGTCGGATAAAATGCCTTCCAGCGCCTTGCGCGCACGCGAAACGCGGCTTTTCATGGTACCAGTGGCACATCCTGCGATCTCTGCGGCTTCCTCATAGGAATAGCCGCCGGCTCCTACCAGAATAACAGCCTCCCGTTGATCTTCGGATATTTCCATCAATGCACGCTGCAAGTCCGCTAAATGCAGCGGATCCTGTTGTGGTGCAGGCGCAGACAAAACACGCTCGGCAACAATTTCATCATAATCGGCGGTGAATTTCTTGCGACGCATATTAGAAAAATATGTGTTCCGCAGGATAACGAACGTCCATGCCTTCATCGACGTACCGGCAACAAACCGGTCACGCGCACGCCATGCTTTTAACAACGTATCCTGGACAAGATCGTCAGCCACATCAAGATTACCTGACAAGCTGCGACCAAAAGCCCTGAGATGCGGTATAGCTTCTGATAATTGGTGCTTAAAGTCTGCCGCAGACAATCTCGGAGTTTCAGTCACACCGGTCCTGGCATGCTTGCGACGGACTTTGTCCCGTTCCTTCAGTTTCTTCGAGTTTATCCAAAAGTGCGAGCATATCTGCGGGTAATGGTTCCTCCAGAACACTACGGTACATTGACCGTAAACCAAAACCCAATCGCTCTTTAACCTCGACCAGATTTTTCACCGTCGTAGAATCAACATTATTTTCGGCACTGCTATCCTGTTGATCAGATTCTCGATTGTTTCTCAGGTTGGGCAAAACAGGCCTCTTTATTTTTACGTCTTTGTGATCAAAACTCCTGATCACGCTGTTAGTTCCATATTAATTATGGACCGAAAAGTCCAATAGGGAATCAATTTATACAATTGGGCACATTAATCTTTACATAACGGATAGCCGCAGAAAAAATTCTCGTAAACATGCATTGCTACCGAATTGAATGTATCATAGCGCAGCGATTTCAATCAATTAAGTAAATAATGGGGCCGGGACAACTCACGCATAAGGTCAGGCATCCCGGCCAAATATCAAGCCCAAAGTAGCGTGTGAATTCGGCCGCCCTTTGTGCTTCCATCCCTTTAACGGCTTCCTATGCATTAGGTTCCCGTTTATTGATGTATTTATTTCACATATATGATTGCAAGCAAAATATAGCTGTCAATAATCCTTGGACACCTGGATATTCGCGCTTTGTCGCCCCAATGTCGAAATACTCGACAAAATCGACAACCAGCGGGTTATCTGAAACTCAAGCGTCGTAGCGCTATAGCCTTTGCCATCGGTAATCAATTCAACATAAGCACGGCGGAATATATATTTACCAGCAGCAATCGACGTTCCCTGACCGCGGTCATTGTCGGAAGGCAGAATACGTAACCGATCAAGACCGACCGCTTTGCGAAGGGCATTGATCGGATCAATCCCGCCGCCGCTGTTGAGAGAGGCAACGGCTGCGGCCAGTTGAACCGCCTCTGGTGCGGACAGGTCGGATATGGAGGCACCGAATAATATGCGGGACAATAGTTCATCCTGTGGCAAAGCAGGCACACTGTTAAATGCAATATTCGGACTATTGCCGCTTCCGGTCACATTGATTGTGGCATTCAGGCCGGTCAGATTCGCTTCCGCTTCGATATCAAGCACGGGGTTGGGTGGTCGATTGCCAACAAAGCGGATACGCCCCCGTTCCAACTGAAAACGGCGACCAGCAAAGGTATAATTCCCTCTAATGAGTTCCGCGCTCCCCCTCATGGCAAAATTGTCCACGGGGCCGCTTACTTCAAGATTCGCGCGCCATTCACTGTCAAGGCCCAATCCTTCGACCTGCAAGCGGCTTGGCGCATTGGCGCTTAGTGCAAATCGCCATGGCCTGCTTCGCACAACAGGCGGACGTTCATCTGCCCGGCGATTAATCTCTCGAACCTTGAATTGCGGCAGGTTTACGGTTTCACTGGCATTGCCGAACTGGAAAAAACTGCGATTCAAAGTCACGTCACCGGAAATCAAACCACCATCGGCATTGCTGGCAATCCGTATGGGGCCGGTGACAGTAGCAGCAAAGTCATCCCGCGCTATCAATCGCGCATTTTTAGCCGAAAGGTTCAGCTTTATGCCGATTCCTTCTCCCGCCGCGACAGCAAAGTTAAAACTGCCACTGCCGCTGACCGATCCTCCACCTCTGGTCGAGCCGGTAATATCGGGCAAGACCAGCCGCGAGCCATTAAATTGTCCCTGTGCCTTGATTCCGGTTATAACAGTCCCGGTCAATGGGCTTTCAAGCCGAGCGTCATTTGTGCGTATCTGACCGCTGATCTGCGGATTGGCCAATGAACCGTGAACATCGGCATTTATCGCCATCGGCCCGGTCAGGTCAAATGTCTCAACCCCTGTCAATCGCCAGAGCGCATCCGCTGCGCCGTTAAATCGGGCTTGTGCAAACAACGGTCGGTGCAGCAATTCACTCCGCCAGTTATCACGGCCAAAACCGCTTATCCGTCCCTGAAACCGGCCAATTGTCCGCGATTGCGATTTGATAATCCCCCGCGCCGCTGCATTGCGCGAAGATAACGCTATATTCAGTCCCAGATCAACCGGAGTAGAGGTTAGAACAAGCCCCGAACGGGTCAAGCTTCTGATCGTTAACCGGGCTTCTCCCGATGGCATTTGTGAGCCGGTTTGTGATAGTTTCACCGTGCCATTTGCTTCCCCGCCAAGACCAAGATCGCCGCCCATAATATCCACCAAAGACAATGGCATTTTATCAAGTTTCAGATCGAGCGATGATTCATCGCCCCAAGTACCGGAAAATCTGGCCGTACCATTTCCATAGGTCAATCGTGTCCGTGACGCTGTCCAGCCACTATTGGTGCGGCGCAGTTCAAGCGGGTTTTGCAATTTTATCCTACGTCCTTCAAATAATCCGCTGCCTGTCACTACACGGCGATCCGGTGTAATGTCGGCATTGGCATTGAAGTTAAACGTGCTGCCCCGTGTGCCCGCTATGGCAAAGGAGGCTTTGCCCGTACCGTTCGACAATCTGGCTTCACCGGAAATGCGGCCGATAATCAGATCGCCCCGGCTGATCCCTTGCGCGCTGACACTCGCAGTAACATCGGACTGTTCATCAATCAGGACAAGATCGGCGTCAAGCGAGCCAACCCTGATGAGAATTGGCGGTTCTCCGACAAATCGCGCATTTTTGGCGGAAAGCTTGGCGCGAATCAATTGGCGGTCCGCACGCGGTTCGAACAGGACATTTCCACTGACACCGCCGCCACTAATCGCCAGATTACCCGCCAGGCCCAAATCGTCTTCTTCATCACCGGGACGAATAATACCCTTCGCCACTGTGTCGGACACCTGCAAGCGTTCCACACGCACCTCGGTCCCCGATTCCGATAACGTGACAATCGTTCCATCACCATCAAAGGGACCCAGCGTCGATCCGCCAGCCGCAGTAAAAGAGAAGCCGTCTTTTATCGGTTCAAGATTGAGCTGCACAGCAGAAAGCCCCGCAGCGGGCAGGGGACTTTCCAGTAAAACTGCAATATTGGGCCGGTCCAGCGCCCCTTTCAGATCAAGTTTGAAGCGGCCATATTGGTCATGCTCGCCGTTACCTGAAAATGCGAATAGCTCAGCGCTTTGCTGAACACCGGATCCGGCAAAACGTAATTCTGGTGCCCGGATATTCAAATCGGGAAATCGCAATTTCCCATCATTTCCCAATAGCAAACCTGTCTTGACCACAGGCAATCCGCCCGCCAATTGGCGGAGAAAAACATTATCGAACCGCCGCAAACTGGCTCTCGCATCGCCTGTTAATAACAATCCCCCGCTACCGGGTTTCAGGTCAATCGAAGCCAGAATATCTGTTATTCCGACATCTTCTATGGAAAATTTACCGGCCTGTGCGTTTATGCCAATCCGAAATTCACCGGTGGCCAAATATGCCACTATATCCGCCGTGCCCCGCGCCGTTTTTGTCGTGATGGCTGCGTTATCTGCGAATATCCGGTCCTTTTCCAGACGCAGAAATGCTTTACCGTTAAATCCGGACAAAAGCCGTTTAAGCAAATCACCATTGCCGCTCAGCGATCCCACGGTCAATTCCACCGGAATATCAAAGCCATCATCATCACGGCGCCCTTCACCGGATGCCTCGACCTTGCCAAGCAAGGTTTTTCCAAATGCTAGCTGCGGTGCAGTCAACAAATACCTGTAACGCAACTGTGAAAACTTGCCGTTGAGCAGCATTTTAAGATTTAGATCCTGCGCCCTCATATTGGAGGTCAGTGCTTGCGGGTTACGCAAGACAAAATCCACTCTCAGCGCATCCAGAGCATTACGGGCAAGATCAATACCACCGGTTGCGTTTAGAGTCGCAGCGCTGGAACCCACTTCCAGATCAATGGTGGCTAGCCGCTCTTCTATTGATGCCGTTCCATTAAGCGCCAGCCGGGGTGCTGCCAATTTCCGTGCCAGTCCCGAAGGCAACAAGGCCGATGCAATATTTCCATCATAACCGAAAAGCCCATTACGTGCTTCCAGTATAATTTCGGCTAGCGGTTCATCGGAACTTTTTACAAATAGTTGACCATCCCATTTTGTCCAATCCCCCTTGCCAGAAAGCGTAATGGCAAAATCCCGCTGTAGCTTAAGGTAGCTTGCAATTGCGCCGCCTATTGGCGCTGTGACTTCGGCGTTCAGGTCGAACCTTTCGCGCTCCGGCTCAGCATTGAGTATCAAGTTAATCTTGTCACCACTTCGCGTCGTTGCCGCATCCAGAGCAACCATCGCACGACCCGCCCGAATATCAATCGCACCGACTAAGTCAGCGCGTTGTTCTTCACCGGTAATAGCCTTACCCAGAATCAAATTATCCGCCCGGAACGCACCTAGATAAATATTAAAGCCCGGCAATAATGGCGTATCTTTTTGCGTCTCGATCAGTTGCGGCAATCGGTCCAGCCGCGCCTTGAAAAGAACAGCATCAGAAATATTCAGTTCGTTAAAAATCCACGCCAGCGGATTCCAGTCTACCGCCAGGCGGTCGGCCTGAAAAAACCGTCCCTTGGAATCGAAAAGCTCAAGATCGACCACTTCCATTTCTTTATAAATGGACCCCTCGATCGCACCGATCCCGATACGCAGACCACTTTCGGGCGCCGACGCTTCAACCCGTTTGATAATAAAGCTATGGCCGCTATCACTGTCGAGCCAATATGCTCCCGCCGCGATTGCGATTACCAGTATCAACAGCCCCGTCCCCAGCATAATCAGCAGGCCGCGTTTTATCGGCTGGCCTTTCTTAAGGGGGCTGTCTCTTTTCATATCCGGTGGTAAGCCTTCATCCTCCATCAAAATGCCTGACCCAGCGAGACATAGACTGCAATCCGCGAATCCCCCGGTTGCGGGTTAATCGGCGTCCCGACATCAACACGAATAGGACCGAAATCGCTATAATAGCGCACACCCAGACCCGTGCCAAAACGTAGCCCGTCAAAGTCGGGAATGGAATCACGGTAAACATTGCCTGCATCAATGAACGGCACGACGCCGAAATTACCGCCCAGCATATCCAGCCGCACTCTGGCTTCCAGCGATAATTCGACTAGCGATCGCCCACCGAGAGGATCGTTGTTGATATCGCGCGGACCAATCTGTTGATAGCCGAACCCGCGAACTGATCCGCCACCACCGGAATAAAGCCGTCTGGAAGGCGCTATCCGGTTTCGTCCTGCTCCGGTAATCGTAGCCACTCTGGCGCGTCCCGCTAATATTATTTTTTCTGAAGCCGGATAATAAACGCTACTGTCAAACTGGCTGCGGATATAATAGAAACTGCCCGCCTGTAATGATGCTTCTGGAGATATTCTGGCACCAAGACGGAAACCAGTGCTCGGGTTTAACAGATCGTCACTTCCATCATAGGTCAGGGTCGCAGGCAAAGCACCGATGAAAAATATATTGCGCTTGGTCGTCTGGTTATTGCCGCTAATATCCCGCTCTTGCGAGGCAAGCAATTCAATCCCCAGTGACCAGTTCCATTTTTTCTGCAAGATGAGATTACTTTGCCGCTCAATATTTGCGGAAACGGCAAATGTTCGCGCTTCATAGGCGGGATTGTTGATATTGCTGAGCCGAAGCTGACCATTCAGCACATTATCCCGTCTGCGGTAATTATTGCGGCGAAAGGTAACGCTACCGGATTGTTCCTGCGTTGCCATAACCCCGGTCAGCCTGATCAATCCTTCGGGCGGAAATAAATTACGGTGTTCCCAGCTAATCTCCGAGCGCAATCCTTCGCTGGTGCCATAGCCAAGCGCGCCCGATATAGTGCGAAGCGGGGCCGGTGTAATCTCGGCTAACAGATCCACGGCTTCGCGCCGGGTTTCCGATACGACAGGTTCCAGATTGACTGTCGATACCAATCCGGTAGCGATAAGCGCCTGACGCAGATCCTCCACATCTGAGCGGTTATAGAGATCTCCTTCATCAAATCGCGCAATTAACGCGGCATGCTCCGGTCCGAATAATTCGGTATTGGGCATAATGATGGAGCCAAAAACATATTTGCCTCCGGGCGCGACAACTATCTTGAGATCACCCTCGCGGCTCTCATGGTCGATGATCAGTTCCGGCTGATGCGTTTTGGCAAAAGCATATCCGTTTTCGGCCATTTCATTATCAAGTCTGGCGCGGCCTTGGGCAATCGCATCGCTATCGACAATATCGCCTGATTCCAATCCGAATATGCGGCGCAATTGCTGTGGATCATCACCTTGGGCTAGCTCAAGACCGGGCAGGCTGATGTCATCCAGCTTATATTGCGGCCCTGCGGTTACCGCGATAGTCACGGCAATATCTCCCGTCTTGCCCGCACCGAAACGGCTGCGAACGGTTGCATCATAATAGCCTTCGATATGCAGCAACTGTTCAACCAGTTTGATATCGGTTTCCGCGCGGCGCTTTATTTGGGCAAAATTGGCTTCATCGCCCTTATATTTTTCCAAAGCCGACAGCTGTTTGAAACGGTCATAGAATATCTCGTCCAGATTTTCGGGCAGGCCGACAAGGCGGACTCCGTAATCCTGCTCTGCAAGTGCATCTTCTGGCTGATAATCTTCTGCAGCGACAGCAATCCTTGCCGCATCCTGACGCTCGCTGTCTGTCGTCCCGGAAACTTCAGCCACTATTTCATCTTCAGAAAGGCGACGATCCATTTCCATATCGTGCGCGCTTACCTGCGCCTCCACATCATCGGATGGAGTTTCATCACGCAGCGCGTCATCAAGATCCGGCCACTCCACGCCAAAGTCGGGGAATTCGGTCAGCGGCTTATCGGGATCGAGAGGACTTGAGGCGTCAGCAGGGCTATGTGTGCGGTCATCAGTATTTTGTGCAAAAACTACCGACGATATGACCAATGAACAGCCCGCAAGAACATATCCGACCAGCATCCCGGAAAAGCGGTAACAATAAGCGGACAAGCCCATAGCCGTGTCTTTAGCCTTTCATATTCAACTAAGCTAATAAATTAGGCTGGGTTTCGCGTAATTTTACTCTTCAGCTGACAACATATGAATCATGCCATTAAAGCAGGAGCATGAACCGTTCATGACAGGGGGAAGGATCATGCTTTGTTACATGGGCGAATCTTCCCACTAGTTGGGACATACAGAATTAAACTACGGTGATTAAACTACGGTCGATTCTATATGGACCACTGGTCGGCGGCGGGTGGCCAATATACAGCCTGTTACGATCAACACCGCGCCCGAAACTGTCGGCAGAGTGACCGGTTCCCTGAAAAATACCCAGCCAAAAATCGCGGCCCAGACAAATGCGCTATATTCCAGATTGATCAGAACCTGCGCCTCCGCCCGCGCATAGCCCCAGGCAAAGAACATTCCGGAAATGATCGACAATAATGCTGCAGCAAGCAACAACGGTGCATATTGCATGTCGGGCGCTACTGCGAAAAACGGAGCAACAACCGCATAGCACACACCAACGACGAGATTTTGGAAAAAACTAATCTCAATCGGGCCGGCTAACAGCGCCTGACTGCGCTGAATCACCAGATTGCCGGCATAGAGCAACGCCGCTAGTAATACCGCCCCGAAACCGAGCAGTTCGTCATCGCTATATTCCCCGCTCATCTTGCCCCAGCCAATAATGACCACCCCGGCCAGTCCTAGAACAGACGCAATAATCGCATTGCGATGTATCGTTTCACCCAGAAAAACCGCTGCCATATATAGCGCGATAATCGGAGCAATAAATGTCAGCGCCACCGCTTCGGCAAGCGGCACTCGCACCAGCGCCCAGAAAAACAGGAACGCCATAAAAACGGTAATAATCCCCCGCTGTATATGAATTTTCAGCGTACTACCGGAGGGCATTCTCGGTCGGCGGGCAAAATAAAGCATCCCCACCAGAATGATGGACAGCAATCCTCGCCAGAACATCGCATTATAAGCACCCAGTGAAATACTGAGGCTTTTCATTGTCACATCCATCAAACTGAAAAACATCAGCCCGGTCAGCACAGAACCAATGGGAAAGATGGGCGCAGAGACCCCAAGAATTTTTGTGTCGGAACCCGGTAAAGCCATCGTAAAATCCGTTAACCCTAAGCTCTAAGAGCGCCAAAAATCGGTTAATTCACCGTGAGATACAGGCTATTAAGGCCACAACCAGTAACTTGATAGGCTGCCCAGATAAAGCTCTATTAAAAACTCACGGTATCGACAGCAGGATCTTTATTGCATTATATAAAAAAAGGGACCGGAAAAACCGGTCCCTCCCTGATGGTGACGAATAGCCCCCTAAACTCCTAGAACTTGCCGCGAAGCGTCAAGCCATACATGCGGGGCTCCTGAACGAATGCCGAACGCGAACCTGAACGCAGGACCGTGTTAAAGGTCACGCCGCGTGTAACTTCATTGGTCAGGTTGGTAACCCAGGCTTCAAGACCCCATGCCCCGTCAATATCACCGATACCGGCACGCATATTGATCTTGATATTGCCATCCTGAACATCAAACGGTGCCAGTGGCGCAGCATCTATTGCCGCCTGAAGGCTTCCCGCCGCCGCAACATCAGCAGCATCAGGAACAATGATCGCCTGTGTTGAAGTCCGGCGGTCACTTTCCATACGGACCTGGCCATTAATAAAGAAGTTCAGGCTATCACCAATATCCCGGTCATAGGTTGCGCCCATGATACCGACCCATTTCGGAGCATTGGTCAGCGAATTGCCGCAAAGACTTGCAACCTGGTCAACATTTGACTGCGAACCGGCACAATCCGACGGATAGCGCGCATCGGTATAAGTTAATCCACCGTTGATTGTGAAATTACGATCCGGACGGATGACTGTTTCAATCTCAACACCGGTTGTTTTCGCACTGGGGACGTTGAACGTCTCAAATTGTGCACCTGTAAATTCCAGCACCTGGAAATTGCTGAATTCCTCGTGGAAGCCGGCAACGTTAAGCGTTACCGCATTGTCGAGGAACTTTGCTTTCAGACCAACTTCATAAGCGTCTACTTCTTCCGAAGCAAAGCGCGGATCCGCGCCGCCTGCCGCTGCGGTGGAGTCAAGGTTGAAACCACCGGACTTATAGCCGTGTGTGAAACTACCATAGACAGTAACCGGTGCAGCAAACTCATAGCTCACTTTGCCGGTATAGATCAGTTCATTGTCCTTAAACTCGCTGTTGAACAGACGTGGTAACGGGAAAGGATTGGCATTCGACCCGATCGCCGGTGCGGTGAAAGGGAAACAACCTAGTCCGTAAACACCGTTAGTCAGAGGTCCCGGAACATTACCTGCGCCAATCTGTCCCAAAATTGCCGGACAGAGATTGTTGTTAATCGCTGGCTGGGCAAACGAGCCGTCTTTGGTTTCATCCGAATAACGCAAACCGAGCGTCAGTTTCAGGCCTTGAGTCACTTCCAATGTATTATGCGTAAAAATCGACCAGCTTTTGCTGTTCTGCTTATAGACATTGGTCGTCCGCACTGTGGCAGGATCAACCCCGGTCAGATTCTGTAATGGGGTTGCACCTAAAAAGAGCGGGCTATTCGGATTTAGACTCGCTCCTCCGGTTGCGGCAGCAAATAGTGCGCCTGCTAGCTGGTCAAATTCCGTGCCCAGACCAAAGTTGACGACCTGTGAAATATCCTCTTTGGAATAATAGCCACCGACCAACCAGTTGAGCGCACCGTTAAAGGCTTCACCTTGAACCCGAAGCTCGTGGGTCATTGTGTCGATGTCGGTTCCACCGCCCGGTAGAACGCTAAAAACATCCAGTCCGGAGAAGTCCGAATCATAAGAATCGGTGGATCGATATTCCCGATATGACCCGATATAAACCAAATCGGCACTATCGCTGAGCGGGACTTCGATTTCGCCGGTCAAACCCCATTGGTCGATATCAGGAGATGATCTTTGATCCGATGTAGCGATGCGATTATCGGTTGCGCGCTGTGCCGTTGCTGTATCGAACGGGTTCACCGCAACGACCGGCGCAGACATGCCGCCCCGTGGTCCCAAGCCCACTGCGGCGAATAATCCGGCTGTTTCAACCGGAGATTGGTAAAGTTCGACCGGAGCACAGCAGCTAGCCGTGCTCTTGGAATAATCCGCGATCAAACGGGCACGAATCCCGCCATCACTTTCATAGCCCAATTGTCCCCGGACAAGATATTGATCAATCTCGTTGGACTCGCCGACACGGTCACCATTCCGGTCAATAATATCAACATAGCCATCGCGTTTCCGGTAAGCGCCAGTGACACGCAGAGCCAGCGTATCTTCAACTAGCGGCGCGTTGATGGCACCCTGCACGCTCATATGGTCATAATTGCCATAGGTCGCATTCACAAAACCGCCAAATTCACTTAGGTCAGGGCGCTTGTTGGTGATATTCAATGCACCCGCCGACGTGTTACGTCCAAACAAAGTGCCCTGTGGCCCACGCAGGACTTCAACCCGCTCGACGTCCACAAATTCACCTAGCGCAACGCCGGGACGGGACTGATAAGCACCGTCGATAAAAATACCAACCGCTGATTCGAAGCCGATATTATTTGATGTTGTTCCGACACCACGAATCCGCAGAACAACCGTACCTGAGGCCGTTTGTGCATTAGAAGTAGAGAAGCTTGGTGAAACGCTACCGATATTCTGTACGTTGAGAACGCCTTGCTGTTCCAGTTGAACCGGGCTGACAGCCGTTACGGCAACCGGAATATCCTGTACGTCTTCTGCACGGCGAGTAGCGGTCACGATGATGATACTATCATCCATATCTGCGGCCCCGGCATCCTGTTGGGCATAGGCCGGAGCAGTCATGGCGCTGGTACATAATGCCGCCATAAGTACGCGATTCAAGCTTTTCATAAAAATTCTCTCCTGTTAAACATACCGCCACCTGCCATGTTCCTGAATATTTTCAAGGAAAGGTCATGGTCTTTGGGTCAGCTACAGAGTCACTGCTCCTTTAATCAGACGATTAAATCAAGTTACTATCGACATTATCGTGAATAATCAGAGAGAATACTCAAAAACGTGGCAAAAATAACACTGTGCATAGAGTCCAATGATGGACATGGGCATAGTAGTGCTCTTCTCGCTCCCCACATCACAGGCCAAAGGCAAGCGCGCGTCAAAAATCTTGCTTGGCTGGAAATGCCGCTGACGCTAAGGGTGCCGCAACAGTAAAAACAAGGACCGAACATGCCACAACTCATCCTTCTTCGCCACGGCCAGTCACAATGGAATCTGGAAAACCGCTTCACCGGCTGGTGGGACATTGATGTCACAGAGAAAGGGGTTGAGGAAGCCAAGGCAGCCGGACGCCTGATGAAGGAAAAAGGCATTGACGCGGACCTGTGTTTTACCAGCTTGCAAACCCGTGCGATCAAAACGCTGAATCTGGCGCTTGAGGAAATGGAACGGCTCTGGTTGCCGGTGGAGAAAAACTACCGGCTTAACGAACGTCATTATGGTGGGTTGACCGGCCTGAATAAACAGGAAACCCGTGACAAGCATGGCGATGAGCAGGTGCATATCTGGCGCCGCAGCTTTGCCACACCGCCACCACCCATGGCCGCTGACAGTCCCTATCAAATGTCATCCGATCCGCGTTATGCCGGAATTGAAGTCCCTACATCAGAAAGCCTGAAAGACACCATTGCCCGTGTGTTGCCTTATTGGAAAACGCGCATTGCACCGGAACTAAAATCCGGCAAACGCGTCCTTATTTCTGCCCATGGCAACAGCTTGCGCGCACTGGTCAAACATCTTTCGGGCATCTCCGATGATGAAATTACCGGACTGGAAATCCCGACCGGTCAACCGATTATCTATGATCTGGATGATGATCTGAACGAAATTGAGCGTTATTATTTGTCTGAGCGGTAGGGCGCTTTAGTCTGCAATAGGTATTTTACGGCTGGCGATACTAAGGCTGGTAATAATTAGCCCTTTATATATCTATCATTTATATATGGCCTTCATATATCTGAAAGTCTTCATCAAAGTTTATCTATAGATTCTTCGATCTATACATGGCTTCATCCGCGCGTGACATCAGGGCGGACACTGTATCTGCCGGTCCGACAAAGCTGTAACCTATGGCCGCTCCGCATTGCAGGATATGGCCATTATATACTGGATTTGCTGATTTAATTAGCGCGATCAGGGACAGGATCTTTTGTTCCACCCGGTCCGCATCCAGATTGTCAAGCAGCAAAGCAAATTCATCGCCGCCGATGCGCGCGACCATATCGCTGCACCGTATATTATGTTTCAATATATCTGCCAGACGGGCCAGCAAAACATCTCCTGCAGCATGACCATAAGTATCGTTAATTGCTTTTAGATTATCTACATCAAGAAAAAGCAGCGCGGTAATATCGCCATAGCGCTGACAGCGTTTGATCCGCTTTTCCAGACTCTCGATAAAATAACGCCGGTTCGGCAAGTCCGTCAGCACATCATGATTGGCGCGCATTTCCATTTCAGCCAGCTCTTCTTTCAATCTCTTGTTCTCTGACTGTAAAATGTGGCATTGTAAACAAATTTGCTCGGCTTGATTACTATGACTTGCTTCATTGATCAATATTCTGCCCCCGATGTAATGTTTTTATTCATCTCTATTTATAATTTATCGCCCTTTAGTTTGTTGAAAGTGGTATAGTCAACTAAACAGATAACGGCGGTTGCTCAAATCGTAGCAGCAGAAAAACACTATTCATTGTATTGGCGCATTGCGTGGACAGCATTTCCTGTCTAAACGGTCATGCTTCCGCGACACTATTCAGGTATAAATATGACCGAAGCCACTCCGCAAAGCGGGCTACAAACACCCCCTCGGGTCGGAATTATCATGGGCAGCCAGTCCGACTGGGCCACCATGAAGCTTGCTGCTGAAATATTGGAGCAGCTTGATATCGCGCATGAAATCAAAATCATCTCTGCGCACCGCACCCCGGACCGGCTGTATGATTATGCCACAACCGCAGCGGCGCGAGAATTAAAAGTAATTATCGCCGGTGCAGGCGGCGCGGCCCATTTGCCCGGCATGGCGGCTGCGATGACCCGTGTGCCAGTGCTGGGTGTGCCCATCCAGTCGCGGACACTGAATGGAGTTGATAGCCTGCTCTCCATCGCGCAGATGCCCGCAGGTGTTCCGGTGGGGACACTGGCCATTGGGGACGCTGGCGCGAAGAACGCTGCGCTGCTGGCTGCGGCCATTCTGGCCAATGAGGATGCCGCTCTCGCCACTCGCCTGGACGCATGGCGAACAGCGCAAAGCGCGGCTGTAGCCGACGAACCGGAATAACCCAGTAATGACTCCACTTCCTCCAGGATCGACTATCGGAATATTGGGCGGCGGCCAATTGGGCCGCATGCTAGCGGTTGCTGCATCGCGCCTTGGCTATCGCTGCCATATATATGCATCGGATGAAAACAGTGTCGCCGCCGAAGTCGCTGAACGATTCACATGTGCATCGGATGAAGATATCGAATCGCTGCGAACATTTGCCGATACATGCGATGTCATTACCTTTGAATTTGAAAATGTACCCGTCGACCCGCTAATCGCGATAAAGGATTATGCGCCGCTCCATCCGCCTGTTGGCGCACTGGACATTGCGCAAAACCGTGTCGCAGAGAAAGAGTTTGCACGTACCCATGGCGGTAAGACTGCTCCCTTTGCTAAAGTCACTGATCGCACATCGCTGGATAACGCTATTGACCAAGTGGGCACACCTGCAATCCTCAAAACCATCCGCATGGGCTATGACGGCAAAGGCCAAGCACGCATCAAGGCAGGCGATGACCCTGAAGTGCATTGGGACACAGTCGCTCATCAACCTTGCGTGGCAGAAGGTTTCGTCACATTCAGCCATGAATTCTCCGTGATACTGGTGCGCGGGCAGGACGGTACAATCCGCTATTGGGATACGCCGCATAATATTCACACAGATGGTATATTGGCGAAATCCTTGATCCCCGCTCCCGCCGAAATTATTGAACAGGAAACGGCAGCCCGTGCACTTGCCGCCAAAATGGCAAATGCAATGAATTATGTCGGCGTTCTGACTTCGGAATTTTTCGCTACCGCCAATGGACCCGTTTTTAACGAAATGGCTCCACGAGTTCATAATAGCGGTCACTGGACGATAGAAGGCTCCATCACCAGCCAGTTTGAAAATCATATCCGGGCGATATGCGGTTTGCCGCTGGGCGATACCGGACGCGCCGCTGAAAAAATTGAAATGACAAACCTGATCGGCGGTACCGCAAGTGAATGGCAGGCGGTGTTAAATGATCCGGGAAACCGTCTCCACCTCTATGGCAAAAAGGAAAGTCGGTCGGGCCGGAAAATGGGTCATGTAACGAAATTATTTTTCTGATTTGCACGTAATTCGATCTGGGCTAGGCCCATATTATGAATCATCCCGAAATCATTATGATCCTCGCGCGCGCCGATAATGGAGTTATTGGAGACGATGGAGGCATGCCTTGGCATTTGCCCGCGGACCTGCGCCATTTCAAATCCCTCACACAGGGGAAGCCCATGATCATGGGCCGCAAGACGTTTGACAGCTTGCCCGGTCTGCTACCGGGGCGGCGACACATTGTGTTAACCCGCGACACAGAGTGGGAGGCTGAAGGCGTTGAGGTGGCGAGCAGCGTTTCTGAAGCCCTGAAAATAGCCAATGCGCCGCAAATTGCCGTCATTGGCGGAGCAGAGATTTACCGGCTGTTCCTGCCAAAAGCAGACCGGATTGCACTCACAGAAATACACATTAATGTCGAGGGTGATACGGCTATTGATGGTTTCGATCCCGAAATCTGGCAAGAACATGAACGGGAATCCTATGCTCCTAAAAACGGGAAGCCGGGATATTCCTTTGTAACGTTAAAAAGAAAAGGCGGATGAAAAAGCTATTGATGCCTTTGCTGGTCGTTCTGATCATCCTGGCCATCGGTTTTTTCACCTTCGCGCCCTCGATATTTGACAAGCAGACAAACAAGATCGACGGCAATGCTTTACCGGAAATCACAGCCGAAGCACAGAAACTGCATGACAGCCTGATGATTGTCGATCTGCACAGCGACACATTGTTATGGAAGCGGAAAATTACCGACAGTGTTGATTATGGCCATGTTGACCTTGCGCGTATGCAAGCGGGTAATGTCGGTTTGCAGATATTCTCCAGCGTTACCAAAACACCCCGCGGCCAGAATTATGACAGCAACAGCGCCAAAACCGATAATATCACTTTGCTCGCCATAGCACAGTTGCAACCGCTACGCACATGGGCTTCTCTTTTGGAACGGCAGTTGTGGCACGCCACAAAATTGGACCGCGCAGTCACGGCTTCCAAAGGCGCTATGACCGCGATTAACACTGTAAGTGATATTGATAAGCTGACCCGGCATCAACCGCGTTCCAAATCGAAAAAGCCCATTGGGGTGTTATTCTCTGCTGAAGGACTGCAATCACTGGAAGGCAAGCGCGAGAATCTTGATGCGCTCTATGAGGCCGGTATGCGTATGGCAGGTCTAGTCCATTTCTTCGATAATGAACTGGCCGGTTCCATGCATGGAATGGAAAAAGGCGGGCTAACCGATTTTGGCAAACAAATTATCCGCGATATGGAAGACAAGGGCATGATTGTTGATATTGCCCACAGCAGTCATCAAACAGTTGCAGATATTCTGAAAATAGCGCGCCGTCCTGTAGTATCAAGCCATGGCGGAGTGCAAGCGGTCTGCGGGGTGAACCGCAATCTCACCGACGCGGAGATCAAGGGTGTCGCAGCGACCGGCGGTATCATTGGTCTGGGCTATTGGGATGGCGCGATGTGCGATACCGACCCCAAAACCGTTGCAAAAGCGGTCAAACATGTCCGCGATCTGGTGGGTATCGAACATGCTGCATTGGGCAGTGATTTTGACGGTGCGGTAACAACACGCTTTGACACCAGTGGCATTGCCCATATTACCCAGGCTTTGATAGAAGCTGGCTTTACCGAGGCGGAAATTCGCGCTGTAATGAGCGGCAATGCCATGCGGGTTTTGCGGCAAGGTCTGATCCCGTTCAAACAATTACCCAAACGAGTTGTTGAACAAACTGCCGAAACTCGCCAATAGCGCAAAACCATGCGTTTGAACGGACAAAACAGAATCTCGGACGAGTTGCGCGGCGCGATCATTGCGCTTGGCAATTTCGACGGCTTTCACAAGGGGCATCAGGCCGTAGCACAAGCGGCAATCGACTGGGCGAAACCGGAAAACCGGCCCGTCATTATCGCGACCTTTGATCCGCACCCGGTGCGCCATTTCAAACCGGATACGCCGCCTTTTCGCTTGACCACATTGGACCAGCGGGAGCGGCTGTTCATGGCCGCCGGAGCGGACGCGATGCTGGTATTCGAATTTGGCGAGGAGCTGGCCACAACAACGGCTGAAGATTTTGTTAAAAAGCTGCTCGTCGAGCGCTTTGGCGCAGCAGCTATTGTCACCGGCGAAGATTTCACCTTTGGCAAGGGCCGCGCAGGCAATGTAAATGTGATGAAAGAGCTTGGCGCCCCATTGGGCCTATCAACAAAGGCGGTCAAACCGGTTAACGATGGAGAGGAAGTTATTTCCTCAAGTCGCATCCGCGAAGCGCTGAAATCCGGCGACCCCGAAACCGCGACCAGATTGCTGACCCGGCCATTTGCCATAGAAGGTCCGATTATTCACGGTGATAAAAATGGCCGCAAGCTGGGCTTTCCTACCGCTAATATTGACATGGGCCAGTATCTGAGGCCGCAATATGGTATTTACGCTGTCAAGGGCCGTTTGCCCGATGGACGGGTTGTGAACGGAGCGGCCAATCTTGGTATCCGGCCAAGTTTTGATCCGCCTAAAGAATTGCTCGAACCGCATTTTTTTGACCTTAATGAAGATTTATACGGAAAGACTGTCGAGGTTGAGCTTCACCATTTTCTGCGCGCAGAGAAAAAGTTTGACGATCTCGACGCGCTGATAGAACAAATGGATAAGGATTGTGAGCGCGCTCGTTCGCTGCTGTCCTGAAATAGAAAATACGATGAAAAGCGTGCTTGCGTCGCCGCGCTCCCTCGCCTAATCCCCGCCAGTCATGACCGATAAAACATCTGCCACAGAGCAAGACTATAAAGACACGGTTTTCCTGCCGAAAACCGATTTCCCGATGAAGGCCGGCCTTGCGAACAAGGAACCGGCTATTTTGGAGCGTTGGCAGAAAATCGGCCTGTATGAAAAGCTGAGAAAAAGCCGGGAAGGCCGCGAAAAATTTATTTTTCACGACGGCCCTCCTTATGCCAATGGCAATATCCATATCGGGCACAGCCTGAACAAGACGCTCAAAGATCTTGTTGTCAGGTCACAGAATCTGCTCGGCAAGGATGCACCATTTGTGCCGGGCTGGGACTGTCATGGCCTGCCGATCGAATGGAAGATCGAAGAACAATATCGCAAGAAAAAGCGCAATAAGGACGAGGTTCCGCCCAGCGAATTTCGCGCCGAATGCCGTGAATATGCGGATAAATGGGTTGGTGTCCAGCGTGAGGAATTCAAACGGCTGGGCATATTGGCGCAGTGGGACAAGCCCTATCTGACCATGGATTATGACGCCGAAGCGGCGATTGTCACCGAATTGCTAAAATTTGCGGAAGCGGGTCATCTGTATCGCGGCGCGAAACCAGTGATGTGGTCGCCGGTCGAAAAAACCGCGCTGGCAGAGGCCGAAGTTGAATATGAGGATATTACATCCACGCAAATTGATGTGGCGTTCGAGATTGTCGAAGCGCCGAATGCACCGGAGCTGGTCGGCGCGCATGCGGTAGTCTGGACCACGACGCCTTGGACCATTCCGGTTAATCAGGCGCTCGCTTATGGGGCTGATATTGATTATGTTTTGGTTACGATTGGACTTGGTGCCAGCGGTGAGGGCGATGCCAATATTTCTCGTGCCCAAGATGAGCATCCACTAAAATCTTGGATGAACAAAAAAATTCTTATTGCTGCTGATTTGGAAGCAGAGTTTTGTGATCGTATTGATAGAACATTGTCCGCCATGCCAGATGGCGCGCGACCACGAATTGCCTTGCTAGACCGCAAATTGATTAAAGGTTCCCAACTCAAAGATGCAACTGCCAAACATCCGATGGCACACCTTTCTTCCTCCCTCCCCTTCAGGGGAGGGACCGAGGGTGGGGCCGTGCCTCAAAATCCATCTTCCGGCGATAGCCCCCACCCCAACCCCTCCCCTGAAGAGGAGGGGCTTAAGAATGCCGAATTTTATGCGCGTCCCCGCCCGTTCCTTGACGGATCACATTTTGTTACCACCGATGCGGGTACGGGCCTTGTCCACATGGCCCCCGACCACGGCGAGGACGATTTTGACCTATGCAAGAAAAACGGTATAAACCCTGTTTTTGCCGTCGATGCTGACGGTGTTTACCGTGACGATTGGGCATGGTTGCCACGCGGAGATGAACGGTCCGGCGGCGTAATTAACAAGAAATTTGTCAGCAGCACCGGCCCGATATGCCAAGATTTGCGCGAAGCGGGCGCTTTGCTGTCGGCCAGTGATGATTTCGTACATAGCTATCCGCATAGCTGGCGCTCGAAGGCCAAAATCATCTATCGTTGCACGCCGCAATGGTTTGTGCCGATGGACGTTCCTATCGACCATGATGTTCCGCGTTGTGCCGATGAAGCAGAAATCCGCGCGGCTCAAGGTGAGGGCGAAACCCTGCGCGAAACCGCGCTGCATGAGATCCGCGAGAAAATCCGCTTCGTGCCGGAACGCGGAAAACGCCGCCTTGAATCCATGGTGGAGGGCCGCCCCGACTGGGTCTTGTCCCGCCAACGCGCTTGGGGTGTGCCCATAGCGCTCTATGTGGACCGCAAGACTGGCGAATATCTGAATGATCCGGAAGTTAACCAGCGTATTATCGCGGCTTTCAAATCCGGCGGTGCCGATGCGTGGTTCAATGCCAACCATCAGGATTTCCTTGGCGATAAATATGTTCTTGATGATTATGAAGTCATCACCGACATCCTCGACGTGTGGTTTGACAGCGGCTGTACTCACGCATTCGTGCTGGAAAGCGGCAAATGGCCGGACCATCATTCGCCAGCTGATCTCTATCTGGAAGGCAGTGACCAGCATCGTGGCTGGTTCCAGTCAAGCCTGCTCGAATCGTGCGGCACGCGTGGTCGCGCACCCTATAAGGCCGTTCTGACCCACGGCATGACGCTCGACAAGGCGGGCAAGAAAATGTCGAAATCGCTCGGCAATACGCTTGATCCGCAAAAGATTATCAACGTCAATGGCGCGGATATTTTGCGTCTGTGGGCCGCGAGCGTCGATTTCACCGAGGATCACCGGATTGGTGACGAGATCCTGAAAGGTGTAACCGACAGCTACCGCAAATTGCGTAACACGTTCCGCTATATGCTGGGCGGCCTGAATGATTTTCAGGAGAGCGAGCGGGTTGCCGTGAGCGATATGCCGGAGCTGGAGCGTTATATTCTCCACCGTCTGGCCGAAGTCGATGCGAAGCTTAAACAGCATGTGAATGATTTTGCTTTCGGGCCGTATATCCGCGAACTGACCGCTTTTGCACAGGAAGACTTAAGCGCCTTTTTCTTCGATATCCGCAAAGACTGCCTCTATTGCGATGCCGCCGATGATCCCAAGCGCATGGCGTACCGCACGGTTATGGACATTTTATTCCACGCGCTGACCCGTTATATTGCACCAGTGCTGGTCTTTACCGCCGAAGAAATCTGGCAGAGCCGTTTTCCGGGTGAGGATGATTCGATTCATTTGAAAGAGTGGCCGGACGTTGACAGTGCTTGGACAGATGCTGCCTTGGCCGGTAAATGGGAAAGTATCCGGACTGCCCGAAACACCATCACCGAAGCGATTGAACCACTGCGCCGCGAAAAGACGATCCGTTCCAGTCTGGAAGCAGAAGTTACCTATCCGATGAGTGATCTGCCCATGGACGCTAGCGAACTTGCGGAACTATCCATTGTCGCAGAAGTCAGGGACGGCAGCGCGATTACGGTCACCAAAACCGCACATAATAAATGTGGCCGGTGCTGGCGCTTGTTGCCGGATGTGACGGAAGATGGCGCGCTATGTGATCGCTGTGACAAGGTTTTAAACACATGAGTCCTGTCAGGAACTACCGGATTATCGGTCTTGTCACTGCTTTCCTGATTTTTGCTTTGGACCAGTTTACCAAATATATGGTGATGCATCCGCTGGATCTGCGTTCCAAGGGACAGATAGAATTACTACCGTTTTTCAACCTGACATGGGCAGAAAATTACGGGGTCTCCATGGGGTTCCTCACCGCCTCCACCGATTTCCAGCGATGGGCACTGGTCGTTTTGACCGGATTGATCGGCATTGCCGTGCTGGTCTGGATGTGGCGGGAAAAAGCGAAGTGGGATATTTGGGCGCTGTCCCTTGTTCTTGGCGGGGCGATGGGCAATATTCTTGACCGGGCGCGGCTTGGCTATGTTGCGGATTTTGCGGATTTACATTTTGGTGACTTTCGCCCGTTCCTTATTTTCAACGTCGCCGATGCCTGCATTTCCATCGGAGTGGTAATCCTGCTTGCACGCGCGCTATTATTGCGCGACAAGCCGGACGAAGTTAAGAATATTCAGCTTGGTGACAGTTGACCCATGGCAAACTGCTTGTCAAAGTTCTGGCCAAAGACTCATAAAGAGATTTTAAGGGAAGTGATTATGCGTAAATCTATTATAGGTATCAGCCTGGTTTCGCTGGTCGGACTGTCTGCATGCGGGTCCAGCGGCCTGTTTGATCGCAACCGTCCCGACGAATTTGCCGTGACGCGTCAGCCGCCACTGGTTATCCCTCCCGACTTTGGCTTAACACCTCCACAACCTGGTCAACCACGTCCACAAACCGGCGGCGCACAGCAACAGACACTTGAAGCCATGTTTGGCGGTCCACAGAAGCGTAGCGTGACCGAGAGTGCCCTTGTCAGTCAGGCCGGTGAAGCCGATGCCGGAATCCGGTCCTCCGTCGGTGATGCAGAAACATTCACTGTTGATAAAGGCAGTGTAACCCGCGACATTATCGCCGCCCCTCAGGGCGACGGTCAAAACGCACAAGCCGCAACGCCGGAGTAATCTGCCACAATTTTGGCAGTTTATTTACCGCCCCTAATGCCGGAAATGGCGCATACCGGTGAACAGCATCGCCAGTCCGGCCTCGTCAGCCACGGCAATGACCTCGTCATCACGAATCGAGCCGCCGGGTTGGATTACTGCGGTTGCCCCCGCATCGACTGCGGCTATCAGGCCATCAGCAAAGGGGAAAAACGCATCCGAGGCGACCGCTGACCCAATTGTCCGCGCTTCGCTCCAACCCGCTTTCTCCGCTGCATCCTTAGCTTTCCACGCAGCAATCCGTGCGGATTCAAGCCTGTTCATCTGCCCTGCGCCAACACCGGCAGTAGAGCCATCCTTGGCATAAACAATGGCATTGGACTTTACATGTTTGGCAACGGTCCACGCGAACAGACAATCCGCCATTTCCTGTTCACTAGGCTCCCGTTTGGTAACGCATTTCAGGTCATCCTGCGTAATCTGGCCATTGTCCCGCGATTGCAGCAGATACCCCCCTGCGATTGATTTCACTCCCATGCCAACGCGCGCCGGATCGGGTAACTCGCCGGTCAACAAGAGACGCAGGTTTTTCTTTTTCGCAAAAATCGCCCGCGCATCAGCATCGGCATCGGGCGCGCAAACAACTTCGGTAAATATCCCCGTCATTGCTTCGGCTGCTGCGCCATCCAACGGGCGGTTGACGGCGATAATTCCGCCAAAGGCCGAAACGCTGTCACAGGCCAAAGCTGCCTGATATGCTTCCAATATACTGTCCCCGCTGGCTACGCCGCATGGATTGGCATGTTTGACAATCACCACTGTAGGCGGACCATCACGAAATTCGCTGACCAGTTCCAGCGCGGCATCGGCGTCATTATAATTATTATAACTAAGCGCCTTGCCCTGCAATTGTTCGGCCTGTGCTATGCCCTTGGCCGATGAACCATCGGGAATATAGAGCGCCGCGCTTTGATGCGGGTTTTCACCGTAGCGCAACTCTGTTGGCTGGCTCATTGTAAGCGGCAAGGTGGGCGGGAACATTTGTCCCTGATCGGAAAAACCGAACCACTGGGCAATCATGCCATCATAAGCCGCAGTGGCAGCAAAAGCTTTGGCTGCCATTTTTTTGCGGAAATCTATGCTGGTTGCGCCACCACTTTCTTTCAGTTCGGCAAGCAGGGTGTCATAGTCGGAAGGGTCGGTAACAATAGTGACAAAATCATGGTTTTTCGCCGCACTACGCACCATGCTGGGGCCGCCGATATCGATATTCTCGATAATCTCGTCACGCTGCGCCCCTTTGGCGACCGTCTGGGCAAACGGGTAGAGATTGACGATCACCAGATCAATACCTGCAATGTCGTGCTCCTCCATCGACGCGACATGCCCCGCATCATCGCGTCGGGCCAGCAAACCGCCATGCACTTTGGGATGAAGTGTTTTCACGCGACCATCCATCATTTCGGGAAAATCGGTAACATCGGATATATCGGCCACGTCCAGCCCTGCATCACGCAGCGCCTTGGCCGTGCCGCCGGTCGAGATCAAAGCCACACCCATTGCAGCCAGCTTCTTGCCCAGTTCCGCCAGTCCGCTTTTGTCCGATACCGAGAGCAGCGCCCGTTTAATCGCAATATTTTCCGTCATTATAATCTTTTATCCCATATGTTTGAGCAGCCAGCCGGCCGTTCCGCCGCCGCTACCCACTACATCCATAATTACCATCTGCATAACGCTATGGGGTATCCCCATGCCATCAACCCAGACACTGTCTTCCAGAACAATTTGGCCATTAGTCACACGAAATTGCCATAAATTGCCGTCTTTCAAGCGCAATAACACGCCCTTGCCCTCTGAAATAAGGTCGCTTTCAATATCAGGACCAAGATGAAAACGCAGCGCATATTCTATATCCTTATTTTTGCGTCGGCGTTTACGGCCTTGAGGGATAAGCATATCCTCGCCGCGCAGCTCCAATCCATCAGAGCGCATCATCAAAAGCCGCTTGTGGATAAGCCCGTAACGCCGGACATAACCGTCATGGCTAGCCTCTATCCGAGTCGCATTCTCGACATCGCGGCGGAACAACTCCACCTCGTTCACGCCGCGGCCCAGCTTGCCGTCCGGAAGGACAGATGTGCTGTTGCTATTTTCTATGCACAGGGTGCTGTGCGCTGCGGTTGTTCGCAAACCGCGCGCCAGTGCCGGTGGAATGGTCCCCCCGACCAGGCCCGCACCGCCGCAATTGCTGATGATCCGGCTGCCTCCGTTGGAAAATTCAAATGCCAATGTAGAGGCACATCCCGCGACCGCCATCCGGGCAATCGGTGGAGGGGCCGCATCAAGAATTAGAATAGAGCGCCCGGAGGATACCCGCTGATACCCCCAGTCACGCGCTTCACGAAGAGGCCGTGCACGAATCTCACTGGCCGTGATAACCTGTTCCACTTGCTCCGCCGAAGCCGCACCGCTGCCTTGCCAATTGCCCAAGCTGCCATCATAATGGGTAAGGCTTGTCAGTGGGGGCACAGCGTGAGCCAGTGCGTTTTCAAGAAATTCCGGCGGGTCTTCCCCGCGCGCAATATAAACCTGTTTCAGCATCGAGAGCAGGTTCACAGCATCTATCTGGTCAAGCGGAGAGCGTGATACACAGCCGCCATCGGCATGGAAAAACTCTCCCATGGTTTTTGCCAGAGCAGCTTCTCCGACAATCTGGCGTACGCGGCCTTCCGGGATTAGCAAGGATGCCGCAACCACTCCGCTCCATGCTACCAAACGACCAAGACTGGACGTTGCCTTATCTGCTGTCCGGTCAAGATGCCGGGCTGTACGGGCTATATTATTAAGCACTTTCGACCGATAAATCAGATCGCTGGAAGATAGGATCAGCGGTGCGTGGCTGGCCCAGATCAGCAGTCGCCAACCGCAATTATCCGGCCGCCATGCGGGCTGACGGATTTTCTTGCCATTCGCATCCAGCCAAGCCTCCATCAGCTTTTCCGCAACCGGTAGCGCCTGATCACGCGACGCCGCGGAATCAAGGTCACGCAACCAGTTAAAACGATGAATATAATCTTCAAAAGCCGGGGCCAGTTTCAACTCGGCAAAATCAATGTCATCCAGATTTTTTTTAAGGCCGCGAAACAGAAAATGTCCCGCGCGCACTGCCATACCCTGCACCCGGTTTCCTGCCACCGGATCGACCGGAACAGCAAGCAGCCGCAAAGGCAATTTGCCTGATAGCCGCAACTTGTGCAGCGGCATTCGCCATGTCATCCGGTAATAAAGTAGAGCCGTTTGCTGGGCCAATGATTGTCCGCGATCACCGTCTGCACGCAGAGTTAAGCTTCGCCCTTCCGGTGCTACACTTTCTTCTCCGCTATAACGCTCCACCCCACTGCCACTATCGGTATCGAAGGCGTCATTCGCGCGATTTTTCAGGTCAGGGTGATCCGCGCTCATTCACCCCTCAGACCACTAATATTGGCGGCATATTGATCAGGGCCGCCGCGGAATGTTGCCGTGCCAGCGACCAGTGTATCGGCCCCTGCCGCTATGGCTTTTGGAGCCGTGTTCAGATCAATTCCGCCATCAACCTCCAACCGGATATCCTTGCCCGTCGCGTCAATCCGTTTGCGAATCGCTTCAATCTTGCGAAGCTGGGTGTCGATAAAACTCTGCCCGCCAAAACCGGGGTTCACGCTCATCACCAGAATAAGGTCAAGATCATCGATAAGATAGTCGAGCACATCAAGAGAGGTCGCGGGATTCAATACCAGTCCGGCCTGTTTGCCAAGCGAGTGAATCGTCTGGACCGTGCGATGGGGGTGAGGGCCAGCCTCGGGATGGAAAGAGATAATATCAGCGCCAGCCTCTGCAAATGCTTCCAGATATTGATCCACCGGTGAAATCATCAGATGCACGTCGAAAGGCTTTTTACTGTGCGGGCGAAGCGCTTTCACAACGGCAGGACCGATCGTGATATTCGGCACAAAATGTCCATCCATGACATCGACATGCACCCAGTCACAGCCTGCCTCGTCAATCGCACGCACCTCTTCGCCAAGACGGGCAAAGTCGGCAGATAATATGGACGGAGCAATACGGACTGGGCCGGAAGATGTGGGACTGGTCATAACGGTTCCTTTGATATTTAGCGTCTAGAGTCTTTGCATCAGCCTCGCAAGCTACGATTCGGCACAAAACCCAAAGGGCTGTGGACAATGTGGGGAAGGATGAATCTGTCAGCCTTTCCGCCGCAAACGCGCAATGAAAAACCCGTCTAGATAACCGTGATCCGATAGCATACCGGGAAGCGTTCGCACGCATCCGTTTTCAGTCGGGCTGATACCGGTAGGAAGCGTTGCAGAATCCACCGGATCAATGGCAAAATCATCATGAGCTTCCAGAAATTGCTCGACCTGCTCCTCTCCCTCTTCGGGCTCGAGCGAACAGACAGCATAAACCAGTACCCCATCCGGTTTGACCCATGGTGCGACACGATCAAGCAGCGCCTTTTGCACTTCTGCGCGCTCGGCAATCTGGCGCGATCCGATACAATGCAAGACATCGGGATGGCGACGGAAAATGCCGGTGGCACTACACGGAGCATCCAGTAAAATGGCTTCGGATGGATGAGATGGAGTCCATTGCATCAAATCGGCAATGACAGCTTCGGCATTCAGACCGGTGCGCGCCAGATTGTCGGTGAAACGGTCCATCCGTTTTGCGCTATTGTCGAGCGATATCACCTTCCAGCCTGCCGCCGCGAGCTGCATTGTCTTGCCGCCCGGCGCGGCGCACAGGTCAAGCACGGTTTTGCCATGCCCCTCGCCCAGCAGACGCGCGGGCAGGGAGGCCGCAAAATCCTGTACCCAGAACGCGCCCTCGGCAAAGCCGGGCAGGCCGGTCACAGGTCCGTTAACATCCTCTGGCTTCATGCGGAGATGGCGGGGAGCCAGGCTTATTCCTTCAAGCGCCCCAAGCTCTGCGGGATCATTCTTGAAGCTCAGATCCAGTGGCGGAGGTTTTCCCCATGCCACTCCCGCAGCAGTGGCCACATCTTCACCCCAGATATAGGTCCAGCGGTCCAGCGTTTCGCCCGGAATTTCGGGATAATCGGGCAGCGCCAGCTTGCCGGATTCAATATCCCGCATCACAGTTGAAAATACTCCGTGCACCAACCGCCTTGGCCCGCCGTGGACCAGCGGCAATGCCGTTGCAATCGCCGCATGCTGGGGCGTTTCCAGCACCAGCACTTGTACCAGCGCAATACGCAGTGCCATTCGCGCTTTGGCATCATCGGGCAGGCGTTTTTTGGTGGCACTATCAATCATCATATCAAGCGCCGTCATCCAGCGCAGCGCGTTGGCGGCAATATTATGGGCCAGTGAACGGTCGGACGGATTATCCAGCTTGGCAGTGGCCACAGGCAATGCCTGATCAAATGTTTCCCCGCGCCGACAAACGGCGTCCAACAGGCGCAATGCCGCGGTTCGGGCAGGAAGGCCGGGAATTTTTGATGTGCTTTGAGTGTTCATATATTGCGTTCCGCTTGCTGCGGAATCCGGAGCGGATCACGCATGGCTGTCCATAGACGCCCCACACGTTAGATCAAGTGCACATAAAAGCTAACCCCGCCTTGTCGGATTCAGCGCGCTGGGCCTTTTTATGGGCTTTACGGACTGGCCCGATTGTTCATCCGTTCCTCCATACGGCCCGATACCACCACTGCGTGCCATGTCCTGCAAGGCTGCGATACGGTCTTCGGTAGCGGGGTGGGTGGAGAACATCTGTTTCACACCGCCGGGCACAATATAAAGCTGAGCCGCCGCCGGATTGCGCTGCGCCACCGGATTGGCAATGCGCTGCGCTTGCCCCGAAATCTTGTGTAGCGCAGAGGCAAGTGCAAGCGGGTTGCCGCTGATTTGCGCCGCCGAGCGGTCTGCCCCAAATTCGCGGGTGCGGCTGATCGCCATTTGCACGATCATCGCGGCAAAGGGCGCGACCAGCACCGCCAATATGCCCGCGACTCCGCGATTATCCCGAAAGAACAAGCCAAAATTGGCGAGCATCGACACCGCACCGGCGATTGTCGCTACCATGGTCATGATAAGCGTATCGCGGTTTTTCACATGGCCGAGTTCATGCGCCATCACGCCTTCAATCTCGTCATAGCTAAGCATATTGAGCAATCCCGTCGTTGCCGCCACTGCCGAATGTTCGGGATCGCGGCCCGTCGCAAAAGCATTGGGCTGGGCCTGATCGACAATATAGACTTTGGGCATCGGCAATCCGGCGCGCTGGGCCAGCCGCTGCACCATCATATAAAATTCCGGATGGCTGCGCCCGTCCACCTCTATCGCCTTGTGCATTTTCAAAACGATTTTATCGGCATTCCAATAGGTAAACAGGTTCATGCCCGCTGCGACCAAAAGCGCCAATATCGCACCGCGCGGACCGCCAAGCGAAAAGCCCATGACCATGAACAGCGCCGTAAGCGCCGCCAGCAACATTGTTGTCTTTAAAAAATTCATCCGGTTACTCGCTTGATTATAAACCAATCTCCTTCAATATAAGATTTGAGTCGGGCTTTTTAAATGCGCTGGAAATAGAAATCATGACGTCAGACGATAGAAAAACCGGAGCAAAAATATCCGGAACCGTAAATCCCGAGGCCAAAAATCCCGGAGCCAGAAATCCGGGAGCCAGAAATCCGGGAGAACGCCCCGCTCATGTTCAGCCACCTGCCCATCTTTCCAAAAGCCCGCCGGTGCCAGAACCCGATCCACTGGACAAAGAAGACGAGATTTTGAAAAAACACGGTCCCACCCGCTATGGTGACTGGGAATATAAAGGTCTGGCGATAGATTTTTAACTTTTAAAGGAACGGTCATGACAGGCTTTGCCGAGCATTTCGATTTGAAAGTCCCTTTGGCCCTTGCCCCGATGGCATTGGCATCGGGTGGCGACTTGGCCTCAGCCTGTGCAAAGGCGGGCGCTTTGGGGCTAGTCGGCGGCGGTTATGGCGATGTGGAATGGACGGCCCGGGAATATCAACTTGCCGTGGATAGCATCGCGAATGATGCAGCCGCCATGGGACGGCTTGGCTGCGGGTTTATTAGCTGGAAACTTTCAGAAAACTCTGATGCACTTGACTGGTTGCTTGACCATCACCGGCCCGCTGCCATCATGCTGTCTTTTGGCGATCCGCGTCCTTTTTCAAAACAAATATTAGAATCGGGCGCGCTGTTGATCTGCCAGATTCATAGTTTGAAAGATCTGCCTCTGGCGATTGAGGCGGGTGCAAAAGTCATTGTCGCACAAGGCACCGAAGCGGGCGGTCACGGTGCAACGCAGGATCTTGGCAGGGGGACATTTTCATTCATTCCGGAAGTGGCCGACTGGATTGAAGCCCACGCGCCGGGAACCAGCTTGCTGGGGGCGGGGGGTATAGCCGATGGTCGCGGCCTTGCCGCTGCAATGGCATTGGGCGCTGATGGCGTCATGATGGGATCACGGTTCTGGGCCACCAAGGAATCTCTTGCCAATTCAACGGCCAAGCAAATTGCAGCCGAAACCGATGGCGATAGCACGGCGCGCAGTGCGGTCTTTGATATATTGCGCCGCAAGAACTGGCCCGAAACTTTTGATTTCCGCGCTATCCGCAATGATCTTTATCGCCAATGGGAAGGCCGGATTGACGAGTTAAGAAAGGCACCCAAAGAAGGCCGGGCAGCCTATGATGAAGGTGTGCGTAACAAGGATTACAGCGCGGCGCATATCGGCATCGGCGAGGCTGCGGGCCTGATTTCCGACGTACCGGATGCAGCGGCCCTGATTGATGAGTTTCAATCCGAGATGAATGATGCGCTACAGCGGATCAAGCTCTGAGCAGGTTTCGCGAGCGGGCTTTTGGCGCAGATACTATCATCCTGTTAGAATCGGTTAGAAATATAATAAGAATCGGGAGAGCATGAATGAAAATAAGCAAAGCCAGTGAGGCAGTGGGCGCAATTGTTGAAGATGTGGATCTGAAATCATTGAGTGACAGCCAGTTTGCCGAGATACAGGCAGCTTTTTTTGACCATGGCGCTTTATTTTTTAGCGACCAGCAGCTTAGCCCCGAAGACCATATCGCCTTTGCGGAGCGTTGGAACGATATAGACATCAACCGCTTTTTTACGCCGGTAGAAGGCTATCCCCAAATCGCTAAAGTGTTGAAAGAACCCGATCAGGAAATGAATATCGGGGGCGGCTGGCACACGGACCACAGCTATGATGAGATACCCGCTATGGGATCAATTCTTTATGCGCTGGACATTCCGCCGAGCGGGGGCGACACATTATTTGCCGGAATGCACGCCGCCTATGAAGCCCTGTCGGATGATATGAAGGCACGTCTGGAGGGCCTGAATGCGCGGCACGGCAATGCACATATTTTCGGCAAGGACAGCGCCTATCAGAAACAAATGGGTGGCCGCTTTGGAAACATGGAATCAGCAGTGCAAGAGGCCATTCACCCTGTTGTGCTCAAACATCCTGAAACCGGGGTAAAAGGTCTTTATGTCAATCCGGGATTCACACTGAATATCGTGGATATGACACCGGAAGAGAGCAGCGCGTTGCTGAATGAACTTTATACCCATATCGCCCGGCCCGAATTCCATTTCCGCTTGCAATGGAAAGAAGGCATGTTGGCCATGTGGGATAACCGCTCCACCTGGCATTATGCGCTGAATGACTATCACGGGCACCGTCGTTCATTGCACCGGATTACCGTGGCGGGCGTTCCGCTCCATTAACCATAGGTTGTTGTAGCGTCAGGTTTCACCGCTATTTTTTTTAGCGCTGCTTTTTATCAGGAGCACTTTTATTCATCTCGCATTTGGGGTAGCTATCAAAATATGACCGAGAAGGGCTGGATTGTTAAAACCGCCTATCTGCGAAACGCGCAAGCGGCTCTATTATAAGATTTTGGCACCGGATTTTCCGCCAAGGGGGTTTAAGTACATGGCCGACAGCACAGCGCATCATATCGTCTTTGCCAATGAAAAAGGCGGGACCGGCAAATCCACAACCGCCGTCCATGTTGCCGTGGCGCTGGCGTATCAAGGGCACAAAGTCGCGGTCATGGACCTCGATCCGCGGCAACGGACACTCTACCGCTATCTGGAAAACCGCAAAGCGACGATGGACCGGCTGGATATAGAAGTTCCCCAGCCCGTTTTTGAAGTGTTCGAGGATGATAATCTGGCGCGGCTGCAACTGTTGATTGAGCAGATGAGCCAGAATGTCGATTTCCTACTCTATGATACGCCGGGCCGCGATGATAAATTTGCCCGATTTGTTGCCACCCGCGCCAATACGCTGGTGACGCCGATAAATGACAGCTTTGTCGATTTCGACCTGATCGGACAGGTTGATCCGGAAACTTTCAAAGTCCGCAAACTCAGCTTCTATGCCGAACTGATCTGGGAAGCCCGCAAAGCCCGCGCCAAATCCGATGGCCAGACGGTTGACTGGGTTGTGCTGCGTAACCGCACCCAGCATGTCGAGGCCCATAATATGCAGCGGGTCGTCTCTGCCCTGACCGAATTGTCGCAACGCGTAGGTTTCCGCGTCATTCCCGGATTAAGCGAACGGGTTATATACCGCGAACTATTTCCGGCCGGGCTGACCATGCTCGACAAAAAACATCTGGGCCGGCTGGCCACCAGCCATATTGCCGCGCGTCAGGAATTGCGCGAGCTGATCAAACATCTCGCTCTGCCGCAACCGGAAGGTGGCCGCCCAACGTTTGACAAGCCCCAACTCGTGGCCTGAATCCATGACTTTCATGCTCATTCTAGGCGGCTTGGTCATCGCGGCGCTGGTCCTGACGGGCCGCGTAAAATATATGAAGGCGAATGACTGGCTGGCCGTGGCTGTGGCTTTGCTTGGCGTTAATCTGTGCCGCGGCGGAAACTGGATAGCGGGCAGCGGATTGATCGCAATAGCCACCCTTTGGAGCAGATCCGTAATTTTCGGTAACGCGGGCAAAAAAACTAAGCCCAAGGCCCGCAGTTTCGAGGTCGAGCATGCGCGTTCTCTCTTAGGTCTTCCCGAAGGGGCGGATAAAGCTGCAATAAATGCGGCATGGCGTTCCCGCCTGAGCACACATCACCCCGATCGCGGCGGCGACGGGGAACTGGCACGCCAGTTAAACCACGCCCGCGAAATTTTACTTAAAGAAACCGGACCTGCCCGGGACTAGCTTTTATCCGGCGGTCTTTCTATGAACCGCCATCCTGTTGGCCGCTATGGCCCGAACCATCGCCCCCTAAAAGGAACATATCATGACAACGCGCCAATCCCATGAATTTGATCCAACCAGCCTGCGGGAATATGATATTCGCGGGATTATCGGCGAA
This sequence comes from Parasphingorhabdus sp. JC815, assembly GCF_040717415.1. Classification (NCBI taxonomy): domain Bacteria; kingdom Pseudomonadati; phylum Pseudomonadota; class Alphaproteobacteria; order Sphingomonadales; family Sphingorhabdaceae; genus Parasphingorhabdus; species Parasphingorhabdus sp. JC815. The sequence goes on from NZ_JBFEFM010000005.1 coordinate 108,737, forward strand.
ACTCTGGGCAATGATGATGCCTATGCCATTGGCCGGGGCTTTGGCACATTGATCGCACGGGCAGGGGGAAGCGCAGTTGTGACCGGCTATGATGGCCGCACCAGCTCACCCATGCTGGAAGATGCATTGATCGAAGGGCTTAATGATGCCGGTATCCACGCAGTTTCCATTGGCATGGGACCAACGCCGATGCTCTATTATGCCGAATGTGTACTAGAACAGGTGCAGGGCGGCATCGAGATAACCGGCAGCCATAATCCCGCCAAATATAACGGCTTCAAAATGGTGTTTCAGGGGCGTCCGTTTTTCGGGGACGATATTCAAAAGCTCGGCGCGATGGCAGCAAGTGGTGACTGGGACAGCGCGGCTGATGACGCTATCGGGACCATCGAGCGCATCGACATCATGGATGAATATGTCGCGCGATTGGTCCGGAATTTTACCGGAAAGGCGATGAAAGTCGGCTGGGACGCGGGCAATGGCGCGGCGGGACCAATCATTGAAAAGCTCACCGCGCTGCTGCCGGGTGAGCATCATCTTCTATATACGGAAGTTGATGGCACTTTCCCCAATCATCATCCAGATCCAACGGAAGAAAAGAACCTTGCGGATCTAAAGGCACTTGTCGCGGACAAAAAGCTCGATTTCGGAGTAGCCTTTGATGGTGATGGCGACCGCATTGGTGCAATTGACGGTGAGGGCCATGTTATCTGGGGCGACCAATTGCTGCAAATCTATGCTGAAGATGTGTTGCAATCCCAGCCCGGCGCGACAATTATCGCTGACGTAAAAGCATCACAGGCGCTTTATGACCGTATAGCAGCACTGGGCGGCAAGCCGCTGATGTGGAAAACCGGCCATAGTTTGATCAAATCCAAAATGAGGGAAGTTTCTTCGCCGCTTGCCGGGGAAATGAGCGGCCATGTGTTTTTCAAACATGATTATTACGGTTTTGACGATGCGCCTTACGCGGCGGTGCGCCTGATTCAGGCTGCGACCAATATCGGCAAGAGCGTCACCCAATTGCGCCGCGACATGGCCGAGATGATCAACACACCTGAAATGCGGTTTCAAGTCGATGAGAGCCGTAAATTTGCAGTAATCGACGAAATATTGGAACGGCTGGCAGCCAGCGGCGCGGATGTAAATAATACCGACGGAGCGCGCGTTAATACCGAAGACGGCTGGTGGCTGCTACGCGCATCCAATACACAGGACGTGCTGGTCGCCCGCGCCGAAGCCAAATCCGAAGACGGGCTGAAACGCCTTATAGCCCAGATTGACGAGCAACTGGCCGCGAGCGGTTTGGAGCGCGGTGAAACGGTGGGGCATTAACGGCCTATGGATGATCTGTTTTCCGATCATGATTTGCCTGAAAGCTCGGGGTCCGATCATATTATACGTAACCAGACGCTTTCGAGCGATGACATAAAACATCTGGCAACCAAGTCTACACCGGCATATTTAATCGATTGCGACCTCGAAGACGCTAAACTGACCGACCTTGATCTGCCCGAGTGGGAATTTGAACGGTGCAATCTGCGCCGGGCCGACTTTTCCGGGACCAATCTTGAACGCACATCATGGCGGTCGTGCCGCGGTGCTTTTGCGGTGTTTGTAGGTGCTGATTTAACGGATGCCTCCTTCGCATCGAGCGATTTTAACAATGCGACGCTGCGCCGTTCGACGCTTTTGTCCGTATCATTCCGGGGCTGCAAACTGACTGGCGCCGATCTGTCGGAAAGCAGGGCGATGGGCGTGACGTTTGAAGAAACCCTGCTCATCAATGCCAAACTTCCTGACTATAATTTCCACAAACAAACATTGCGAAAAGTCGATTTCAGCCAAGCCGACCTGCACAAATGCGATTTTCGCAGCGCCATATTCGAAGATTGCAGTCTGCGTGATGCCAATATGACCGGATCACGGTTTGCCGGGGCTGATCTTCGGGGCGTGGACCTTGGTGGTTTGCGGCTCATTGACGCAGCTTTGTTCCGCGGCGCAACAATTTCAAGAGAGCAAGCCGGGCAATTGCTTGGCGAGCTTGGTTTGAACGTCTTATAATATCGAGATTCTGACCGACATCAGCCTTTCTTCCGCTCGGCCTTGTTCATTTCCGCGAATATTTGCCAAACCGCAATGAACAGGGCCGCGAGAAGCGGGCCGATCACAATGCCATTGAAACCGAAGAGTTGCAGACCGCCCAAAGTCGATATGAGCACGACATAATCCGGCATGCGCGTATCGCGTCCAACCAGCATCGGGCGGACCAGATTGTCGATCATGCTGATAATGAAGATCCCCGTAACGATCAGCACAATTCCCTGCCAGATTGAACCTGTGACCAACAGATAGATTGCAACAGGGACCCATACAAAACCCGTTCCGATCGCGGGGATCAGGGAGCAGGCCGCCATTAATACCGCCCAAAGCAGTGCCCCGCGAATATCAAGCGCCCAGAAAATTAACCCCCCCACAGTCCCCTGAAGCAAAGCGATGACAAAGCTGCCTTTAATCGTCGCAATGATGACGACGAAAAATTTTTCGGCCAATATGCTGCTTCTGCTTTCGGACAGCGGGACAAGATTTTCAATCTGCGCGGCCAGACCGCGCCCGTCGCGCAATAGAAAAAAGGTCAGATATAGCATCACGCCAAGCGCGAGCAGAAACCGGAACGCGCCTTGACCGACGCTGAAGGCCCGCGAGATCAGAAATTCAAGGCTGTTGCCAATGGCTTCTTCGATACGGGGCCGAAATGTCGTCAAATCACCATAGCCAAGGCCCGCAAGCTGGTTTTTAAGCCAGTCTGGCATACGCTCCTGAAAATCCACAAAGAAACCGCCAAAATCAATTTCTCCGGCTTGTATGCTGTTATAGGCACTCGTCGCCTCTTCCACCAAAGCTATGCCGAGCAGGATTGCAGGCACAATGACAAGCAGGATGACCAGAATCAGCGTCAGAAAAGCAGCAAAATTTCGCCGCGAAGGCAGCACATTCAATATATTGTCATAAACCGGCTGAAACAGAACCGCGACCACGACGCCCCAGAGAATCGCACCGAAAAACGGTTCGATCAACAATGCAAAGGCCAGCGAGATAATTATCAACAACGCCAGCACAAACAGGCGTTCTATTCCATATTGAGGGCGATCTGGTTCATTCATATGTTATGGAGTATCTTAATGGGATAAATATGCGTTGGACACAATAATATCCTGACTTGCGATTTTGGGACCAATCTCACGAACCGCTCAGGGATGCCGAATTGTCGGCGATCATAAATTGGAGTAAACATTCAACTGTGAGTGTGCTTTTCTCCATAAGCGCGGCCTTACCACTGCTATTTTTATCGCAAGTGGCTGAAACCATTGCGCCCTTAAAGCCACCTGCTTCTGAAATTTCCAAACCGGAAGCGATAGTGGCTGACCGGCTACCCGATCGATTTATTAAGCCTGACGCCGAACAGATCACCATTGACGAAGACCGGCTTTCGCGCATGACCGTGCCGGTAAATATCGGAGGCACAGGCCCTTATAGCTTCATCATCGACACAGCGTCCCAGCGGACCATTTTATCCACCGAAATTGCCGGGGAACTGTCACTGGAACCTGAAGACAAAGCCACAGTTGTTGCGCTGGCTGGAAACACGGTGGTCCAGACCGTCTATGTCCCCGAACTAACTTTGGGAAAACGCAGTTATGGCGGATTGATCTCGCCCACTTTCCGGTCATCCAATATTGGCGCAGATGGAATATTGGGCTTGGACAGCCTGCAGGGGCAACGCATCCTGTTCGACTTTCTGAACCGCATTATTTCGGTCGAGGATACTGAGAAAAAGCTGAAATCCCGGTCGCGGCGCGAAATTGTTGTTACTGCCAAACGGCGTTCTGGCCAGTTGATTTTCGCCAATGCCAGAATCTCCGATATTCGGGTCAATGTCATCATAGATACAGGCGGCGAAATATCCATCGGCAACAGGGCTTTGCAAAGGCGGCTGCGAATGCGGTCCTCGGCCATGCAGCAAATCAATCTGGTGGATATTACCGGGCGGGCGATGCCTGCGAATGTCGGCATAGCCAGTGAGCTGATAATTGGCCGGGCGCGGTTTAATGTGATCCCGGTTGCATTTGCCGATATCGCCCCTTTTGCCAAGCTAGGACTTCAGAATAAACCCGCGCTATTTCTGGGCATGGATGCACTTCGGAAGTTTGACCGAGTGGCGATTGATTTCGAAAACCGCAAAATCTATTTCCTGCTTCCCGAAGAGGCTCTGTGATTAGCGTTTTATGCGTTCCGATTTTGAGAAATGCGCTTTTAGTGGTAGAATGGCCCGTAATAATCCGGAGAGTTAGATGCCACTCTTGACCACCAGCCTGCCAAGCGCAATCGCTGCCTATGTCCTAGCTATGGCATATCCGGTCCCGATGGGGCAATCAGTTGAACTGGGCAGCCTCACCAAGCCGGACAGCGAAATAGTCGCCACAGAAAAAGACCGGGCGCAACGCATGACCGTTCCTGTCAGCATTGAAGGACGCGGGCCGTTTTCCTTTGTCATCGACACCGGCGCCGAGCGGACCATTCTTTCCCGCAAACTTGCGAAAAATCTGGCGTTGAGCGCAGAGGAACCGGCACAGCTCATGAGCATCGCCGGTAGCAGCATTGTCGATATGGTCTATGTCCCCGAACTGACTTTAGGTAAAACAAGCTATGGCAGCCTGGTCGCGCCGGTCCTGCTTGCCCATCATATTGGCGCAGACGGGATGCTGGGGCTCGACAGCTTGCAGAACCAGCGGATATTGTTCGATTTCACTGCCAATCAAATCACCATCGAGAATGCAAAAGAACCGCTGAAAATGGCATCGCGCCGTGAAATAGTGGTGACGGCAAGGCGGCGCTCAGGCCAATTGATCTTTACAGAGGCCACTATTTCCGGGCTAAAAGTCAATGTGATCGTCGATACCGGCGCACAAATTTCCATCGCCAATCCCGTCTTACAAAAACGGCTTATTCAACGCTCCAAAGAACTGGGCGAAGAAAACAGCCTGATCGCGGTAACGGGTGAAACACTGGGGGTGAAATTCGGAGTAGCGCGGGATTTCCGGATTGGCCGGGCGCAATTTACCACTCTGCCACTGGCATTTGCCGATGCGCCGCCGTTTGAACGCTTTGGCATGGCGAAAAAACCGGCGCTGTTACTGGGCATGGATATCTTACGCAAATTTGATCAGGTCGCCATTGATTTCAAAAACCGGAAAATCCATTTCCTGTTACCAAGGGATGCCCGCCACGTATACGAACATAGCGGCAAAAGCCGGATCGGATCATAGGTTTATTCGACCGCAGACGACCCGTTTTCAGCGGTCTGATCCCCATCGGCTCCGGCGCTGTTTTCCAGTGCTTTCCGCTGTGCTTCCAGATCTTCTAACGCAGCATCCACTTCATCTTCGGTCAGGATTTCATCAGTCAGCGGCTGCGAAATATCAGGCTGCGGCGGCATTTCCACCGGCTGCTCCTCATTATATACCGGAGCATCGGCTTCCTCGCTACAGGCGGATAGCACATATAATAGGGGCGCGATCATGATAAATGCGATTTTCATATTGGCCTCCTTCATTCTGTTCGCAGCGGAAAAACCTATGCTGCGAACATCGGTTCTGCATCGCCGGTTTTCCACTGGGGATATTTTTTCATAACGGCGGAAAACAGATCAGAATCCAGATGCGCGGCGAGCCATGTTTGTAACGCCGCTATCGGCTGCGCGTCAAACCAGTTGCGGTCATTATTGGCAAATTGCCGGATGAACGGAAAAATTGCATAGTCCGCCAGCCGCGGTTCTTTGCCCAGTAGCTGACCCTGCTGGGCAATGCATTTGTCCAGCTTTACCAGAAATTCAAGCCCCGCACTGCGGTGCGCTATCGGGTCGACATTTTCATAGCGGGTCGGATATTTATAACGGTCCAGATTATCCTTAAAATCGCTGTCCGCCTCTGCGATCAGGGCCGCGCTGGCTTCTTTATCTTCCAACCAATTTTGCGGATCGGAACGCTCCAGTGCCCAGTGCATGATCGACAGGCTTTCATCGACCACCCCGTCGCCATCTACACTATCATCCACCAATACCGGAACCGTCGCCTTGGGCGATACCGCGATCATTTCCTCCGGCTTGTCACGCAACACTACTTCACGCAGGCGCACTGGTGTTTTACTGATAAACAGGGCCATACGTGCCCGCATGGCATAGGGGCAGCGGCGGAAACTATAGAGTATCGGCGCTTTATTCATGCCGCCTCTATCTTCTGGGCCAGATGCTGGCGGCCCTCGCGCTCTGCTTTTTCTACCTGCCGCTGGCGCTCACGGTAACGCTGCCGCTGTTCTTCGGTTTTCGTATCATAACAATGGGGACATGCTTCGCCCGGCACATATTTTTCCGATGCCCGTTCCTCGGCATTCAGCGGCATCCGGCAGGCATGACACTGGTCATAGTCGCTTTCTTTCAAGCCGTGGCCAACCGCAACGCGCTGGTCAAACAGGAAACAATCGCCCTTCCAGCTGCTTTTTTCCTCTGGTACATTTTCAAGATATTTCAGTATGCCACCCTTCAGGTGATGGACATCGCCAAAACCCTGTGCCTTTACATAGGCGGTAGCCTTTTCGCATCTTATCCCGCCGGTGCAGAACATTGCAATTTTAGGCTGTTTCTCCGACTTCGCTTGCAACTGTTTCGAAAAATCATCGAACCATGCCGGAAAATCCCGAAATGTTTCGGTATCCGGGTTTATCGCCCCTTCAAAGCTGCCAATCGCCACTTCATAAGCGTTGCGCGTGTCGATGACGATGGTGTCGGGATCGGCAATCATCGCATTCCAGTCCAGCGGGTCGACATAATCGCCCTTGGCCCGCGCAGCATCAATGCCGTCCACGCCCATGGTCACAATTTCTTTTTTCAGCCGCACTTTCATCCGCAAAAACGGCATATCGGTGGCGGCGGAATATTTGACTTCCAGACCGGAAAATTGCGGCAGGCTTCTCAGGTAGTCGATCATTGCATCAATTCCGGCGGCTTCACCGGCAATCGTGCCGTTAATCCCCTCCGGCGCAAGCAAAATAGTCCCTTTCAGGCCATTGGCTTCACAGGCTGCCAGAATTTCCGGTTTTAATGCCGCCGGATCATCGACCACAGCAAAATGGTATAGCGCGGCGACTTTGTAAGAAGATTCTGATTTTGTCATGCCACACATATAAGCGAGCATAGTCATAAATTCCAACCATAACCGCTGGCCATTGCCAAGAATGGCCTGCTAACAGGCCGCCATGACCCGATTCGAACCGTTTCACCAGCAACTTAAAGCCCTTGACCAAGCAGGGCGCAAGCGCGCCTTGATCATCCCGCCAGCCAAAGATTTTTCCTCCAATGACTATCTCGGGCTGGCGCAAAGTGTATATATGAAAGATGCGGCCCACGCCGCTCTCGACAGCGGAATCGCCCATGGTTCTGGCGGGTCGCGGTTACTCGGCGGTAATCACCGTGAACATGAAGCGCTGGAAGAATTTGCAGCCAGCCATTACGGGGCACAATCAGCACTATTTTTCTCCAGCGGCTATGCGGCCAATCTTGCGCTATTCTCGACACTGCCACAAAGAGGCGATCTGGTTCTTTATGACGAGCTGGTCCATGCGAGTTGCCATGACGGCATGAAGCTGGGGCGTGCAGAGACCCAGAGCTTTCGTCACAATGACCTCGATGATCTGACAGACCGGATAAACGCTTATCGCCGCGCGGGCGGGACAGGGATGATCTGGATCACCGCCGAAACCCTCTATAGCATGGACGGCGACCGCACGCCGCTTCATGATCTGGCCAATATCGCCGAGCGCCATGACGCCATATTGATACTTGATGAAGCGCATGCGGTGGGCGTATTCGGGAAACGCGGCGTTGGCCTGTCCGGCGTGTTGGAACAACAAGAAAATCTGATCGTCCTTCGCACTTGTGGCAAGGCTTTGGGCGGAGAGGGCGGTTTGATTACCATGCCCACTGTGTTGCGCGATTTTTTCATCAATCGCGCCCGGGCGTTTATCTTTTCCACCGCGCCCAGCCCGCTTACCGCGCATCTGGTGCACAAAGCGATAGAATATGTGGCGCAGAACCCGGCGCTGCAAACCCGCTTGCAGGACCATATAAAACTGGCTGAATCGCGCCTAGGGCTGCTGTGCCCGGACACGCGGTCGGGTAGCCAGATTTTCCCCGTCATCATCGGTGAGGACCGGCCCGCCATGCAAATCGCCACCAATTTACAAAATGCCGGTTTTGATGTCCGCGCAATACGTCCGCCCACCGTTCCGGCAGGAACAGCGAGACTGAGATTGTCGCTCACGCTGAATGTATCGCAAGAGGATATATTGGCGCTTGCCGACCTTTTAATCGAAGCCCGGAAACTGGAGCAAGCCGCATGAACGGGTTCGTCATCAGCGGCACCGATACCGACATTGGCAAAACCGTCTTTGCTGCTGCGCTGACCGCCGCGCTGGGTGCTTCATATTGGAAACCGGTGCAGGCGGGACTGGACGGTGAGACTGATAGCCAGGCAGTCCAGCGTCTGGGCGGGGTGGATTCTGGCAAGATTCTATCCGAAAATTACCGTTTGCAGACGCCCGCTTCTCCCCATTTTGCCGCTGCTAAAGATGGCATTACCATCACCGCAGACGATTTGCCCATTCCAAAGGTTGACGGCCCATTGGTGATAGAGGGCGCGGGCGGGGCGCTGGTCCCGGTCAATGATGATCTGCTATTTGCCGATTTGTTCGCTTTGTGGAAATGGCCGGTCATCATCGCCGCTTCCACTCGGCTTGGCACAATCAACCACAGCCTGATGACCATAGAGGCTCTGCGTAGCCGGGACGTTCCAATCCATGGCATCGCTTTTATCGGTGAAGAAATAGCGGATAGTCAGGACACCATCTGCCGCATCGGCGGCGTCAAACAATTGGGCCGGCTGCCGATGATAAGCGATCTGTCACCACAGACGCTGTCTTGCGCTTTTCATGCCCATTTCGAACTATCGGACTTTACATTATGAGCGCAGAAATCTGGCATCCGTTTACCCAACATGGTCTGGGCGAGCCAATTCCCGAAGTCGTGAAAGCAGAGGGCGCAGTTCTATATACAGAAGATGGCCGAGAGGTAATCGACGCCATTTCTAGCTGGTGGGTGCAAACCCACGGACATTGCCACCCCCGCATTGTCAGCGCCATACAACAGCAAAGCGCAAAGCTGGACCAGATTATCTTTGCCGGATGGACGCATGAACCAGCGCGTCAGCTTGCTGAGGGTCTGTCCGGTTTTCTGCCAGCGGGTCTTGACCATATCTTTTTTTCCGACAGCGGCTCAACGGCGGTCGAAGTGGCCCTGAAAATGGCGCTCGGCTTCTGGCACAATCAGGGGTCTTCGCGGAACCGGATATTGGTGATGGACCATAGCTATCATGGCGATACGATCGGCGCGATGTCGATTGGCGCGCGCGGTGTGTTTAATCAGGCTTATGCGCCGCTGCTTTTTGATGTTGGCTCGATACCTTTTCCCGAACAAGGAAATGAACGGGCGGCGCTGGACGCATTGACCGCTTTTTGCGCGGATGAGGATAACCCGCCCGCTGCTCTGATTGTCGAACCGCTGGTTCTGGGCGCAGGGGGGATGAAGATATATTCGCCCGAAACCCTGGCCGAGATGCACCGTATATGCCGGGCGCATGATGTATTGTTCATCGCCGATGAAGTTATGACCGGATGGGGCCGCACGGGAACCCTATTCGCATGCGAACAGGCCGGTATCACTCCGGACATATTGTGCATGGCAAAAGGTCTGACCGGCGGGGTCATCCCGCTTGCCCTTACAGCGGCAAGCGCACCGATTTATGATGCCCATTTTTCCAAGGACCGGGCAAAAACCTTTTTCCATTCCAGCAGCTTTACCGCCAATCCGATTGCCTGCGCCGCGGCCAGCGCCAATCTGCAAATCTGGCGCGACGAACCGGTACAACAGCGGATTGACCATATTATCAGCTGTCATCAGCAGTTTGCAGAAAAACTCAAAAAGCAAGCGAATGTCTCTGCAATCCGGCAATGCGGCACCATATTGGCGTTCGAGATAGACGATAGCGCGGGCAATTATATGTCGGCGCTTGGCCCTGCGTTGCTACAGTTTTTTGCCCAACGCAATATACTGCTCCGCCCGCTCGGCAACAGCATCTACATCATGCCGCCCTATTGCATCACCGATGAACAGCTATCCGCGATTTACAGCGTTATAACAGACGCCATTGATCATTTCAGCTAAGCCAGTGGCCGGCAATTTTTGTCATGGACCAGATGCCTTTTGCATTAGGCATAAAGAAACGGCATAGATTATAGATGATTATTGTTGATTCGCTGATGGTGAAAATTGCGCTGATTGGCCTTTTGGGCATTGGCGCGCAGTGGGTCGCATGGCGCACGGGCCGTCCGGCTATCGCGCTAATGTTGATTGTCGGCATTATCGCCGGGCCGTTTTTGGGGATTATTGACCCCGAGCGCGATTTTGGCGCGTTGCAGGAACCGATCGTCAAGCTGGCGGTTGCTGTCATCCTGTTTGAAGGCGGGTTGAGCCTAAACTTCCGTGAGCTTCGTCAAGCGGGCGGCGCGGTTTTCATGATGATATTCATTGCCGGACCCATCGCATGGGCGCTGGGCGCTGGCGCAGCCCATTATGGCGCGGGCCTGTCATGGGAAATATCGGCATTGCTGGGCGGTATCATGATTGTCACCGGACCGACAGTCATCGGCCCCATGTTGCGAACGTTGCGCGTGCCTTCGCGCGTTAAAAGCGTCTTGAAGTGGGAAGGCATCGTTAATGATCCGATTGGCGCTCTGCTCGCCGTCGGTATTTATGCCTATATCACCTATGAAGGGGCCAATGCCAATATCGCAGCAATCAGTATAGACGTTTTGGCTGCCAGCTTCCTCGCCGGTTTAATTGGCGCTGCATTGGGCTTTGCAATAACCTGGTTATTTCCGCGCGGATATGTTCCGGAATTTTTGAAAGCGCCATTCTTGCTTATCACCGTTATCGGCGGATTTGTTACCGCCGACTTGATCATGCATGAAACGGGCTTAATCACCGTCACAGTTATGGGCGTGGTGATGGCCAACCGGACGATTTATTCCAGCCAAGCCCTGCACAGGTTCAAAGAAGATCTTTCAGTTCTGCTGATTTCCGGCGTTTTCATCATATTATCCGCGACGCTGGATATGGAGACGGTTCAGCAATTCCGCCCGCAATTTATTATATTCCTGATATTATTACTTTTTGTTGTGCGGCCATTATCGGTGCTGATCGCGCTTTTGTTCAGCTCGCTTTCATGGCGGGAACGGCTTTTCATCGCATGGATCGCGCCGCGGGGTATTGTTGCGGTGGCCGTCACCGGTCTGTTTGCCATCCGCCTGACCGATTACGGATTGCCCGGCGCCGAAGCACTTGTCCCGCTTAGCTTTGCGGTGGTTATCGCGACCATCTTTGCCCATGGATTTTCCGCCAATTGGGTAGCCGGGCGTCTAGGCATTAACGAGGGCAAGGGCAAAGGCATATTGATCGTCGGTTCAACAAGATGGTCGGTGGCTCTGGGCAAAATCCTGAAATCCTTGGATATCGAGGTCCTGATTGCGGATACAAGTTTATTCGCGCTGCGCCATGCCCGCAGTGAGAAACTGGGCGTGCATCATGGTGATATTCTGGATGAAGCGCATAATGACAATATAGATTTGAGCCAGTTTCAGCATATGATCATCGCTACCGAGAATGACAGCGAAAACCGGCTAATCGCCGCTGACCTTGGCCCGGAAATGGGTTTTGAGCAAATTAGTCGCCTGGCCAATGACAATGGCATGAAAAACAATCACCGGCCACGCCATGGTCGTTTACTATTTGAATCAGGTGCAGATTTTAACAGTTTGATCGACCGTGAACGCGAAGGTTGGCGGTTCAGCAAAACCCGTATTACCGAGATTTTCTCATATAAAGAATATCGCAATAATCTTGACAAGGACGAGGAACCTCTTGCTGTTTTCAAAGAGGACCGTCGTTTATTGTTCTTTTCTACCGACACCAAGCCGGTGGTTGAAGAAGGGGATATCATTATCAGCTTTGTGGCCCCGGACACGCCCGAAGAACGCAAAGCCGACCGCGCTGCCAAGGATGCCGACAAAAACGGTGATACGAAAAACAATGATATGAAAAACGATGCCTAGTTTTTAAGCGCCGTATATTCGGGTGCCCGGTTTTTCATTCGAGCCACCGCTGCTAAATTAACCCCGTTCGCCGAATAAGGCAGTGCCCACGCGTATATGCGTCGCGCCCAATTTTACCGCCGTTTCAAAATCACCCGACATACCCATGCTTAGCCCGGTCAGCTCATTGTCTTTGGCCAGCTTGGCTAGCAGCGCAAAATAGGGGGCCGGATGGACTTGGGACGGCGGAATACACATGAGGCCGGGCACTTCAATATCTGCCAGACGCGTTGCTTCAATCAACTTGGGAACATCAGTAATCTCGCACCCGCCTTTTTGTGGTTCTTCCCCAATGTTTACCTGAATGAAACAGGGAATGCGCCGGTCCAGCTTGTCCATCGCTTTAGCCAGTGCCTTGACCAGTGAAGGCCGGTCGAGTGAATGGATAGCATCAAAAAGCCGCACCGCATCTTCCGCCTTATTGGACTGTAATTGCCCGACCAGATGGACTTTGACTGGCTCTACATCTGCTTGTTCTTCACTCGCCTGACCATCAAAAGAGCAATATTCTTCGCGCAGAGCGGGCCATTTTTCTTCCGCTTCCTGCACGCGGTTTTCCCCGAAAAGTCTGTGACCGGCATCCAGTAAAGGCCGGATTTCATCTGCAACACGTGTTTTTGAAATCGCTATGAGGTTTATGTCCTCTGCCTTGCGCCGCGCCAGCTTGGCCGCCTTGGCCATTTTGTCCTGCACAAAGATCAGCTTTTCCTGAGATTTATTCATCAAACACTCATCATATTCTTAATTGGCTATTGCCCTGCTATATGGCAGGCAGGCCTGATGCACCAGTCCCGGTTTTCCGATCTCTATCCCCAAAGTTACCCGCATATCTGGTTGATGACCGATGCCCGCAATGATGCCATGCTAGAAAAATCTATCAAGGCATTGCCCCGTGGCAGCGGAATCGTGTTTCGCCACTATCACCTTTCGCCAGATAATCGCCATAAACGGTTTGCCGAGGTCAGGCGCTGGGCAAAGCGAGGCGGGCATATTCTGCTGCTTGCCGGGCCACCGTCAACAGCACGTCTATGGGGCGCGGACGGGGTTCACGGCCGGCAATGGAAAAAGCATCAGACCGCTGGAATGATCCACAGCGCACCAGTGCATGACCGGAATGAGATTTCCTTGGCAAATCACCATGGCGCAGATCTGTTTTTTCTTTCGCCCGTTTTTTCAACGCGGTCCCATCCCGGTCAGCGCCCACTAAGCCAGATGCAATTACGACGCCTTGTCACCTTATGCGCTATTCTGCACCGCAAGCCAGTCATATTGCTTGGCGGTATGAACGCGCGGCGGTTTCAGCAACTGGCGGGTTTAGGCGCTTATGGCTGGGCCGCGATTGACGGATTAAGTTTTTGAGGGGAGATTCTTTATTTAACCTCAAGCGCCGGGCGGGCGCATCCGCGCCCTTGGCTATCCTCGCATAAGCTCGGGCGCGCGGTCGCGCTTGCCTCCGCTGCGCGTCGGAGGGGTGGCGGACTGTAGGTGTGTGTCTAGAGTTGAGGTGATTCTTTTTTAGACCTCAGGCGCCGGGCGCATCCGCGCCCTTGGCTTTCCTCGCATAAGCTCGGGCGCGCGGTCGCGCTTGCCTCCGCTGCGCGTCGGTGGGGTGGCGGACTGTAGGTGTGTGTCTAGAGTTGAGGAGATTTTTACCGCAGGCGCCGGGCGCAGGCATCCGCCCGCTTGGCTATCCTCGCATAAGCTCGGGCGCGCGGTCGCGCTTGCCTCCGCTGCGCGTCGGGACAGCGCGACCTTTGTGCGATGTTAATGGAAATCACCAGACGGACGGGAAAGGCAGGTAAGACTGACCGGCCGCCGCACCTTATGCTACGGATGCGTGCTTAGGATTAAATAAAAGCCCTATTACAGCAGGAACTAGAACCGGAATTGTGTTCCGACATAAACGGCCTGACTATCCTGACGCGAGTCGGTCAGAGGGGCCATGCGATCCCGCTCGTTTTTATAACGCACACCTGCGGTGACATCCAGATTGCGGGTCACCGAATAGCTGCCGCCGACATCAAGCGAATAGTCTTTCTCGTTCAAAGCAGCCGGCGTCGAACCAAGTGGCGTTTTTGCATCAAGGGATAAACGCGGGTTGAACCGTCTCTTCTTACCAGAGCGGTCATCATCATTTAACCCTGCGCCCATTTGGGAAAGATCGGGTAAATTATCGCCGAGCTTTTTAACCGGAATAGCAAAACTCTTCAGCCCTTTGGCTTTGCCAAGGCTGAAAGACGTCGGTGTGACTTTAGCCGACATCAACAAGCCCGATCCGGGCGTTGCGGAAAGAACATTTTCACGGATGGAAATGGCTTTGCTGGACGCGTTCTGGCGAACCACAACGGTCACGGCACGATCGCCGCTTGTGCTCCCGCCAGCCGGCGTGAATTTAAACTGTGTGTTGTTCAGCAAACCGTCACGTTTGAACCGCGCGGCCAATTCCGGATCTGCACCAGCGGTTGTAAAAGAACTGATCGTGCTAAGCGAAGGCAAGGAGACTGCTTTGCTTTGCTGGGACAAAACACGCGCCACAGCAGGAGTAATGGCAAGACCGGACGCAGCGAGTCCCGCTGCTAACCAACCTAATATATTGCCATTTTTCTTCATTGCGACGGTATTTCCCCCTTATCAGGATAGTTTTATATCAAACTTTCGGGCAAGAAACGAGTCAACTTGTCGAATCAGCCCACTTTTTTTCATCTGGTCGTTATGTGTTGCACTTCGGTTACAATTTGGGGTTACAATTTGGAGTTACGACTTCCTGTTTTATCTGGCCTGTTTATCTAAGCACAGTCTTAACATAATCAAGCTGAACCGGGCATTAGTGCAGGATGCTTCAACCAGCCTGTATCGCACGGCTGGCTTGGCCTAAACAGACATAAACCAGTGAAGGATACCGTCTGAAAGGACTTCACAAATGATCTGGCGCTTACGCATACACTGGAATATCCCGTTTCGGTTTATTCAACTGCTATTAACGCGGGACTGAGCATGAACGAAAAGTTGCGCTTTGGCTTGCCCCTTGCGGCAAAGCAATTATAGAGAGCGTTGAAACCAGATTTATCGGCATGAGGCGTCATTCTCAATTTTATCCGCGTCAGAATGCCAATCGAGGAGCTTGTTGATGTCCCGCCTTATTAAATCCACTTCAAAAATACGCCCTGCGATACTGGGTTTTTCCGCTGTGACAATGCTATCGGTTCTTTCCGCCTGCGCCAGTAACGATAAACCATCCGCCGATCTGGCTGCTGCGAAAGTTACGACCATTGGCGTAAATAGCTATTTGTGGCGCGCCACGCTTGACAGCTTGTCATTCATGCCGCTGACGCAAACAGACAGCAATGGCGGCGTTATCCTGACCGATTGGTATGTAAATCCGAACAACCCGTCGGAACGGATGAAATTGAATATTTCGATATTGGATCAGGATTTGCGCGCCGATGCCTTGCGCGTTGCTGCGTCGCGCCAGATACGCTCTGGCGGCACATGGGTCGATGCGCCGGTGAAAGCCGCAACGACACAAAAACTTGAACAGATCATACTGACCAAAGCGCGCGACCTGCGCCGCGGCACAATATTATCTAACTAATCCAGCGACACGCCTGCACAATCGGGCCAATTCAAACGAGCCAAATTTCTTAATAGGACCATCATGACGGATCAGCGTTTCAACCCTTTATCGGCGGACAAACGCTGGCAATCCCGCTGGGCGGAATCCGGCATTTTTGAAGCCGATGACCAGTCTCCAAAACCGCGCAGCTATGTGCTGGAAATGTTTCCCTATCCTTCTGGCCGCATCCATATGGGCCATGTTCGCAACTATACGATGGGCGATGTGCTTGCCCGTTTCCGCCGGATGCAGGGCTTTGAAGTGCTTCACCCGATGGGCTGGGACGCCTTTGGCATGCCGGCTGAAAATGCGGCGATGGAAAAGAAAGTCCACCCCGGCGAATGGACCCACGCCAATATCGCTTCCATGCGGGATCAGCTGAAAACGCTGGGCTTTGCGTTCGACTGGAGCCGTGAACTGGCGACCTGTGATCCGGAATATTATGGTCAGGAACAGGCATTATTCATCGACCTGTTCGAGGGCGGTCTGGTTTATCGCAAGGAATCGGCGGTGAACTGGGATCCGGTGGACATGACCGTGCTGGCCAATGAACAGGTGATCGACGGTAAAGGCTGGCGATCGGGCGCTCCGGTGGAAAAGCGCAAATTAAGCCAGTGGTTTTTGAAGATCACCGATTTTGCCGAAGAGTTGCTCGACGGGCTGAAAGACCTGAAAGGCTGGCCTGAGAAAGTCCGCACGATGCAGGAAAACTGGATCGGCAAGTCTCAAGGCCTGCAATTTCATTTTGCGCTAGCCGAGAAACAACAGGATATTGACACGGTCGAGGTTTTTTCGACCCGCCCCGACACAATTTTTGGTGCGAGTTTTGTCGCTCTGTCCGCCGATCATCCGCTGGCCCAGCAACTGGCAGAAAATGACGATAAGCTCGCGGCCTTTTGTGAGGAGTGCAAAAAAAGCGGAACGACAGCGGCTGAACTTGAAACGATGGAGAAAAAGGGCTTTGATACCGGCCTGAAAGCCGTTCATCCGCTCGACCCGTCGTGGGAATTACCGGTGTTTGTCGCCAATTTCGTGCTGATGGATTATGGCACCGGCGCGGTTTTCGGCGTGCCCGCCCATGACCAGCGCGACCTTGATTTTGCCCGCAAATACGCTCTGCCTGTTACCCGCGTTGTCGCTGCAAAAGGCGATGAAGACGCGCCTATCCACGACGAAGCCTATAGCGGCCCCGGCAAGCTGGTGAACAGCCGGATGCTGGATGGCATGGAAATCGAAACCGCCCAGAAAACCGTGATTGACCGCGCACAAACAGAAGGCTGGGGCACAGCCCAGACGACCTGGCGGCTGCGCGATTGGGGCGTGTCGCGCCAGCGTTATTGGGGCACACCTATCCCGATCATCCACTGTGAAACATGCGGCGCGGTTCCGGTTCCAAAGGACCAATTGCCCATCGTTCTTCCCGAAGATGTCAGCTTCGATATTCCCGGCAATCCGCTGGAACGCCATCCGACATGGGCCGATGCCGATTGTCCGAAATGCGGTCAAGCTGCGCGACGCGAAACCGATACATTGGATACATTTGTTGACAGTAGCTGGTATTTCCTGCGCTTCGCCAGCCAGCCAGGCGACAAGCCGTTTGACGCAGAAACCGTGCAGAAATGGCTTCCGGTATCGCAATATATCGGCGGCGTTGAACATGCGATTCTACACCTGCTGTATGCGCGTTTCTGGACCCGTGCGCTGGCGTCAATCGGGAAACTGGATTTTAGCGAACCGTTTGAAAGCCTGTTCACACAAGGCATGGTGACGCATGAAACCTATAAGCACGGCGATGGTAGCTGGCTCTCACCCGATGAAGTTCGCAAAAATGGCACCGACTGGGAAGTGATCGCTGACGGTTCTGCCGTTACCACTGGCCGGGTAGAGAAAATGTCGAAGTCGAAGAAAAACGTCATCGACCCCGATCCGATTATTAGCCAATATGGCGCAGATGCTGTGCGTTTCTTCATGCTGTCCGACAGCCCGCCGGAACGCGATCTTCCGTGGTCTGAATCGGGCATTGAAGGAAGCTGGCGCTTTGTTCAGCGTTTGTGGCGGCTGTTTACCTCAATCGCGGATCAAGCGCCCAATAGCGGCGAAGATAAAGCGCTTAAACGCAAGCTGCACCAGACCATCGCCGATGTTGCCGAATATATCGAGGGACTGTCCTTTAACAAAGCGGTCGCCAAGGTGTTCGAACTGGTCAATATGATCGAAAAAGCCGCGCCTTCGGCTGATCGGGACACGGCTATCCGCAACCTTGCCATTATCGTCGCGCCAATGGTTCCCCATATCGCCGAAGAGGCGTGGGCGCTTCTGGGTAACGATGGCCTGATCGCAGCACAGCCATGGCCGGAGGTGGATGAAAGCCTGTTGGTAGAGGATGAAGTGACCATCGCCATACAGGTGCGCGGAAAATTGCGTGATACGATTACTGTAGCGCAAGGCAGCGACAAATCGGCGCTGGAGGAACTTGCACTTGCTTCCCAAAAGGTGCAGCGTATCATTGATGGAGCGGACATTAAAAAGGTGATTGTCGTGCCTGACCGGCTGGTCAATATCGTGATATGACAAAACTGCCCGAGATTTTTCACTTATTTCCTAAGCTACTGGCCCAAATCATTTTGCTGACGGCTAGCGCTGCTCTTGCGTCCTGCGGCTTGCAACCGCTTTATTCCGGCGGTGCGAACGGCGTTGTTGCTACGGGATTGGGCCATGTGCAAGTCGAGCCGATAAAGGGCAAAGCTGGCTGGCTGGTGCGTAATGCGCTGAATGACCAGCTCTCGCATTTTGATGGCAGCGAGACGAAATACCGGCTCGTCGTAGAACTGGATGATAAAATCGCCGGCTTTGGCGTGCGTAGCAATGACCGTATCACCCGCGAACGCCGCACCTTGCGCGCGCGTTATCAACTCGTTCGCCTATCCGATGACGCGGTGATGCTTGATGCAACCGCCGGTTCCGATGCCGGCATTGATGTTGTGTCGTCAGAATATGCCACAGTTGTAGCCGAAGAAACCGCATTGGAGAATCTTTCCAAAATTGTCGCGGACCAGATTGTAACCCGGCTATCCCTTTTTGCCCGCAAACAGGCGAGCGATAGCAGCGAATAATGGTTGCGGCATGAAGAGACAGCCGTGAAAGTTAAGGATAATGAAATCGTTCGCCGCTTTCATGCCGCGCCTGATAGCTTTAAATTGGCGGTTTTATGTGGTCCCAATGCTACGCGGTGTCAGGCATTGGCGAATGAACTTGCCGCGCCGCTTGCTGGCAATGCGGAGCGGGTTGACCTGACTATCGCCGACCTGAGCGAAAGCGCGGCGCGGCTGAATGACGAAGCAACATCCGCGTCTCTATTCGGGGATAAACGCTACATCATGGTCCATTTGAACAGCGGTGAAGCCGTTCGCGCGGCTGCATCAATAGAGAATCTGTTGGAAAGCCAGACCAGCGGCGATCCGGTTTTTATCGTTGCAGCGGGAATGGCCGACAAAACCGCCTTGGCCAAAAAAATTGCCAAAGCTCCCGATGCTCTGATCGCAACCTGCTATGAAACCTCCCAAGGTGATGCTGTGACAGCAATATCAGGCATGGCCCGCGATGAAGGCTTGCGGATATCGCGCGACATGTCCGCCGCTATTGCTGCGCTGACCAGTAATGATCTGGTGCTCGCCAAGCTCGAAATTGAAAAACTGGTCCTGTATCTTGATGCTACACCGGACAATCCACGCGAAGCAGAAGCGGATCTTCTTTCGGTGTTGGGAGCCGAAAATGACGAGGAGGATCTGGGCCTGTTAATCAACGCGGCGATGAGCGGTGACATCAGAAAGCTGACCAGCGAATTGGCCTCGGCCATGATTATCGGATTTAGCGAAGTCGGCCTGATCCGGCTAATGCTGCGTCATTTGAGCAAGCTGGCGGAGCTACGCGCAAAAGTCGATCAGGGCGGCAATATCGGTAAACTGGTCAATCACCCCAGCATTTTCTGGAAAGACCGCGACAATTTTGCCCGGCAACTTGGCTTGTGGCCCGCAGCCCATATTGCGCGGCTGATCGAACGGATATTATCGCTGGAAATCGCTTTGAA
Source organism: Parasphingorhabdus sp. JC815 (assembly GCF_040717415.1). Classification (NCBI taxonomy): domain Bacteria; kingdom Pseudomonadati; phylum Pseudomonadota; class Alphaproteobacteria; order Sphingomonadales; family Sphingorhabdaceae; genus Parasphingorhabdus; species Parasphingorhabdus sp. JC815. The sequence goes on from NZ_JBFEFM010000005.1 coordinate 128,755, forward strand.
AAGTAGCGGTCAACCCGAGCGCGTCCTGGTCGAACAGGAATTGCTGACCATCGCCAGAAAAGCAGCGCAAGCCAAAAAAAGTGTTGGCCAAAAGAGTGCCGGGATGCGTTAGGACCCGCCTGCGCCGATAATAAAGAAAAATCCGGCTTTCCTACATAGTCATAGATATATTATTGATAATCTGTTCTTTCTCAGTTTTGAATATCTCGTTGGCGGGGCGTTTCCACAAAAGCCGCTCTGCTATTGCCGTGCGAAAATTGCCGTGCTGATTTTCAATATTTGGCCAAAAAAATGCCTTCCTTGGTGTGAACTTAGTGAACTTAGCGAGCGGTGATGGACAAATCGGGAGAATATATCGACGGGGAAAATGCGCTCCGGAGCCATCATATAATGCATGTAGCATCATCAGATAGTTGTGGGGGCCGCTTGACGGCAGCCATTATTGTTCCCATTTTATAATCATGGAAAAAATCACCCTCAGCGCTACCGAATGGCGCGACAAATTGACCCCCGAACAATATCATGTGCTGCGCGAAGCCGGAACTGAGCGTGCGTTTACCGGAAAGCTGAATGCCGAAGAACGCGACGGAGAATATTTTTGCGCCGGTTGCGGCACCAAATTATTTGATTCAGCGAAAAAATTCGATAGCGGTTGCGGCTGGCCCAGTTTCACACAGCCAGCAGAAGCCGATGTCGTCACCGAAGTCGAGGATCTAAGCCACGGCATGCGTCGTATTGAAGTGCGCTGCTCCGGTTGTGACGGACATTTGGGCCATGTTTTCCCTGATGGTCCGGCAGAAAACGGGCTGCGCTATTGCATGAACAGTGCTGCGATGGAATTTGAACCAAAAGACGATTAATCAGCTGCATTTCTGCATTGTTCAGCCTGTAGTAACCCGCTAACACGATACAAGAGCGCTTCGTAAGCGTATAGTGAATAGGACAATATGGCGCGGGGCAAAAAACGCAGCAAACAATCCGGACCAGTGCGTAAGTGGTTTTTCCGGTTAGTGAAAACAGCTTTGGTCGTTGGCCTGCTCGGCTTTGTTGCGCTTGTCGTTGCGGTCATGGTCGTCCGGTCGTCACTTCCCGGTTATGAAGACCTGAAATCCTCTCCCAACGGACAGATGATCCGGGTGCTCGACACCAACGGCCGGGAATTGATTTCCATGGGGCCAAGCTATGGTCAATGGCTGGATTACAGCGATATTCCGCAAGTTATGATTGATGCCATGGTGGCCGTTGAAGACCGCCGCTTTGAAAGCCATTTGGGGATTGATCCGATCGGGATTATACGATCGGTCAAGGTCCGTCTGGATCGTGGTCATTGGGCACAAGGCGGGTCGACCATTACCCAGCAGCTGGCAAGAAATATCTTCCTCAGCAACACTCGGACATTTGCGCGCAAGGGGCGTGAAATGCTCATTGCTCTGGCCATGGAAGGCAAATTTTCCAAACAACAGATTCTCGAGCTGTATCTTAACAAAGTCTATTATGGCGGCGGTGCTTATGGAATTGATGCTGCGTCCCGCCGGTTTTTTGCACATAGTGCGACGGAGCTGAACCTTGCCGAGGCTGCGATTATTGCCGGCCTTGTAAAAGCACCCTCGCGCTACTCCCCTACGGCTGATGCACAGGCCGCGATTGACCGGGCGTCAGTTGTGCTGTCCGTAATGCATGATGCGGGCGCGATCACCGCTGCACAAGCCGCCGAAACCAAGCCCAAAGCAGTCAAGCTGGCTCCCGAACCACGGCATAACAGTGTCCGCTATTTTACCGATTGGGCTTTGCCGCAACTTGACCTGTTAATTGATGAAACAGTCGAACCGATTGAAGTCTGGACGACGCTCGACCTTAATATGCAACGGGCAGCCACCAATGCTATCCAGTCCCGCGTTCCAGCTGGTGCACAGGGTGCATTGGTCGCGATAGACCGCGATGGCGCCATTCGCGCAATGGTCGGTGGAACCGATTATGTCACTTCCAATTACAACCGCGCGACCCAGGCCGTTCGCCAACCCGGATCTGCATGGAAGGTCTTTGTTTATATGGCCGCTTTAGAAGCAGGCTATACCCCTAATGACATGGTAACCGATCAACCGATTCAAATCGGTAACTGGTCCCCGCGCAACAGCGGTGGACGCTATGCCGGTGATATCACATTACGCACCGCCTTCGCTTATTCCAAAAACACCGTCGCTGCAGCACTCGGTAATGATATAGGGACTTCGACTGTCGCCAATATGGCGCGCCGTTTCGGGATTACGACCAAGATTGATACCAATCCATCAATGGTTCTGGGAACATCGGACGTCCGGTTGCTCGACATGACACGGGCGTTTGCCTCAATCAATGCCAAGGGCGTGGCAATCACCCCTTATGCCATTACCAAAGTCAGCACGATGAAGGGCAACGTCCTTTACCAGAATAAATTTGATGGTAGCCGCGTATTGATAGACCCATGGGTTGCTGCCGGTATCACCGACCTGATGCAAACGGCCGTGAATGTCGGAACAGGCAAAGCGGCACAGATAGGCCGTCCTGTCGCAGGGAAAACAGGCACCACGAGCAGCAATAAAGATGGGTGGTTTCTAGGCTTTTCAAGCGGTCTGACCACGGGTGTGTGGATGGGCCGCGATGATGCGAAACCAGTGCGTGGATTGCAAGGCGGTCGGGCACCGGCATCGGCTTTTGCTGCATTTATGAAAACCGCTGTGGCGAACCGGAAGATTGAAAAATTTGATACCGAACTGGTCCTGCCCGACTGGCAACTGGAGCCGGATGAAGAAGATCTGTTCGGCGCGCCCGAAGATGGCATCTATGTTGATGAAAACGGTATGCCGATTGAAACGGGTCAAGGGCTGGAATATGATATGGAAGGCGGGCAAGCACCCGGTGATCCGCCCCAACTGGATCAGGAGTGGATTGATTCAGTTTTAGGTCGATCAGAACCATCGGAACAAAAGAAACCTGCGGACCAACCGAACCGTCCGGCTGAACAGCCACCAGCACCGGTTTCAATTTTACCCAAGCCCGCCCCGAAACCAGCCACGCAGGAATAGCGTTTTATCTGGGCGGCACGCCGATGAGATGCAAACCCGTGCCATGCTGTTTAAGCCAGCGGTCAGCATCCTTGCGATTACCTTCAAAAATCCTGTCGAGGAGTTCGTAAAAATCGGGACTGTGATTCATGTGGCGCAGGTGGGCAACCTCATGCGCGACCACGGAACGCCGAACCAGTGGAGGGGCCATGACAAGCCGCCAGTTCAACCGGATCGCGCGGCGCCCCGAACAGCTTCCCCAGCGGCGCCGGGCATCGCCAATAGACAGCGTAGGCATATCCACTCCCGCCCGCTTGCAATAGAGCATAAGATCATCTGCATAAGTGGTGCGTGCCTGTTCCTTCATCCATCTTATTATGCGGCTTTCGATCCGGTTTTCAGGGCCGCCAACCCGAATTTCATTGTCAGTTTTCAAAGGCGTACGGCTAAATTCGGCGGACCAGTGGATGACATGCTCTTCGCCTGCAAAAGCAATCTCCGCGCCATTGATGATTGGAACAGGCGGCAATGCCTCGGCAAACTGATCCGCTAACCAGCCCGATTTGGACTGGGCAAAGCGCAGCGCTTGCGTCATGCTGGCATAGGGAGGCATTGTAATCCGTACATCACCCTTTACAATATCAGCCGAAACGGCAATGGAGCGCGCCCGCGCCACCTTACGCACAAGCAGCGGATAATAGCGCCCGCCCAGTTCAATCTCTAACGCCTCGCTATCCGGTGTGGTGCGCGCCTTAGAGCGGTCTGTCGAGAATATGGTGCTCAAGCGGCCCAGCTTCTACCTCCGTTATTACCTTGCCGCGTATCGAGTTTCCGGTTTGATGGATAGTTTCCCGGTCGCCGGATATCAGATAATGCCATTCCGGTAACGGTAAGTCACGCGCCCGCAATTTATAAGCGCAGCTGTCCGGAAGCCAGGTAAATTGATCCAGCTTTGTACGGGTCAGCCGGACACAATCAGGAACAAAAAACCGCCGCCGCCGATAATCGCTACACTGTGCAGTTTGCGTGTCGAGCAGCTTGCAAGCGATATTAGTCATATAGACCTCGCCGTCATCCTCGTCCTCAGCTTTTAGCAAACAGCATTTTCCGCAACCATCGCAAAGCGCTTCCCACTGGCCGCGGTCAAGCGTGTCGAGGGGTTGCTCCCAAAAGGGGCGCTTAGCTACCGCATCCATCGCGTGATTTCATCGGCAATTTGCTGAGGTGTGCCGTCAAAGGGGAGCAAGGCAACGGGCTCGCCTTCCGGGCCTAATAAATAAGCCTGGCGGCTATGGTCTACCAGATATTCACTGGTGCCTTCATCCTCGCGCTTGTCATAAATTATCAGAAATTTTTTCGCAACTTCAGCAATTTCATCAACGCTGCCGGTCAAACCGATCAGCCGCGGATGAAAAGCTGATACATATTGTTTCAGTTGCTCAGGCCGATCGCGTTCAGGATCAATTGTAATGAATATCGGTTGGATTTTATCCACCAAAGCCGGATCATCCTTCTCCGCCAAGGCCAATCCCTGCATCAACCGCTGCAGATCAACAGGGCATACATCGGGGCAATAGCTATAACCGAAATAGATGATCCGGTATTTTCCAGCAAAATCAGTATCCGATGTTTTTTCCCCGTCCTGGTTAGTCAAAGTAAAGCCGCCGCCGATTGCTGCTCCCGCAAGAGGCGCTTCTTCTTGTGCACCGCCATTTGCATCACCGGAAGATCCCGGGTTGCAGGCGGAGAGAAGCGATAGTAAAAGCGCGGCAGAGAAAAGAGAGAGAAATTTGTTCATCATAAGGCCAGCCATGGTCTGCTATCGGCGAATTTTCAACTCATATTTGACAGCATCTATCGTTAACAGGTGATAGATTTTTCAATTAATGCAAGGCGGCATATTATGCATTGGGGCAGCTTCGGACTTTCACGCAGCGGATTTTCACAATCAGACCGGGCAAATAGTGTCAGACCGTTCGTTCTGGCATTATTGGCCGCTTTTTCGTTGGCACTGCCGGGTGCTGCCAATGCACAATTTTCTGACAGCTATAACTTCCTCAAAGCAGTGAAAGACCGGGATGGCACAGAAGCGACAAAATTTTTGAATCAGCCCGGCACGGTAATCGTCAATACCAAGGATTTAACCACTGGACAAACCGCGCTTCACATCGTGGTAGCCCGCCGCGATCCCACTTGGACTGCGTTTCTTTTGCAAAAGGGTGCTAATCCCAACGTGCAAGATAATGATGGAACAACGCCGCTCATGCTAGCCACACAATTACGTTTTGTTGAGGGCGCCCGCGTTTTGCTGTCCAAGAATGCCAAGGTGAATCAGGCTAACAACCGGGGCGAAACTGCCCTGATCCGCGCGGTTCAGTTGCGAGATCCTGAAATGGTGAGACTATTGTTAGCAAATGGTGCTGATCCGGATCACACTGACACTCTTGCTGGCCTGTCAGCTCGTGATTATGCCACACGTGATCGACGGGCTTCTGCAATTTTGGCCGAGATTGAGAAAATGGATAAAAAGAAGAAACCCGAGCCCGAAGGCCGGTTTTTCGGTCCGCAAGGCTGATCGCCATTCTGACTCAATAGAATTCACATGCTACGGGGTCAGTCCAGCCATTTGTTACAGATAACCGGCGCATGGCACGCCTTGCCAATCGCGTAGTTTCTGTTTTGCGACGGGCCGGGGCCAGCGCATGGGTTGCCGCCGGACGAAGAATCTCCGCATCATAGGCATCAGCAACTATCATCCCTGTCCGTTCTGGCAGAAATTCAGCTCGATCAAGCGGTGTAACGTCAAATCCGCCCGGAAAAGCCCAATAAAAGCGATCGCAATAGTCCAGATATTCTGTCCACTTGCTATCGCCGAGCAAATCACCGCGTGCGACCTTTATCTCAACGATTATAACCTGTCCCTTGGCATCCAGCCCCATGAGATCTGCTCGCCTTTTATTCGGCAGGCTCACTTCGGGTAGGACCATGATATCATGTCGGGAAAATAACCGGGCTGTACCACGAGCAATTGCTGCCGCCCCCGTTAATGGGTGAGGCTCAGGGGCTAAAAAAGCTGCTAAAGACGAATCATCCTGGTCTATCATCATGCCGAAGAATTAGAACATAAACAGAACAAAAGAAAGACATTATCTTTATTCAAGCTAGAAAAGCCTATCATCATTTTCACAGTATGTGTTTCCTCGACTCAGACAGATACGTCCCACGGCTTTGGAATATTCTATTCTAAGTTCACTAAGTTCACACCAAGGAACGGCTAGTTTCCGGACGTTTTTGCAGATTATCATCCCTTATTTGACATTTTCGGCCAACACCTGAGCGCATGAGAGACCGTAAATAAAAAAGGCCCTCGAAAGGGCCCTTTTTCTAATATTGGAAAACAAAAATCTTAGCGATAGAAAATATGATTATCGATCATCGCCATCCGCTTTAACCGCCAGCCGGGCGATACATAACGGGCATGGAAGAATAAAGCACCTTCGACAGGACTTTCCCAACCATCGTTCATCGCAATTTTGGCAATCGCAACGGCGTTATGCCAATGGGAGTGGTTTTTATTTATCCGCGGCATTTTTCCGCCCCGAATGAAGGAGAATTGTTTGCGTTGATATACAACGCCGCACATGGTGTCGGGAAAGCGCGGGGAAGCGGCCCGGGCCATGACTACGCGAGCAACCGCAAGCTGCCCGGCTAATGTTTCACCTTTTGATTCAAAATAGATAGTACCGGCAAGGCACATCATTTCTTCGCTCAATGAATCTTCAACAGATTGCTGAGCGACCAAGTCACGCAGAGAATTGGTGTCGGTGTCTACATAATCAAAATTATTTTGAGAGGTGCGTTCTTCATTAGCGACGCGGTCTTCAACAATGACATCTTGAGGTATTTCGGAGAGAACTTCCTGTTCTTCTGCGAAAACAACTGAATCCGTCTCATTAGCGGATTCTACCATAGCCGGATCAATTACAATCTCCGCCTCTGGCATCTCTTCACTCGCTTCCAGTGCGAATGATGCATCGGTCATGGTAAGAGCCGCGACCGTAGTTAGTGCTAGCGACAAGACGCTGGCAGACTTAAAAATTTTGCTCATAAACCCGTTATTTAATGCGGCGAGTCCAGTGCGGGCCGAAACCTGCAAAAATAAGCTTAAAAACCAACCAACAGCTTATCCCTGTCCCCTCCGTCTGCATGTTTAGTCCTGTCAAAAAGACATTCTAGTGGACCAACCGGTGCATTGAAGTTGCACGCGAAATAAGCGCAGCCAGAACAGAGTCAACGAAATCAGGTCATTTCAGCGACGAGCTGTTCTGCATCCGGGATATCCAGTTCAATTAACCATAAATCAGGATCAAATTTGCTTCTCCGGTCCAGATATTCCTGTAAGTTTCCTTGTTTATCAGTAGGTTGAGACCAGATAACTTGCCATATTGAAGGTCCATCAAGACTCGGCATTTTCTCCAAAAGTCGCGGATCTTTACCTTTTTCCAAGCAAATAATTAGAATCGCGCCAGAGATTCGGTCGCCTTTTTGAATCACTGTCCCAAAGCCACCCTCCTGATTCACTTTACGCAAAAGCGATTGGACAATCATCTCGGCAGATAGGCGTGGTTCGATCATTCGGGTTCGATCATCTGAATATAATCGTCTATGTTCATCGGAGGAGTTCAGGAAGGCTGCTGATAGCCAGGAAGGGAAGCCAGCGGTATACGCGAGCGCATGAAGGTTCCCGTACCGCGGGCAATTTCTTCGCCATCCTCATCAATCAGGCGAGCATCAGCGACAAGAACCCGTCTTTTTCCGCTTACCCAGTTCCCTTCTGCGGTCACGGTGCTGGTTTTAAGTGGTCGGGTGAACAATAGGTTGAAAGCAGTGGTCAACAGAAAACGGTCCGTAACCAGGCTGTTCGCCGCATAAAATGCAACATCGTCAAGCATTTTGAAATAGCCGGTGCCATGGACGGCTCCGGCAGCATGATAATGGCGTTCATCAACAGAAAATGTGATGCGAGCTATGCCACGTTCGGTGATTTCAAGCGTGGAATCGAAAAACTGGTTGATCGGTGCTTGGGCATATAATCGCTCCAGCGCGCGAAAATGTTCTTCCGGTCCACTTGTTTCCGGCCCGCTTGTTTCTTGTTGATCGTTTTCTAAAGCCATTAGGCCGCTTGCTGGTCTTTTTGACCGGTTAGCAAGACATAAAGCGCGTCTTCTGAAGACGCGCCACGAAGCTTGGTCAATATCGATTCATCACGCAGAAAGCGGGAAATTTCAGCCAGCGCTTTCAGATGGTCCGAGCTGCCTTGTAAGGGAGATAACAGGCCAAACACCAGATCGACCTCTTGGCCATCATGTGCATCAAAGTCGATGGGTTGTGCCAGACGAAGGAACATACCAACACATTTGTCCAATCCCCTAATCCGCGCATGGGGTATCGCTACGGAGCCGCCAAAACCCGTGGAGCCCAAAGATTCGCGATCATGGAGAGCATCTACGACCATTTGCTGGTCAAGACCATAAGACTTGGCTGCTATTCCTGCCAGAGCCTGAAAAACCTGTTTTTTTGACATAGCCGTATCACTCGCCGTTACAGCGGCGGCATCGATATGAACTGACAAATATTCCATTACATCCTCATAGGTTCGTTGACCTGATACCTTACAGCGCTCCGGCTGGCGGTGGCCCGCCTTTAGCCGGAGCGCCGGTAATCACAAACATATTTTCGCCAGAGATGTTATCTCAATTCTATTTATCCGCAATCAACTTTCCGGAACTTTAGGCCCGAATCACTGGAGAACTGCGATTTAACTGTTTGTGGCAGCAGAATATTATTTTTGCGGTTCAACCCATCCGATCATGCCATCCGCACGGCGATACACCATATTATGGGCGCCTGTTCCGGCATTTTTAAACATTAAAGCGCCCGTATTGCGTAAATCCATCATCATAACCGCATCCGAAACGCTGGCTACGGGAATATCAGTGCTGGTCTCGGCAATAATTGGTGGTGCTTCGGCATCCATCAACTCCGATTCTTCCTCATCATCACCGCTATCAAACACCCGATAAGCAGCTTCCTCTTGTTTAGCAGCATATTGGGCCTGGAGATGATGGTCATTCAACCGGCGCATATAACGGCGTAACTGTTTCTCTATCTTCTCGGCTGCTTGGTCAAAAGCCTGATGCGCGTCTTCGGCACGGGCTTCTGATTTCAGCATCAATCCTTGCATGATGTGGGAAACTATATCGCACTGAAAATGATTATGAGGCGCTTTGCTAAAGGTTGCATGAGCGGAAATGGCCTTGGGAAAATATTTATCGGCTATTGCGTTCATTCTATCATCAACATGACTTTGGAGCGCATTACCGGTGTCTACCTGATGTCCTGAAACACGAATTTCCATAATTATTCTCCATTATAGTTAGGCAAAATTTTCAAATTCCAATCTAAAGACGGGCGATTTATCCGGTTAGATCTTTGCCCAAAGCGGATCTTCTATCTCTTTCATAAAGGCAGCGTGACGCGCCAGTTCCATTTCGTTTGCTTCATGGGCACGCGGCGCAATAAACTGCCGCCTCAAGGCGGCTTCCTTGCCTGAAATCTTCCGCCCTTCCGAAGCCGCATCCGCTTTTTCTTCCGATAGGCTAAGCCCGATCTGGCGACCACCAGTCAGTTCGATATAAAGTTGTGTCAATAATTCTGCGTCGAGCAGTGCACCGTGTTTTATACGGTGACTCCGGTCAATCCCATAGCGGCTGCATAAAGCATCAAGAGTCAGCTTTGCGCCCGGATGCTTTACTTTTGCAATGGCCAAAGTATCAATCATGCGGAACTGCGAAATAGGTTTCTTACCGCAAAGGACAAGCTCAGCATTCAGGAAATTAAAATCAAACTGGGCATTATGGGCAACCAGATTAGCATCGCCCAAAAACTCTAAAAGCTCGTCCGCACCGTCAGCGAACAGCATTTTATCGGACAGAAAAATATCGGAAAGCCCGTGTATTTCCTCTGCCGCTTTGGGCATCGGGCGCTGAGGATTATAATAGCAATGGAAGCTGTTCCCGGTTTCTAGCCGATCAATCATTTCAATACAGCCTATCTCCACCATCCGGTCACCACTGTGAGGGTCAAAGCCGGTAGTTTCAGTATCGAAAATTATTTCCCGCATATATCTAATATTGGACTCTCTTACCGGTTAGGCAAGAGAAGCTTTCAGTTTTTCGATAGTATTTTTAACCTGTTTGCGGGTTTCCTCCAAAGTCAGCGACGTATTGATGACATAATCCGCCCGTTTACGCTTCTCTGCGTCCGGCATTTGCAACGCTTTAATTTTCTCAAACTTGTCCGCCGTCATCCCGGGACGCTGCAACACGCGGTTGCGCTGATCTTCTTCGCTTGCAGAAACAACGATGATTTGATCGACACCTTGCGCTCCGGATTTTTCAAACAATAATGGTATATCAAACAGAACCATCGGCGCGCGCTCATTCTGTTGCAGAAATTCGGCCCGCATCGCGCCGACAGCCGGATGGATGAGCGCTTCCAGTTTTTTCAGCGCCTCCGGATTACCCAGAACAGCGGGACCAAGTTTCTGGCGATCCACGCCATTTTTACTTGTGGTGCCAGGAAATAGCGCTTCAATATCCTCCACCAACGCGCCGCCCGGGCCTTGTAAAATATGCACCGCGGCGTCAGCATCGAATAAGGGAATGTCTTCATCCGCGAACATCTGCCCCACAGTTGATTTTCCCATACCGATGGAACCGGTAAGGCCGATTATCAACGGTCCTGCTTTATTCTTCTGTTCCATCATTTCAGCAGCAGCTTTCTCAATAATTCGTCATGTTCCAGCGGTGGGGCTTGGTCAAAGAATATTTCAAACGCCACCGCCGCTTGGCCGATAAGCATCGACAAGCCATCAATTGTTTCCAGTCCTCTCGCCCTAGCAGCTTTTAGCAAGCTGGTTTTAAGCGGCGCATATACCAAATCATAGACAATGGCATCATCAGGCAAGGGAGAAAGATCAACGATCAATTCATCCTGTCCCTTCATCCCAAGAGCACTGGCATTGACAAGCAGCCGTGCCGGCGGAAGCGCAGAGCCATGTTCCAAAGCCTGTCCCTTTAACCCGAAACGCGCGAGCAGGGCCGAGGCTTTTAATACATTGCGGTTGATAATCGTAACGGAACCGACTTCAATGCGCGACAGGGCAAACAAAACAGCCTGCGCTGCGCCGCCCGCACCAATCACAATGACATCCTGATTTTTTAGCGGAACATCGGAAATTGGCGCAAAAAAACCACCTGCATCCGTATTAGTGCCAAATAGTTCACCGTTTTCAGCTTTGGCAACCGTGTTCATCGCTCCAATAGATGCGTGAACGTTACCCGGATCAGAAACATGGTCCATCACCGCCAGCTTATGCGGGATTGTAACATTGCAGCCCCGCCAGTCCGGATCATCCCGGCGGCTGGCAATATAGCCCTCCAACTCGTCAGGTTTCACGTGGAACATCCGGTATTCGGCCTTGATCCCCAGCTTTTCCAGCCAGAAGTTATGAATGACCGGGGATTTGCTATGGGCAATCGGATCACCGATAACCTCTGCATAAGGTAGACCTGTAGAACGATCGGTCATGATGGCATAACGCCGCGGACACGCAAATAATCAAGCAATTGTAACAGAGGTAACCCCATAATCGTAAACTGACTCCCTTTAATATCTGAAAAAAGCTGCGCTCCGCGGCCTTCGATCTCGTAGCATCCAACACAGTGGCGGATATTGTCCCATTCCGCCTCGACATATTGGTCGATAAAGGCATCGCTTAACTGGCGCATGCTTAAAGTTGCTATATCAATATGCCGCCAGACCGGTGATCCCTGATCCGCGATTACGGCTGCGCTGAACAATTTATGTTTTTTGCCGGACATCAAGCGTAAATGCGCTTTGGCATCCTCACGGCTTTCCGGCTTGTCGAGCATTGACCCGTCTTCCAGCGCCAGTAGCTGATCCGCGCCAAGGACAAGAGCCGGTCCGATGCGCCGCGACACCCGCACGGCCTTGGCTTCGGCCAGCGCATCAGCCACATTGCGCGCGGTCACGCCATCTGAGCGAAGCCCCTCCCTCAACGCCTCTTCATCAACATTGGGAGCCAGAGATTCCACCATAATTCCAGCAGCCTCGAGCATAGAGCGCCGGGCTTTACTTTGGGAGGCGAGGATCAGCATCGGCTCCACTATAGATTTATCCATCGCTTTTTTTCTCGCTATCTTCGGATTTATCAGCGCTTTCGGCTTTCTTCTTGGCTTCGATCTCGCGAATATCGCGATCATTATAGAAATTGATGATCGCAGCGGCGGATTCCTCGATCGACCGGCGCGTTACATCAATGGTGGGCCAGCCATTATCAGCAAACATCCGCCGGGCATATTGGGTTTCTTCCTTTACCTTTTGCTCATTGACATAATCTGTTTCGGCGGCCTGATTCAATGATAACAGCCTGTTACGGCGCACCTGCACCAATCGGCTGGTTCCGGCGACCAGACCAACAACCAGCGGGTTTTTCAAATGAAACAGCGCATCGGGCGGCGGCGATTCCGGAACGATAGGAATATTCGCGGTTTTATACCCGCGGTTGGCCAGATAAATAGATGTCGGTGTTTTTGATGTGCGGGATACGCCGGCAAGCACAATATCCGCTTCCTCCCAATTTTCCCACCCTATACCGTCATCATGGGCGATGGTAAATTGAATGGCCTCCACCCGTTTGAAATATGCCGCATCCAGTATATGCTGTCGTCCCGGCCGCGCTTTTGCTTCTTGCCCCAGCATGTTGGACAGGGCATCTGTGACCGTATCCAGCGCAGGCACAACCGGCAGGCCCAGATGACGACATTCCCGTTCCAGACGCGCGCGGATTTCTCGATTGACCAGCGTAAAAATTACCAGCCCCGGATTATCAGCGACCTCAACCAATATCCTGTTCAAATGCGTTTCCGAACGCACCATCGGCCAGAAATGTTTAATGATCTCGACACCATCAAATTGTGCCAGAGCGGCTTTGGCGATATTCTCCAGCGTCTCTCCGGTAGAGTCAGACAACATGTGAAGGTGTAAACGATTCATTCAAAGCTCCAAACGCCCGCAACCCTGTTATTTCATTGTGGATAAAGCAAGGGATGAATACGGGATATTCGACTTTCCTGTTTCCATCCCCGACATTCCGATTTCTATCCACAGCCCGTCAACTTTTGGAATTTTCATCCACATGCTGTGGATAACAGGGATGAAATTTTAGAATCGGCAAGCATATCGTGAACAACGGTCTGTCAATCTGTTTGTAATAGCGGTAGATCCACGTTACCCCCTTTATCCACGCTGTAACAACAACAACAAGATTCTATAAATATACTTATATATTATATTGGATAACGCTAATTCCCATGTCTGACGTAATCGACTCCCCGAAACTTCTACTCGAAACCCTGCGCGGCAAGAAAACGGACCAAACTCCGGTCTGGTTAATGCGGCAAGCGGGGCGTTATTTGCCCGAATATCGCGAATTACGCGCAAAAAAGGGCGGATTTCTTGAACTTTGCTATGATGCGGATGCCGCGGCCGAAGTGACTTTGCAACCGATCAAGCGGTTCGGTTTTCATGGCGCTATCCTGTTTTCCGACATTTTGATCGTGCCCCATGCCATGGGTCAGAATCTGTGGTTTGAGGCTGGGGAAGGACCACGGCTGGCACCAAGGCTCACGGAAGCAGCTTTATCGTCGCTGGAGGCAGCCCCAGAGCATTTTGAGGCTATTTACAATACGGTAAAGAGTGTCGCATCACAGTTGGACGATAAAACTACCTTCATGGGGTTTGCCGGAAGTCCCTGGACCGTCGCAACCTATATGTTGCAGGGACAAGGTAGCAAGGATCAGGCTATCACCCGCCGCTATGCTTATAAAAATGATACGGCTTTTGCGGAACTGATCGACGCGATTATCGAAAATACGGTGCAATATCTGCTCGGTCAGGTAGCAGCAGGCGTTGAAGCAGTGCAGCTTTTTGATAGCTGGGCAGGGGCCTTGTCTCCGGCGCAGTTTGAAAAATGGGTCATTGCGCCCAATGCCGAAATTATCAGGCAGTTAAAAGCAATTCACCCGGACCTGCCAATTATCGGTTTTCCCAAAGGGGCAGGTGCGAAACTTATCGCTTATGCGAATGAAACCGGGGCCAGTGCGATCGGTCTGGATGAAACTGTCGATCCCGTCTGGGCTCATGAAAACCTCCCGGCGGAACTGCCGCTTCAGGGCAATCTTGATCCATTAGCTCTTATCACCGGCGGTCAAGCGCTTGAACAATCCGTACGGCATATCCTGCAAGTGTTTGAAGACCGTCCACATATTTTCAATCTGGGTCACGGAATTTTACCTGATACTCCGATTGAACATGTTGAAAAGCTGCTTACACTTGTGCGGTAATGAATGAAATACTCTCGATGCTCTATCTCTGGTTAAAATCCGCACATATAATTTTTATAATCTTCTGGATGGCGGGTCTGTTCATGATGCCGCGTTTCTTCGTCTATCATCAAGAAACAGCAGCGGGGTCCGATGAGGATAGCAAATGGATTGATCGTGAAGCAAAATTACGCAAGATCATCCTCAATCCCTCGCTGGTCATTACCTGGGCTATGGGATTACTGCTCGCTTATAATATTGATGCGTTTAGCCAAGGCTGGTTTCATGCCAAATTACTGATGGTAATAGCGCTGTCGGGCTATCATGGCTGGATGATGGGCTATGTTAAAAAACTGGCTCGCGGCGAGCGGACCATGACTGATAAAGCGTTGCGCTTGGTCAACGAAGTGCCGGGCATAGCAGCCGCGATCATTGTCATATTGGTGGTAGTTAAACCTTTTTGATGACTCTCAATGGTTTTCCGTCTGATCTTTTTGAGTTTGACAGGGTCATGGCAAAGGCGTAATCAAGCCTCAAAGCCCGTCCGGGCGACCTCATCATGTGAAAACTTAATGGCGAATACGCCGTTCGCATGCAAAAAATAACTCCCTGACATACTTGGATAACCTTCCATGCACTTAAAAGAATTAAAAGAAAAATCACCCGCTGGACTCGTCTCTATGGCGGAAAAGCTTGGTGTCGAAACCGCATCCACCTTGCGTAAACAGGATCTGATGTTTGCGATTTTGAAGGAACTTGCGGATAATGATGAGCTGATCATGGGGCTTGGCACGATTGAAGTGCTGCCCGACGGATTTGGCTTTTTACGTTCTCCGGAAGCCAATTATCTGGCCGGTCCGGACGATATCTATGTGTCACCTAACCAGGTTCGAAAATTTGGCTTGCGTACCGGTGATACGGTTGAGGGTGAAATTCGTGCGCCACGTGATGGAGAGCGTTATTTTGCGTTGACGAAGCTGACCGCGATCAATTTTGATGAACCGGAAGCGGTGCGGCACCGGGTGAATTTTGATAATCTGACTCCGCTCTATCCGAATGAGAAACTGACACTCGACAGTCTTGATCCTACGGTCAAAGATAAATCAGCCCGCGTTATTGATATTATTTCGCCGCAGGGCAAAGGCCAGCGCGCCTTGATCGTGGCCCCGCCACGGACCGGTAAAACCGTGCTGCTGCAAAATATTGCCAAAGCGATTACGGATAATCATCCGGAAGTTTATCTGCTCGTCCTGTTGATTGACGAACGCCCCGAAGAAGTAACCGACATGCAACGTTCGGTTAAGGGTGAAGTTATCAGCTCCACTTTTGATGAACCCGCAACGCGCCATGTGCAAGTTGCTGAAATGGTTATTGAAAAAGCAAAGCGTCTGGTCGAGCACAAGCATGATGTGGTCATCTTGCTTGATTCCATTACCCGTCTTGGCCGCGCGTATAATACGGTTGTGCCAAGCTCTGGCAAAGTGCTGACCGGCGGTGTTGATGCCAATGCGTTGCAGCGCCCGAAACGGTTTTTCGGTGCTGCCCGTAATATTGAGGAAGGCGGCTCGCTTTCCATCATTGCAACCGCGCTGATCGATACCGGCAGCCGGATGGACGAAGTTATCTTTGAAGAATTTAAAGGTACCGGCAACTCTGAAATCGTATTGGACCGCAAAGTTGCGGACAAACGTATTTTCCCAGCGCTTGATGTCGGTAAATCCGGAACGCGTAAGGAAGAATTGCTGGTCGAGGATGACAAGCTCAAGAAAATGTGGGTGCTGCGCCGTATTCTCATGCAAATGGGCACGATCGACGCGATGGAATTCCTGCTCGACAAGATGAAGGATTCCAAAACCAATGATGATTTCTTCGACAGTATGAATCAATAATATATATTGCTGGTAAAACCGGACCACTCAGACGGGTTTAACCGATCAATAACCTGTTTGAGCGGGCCGGTATAATATTTACCCGGGGATTTCACCGGGATGGTTTTCGTAAATTATCGGAATATGTGGAGTGGCGCGGGTTGCGTCATGATTTCTATAACCCTATGCCAAGCAAAAGCTATTTTGGACCTATAATTCTTATATGATCGATATCTTTAATTTTACCATATCGGCTGTCCCCGGCCTTGGTTCTTTGTCAGATATGTGGGCGGCCATTGTCCATGATTTTACCAATATAGGTTCACCAGAGGCTTTGGCGGCCTTTGGACAGGTTGTGTTGATCGACCTTGTTTTTGCAGCGGATAACGCGATTGTAGTCGGTGCTCTTGCCGGTAACTTGCCACCGGATCAGCGGCGTAAAGTCATCATGATCGGTATCAGCGTTGCGTTGATCATGCGTATCATATTTGCGCTTGCGGTGAGCATGCTGCTCTCAATTGTCGGATTGATTTTTGCAGGCGGGTTGCTGCTGTTGTGGGTTGCATGGAATTTTTGGCGTGAAATATTCCACAAAGATGAATCTTCCGGTTCTCCCGAGATTGCTGGTGATGAACATAGCGGGATAAAGTCGCGGAAAACCTTTTGGGGTGCCGTTTGGGCAGTCACAGCGGCTGATATATCCATGAGCCTGGATAATGTTCTCGGTGTTGCTGGAGCTGCGCGTGAACATCCCGGCATATTGGTGGTCGGCCTGCTGTTATCTGTCGCATTGATGGGTATCGCAGCCAATGTCATCGCCAAATATATCGAACGCTATAAATGGATCGCCTATATCGGTCTGGCCGTGATTGTCTGGGTCGCAGGACGCATGATCTATGATGGCATAGTCGACCCTAAACTGGGCATGATGACGTTGTTCTAACGCAGCTCTCGCGGTAGCTAATTCTTCATCTTCTCCAGCATCTTTCCCATTTCTTCCCAGACCTTGTTGATCGCCTTTAACGGGCGGACCATCACCTTGAAGTCCTGTATCAGGCCCTCGTCATTCCAGGTGATAATGTCCACGCCGTTGACCTGAATATCGTCAAGCTCGAGCGTAAACTCCAGCATTGCCATATTGGCGTCATCATCGACAATTTCCCGGACATAGCGAAAGCTGTCATTGCCCAGCACCGTGTCGGCGGCGGTTAAATAGGCCATAACAATGAGTTTGCCCACCTGTGGTGTATGAACCACAGGGGAGTGGAAGACAGCATCCTCGGCCAGTTGCGCGCTTAGTTCGGCTGCGCCGTTATCGGGGCTATTTTCATGCCCTTTATCAGCTAAGCGCGCATGCCATGCTTTCAGGTTCTGGCGGGCGCTCATCCCAGATGCTTCTTGAAAAATTCAGCCGTGCGGCTATCGGCGAGATTTGCCGCAGCTTCATCTCTCCGGCTGCCGAATTCAGAAGCAAATCCGTGATCCAGACCTTCATAATCGTGCAAGGTAACCTTGGGGTGATCGTCCAGTCCTTTATGGATTGCTGCCTGCGCTTCGGGTGGAACAAAGCCATCTGCGGTCGGGATATGCAACATGACCGGATGTGCAATAGCGTGGCTTTCACGCAGCAGTCCGTCGATACCAACGCCATAATAGCCAACCGAAGCGTTAATATCGGTTCGCGCAGCGGTCATAAATGCAAGACGTCCGCCCAGACAAAAACCGACACAGCCGACTTTTCCGCCATTTACCTGTTCACGCGCATAGTGGATTGCGGCTTCAATATCCCTGATACCCTGATCCTGATCGAGTTTATTCATCAGATCGAGCGCGACCTGAAACTCTTCTTCGACATCGGCGTCAAGGTCGGTGTTATCATTGATTCGCCAAAACATATCCGGGGCTACGGCAAGATAACCGGCTTTTGCCCATTTATCACATTTGGCTCTGATTCCTTTGTTTACGCCAAATATTTCCTGAATCACGATGATGGCTGCTTTTGCAGTTCCTTCAGGAGCGGCCACATAACAAGGAAATTCTTCATTCCCGCTTAGCGTCTTGATTGATTTCATTTCACCCATTTTACAATGCTCCTTTGATGATCACTTGATTAATGGTGCACAATATCCCCATATCCTGTTGTGGCAAGGTTGAAGATTATCAGTTGCGGTGAGAGAGGGAAGTTCGCTTCGACGATAAGCATAAAGGAAGCATGATGAAAGTAACCGTAGAACTGGACTGCACACCCGAAGAAGCACGGCGGTTAATGGGCTTGCCGGACGTGGGAAAGCTGAATGAAACCTATGTGAGCGAATTGTCAAAGCTCCTGCAAGGGGCCAGCTCGGTGGAACAATTGCAAAGCTTTACCAAAATTATCGCTCCAATGGGTGAGGCAGGAATCAAGATGTTCTCTTCCTTCCTGGGCGGAGCTATGGGTTCCGGGGGTTCCGGGGGGTCCGGAGGTTCCGGAAGCAAGCAACAAAAATCATCCTCGAAGAAAAAAGATTAAATATCAAATAGTTACAGATGTCTACTGCTGATACAATCTTTGCCTTGTCCAGTGGACAGCCGCCTTCGGCAATTGCTATTATCCGTATTAGCGGGCCAAAGGCCTCGTCCGCTTTGCGTATGCTTTCAGGATCAGTGCCACAAGAACGGCGGGCCAGTCTGGCGAAACTGAGTGATCCTGACAGCGGCGACCTGCTTGATACCGCCTTGTTGCTATGGTTCCCTGGTCCCAATAGTGCCAGCGGGGAAGATCTGGCCGAAATCCATTGTCATGGCGGACGCGCGGTTGTTCACGTGCTTGAAAATGCCCTCGCGAATATGGACGGACTACGCAAGGCGGAGCCTGGCGAATTTACTCGCCGTGCCTTCACTCACGGAAGAATGGATCTCGCTGAAGCAGAAGGCTTGTCTGATCTGCTTTTTGCCGAAACTGAACTTCAGCGACGGTCTGCGATACAGGCTGCTGGCGGCGCATTATCTCGCAAGGTGGAAGAATGGCAAAGCGGCATATTGCGCTTGTCTGCCATGGTCGAAGCCGAACTTGATTTTTCCGACGAAGATGATGTGGCTCCGGCACAGCTCGATGCCGTGCAACTTGCAGCAAGAAATCTCGCAGCTGAGATGGAAACTATGCTTGCCCGTCCGCGAGCGGAGAAGCTGCGCGAAGGGGTGCGAGTGGTTTTAGGCGGACCGCCCAATAGTGGAAAATCCACTTTGTTAAACGCGCTGGTGGAACGGGAAGCGGCGATTGTGTCGCCCATAGCAGGGACCACGCGTGATGTGATTGAGGTTCCGATTGCAATAAAGGGCATTCCGTTTCTGTTTATTGATACGGCTGGTGTCCGTGATGATGGTGCTGAGGAGATTGAGCGAATAGGAATTGACCGGGCGCGCAAACAGTTTGAACTGGCGGATTTGATTCTATGGTTAGGTCCCGAAGGTGAGGGGCCCCAGAGCGATGCTCTGGTAGAAATAGCATCGCGACTAGACCATCCCGATTATCAATCAAAATCGCCCGATGTGCTTTCTGTTTCTCCGCTCGCTGGCACAGGGATGAATGATCTGGTTAGCTTATTGGTCGAGCGCGCCAGACAGGTTGTTCCCCACGGTGACGAGATTAGCGTGAATCAACGCCAAGCTGATAATCTGGCTATGGCACAGAAAAGTTTGAGCGAGATCCCGGGATTTGAGGATTATCTAATCATTGCGGAACAATTGCGTTTGGCACGCGGCTCTCTTGATGCGATTACGGGTCGTGCCAGCACAGAAGATATGCTCGATAGTCTTTTTGGGAAATTCTGTATCGGTAAGTGAATGTTTCACGTGGAACAGATGATTGGTGCGGATAGTTTTGACCTGAAACTTGCGTTCCGCTATGGGCGGCAGGATGAAACGTGATTTTGATCTGATTGTCGTAGGCGGTGGGCACGCCGGCTGTGAAGCTGCCGCAGTGGCCGCGCGCATGGGTGTGCGTACGGCTTTGGTGAGTTTCACGAAAGAGAGCATTGGCGCAATGTCTTGTAATCCCGCCATTGGTGGTTTGGGCAAAGGACATTTGGTGCGGGAAGTTGATGCCTTCGATGGATTGATCGGACGAGCAGCTGATGCAGCCGGAATCCACTACCGGATGCTCAATATGTCAAAGGGGGCAGCGGTTCAGGGTCCACGGCTACAAGCGGACCGTAAATTATATAAAGCGGCCATCCACCGGATGCTCGACATACAGGAAAATCTTTCCATAGTGGAAGGCGAAGTCGCATCTCTAATATTTGAATCGGACAGCGTTCGCGGGATTCGCTTAATCGACGATAGCCAGATTACCGCATCGGTAGTAATATTAGCGACCGGTACATTTTTGAACGGGAAGCTGTTTCGCGGTGAAGAAACAGTTTCGGGTGGCCGTACTGGTGAAGCCAGTGCGGTTTTTCTTGGTCAGCAGATCCGCGAAGCAGGTCTTCCTATAGCGCGCATGAAGACGGGAACCCCGCCTCGAATAGATGCACGGACAATTGACTGGGCTAAGCTGCCCGAGCAACCTTCCGATGATGGGGATTGGACTATGTCCCCCTTGTCTACAGGTCGTCAGGTTCCGCAGATTTTTTGTGCGATTAGCCGGACCAATGCTCATACCCATGATATTATTCGCGGAAATCTAGATCGCTCCCCGTTATTCAGCGGCGCTATTGATGCGCTTGGCCCGCGTTATTGTCCGTCGATCGAAGATAAAATTCATCGCTTTGCCGACCGTGATTCCCATCAGGTTTTTCTAGAACCGGAAGGATTGGATACGCATTATGTATATCCAAATGGGATCAGTAGTTCTTTGCCAGCAGAAGTTCAGGAAGCTTTTGTCCGGACGATGGACGGGCTAGCGCAAGCAGAAATCATCGTACCTGGCTATGCGGTGGAATATGACCATATTGACCCGCGGGCTTTGGATAGTTCCTTGAAAGTCCGGGAAATGGAAGGCCTATATTGTGCCGGACAGATTAACGGGACTACGGGATATGAGGAAGCTGCCGCACAAGGATTGATAGCTGGCATAGGTGCCGCTTGTATGATTCAGGGTAAGCCGGTTCCCGAATTGGATCGCGGAACAAGCTATATCGCTGTGATGATTGATGACCTGATCTTGCAAGGTGTAACAGAACCATATCGGATGCTAACCGCACGCGCGGAATATCGTCTGCGTCTGAGAGCGGATAATGCTACAACGCGATTAAGCGCAGTTGCACAAAGTGTAGGATGTTTGGGTGAAGAGCGGTTGCGTTGGTTCAACCAGCGTGAGGAACAGCGAACGGATATCATGAAACAGCTTGAGGCGAGCCATAGCTGTGACGTTATTGCCAAGCAGGGCATTGAAGTGCGACGTGATGGAACAAAACAGTCATTGTTTGATTGGTTGCGCTTTCCTAATATCACGCTTGAATCACTGGAAGGCCTAATAGCTTGCGGCGATATTGCCCCGATCCTGTTGACCGAGATTGAGGAAGATGCCCGCTACGCGCCATATCTTGAACGACAAGATTCTGAGTTGAAAGATTTACGTGCAAATGAGCAAATTCGTCTCGACGAGCAACTCGATTATTCCGCCATACCGGGCTTATCAAATGAAATGGTGGCCCGTCTGAATAGCGCGAAACCTGAAACACTGGCTGCTGCTTCCCGCCTTCGCGGGATTACACCTGCTGCACTGGCTGCAATATTGGTCCATGCGCGTCGCAGTTCAAATAGTTTGGCGGCATGATCAAGGCATGAGAGAACAAGAGGCGCAGGATTGGCTGCGCGATAATTTTGACGTTCCACGTGAAACATGGCAACAGATTGAATTATTTCTGGATCTCCTGAAAGAGGAAATGGAGCACCAGAATCTGATCTCCAAATCCAGCGCGGATCATATCTGGGAACGTCATGTCGTCGATAGCGCGCAACTATTATTGCATGCACCAAAGGGGGAGGATGATAAGCTGTGGCTGGACCTTGGCACCGGTGCTGGTTTTCCCGGTATCATCATTGCTATTCTTGGGGATTATAAAGTCGAGATGGTTGAATCGCGCGCACGCCGTGTTACTTTTCTTGAATCTGTCGTGCGCAAACTGGGTTTGACCGAAAAGGCCTTGGTTTTTGGTAGTCGATTGGAGAATGTCGAAACTCATCCCGTTGATGTGATTAGTGCGAGGGCTTTTGCGCCATTACCCAAATTACTTTCACTTTCTCACCGCTTTTCCACAAAAAATACGGTTTGGCTCTTACCAAAGGGCAAAAATGCAGTAAGAGAGTTAAAAGGCTTGTCACCAAAACGGCAAAAAATGTTTCACGTGGAACAGAGTTTGACCGATCCGTCAGCGGGGATATTGTTGGGAATTGGTTGAAAACACGATATTGTGTCGGCTTAGCAAAGGGTTCTTGATAAAATGGTCCGGATAGCGATAGCAAATCAAAAAGGGGGGGTCGGAAAAACGACCACGGCAATCAACGCGGCCACTGCTCTTGCCGCCAGTGGGTGGAAGGTTCTGCTGATCGATCTTGATCCGCAAGGAAACGCATCCACCGGACTTGGTGTTTCTCAGGCAGACCGCACAAATAGCAGCTATGACCTCCTGATTTCTGATGTGTCCTTGAATGATTGCGTTGTTCATACAGCGGTTCCCGGATTGGACATCGTTCCTGCGACGGTTGATCTATCAGGCGCAGAAGTCGAGCTGGTTGAATTTGAAGAACGTACCCACCGTCTAAAAAAGGCTCTGGATAGCGGAAACGAGGGGCACTGGGACATTTGTCTAATAGATTGCCCGCCATCGCTAGGTCTGCTGACACTCAATGCGATGGTCGCGGCTGAATCGTTAATGGTGCCGCTGCAATGCGAGTTTTTTGCGCTAGAGGGGCTTAGCCAGCTTCTACAGACAGTCGAACGTATTCGCGCCCGTTTCAATCGGGGACTTTCGGTTATGGGCGTTGTGCTCACCATGTATGACCGGCGGAACAAGTTGACCGAGCAGGTTTCCGATGATGTCCGCGCGTGTCTTGGTAATATTGTGTTTGATACCGTTATCCCGCGTAATGTCAGACTATCCGAGGCACCTAGCCACGGTTTGCCCGCCCTTATTTATGACCACCGGTGCAGCGGATCGGAGGCATATATCAATCTGGCCCGCGAATTGATCGCCCGTCTACCGGAACGGAAAGTGGCTGCATAATGGCTAATGAAGAAAGCACTTCAATGACCAAAAAGACGTCGGCTAAAAAAGCCACCGGACTGGGTAGGGGGTTGAACTCCCTTTTTGGCGAGATCCAGCGGGAAGAACCACTGGATCAGAGCTCAGAAACGCAGTCTGGTGACAAGGCCTTGGATAATCGCACCGATGGTCTGCGCTCTATAGCTATATCCGATATTCGCCCTAATCCCGATCAGCCGCGACAGGTTTTTGATAATGAAGCACTGGATGAACTTGCCGACAGCATGAAAATGCGGGGCGTGGTTCAGCCGATTGTTGTTAGGCCGCTTGGCAAGAGCTTCCAGATTGTCGCCGGTGAGCGGCGTTGGCGCGCAGCTCAGCGTGCACGGCTGCATCAGGTTCCGGCAATTGTGCGTACTCTTAATGATGCCGAAACACTGGAAATAGCGATTGTCGAGAATGTTCAGCGGCGCGATTTAAACGCTATCGAAGAAGCTGAAGCCTATGTGAAACTGAAAGATGATTTCGGCCATAGTCAAGCGAAGCTCGCTGAATTGGTAGGTAAATCGCGTAGCCATATTGCCAATCTGATGCGTTTGCTCGACCTGCCGGAATCGGTGCGGCTACTGGTTGGTGAGGAAAAGCTGACAATGGGTCACGCCCGGGCGCTTATCAATGCGCCTGATCCAGCGGCACTAGCCGAGCAGATTGTGAAAAACGGCCTTTCTGTTCGCGATACCGAAAAACTGGTACGAAAAGCCCTTGGTGGATCGCGACAGAAAAGCAAGACACAGGCGAGTGGTAGCAAGGAAAATGATGCCGATATTCGCGCTGTCGAAAGTCATTTGGGTGATCTATTGGGCCTGAAAGTCGCCATTCAGTCCAAGGGGCAAACGGGCGCAGGCGCAATGACTATAAATTACAGCAATCTTGATCAGCTGGATCTTATTTGTCAGCGTTTAACCGGCGAGCATATCTGATATAATCATTATATATCAGTAAGTTACATTAAGTATTGTAGCGGAGAGCCGGACTTAAAACAGCCTGAAATAGCACCGCCGTCTTGCTGATTAACTCAATATCTACGCCGCTCGCATGACACGTGTGCCTGGTGCAGGCGGCTTTTCAGCAGCACCGGCAAAACATTGTGCTATCGCCATCCAACGGGTCGCATTGGGGCCGGAAACTTCCAGATCGGTGTCGGCAATATTGCGGGTCTGGGTGACCACCTGGCAAAATTCCTCGGCTAGTCCTTCAATCTTTTCTTCTGTGTTTTTGTCACCATATTCCCAGATCGCACCGGAAGGGGCCGTTAGTTTGAGATAGGGCACCGGCTGCGGTGCTTCCTCTCGATTGACTTTGAACGTCCAACCATAGGTGTTGAGACCGATCATCACGATATTACGGATGCGGTCCTGATTCTCGCGTTTAACGCCCAGCACATCATAAATGGCCTGAGCATGGGACCAGTTTTCCATCAAACGCGCGGTAATTGACGAACGCGCACTCATCGAGGGGCCAGCCCATTCCACCCGCATCGCGGGGTCCGCAGCAGCAAATTCAGGGGTCATTTTCTGATAAAAGTTGCGCCATGTCTCGACAAGCGGAGTGCCGGACAGATTGTCGAGATAATCGGCCTCAAAGAAACGCAATGATTTTTCGCCTTTTTTCGCCTTTTCCTTCATTCCGGTCATCATCTCTTTGAAAAAGGCGTGAAATTTCTCCGGATCGGTCAGCGACCAGTAAGCGGCCATGTTCCAGATATGAAGGTGGCGGATAATCGCGTTGATTGACCAGCCTTTAAAGCCGGTTACCTGCTCCATCTGTTCATCCGACAGATCTTTGACAAGCTCATATATGGCTTCACTCTCGTCGAGAAAATCCTGTGCCTGTTCCATTATTCGCACTCCCTTATATTGGCTCTTATACTGGCTTCTATATTGACCGCTATGACGGCCTCATTCAGCTTCTGTTTCGGTATCTTCTACTGCGGTAATTTCCATAATCAGGTCATCCGCTGCAATCTGTTTACCCGCGCTTGCCGCAATGACTTCAACCCTGCCATCAATTTCCGCCAGTATTTCATGCTGCATCTTCATCGCTTCCAGAACCGCAAGTTTGTCGCCCTTTGCCACAACAGCGCCTTTCTCGACGAGTATCTCAAGTAATAGGCCGTGCATCGGTGCCGTAACTATTCCACCGCCGGCCATATCTTCCATCGCGCTAAGACCGGTCATATCGGTAACGGAGAGCGACCTGTTTGCCAGTGCTACATGAAGATGACGACCGTGTGCATGATAAATTGCCGTGACCGTGCGGCCATCGACGCGCAGTTTTGCCGTGTTCTGTGTAATGGCAAGCAGCTCTACCTGAGCTTCTTGTCCGGTGCCTGCAACCCGGTAATGATCCGGGCTGATGACATGAACATGGATAGAGCCATCCGTTCCGGTTGCCTCACCAAGCTGTGCATATTGGGCAACGGTTTGCAGATTAGCCGTGCTTGACCAATCAAGCATTTCGGGATTGACGTTAAGTGCCAGTTTATGCGCGGCCTGTTGACGCAATTTATGCTGCAAAGTTGCAGCTATGGCAAAGCTGTCAAACTCATGCTTACCCAGATCAACGCCGTCTTCACCATAGTTTTCTGCGATAAACGCAGTGGTTGCCTTACCCTCGATAAAATCTGGTTTGTTCAACGCATCAATAAGGAAATCGCGGTTGGTTTTGGGACCAAAGAGAGCCGTTTGAGCCAGCGCCTTGACCATTGCCCGTCGGGCTTCTTCGCGGGTATCCCCATGGGTGATAATTTTGGCGACCATGCTATCGTAAAAGGGCGAGACTTCACCGCCGGTGGCAATGCCGCTGTCGATACGGGCTGTTTCAGCCGGATGCCACAGGTCGATATGGCCGGTGCTGGGCAGGAAATCATCGGCGGGATCTTCGGCATAGAGCCGGACCTCCATCGCATGACCAGTCAGTGTGACGTCATCTTGAGTAATGTCGAGCGGTTCGCCCTGTGCGACCTTCAATTGCAGCGCGACAAGATCAAGGCCGGTAATTTCTTCGGTTACAGGATGCTCGACCTGAAGCCGTGTGTTCATTTCCAGAAAATAGAAACTGCCGGATTGATCGAGTAGAAATTCCACCGTCCCTGCGCCGCGATAATCAACCGCGCGAGCCGCTTCTACCGCAGCTGCGCCCATTTCGGCGCGAAGCTGCGCTGTCATGACCGGGCAGGGCGCTTCCTCTATCACTTTTTGATGGCGACGCTGGACCGAGCAATCCCGTTCGCCCAGATGGATGATATTGCCATGGGCATCGGCAAAAACCTGTATCTCGACATGGCGCGGTTTGATGATTGCCTTTTCAAGAATCAATTCTCCGTTACCAAAAGCATTTTCGGCTTCTGACCGAGCCAGTTTGATGGCGTTGGGGACATCTTTTAGATCGTGAACCAGTCGCATGCCGCGTCCACCGCCGCCCGCCGCGGCCTTGACCATCAGGGGCATACCGATTTTTTCCGCTTCTGACGCCAAGGTGGCATCGGACTGGTCATCGTCCTGATAGCCGGGGACACAGGGGACACCCGCAGCAATCATCGCGCGTTTGGAACGGGCTTTGTCGCCCATCACGTCAATCGCCTTTTCCGGCGGTCCGACAAAGATGATATTGGCGTCAGAACAAGCCTGTGAAAATGCTGCATTTTCGGACAGGAATCCATAGCCGGGGTGAATGGCATCGGCGCCGCTATCCTTTGCCGCCTGAATAATATTGTCGATGAGCAAATAGGATTCATTGACCGGCGCGGGGCCGATATGCACTGCATCATCCGCCATTTGAACATGGGGGGCATCTGCATCGGCATCAGAATATACCGCAACAGTTTTAATGCCCAGCGCCTGTGCAGTGTGCATCACCCGGCAGGCAATTTCACCGCGATTGGCAATAAGGAGAGTGGATATTCGTGTCATCGCTTGTTCCTTATTCCGGTTTCACAAACCAGCTGGGTTTGCGTTTTTCAAAGAAGGAAGCAACGCCCTCTCTGGCTTCGTCGCTGACCATACGGTCGGCAAAATTTTCAGCGGCGAGACGGATCACCTCTTCGCGCGGTTTGCCCGCAATTTGACTTAGCAGCTCCTTGGTCGCTGCGACCGCGCCGGGCGCTGTGCCCAGCACCTGCTTACGAAGCTGCATCTCAATCTTTTCGAGCCCCGCCACATCATCAGCGATAAAATCGGCAAAGCCCAGCTTATGCGCCTGTGTCCCATCAAAACGTGCGGCTGTCAGCATCAACCGGCGCGCCGCGGCATAGCCAAGTTTCTGGATCACAAAGGGCGAGATTTGTGCCGGAGTCAGACCGATTGCCGTCTCGGTCATGGCAAAGCGCGCGCCGGATTCGCAGATAACGACATCGGCGCAGCACGACAGACCAAACCCGCCCGCCATTGCCGCCCCCTCGATCAGCACAATCACGACTTGCGGCGCGTTATTGACCAGATCGAATATCTCGGCGGCCTCCATCGACATTTTAATCGTGGCATCACGAGCGCCGCCGCCATTATTAGCGCCCTGAAAATTCTCTTTGAAGTTTTTCAGATCAGCGCCCGCGCAAAACACACCGCCGCGACCACGCAACGTAATCCCGCGCACTGTCCTGTCGTTACGGACAGCTTTTAAAACAGCGGCCAACTCTGCCACCAAGGCATCACTTAAGGCGTTGCGATTATCCGGCTGGTTGAGCCAGATGGTGAGCCAACCCTGTTTAAGCTCCAGTTCCAGCGTATGGGTTTCGGGAAGTTTTGTCATATCCGCGCTACTCCAAAAGCATTGGGATGAAGGGTCCGGTTTTGTGCTTCTAAAATGGTTTCCAGGGCAAAGCCCAGCACCTTGCGGGTATCACGCGGATCAATCACACCATGATCAAGCACACGGCCAGACGTGAAGAACGCACTTTCCTGATATTCGAAAATATCCCTGATACGCTGGTTCTGCTTGGCAATGGCTTCTTCATCCGGCTCTTCCCCTTTGCGCGCTGCTTGCACCCGTGCGACATGGCTCATCGTATTGGCCGCAGAGGCACCTGCCATCACGCCGGTCTTGGCATTAGGCCATGAAAACAGGAAATCGGGCTCAAAAGCGGTGCCGCTCATCCCGTAATTGCCGGCCCCGAAGCTCGCACCAATATAAAGCGCCAGTTTCGGCACACGAACATTTGAGACCGCCTGAATCATTTTGCTGCCGAGCTTTATCATCCCCTTATGCTCTGACTCGGTGCCAACAATATAACCTGTTGTATTGTTCAGGAAGATGATCGGTAATTCGGATTGATCACAAAGCTGAAAGAAATGGGTGGCTTTGGCCGCTGCTTCGGGATCAAACGGACCATTATTGCCAATCAGGCCGACGGCATGGCCCATGATGCTGGCCTGCATACACACGGTCCCGGGTCCATAACGGCTTTTAAATTCTTCAAAATCCGATCCATCGACAATCCGCGCAGCAACTTCGCGGACATCATAGGGAATGGTATAATCGGTCGGCACAATTCCCGCGATTTCATCTATATCGTAGAGCGGTTCCTCATAATCATTCTGCCGGATTGGGGGCGTATTTTTGTTCCAGTCCAACCGGCCCATGGTGTCGCGGGCAATTTCAATGCCGTGGGCATCATCATCTGCCAGATATTCGATTGTTCCGGTGGTGCTTGCGTGCATTTCGGTGCCGCCCAATTCGCGGTCATCGGCCACTTCGCCGGTTGCAGCATGGACCAGCGCTGCCCCGCCCAGTGCCGCCATGCCGTTATCCCGCACACCGATGACATAATCAGACATGCCCGGCATATAGGCGCCACCTGCGGTCGATGGGCCGTGCAAGACCACCATTGTCGGGATACCCGCTGCGCTAAGCCACGCAAGATTGCGGAACAGCATCCCGCCATGCGCCCAAAGCTCGACCTTATATTCCATCAGGTTCGCGCCCGCGCTTTCGACCAGATGGATGAACGGGAGCTTTAATTTCTGCGCCATTTTTTGTGCGCCTTTGGCTGCATCCCATCCCCCCGATGTTGCTGCGCCCGCGCGAATGCCGCTATCATCGACCCAGATCATGGAGCGCACACCCTTGACAAAACCGATGCCCAATATGGCGCTACCACCGGGGATGCTGGTGTCGGGATTGTCATCCTCCAGCAGATAATTGGCCATGTTATAAAGCCGTAAAAACGGCATGCCGGGATCAAGTAAGCGAGTCAGCCGTTCATGCGGAGTAAGCTGACCGCGCTTTTCAAAGGTTGGGCGGCGCTTTTCCGACGCGGTGATTGCGCGCTGTTCCAGAGTGCGTAACTGCTCAATGAGCGCCAGCATCTCCTGACGATACTGGATATAACTATCGGAACCGATGGAGATTTTTGATTTAAACTGGGGCATGATCAAAACGCCTTGGGCTTGAGGTCTATAAGAGAGTCGGGAATCGGAACAGGAGCGGCGAGCAATATTTGGGCATAGCTTTTGGCCTGTGGGTCATTGCGTAATGAGGCAATTCCGCCCCCGCCCAATATGTCATGGAGCAGGAAGTTTATCGCGCCTGTCCCGGGCAAATAGAAACGCTCGACGCTGGATGGATTATTGGGGCTGGCAAGAAAATGGGCAAAGCGTTCACGCACAAAGTCCTCGCTCAACGCATGCCAGATCCATGGCGCAAATTTCTTGTCTCGTGGCAATATGCCGATATTGGCTTTATCGCCCTTGTCCCCTGACCGGCCCCATGCGAGCTGGATAAGCGGAACCTCTGTCATGGTATCATCGCTCTCAGGCAAGGCGGGCAGTGCTGGGCGCTGTAGACTGTCCGGATCAAATGCTGTGCCGGATGTTTGTGAAAAATCATGGACGGCATCGCCAACCGCCAGCGAAACCGGAACCTGTGACTTTGGTATCAGCAGCGAAAACAATCGCACGACGGGAGAAGGCTTTGGTCGCCCGCCAGCAAATGATGTCAGTCCCGGTGGGCTGGCTAGTGCCAGACCCGTTGCTTCTTTTAAGAGCAGCATTGCCGCCTTTGGATCCCGGTGTTTGACTCCGATTTTAAGAACGACCTCGCGTGCCTCGGCCGCTTGGGCAAAGGCTCCATAATGGTTGTCGTCACCCAAAGTCTCAATCAACACATCGTCAAAATCACCGGCATTGGATGCCTGCAATTTTGCTCGCGTCCTTTTGAGCGCATTGGCGGCAAAACTCTCGGCCTTCTTCTTCGCATCCATGCCAATAAAGAAAAATGGCACGACCAGTTTCCAGCCATCCGCATAGGTTACGCAAGTTTTATATGTATCGGGCACGGCATGGCCGATTGCTCCGGAAACTGCCACGCGGTCTTTGCCACGCTGCTGCAAATCCACATTGCTGAAATCGCAGATAACGTCAGCTAATATATAAGCCTGTGGGTCGCCAATCTCATAGAGCATTTGCTCCCCGACCGTGCCGATATTGACTATGCCGCCTGTGCCTTCTGGCTTGGTAGTGATGAAGCTGCCGTCGCGCGCGATCTCTGTGATCGGATATCCGGCATTGTCCATGCTGCTTGCAACGCTCTCCCAATCGGTGAAATTACCGCCGGTGGCTTGTGGCCCACATTCCAATATATGTCCGGCAAGACTACCCCCCGCAAGGCAATCAAGATCGCTCGCGCTCCAGCCAAATTCATGGATGCACGCGCCCAGTGTCACCGCGCTGTCTACGCAGCGGCCAGTGATGACAATATCTGCGCCTTTATCAAGCGCAGCAGCAATCGGGAAAGCGCCCAGATAGGCGTTGATGCTGGCAATAGTATCGGGTTTCGGAAATGCCTCTCCGGAAAACATTTCGCGATGCTCTGAAAATTCGGCCGCGCGGGATGTCAGATCATCACCAGTGACAACCGCTACTGTAAGGTCAAGTCCGGCTTCGGCAACCAGGGCGCGCACCGCTTCGCCGCAAGCCGCCGGATTGGTGCCGCCCGCGTTAGAGATCAGCTTGATTTTCTGTTTGGCAATTTCCGCAATATGCAGCTTGATAACCGCAGAGACAAAATCGGTCGCATAGCCCATGTCCGGATTTTTGGCCCGCGCCCGCGCCATGATCGACATGGTTATTTCTGCCAGATAGTCGAAAACGATATAGTCGAGTGGCTGACCGTTCCGGACTGCGGATAAAAACTGGGGAATAGCCATATCGGATTCGCCCCAGAAACCACTGGCCCCGCCAATCCGGATGATCTTGTCATTTGACACATCGACTCTCCTAAGGCTAATTGAATAGCATTCGGTATTTTCGAGTCAAGCTCAATAAGGAATGGTTTGTTGGTAAGCAAAGCAATGAATCCGGAAACGCGCCGCGCAAAGGTTGAGCGCAAGGAGCAAAGCATCTTGAGCGCCGCACGCGGGGTTTTCGTCGAGCATGGCTTTGACGGTGCACGTATGTCGGAAATTGCCCGCCGTGCCAGTATCGGTGAGGGCACCATCTATGGCTATTATGAGTCCAAGGCAGAATTGATGCTGGCGGTACTACAGCAGTTCTGGGACGGGCTGACGCTGGAGGCAGAAGCTGTCATGGCGTCATCGCGTGTCACGGGCGGCGGTTTTTTTGACCGGCTATGCGCGCTGGCCGAATATCATCTGAACACAGTGATTGTGAATGGCGATTTCATCAACCTGACTTTCGCGTTACGGCGCAATAACAGCGAGGTCAGTGTTTCACGCGATCATCTACGCAAATATGTTGCGGTGTTCGACCGGCTGTTCCTTCGCGGTCAGGATCGTGGAGAAATACGGCAAGATGCGGTGTTGTGGCAGGCTCGTGACGTATTTTACGGCACGCTGGAATATAGTGCACGCTCGATCGAAATGACAATGGACGCAGAGCGCACGACAAGGGAACAAAAGCCGGTAGTCGACCAGATGATAGCCTTGTTCCGTGCACATTATGGGGCAGAGCCGGGTGCAATAGCGACCGATGACGTAGTGCTGGACCGTTTGAGCATGAAAATAGACGAGCTTTCCGAAAAACTCGATAGATTGGACCAGCGCCTTTCGCGCTAGGGCTAACGCCCCGTCATACCCGCTGACGCAAAGATGACGGGGCATCAGAATATTTGTTTACGCTGCCTTGTAAAAACTTTCGCCTGCATCTGCTTTTGCGCGAAAACTCATCGGCGGTTTGAACCGTTCGCCATGCTTCTGGGCGAGTTGATCGGCAGTGCGAACGAAATTATCGACGCCGATTGTGTCGATGTGGCTCATCGGCCCGCCGGTCCACGGTGCAAAGCCCCAACCGAATATCGCGCCAAGGTCTGCCGATTGCGGGTCGGAAACCACGCCCTCGTCATAACATTCTGCGGTAGCGATAAGTTGAATATACATCAGCCGCTGTTTGACTTGTTCCACCGTCGGCTGGTCTTCGGCAAGCGGGAAATGTTCGGCCAGACCGGGCCACAGTTTTTTCGACCCATCATCGCTATATTCATAGAAACCACCACCAAAGCGACGGCCACGGCGGTCAATCTTATTGACCATG
Organism: Parasphingorhabdus sp. JC815; assembly: GCF_040717415.1. Taxonomy (NCBI): domain Bacteria; kingdom Pseudomonadati; phylum Pseudomonadota; class Alphaproteobacteria; order Sphingomonadales; family Sphingorhabdaceae; genus Parasphingorhabdus; species Parasphingorhabdus sp. JC815. Next base: position 161,858 of record NZ_JBFEFM010000005.1, read on the forward strand.
ATGTCCATTAAATCCTCGGCCCCGCTAGGAACATAGGCATCGCCCATTTCTTCTTTGGTTGACGTCATAATGTCATAGCCAAGCTGCAACGTGGTTTCATCCACTACGGCCAGCGGTCCGATGGGCATGCCCATGGCAATGGCCGCATTTTCTATCAGTGCCGGTTTAATACCCTCTGCTACCATTAACATGGCTTCATTGGCATAAGGCGGGAACACGCGGTTGGTGTAAAACCCGCGCACATCCTTGACGACAATCGGCGTCTTGCGGATCTTTGCGTTATAATCAATCGCGGTGGCCAGCGCCTTGTCGCCGGTTTTTTCGCCCGGAATAATTTCCAGCAACGGCATTTTTTCAACCGGAGAGAAAAAGTGCATGCCGATAAACTGGTCTGGCCGCTCGCTGTTTTTGGCAAGGCCGGTAATGGGCAGGGTGGAAGTGTTGGAAGCAAATACAACATCCTTGCGGATTACGGCTTCGGTCTTTTTGATCACATCGGCTTTGACATCAGGCCGTTCAAAAACAGCCTCGATAATCAGATCGACATCTTTCAGGTCGTCATAATTGTCGGTCGGGGTGATCCGCGCCATGAACGCATCGGCTTTGTCCTTAGTCATCTTGCCACGCTTTACGCGTTTGTCGATAATTTTCTGGCTGTAATCGACAGCTTTTTGCGCTTCTTCCATATTGCGGTCGAGAACGATAACATTCATGCCGCCCTTGGCCGTGACATGGGTGATACCGGACCCCATTAACCCGGCGCCAAGCACGCCAACCGTTTTCAATTCGCTCTCGGGTACATCTTTTGGACGGGCCGCGCCTTTTTCTGCCGCTTGTTTGTTAACGAACAGCGTGCGGATCATATTTTTCGATTGCGGGCCGGATAACAGCTTAGTGAAATATTTTGATTCCACGCGCAATGCCGTGTCGATAGGCAGCATCGACCCTTCATAGAGGCAGGACAATATGGCCTTGACTGCTTCATAATTGCCCTTGCTCTGTTTCAGCGCCATGGCCGAAGAACCAAGATAAAGCGGAACCGCGCGTGGGTCCATTGATCCTGCGCCACCGGGGAATTTCCATCCTTTTTTATCCCACGGTGCGGATGCTTTCGGATTGGCTTTCACCCATTCTTTTGCTTTGGCAACCACGTCCTCTGCAGGAACCACTTCATCGATAATTTTTTGTGCCAGAGCGGCCTGCGGGTTCATCGGCTGACCCATCATGATCGCCATGCCAGCAGCCTGCAAGCCTGCGAGGCGTGGTAGACGCTGTGTTCCGCCGCCGCCGGGCAATAGACCAACGTGCACTTCGGGAAGGCCAAGTTGCAATTTCGGATTATCGGCGCAAACGCGGTAATGACATGCCAGCGCCAGTTCCAACCCGCCACCAAGGGCAAGCCCGTTCAGCGCGCAAGCCACCGGCTTGGCGTGGGCGCTGCCTTTAAGCAGGTCTTTCGCGCTGTGGCCGCCAGTTTCCATTTTTCGCAATAACCCGTTGAGTGCCCAGGCTTGATCAAAGGCATCCTTCGTCGTTTCGGCTGTGGAAGAGCCAAGCATATTGAGGTCAGCGCCAGCGAGGAAACCGGATTTTTTACCAGATGTAATCACTGCGCCTTTGATGGCGTCATTGGATATCAACTCGTCCACAAACTTCGGGAAGTCGGCCATCAGGTCCGCGTTCCACACGTTCATGGACTGTCCGGGAAGATCAATGGTGACAAGGGCTATGCCGTCGTTATCAATATCAACGGTGAGTGTTTTATAGGTCATGGATTTTATCCTGCTAAATATTGGATTTTGGCGGTGGGTTGACGTTCCGTCTAGTTCACCCGCTCGATAATCGTGGCAATCCCCATGCCGCCGCCGATACACAGCGTCGACAAGGCAGTTTGTTTGCCCGAACGTTCCAGCTCGTCCAGCACTGTGCCAAGGATCATCGCGCCGGTTGCACCCAAAGGATGGCCCATTGCAATAGCCCCGCCATTTACGTTGATGTCACTATGATCGACTTTCATCGCATCCATGAAACGCAGGACAACAGCGGCAAAAGCCTCGTTCAGTTCCCACAGATCAATATCGCCAGCTTCCATGCCAGCGCGTTTCAGCGCTTTTTGCGCCGCGAATTCGGGTCCGGTGAGCATGATCGTCGGCTCTGATCCGATTGCGGCCATGGACACAATGCGTGCCCGGGGTTTCAGGCCGTATTTTGTGCCCGCTTCTTCGTTCCCGATAAGCACCGCTGCCGCGCCGTCCACAATACCGGAACTATTCCCGGCATGATGGACATGATTGATTTTTTCGACATCAGGATGCTTCAGAATCGCCACATCGTTAAATCCGGGCATTTGTTCGCCCATCATCTGGAAAGCAGGGTTTAACGAACCGAGCGACTGCATATCTGTTTCAGGACGCATCAATTCGTCATGGTCCAGCACGACTTCGCCGATTACATCGCGTATGGGCAGAATGGATTTGGCAAAGCGCTTTTCTTCCCAGCTTTTTGCTGCCCTTTTCTGGCTTTCGACTGCATAAGCGTCCACATCATCGCGGCTATAACCATATTTGGTAGCGATCAGATCAGCGGAAATGCCCTGTGGTACAAAATATTCCTGAAACACCAACGAAGGGTCCGCCATGCCACCAAGGCCGTCGCTGCCCATGGGGACGCGGGACATGGATTCGACGCCGCCGCCAATCGCAAGGTCCGCCTCTCCGGATTTAATTTTGCCCGCTGCGATATTCACGGATTCCAGACCGGAGCCGCAGAAACGGTTGACCTGAATAGCCGAGGTCGTGTCCGCATATCCGGCTTTCAGCGCTGCCATCCGGCTTATAACTGCGCCTTGTTCGCCAACCGGGGAAACACAGCCATAGGCAATATCTTCGACCTCATGACCGTCCAGTGCGTTGCGGTCATTGATCGAAGCAAGCACCTGTGCCGCCAGATCGAGAGCGGTAATTTCGTGCAAGTTGCCGTCACTGCGGCCTTTGCCACGCGGGCTGCGCACAGAATCATAGATATAGGCTTCGGTCATCAGGTTCCCTCTCATTGGACAATGTTTGAGAGATACTAATGCTGCACTGCAGCACAGTCAAGCAGTTTACGTAAACGTCAATCCAGGATCAGACGACTTGCCTGATCCTTCTTGCTCTTCCGCTTTAACCCATTGAGGCGAAAATCTATTCGAGGATAGATTGATACTTTTGGCTGAACACATCACGGCCAACGATATAACGCATGATCTCGCTGCTTCCGGCATAGATGCGACTCATCCGGGCATCAGTGAAAATACGGCTGATCTCATATTCTTTCATATAGCCTGCCCCGCCATGCAGTTGCAGACCCAGATCGGCCATTTCCCATTCGATTTCACTGCCCAGCATTTTGCCCTTGGCCGCCATATTGGCTGTCAGACCGCCCTGATTATGAATCTCGACACAATGATCGACATAGACTTGTATCATATCAATCTTGGCATCCATCTCGGCCATTTTGAATTGTGTGTTCTGCATATCGGACAGCTTTTTGCCAAATACATCGCGCTCCATCACAAATTCGCGCGTAATATCAAACGCACGGCGCGCCGTGGCCGCATAGCCCACCATTCCGATCAACCGTTCTTCGGCTAGACCTTCCATCAAATGGATAAAGCCTTTGCCCGCTGTGCCGAGCTGGTTTTCCTTGGGGATTTTGACATTGTTGAAGAACAGCTCAGCCGTATCTTGTGCATGCAGACCGATTTTATCCAGATTCTGGCCGCGCTCAAAGCCTTCCATACCGCGTTCGACAATCAATAGCACCATGGCATGCTTGTCATCCACACCGGCAATTTTAGCGGCTACAATCACAATATCGGCGTTAATACCGTTGGAAATATATGTCTTGGAGCCGTTTAGCTGCCAATGGTCGCCCATATCTTTTGCCGTGGTTTTCATGCCAGACAGATCACTGCCGGCGCCCGGCTCGGTCATAGCAACGGCCAATATTGATTCCCCGTTGACGCATTTGGGTAAGAAGCGCTCGCGTTGTTCCTCTGTGCCGAAATTCTTTAAATAGGGACCGACCAGACGGCTGTGGAGCGTATTATACCATTCGGAGCAACCGGCACGGACGGTTTCCTCGATAATAATCTGTTCATAACGGAAATCATTGTCACCCATTCCGCCATATTTTTCATCTGGCCAGATCATTAGAAAGCCCTGATCGCCCGCTTTTTTGAAAATTTCACGATCAACAATTCCGGCCTCACGAAATTTGTCCATGTGCGGTGCAACCTCATCGGCCAGAAAGCGCCGATAGGCGTCGCGGAACATATGTTGCTCTTCGGTAAATTTTCGCATGGGAGGAATCCTTATTATCTGATACGCGTCAATATAATCATAAAGCGCGATATAGAATCGGCCTTAACCGGTCAATTAAAACATATCCGCTATCATATTACGCCTCGTTCATTCTGTCATAACAGGCGATCTTATCAACCCGCATAGTTGGCCGTTGCAATTGCCTGAAAAGGATTGTTAAGGGTAGCCATGGCGAAAAACGAAGACAGACCGTTTATTTTGGGCCTTGGCGGTACCACCAATCCACATTCCTCGACCGAGCAGGCTTTGGCCATAGCATTGAAAGCTGCATCGGATGCTGGCGCGGAAACAGAGCTATTCGGTTCAGCGCGGCTTTGCGGCTTACCGCATTATCTTTCTGCGGGGTTGAACGACACAGGCAAGTCACTGGTCAAAGCGGTGCGCCGGGCTGATGGCATTATATTGGCCAGTCCCGGTTATCATGGCACCATTTCGGGGCTAGTGAAAAATGCCGTTGATTATATCGAGGAAACGGCAAGCGATGACAGGGTGTATCTTGACGGGCTGCCGGTTGGATTGATCGCTACTGCTTATGGCTGGCAGGCCACAGGATCCACGCTGGCGGCAATGCGCTCGATTGTTCATGCGTTACGTGGTTGGCCAACGCCATTGGGAGTAGGGATTAATGCGTCTGGAGGTATTTTTCAGGACGGCGTTTGCGCGGATGAAAGTGTGAATCAACAACTCCGCCTCGTCGCACAGCAAGTCATGCGCGGGTCCCACCGCCGCGAACAGCACTCATAAGAACCTGAACATCATAAGCCGTTATTCAGGCGGTAGATTACCGTAAAAATCCCTGTACCAGCTAACAAATTTCTCTAAGCCCTCTTCCAGCATGACTTTCGGTTTATATCCGGTTAGCGCGTGCAGCTTGGACACATCGGCATAGGTAGCGGTAACATCGCCCGGTTGCATAGGGCGCATGATTTTTTTGGCTTCTATACCAAGCGCCTGTTCCAGAGTATTTATCATTTCCATAAGACCGACAGGCCGGCTGTCACCGATATTCAGGACACGGTGATCGCCCGATGCCGGTGGATGGTCCAGCGCACCCAATATTCCATCAACAATATCGTCAATATAGGTGAAATCCCGTGCCATTTTGCCTTCGCCGTAAACTTCAATAGCTTCACCGGCGAGGATCTTTTGGGTAAAGCTGAAATAGGCCATGTCGGGCCGACCCCATGGCCCATAGACCGTGAAGAAGCGCAGGCCGGTCTGGGGAAAGCCGTATAATTTGGCATAGGATGCGCTCATCAACTCGCATGATCTTTTGGTAGCGGCGTAAAGCGATACCGGGTCCATAGCCGGTTCCTCTTCGGTAAAGCCTTCCCCGCCCATCGGTTTGTCACCATAGACCGAGCTGGAAGACGCATAAACCAGATGCTCAAAGTCCGGTGCGTGGCGGCTGGCTTCCAGTAAACTTAGATGGCCCTGCAAGTTTGACTTTTGATAAGCAAACGGGTTTTCGATACTATAACGTACACCGGCCTGTGCGGCGAGATGGATGATCCGTTTGACGCCTTCGTCCTGTACCAATTTGCTGACGCTCTGATTATCGGATACATCCATTTGCGTAAAATGGAATTCCGGTAGTTCGCGCAGATTGTCCAGTCGGGCAGCCTTTAACTTTGGATCATAATAGTCATTCAGATTATCAATCCCGATGACTTTTTCACCCCGTTGAACCAGCTTTCGGGAAACTGCATGGCCGATAAACCCGGCTGCACCCGTAACCAATATAGGTCCGGACCGGCGCCTGCCATCATCCCGTTTTTCCATCATAGTCTTCCTTATGCTGCATATGCTTTGCGCTATGGAATAGGTAGCGGCTGTTTCAAATAGGTTAAACCTGTTTTGCGGATGCTCGACTGGCGCGTTATCCAACCTGTGGCCTGTTCATTTCGGTTTGGCTGATTTAAGGGTCGGTCCCATAAAACAACGGCCAAGACCGCAACGGGAGGATAATTCTATATGGATATTAAAGGCAAAATCATCGTTATTACCGGCGGAGCAAGCGGTATTGGCGCGGCTATGGCCCGGCGATTTGCGGACGCGGGGGCTAAACATATCGTTTGCGCGGACCGCGATCTGGCCGGAGCGCAGACCGTTGCCGCGGACATTGGCGGGACGGCAATACAGACCGATGTTTCGGTGGAAGCGGATATAATAGCGCTGATCGAAACGGTAGAAAATGACATCGGCCCGATCGGCCTGTTTGTGTCCAACGCGGGCATCATCATGACAGGCGGCGCAGAGGTCCCTGACGAGCAATGGGAAAAAATCTGGAACATCAATGTTCTGGCGCATATTCGCGCAGCGCGGGTGATGGTCCCCAAAAGGCTGGCGCGCGGGGGCGGTTATATGCTGAACACAGCTTCGGCGGCTGGTCTGCTCGCACAAATTGGCTCTGCGCCTTATTCCGTGACCAAACATGCAGCGGTCAGTTTTGCCGAATGGCTGGCTATCACCCACGGAGGTGAAGGATTGAAAGTGTCGGTGCTCTGCCCCCAAGGCGTCGATACGGCCATGACCGCCGATATTGACACATCTACGGTTGCAAAAGACGGAATGATGTCCGCAGATGCCGTCGCGCAAATTACTTTGGAAGCGATTGAAGAAGAACGCTTTTTGATCCTGCCGCATCCGGAGGTTGCTGATTATATCAAGCAAAAAGGCAGTGATCCGGAGCGGTGGATTACCGGGATGCAGCGCTGGCAGGCGAAGCTAAAAGGATGAACCGTTATAGGAGCACCGGCTTGGATTAGACGCTCCAATCGGCTGGTCCCCTAACAAAAGCGTCATGATAAAATGAAGCATTGTCCTTCGAGCCAGTGTCAGTAGCTTTCTTCGTATAAAATAATCAGAGGAGAGCAAGAAAATGGCATTGGTATCTGTCGTCGGCGCAACCGGGCGCCAGGGTTTGGCGCAAATTCGCCAGCTAGCGGTGGCTGGACACAAAATCCGCGCATTATCACGTAGCGAAACCCCGGATCTGGGCGGAAGCAATGCCGCAGATGAAGCGCGCATTTTTGACCTTCAGGATGAAGAAACCTGGGTGCCGGCTTTTGAAGGGTCAGACACGGTATTTTATACCCATCCGTTACAGGCGCGTGAAGACCGGGCAACCGTTGTCGGCCGCGTTGCTGCTGCTGCACAGAAAGCGGGCACAAAACGGTTTATCTGGAACACATCAAGCTGGATCCCGGAACGTCCCGGCGATCCATTTACTTATGGCAATAACACAATAGCTGTGAACGAGATATTCCGGTCCGGTGCGCCAGCAACTGTTTTTGGGTCTGTCCTTTTCATGGACAATCTTCTGACCAATTGGGCACGACCCTTTATTGTCGATGAAAACCGCTATGTTTATCCGCATAAAGCGGATCTGGAAGCCAATTGGATCAGTCTGGATGATGTCGGGAAATGTATGGTTGCGGCCATGGATCGACCTGATTTTGAAGGATCATGGCTGAATATCGGTGGGCCGCAGCGGTTAAAGCCGCCGCAGGTAGCGCAAACATTGTCCAAAGTGTTTGGTCGTGAAATCAAATATGATCCCTGCACGCCAAAAGAATTTGGTGATCTGTTGGTGAAAGCCTTTGGCGATGATGTTCCGGAAGAAAACCGTGAGACTATGGCTGCCGGTATTACCGCTTTTTATGAATATAATAACCGGGCAGAAACAAGGCCGTTTGAAGTTAATACCGATTTCATGCAACAACGACTTCCCGAAGTGGAATTTGAAACACTTGAACAATGGGCTGCGCGGCAGGATTGGTCAGAAGATGCACACAGGCCGCCAGCCGGATAATTTTCCTGTCTTCCCGAAAACCTTAGCCCAGGAATTTTTGGCGCTTTGCTTCTATAATCGAAGTAAGGCGCCATTTTATTGAAAATCTGTGCATTAGCGTGTCAGGCGATCATGCGTTCAAGGAACCAATAGGTAGCGATAATACCGATGGCATAGGATGTCGCAGCCTTGGCGGGGTATAGCCATGATTGCTGAAACCGGCGGATGAGAGCCAGAACTGCAAATGCGATTGCGACGATAATCAACTGTCCGATTTCTACGCCCAGATTGAATGTCAGCAACGCCATTGGAATATCAGTCTGCGGTAAGCCGATTTCAGCCAGCGCCCCGGCAAAACCAAAACCGTGAAGCAGACCGAACAGAAATGCCACTATCCATGGGAAACGCTCTGACAGCCGTAGTTGATAGGTTCCAGATGGTCCCAGAAGTTTTTGCTGTCTTTGTGCTTTGACGATTTCGACTGCCAGAAACACTATCGACAAAGCAATAATAGCTTCCACCGGCTGTGATGGCAGGGACAGATAACCCAGTGTAGACCCGATCAGGGTGATGCTGTGCGCGAGAGTGAAAGCAGTCACGGTTTTGGCAACCAGCCACCCGCCTTTTAATAATAGAACCAGCGCGACTACGAACAACAAATGATCAAAGCCCAGCACAATATGTTCCACACCAATGACCGTATAGGTCCATGCGACATTGGCGATGGCGTCCTCCCGCGCGATCGTGGCAATTGCGGCATCGGGCGTTAGCCGTAAAGTCTGTGTATCTTCATCCAGCGGGGAGATCCGGACCAGAGCATCGGTCGTGGATAGCTCCAACCCTTTCAGTCCGATGGATTGACCGGCGATGGAACCTGAGCATCTAATCAATTGCCGGGTCAGGATATTGGTGTCGACAAAGCGGCGTTTCGCGTCAGCGGCAGGACGGCATGCTTCGGGAAGAATTATTTCCCCCGTCTGGCCCAACCGGGAACGGGCAGACACTTTCCACAGCAACGCCCATTCGCTTTGCGATATTTGATTCAGCTCCACATAAGCGGGGCGCAGCTCATCCGCATGGGCGGCGGTTCCCGATAATAGCAAACCGAAGAAACAGCCAATGGCGAGTAGAAAAGCTTTCATTACTGTATATTCGCTTTTCGTCCGGTCACTTTGACATCATATTGCGAGCGATATTTTGCAAATGTTGCTTCCTCCATCCTGATTGTCTCTGCTGCGCGCCAGTCATTTGTCACAGTTTGCCGCACGTCATTCAGGCTAGGGGATTTACCGGGGAATATTTCAGATATTCTGACCAGATGTATGCCATAGCCAGAAGATATAGGGCCATGCCACTCCCCGCGCGGAAGTGTGTTGAGGCCGGCAGAGAAGGTTTCGCCAAACTGACGCTCAATTTGCGAAATCTCGGTCCGCTTGAACTTTGCAGGAAGCGCGATTGATTGTCCGACCGCGTCCGGTTGCACATTGCCCTGGTTCAGGGAGGCCAGCGTTGTTATAATAGTCTGTTCGTCCATCGCGGGATTTTGGCCAAGATAAATCTGCTCCAGATCATAGAGCGGGGCCATGGCATATTTACCCGGATGGTCATCCATCCATTTTTTCAGAACATCATCTGACGGATCGTCGCCGGTTGCTTCCTGATTATCAAGGAAGCGCATTTTGGTATAGAGCCGCCGCCGGATGAGCGGATCATTGCGATCCAGCCCCAGACGCAATGCCTCGCGATAATAGATTTCCTCTTTGATTTCCTGGTCAATCAAACCGTCCAGCTCTGCCTGCGTCGGGGCGCGGCGGAAATTTTGCACCCATCCGGTTTTTAATCGCTCAATATCGGTTTGATTGATACTGATTTCATATTCCGCAGTGTCACGGCTTGATCCGGTTGCCCAGAAAAAGCCGAACACCAACAATGATCCGGCCAGAAAATGGATCAATGGTTCTTTCAGTAGATTCATTATTTACGAAGCCCTCGATTTGAGCATCAGCCTTTTGTGGCTGGTGTGTACCAGATTGGCGAGGAATAGGCGCGTTCCTGCTGAATTTTAATCACTTCATCGGGTAGTTTCAGGCCGTATTTCAGCGCATCATATACCGGCCATGTCGGCGTCGGTATTTCCAATATCCGCACATAGTAAAACGCATGTTGCGCGGCATTAAAATCCGGATCCTGCCACCATGTCACCAATTCCGGTGCACCGATTGCATTGTCCCATGTGCCCTTGGCCAGATCAACAGTATTGCCGATCTTTGTCAGCTTCCCGTCGGTGCCGATTTTGCGATTTTCCGGATTGCTCCAACTGACATTATATATTTTCTCCCGGGATTCTCCATTGGCATCAACCCAGCCCTTGATGACCTGCACACGGTCGAGACTGGCGCTTTCTGGATCCATGAGCGCAGAGATCAGGAAACTGGGTGCTTTAGCGCTGCTCGCTTCCATATCTGTGGTGGTCAGGTCGCCGCCCATCGGCACACCTTTGGTATATCCGGCTTTGACTAGATTGCCGGTATCGCTTTTGGTAAAATCAAAGCTACCAAAGAACCGCACCTTCATGCGCGGGCCGGTGGTTGCATAAACTTCCCGCCGCATCATCGCGTCGAAAATCGCTTCTCGGGTGTTGCTGGTCGCCCAGACGGCAGCATAGCCGCTCGACAGGTAATGCCATCCAAAGCGGCCTTCACGCGTACCAAGATTTTGCGGCGCCAAAGCGCGATCCTTGACCCCCATTTCATTGCCGGTATGTTTGCCAAAGAAATTATCCTCGTCTGCCGTGGCAAGAGAGGTATGGCTGTCAGTGGACCCGATCATGCCGAATTTGAACGGATTAGCCCCCAACGCAATCGTCAGCTCAAGACCGCGTTTCAATGCCTCCCGAACATAGCTGCCTGCATAGGATTGTTCGTCCATTTCGCGGGTGCAGCTTAAATTGCACTCATCCCATCCAGCCACGCCAAAACTTGCAAATTCATCATTGGGTGAAAGGAACGGATGCGTTTCGCTATCCCCCTTCATCTGAGTGACTTCGACAATCGGTTCGCGCAGTGCGCGGGTTTTGATATAGGCAGCATCAATCGGACTACCATCATATTTGTTCATCGCGAACATGCGTCCATTGGACACATTGCTATTATGCGGAATCGCTAACACTTTGCCACCGGTGTCTTTTTCATACGCATCCATATAGTCCCAGAGTCTCTCGGGGTCTTGCGTGGTGAGCGAACCGAAAGGCAGTGTCCGGTCGGTCTTGTCGGTTCCATCGCGATACATGACGACTCGGTGAAGATTGTCCCCCTGCGGCATGGAGGTATATTCAAAACCCATGAAAGCGGTAAACACGCCGGGCCGGTTATAGCGTTCGACGATTTTACCATGGGCTTTCCACAAATCGCTGGTGCGCTCTTTCTGCGCTTCGGGATCAGTCATGGATGCGGGCAGTTTGCCCGTTGCCGCGCCGTCAATCAGCTCAGCAGTTACGCGCAGACTACCATCCTCGCTTTCGTGCATCATATCATGCCAGCGAAGCAGCATCTTATTGCCCCAGAGAGCAATGCGCGGTGCTTCATAAATGGCTTTGGTAGCGCCGATGGCATCGCTGTGATCGGCAATCACCAGAAAGTCGAGCGGGCGGTCAAGCCTGGCTTTCTCACCCTTGGATGCTGTTACTTCCTCACCACTGGCAAAGCGCAAGGCCGCTTCTGCATCCAGCCGGTTGCCAAAGCCAAAAGCATCAACGCTGTTATCAGTATGAAGATGGGTATCACCCCAAAAAACCTGTTCGGGATATTCGGTATTTACAACATCGGCAGACGTGCGGCGCGGGTCATCCTCTTTGCTACATGCTGATAAGGCTAATGCCGCGCAGGCCGCAAAACATGCTGTGCGCATCTTGACTCCCCCATCCTGTTTTATTCTGTAACTATAGTTTTAACCCTGTCTGTGCAATAGCGTGCCTGTATGTCCTCCATGCCGTAGCGTTATTCTACTATTGCTTAACAATACTAGGCTTGCGACGCTTTCCTCTGCTAGTAGTTCTGCCAAACAGAATCGATTCACCGGAGAGTAAGATGACCGATATGATCCAGCCCGATGCCAAGGCGACCGGCAATAGTCACTGTAGCCCGTCTGATTACCAGCGTCTTTATGACGAAAGTATCGCTAATCCCGATGCGTTCTGGTCCGAACAGGCGAAGCGTCTGGACTGGGTGAAGCCGCCCTCCATTATCTCGAACTGGTCTTATGACCCGGTTGATATCAAATGGTTCGAGGATGGCGTGCTGAATATCTGTCACAATGCATTGGACCGGCATGTTGATGCTGGTCGCGGTGATGTGACGGCATTGATTTTTGAACCGGATGATCCCGGTGATGCTGGCCGTACTTTGACCTACGCCGAATTGCTGGCCGAGGTTATTCGCATGGCTGGCGCATTAAAGAAACTTGGTGTTAAAAAGGGCGACCGGGTGACTATTTATATGCCGATGATCGTCGAGGGCGCAGTGGCCATGCTTGCCTGTGCTCGTATTGGCGCTATTCATAGCGTGGTATTTGGTGGTTTTTCTCCCGATGCACTGGCCGGACGAATAGAGGATTGCCAAAGCCGTTTCGTGATTTGTGCAGATGCAGGACGGCGCAGCGGAAAGAGCGTTCCTCTGAAAAGCAATGTCGATGCTGCATTGGAAAAAGAAGGCGCGGATGTGGATGCTGTTCTGGTAATTCAACATACCGGCAGCGATATTACAATGACCAAAGGTCGCGATCACTGGTATCATGAAGTTGCAGCCGATGTACCAGCCGATTGCCCATGCGAACCGATGAAAGCGGAGGACCCTCTCTTCGTTCTCTATACATCCGGTTCCACCGGTAAGCCCAAGGGCGTACTACACACCACGGCTGGTTATGCAATATGGGTGGCCTCGACCTTCCATTATGTTTTCGATTACAAGCCGGGCGAAGTGTTCTGGTGCTCGGCAGATATCGGCTGGGTTACGGGCCATAGCTATATTGTTTACGGACCGCTTATTAACGGCGCTACCGAAGTCATGTTTGAAGGCGTACCCAATTATCCTGATTATGGTCGGTTCTGGGAAGTGGTGGCCAAGCATAAGGTCAATATTTTCTATACCGCCCCAACCGCGATCAGGGCGTTGATGCGTGAAGGCGACGCGCCGGTAAAAGCCCATGACCGCAGCTCGATCCGCCTGCTTGGTACGGTGGGCGAGCCGATAAATCCCGAAGCATGGCGCTGGTATTATGATGTCGTCGGTGAGGGCAAGTCACCCATTATTGACACATGGTGGCAGACAGAAACCGGCGGGACGATGATTACGACCTTGCCCGGCGCACATGGCATGAAGCCGGGCAGTGCGGGTAAACCGTTTTTTGGTATCCAACCGCAACTGGTGGATGGCGATGGCAATGTACTAGAGGGCGTGGCTGAGGGCAATTTATGTATGACCGCCAGTTGGCCGGGTCAGGCGCGAACGGTTTACGGGGACCACGAACGCTTCATCCAGACCTATTTTTCAACCTATAAAGGCAAATATTTTACCGGCGATGGATGCCGGCGGGATGCCGATGATTATTACTGGATTACAGGCCGCGTAGATGATGTGATCAACGTCTCCGGTCACCGGATGGGCACTGCCGAAGTGGAAAGCGCGCTTGTTTCCCACCCCTTGGTCGCAGAAGCAGCCGTGGTCGGCTATCCGCACGACATTAAAGGGCAGGGGATTTACTGTTATGTGACGTTGAATGCCGGAGAAGAAGCCGATGACGATTTTTACGCCGAGTTAAGAGCCCATGTCCGTAGCGAAATTGGACCGATTGCTTCGCCTGATCATCTGCACTTCACCCCCGCGTTGCCCAAAACCCGTTCCGGTAAGATTATGCGCCGTATTTTACGCAAGATTGCGGAAAATGATTATTCCAATCTGGGGGACACATCCACGCTGGCTGATCCATCGCTGGTCGACGGGTTGATCGATGGGCGGCAGAATAAATAAGATCATCGTAAGTGTAATAAAATTGCACGCTTGGTTTGCGGACTGAAAATCGCCGGATAGCGATCCGGCAATGATAAAGGGAACTACAATGAAATATCTCCTTCTCGCTTCGACGGCATTGCTTGCTGCTTGTTCTTACGCTGATGGTGATGTTGCCAGCGCGAGCCAGCCGGTAGAATCTGAAAACCGAGCGCAAAGTCAAAGCGAGCCAGCCGCAGAAGACAGCGATATTAGCGCCCGCCTGGCCAGTTTCTTTGAAGAATATGACCAGATTGAACTGGCCCACTCGCCGATGACGAAAGCCTATCGCGGGATAAATGACGAGGATTATGGCAAGCTGGATGACCCCAGTGACGCAGCTACAATCAAGGAGTTTGAACGTGGTCAGGAGGCATTGGTCAAAATGGAAGCGGAATTTGACCGCGATCAGCTTAATGACGCTGACCAGCTTAGTTACCGGCTGTTTCAGGCGCGAGCAGCACGGGCGAGAAACGCATTTCCCTTCCGCAAGAACAGCTATATTTTCGATCAGATGAACGGAGCGCAAAGCTTTTTTCCGGCCTTCATGATCAATATCCACCGAGTTGCCAGCAAGGCGGATGCCGAAGCCTATGTTAGCCGCTTGAATGCTTCTGGCCGGTTTTTTGATGTGCTGGTTGCCCAATCTGCGAAACGTGCTGATGACGGCATTATCGTCCCGGACTGGGTTTTTCCTTATGTGATAAATGATGCCAAAAATGTGATCAGTGGCGCACCGTTTGACGATGGTCCGGATTCGCCGATCTATGCGGACCTCAAGAAAAAGGTAAACGCGCTATCCATACCCGATACGCAAAAGGCCGATGTGATTGCACGGGGTGGCGCGGCGTTAGTAAATAATCTGGCTCCGGCCTATGAAAAACTAATTACCGAGATGGAGCGGCAACAGAAAATGGCCGTCGATGGCGACGGTATCTGGCGGTTCAAGGATGGCGCGGCTTATTATGCAGAGCGGCTGCAAAACTATACGACTACCGATCTGACGGCAGATGAAATCCATCAGATAGGCCTTGAAAATGTTGCACGTATTCACGGCGAGATGCGCAAGATTATGGCGCAGGTCGGATTTGAAGGCAGCTTGCAGGATTTTTTCAAACATCTGCGTACCAGCGACCGGTTTTTCTACACCAGCCGCGAAGCGTATCTGGCCGATGCCCATGCTAAACTGGCGGCGATGGAAAAAGAGCTACCGAAATATTTTAACACGCTGCCCGAAGCGCCTTATGTGATAAAGCCAGTGGAAGCATTTCGCGAGAAATCCGCGGGTAAAGCATTTTATCAAAGCCCTGCGCCTGACGGTTCCCGGCCAGGGACTTATTACGTTAACCTCTACGACCTGAAAAGCATGTCGAAAACCGAACTGGAAGCACTGGCTTATCATGAAGCTTTGCCCGGCCACCATTTGCAACGCGCGATCCAGACCGAAATGGGTGATCTTCCGCCTTTCCGGAAATTTGGCGGTGTAACTGCCTATTCTGAAGGCTGGGGTCTTTATAGTGAGGAGCTGGGCAAGGACATGGGTTTCTATACTGATCCATATTCGGACTTTGGCAGGCTGGGCATGGAACTGTGGCGGGCTTGCCGGTTGGTGGTCGATACAGGGATTCATCACAAACGGTGGAGCCGGGAAGAAGCGATTCAATATTTGACTGAGAATACCCCCAATCCCGATGGAGATATTCGCAAGGCGATCGAGCGCTATATCGTGTATCCGGGACAGGCGACCGCCTATATGATCGGTAAGCTCAAGATTTTGGAATTACGCGAAAAAGCGCAAAAACAACTCGGTGAAAAATTTACTATGGGTGATTTTCACGATATTATTTTGAAAAGCGGTCCCGTTCCTTTAGATATAATGGAGGAACGGGTGGATAGCTGGCTTGCGGATTCCCGCTAAGCTTTGCAACCTTGTTGCACAGGGCTATTTGATGGATTTTCCGATAGCAAAAAAATAATATCTTACCGATGGCTACGGGATGTTTTGTCCGGATGAATAAAATGCGGATAAAAACCGTTGCTATAGGGTTTGCAACGTGAACTTCTATTCTTTGCGCTATGGATAATTAAATTAACCATGGCAGTTTTTATTCCTATAATTTTCGGCTATATAGAGATTACCAATGAAATTCCGGTTTCAGCCGGATTAAGGGGTTCATATTGGTTAGTCTGAGATATTTTGTACCGGCAGAGGACGTGCGGGACCTGGTTTCCGTCTACTATTTGTTTGAGGTTGAGCACCCCAGATTTTCTGATAGCGAACGTGCCGCGATTGCACAGTTACGCTTTATTCTTGATGGCTCGGCAGATTTAAGTTTTGCAGACGGCAAAACCTATTCGGCCAAGGATTCCATGCTGGTCGGTCCGTCCACCGGTGCGATGCATTTTGATATACATGGGCCGTTTCGCATGTTTGGAGTTGGTCTTTTACCAGCAGGTTGGTCCGTGCTTACACGAAAATCAGCGATAGATTTTACTGACAAAGCAGTGCCCGCTAACAAGATATGTACGGACGAGGTTGATAAAAGCCTGAACTTTCTACGAAATTGCGATGATGCGGACAGGATGACTGATTGGGCAAACCGGATATTTCGTGATTTGCGAAGTCAGCTCAAACCTGAAGTCGAGCAATTTACCAAAATGGTTGATGAATGGCTGTCATCAGAGCCGTCCCCGCCGGTCAGTGATTTAATGAAGCGGTCCGATCAAAGCTCTCGTCAAGTGCTCCGTACGGTTAACAAGCTTTATGGCATGTCGCCCAAATATCTGGCTCGTAAATATCGCGCATTGCGGGCAGCGCGAGCTTATGCGGAACATAATGAAGCTGAATTACTGGCGTTAGAGGATGCGTTTTACGACCAATCGCATATGATTCGGGAGATTAAGTTTTTTGCCGGAACCACCCCGACCAAATTACGGGTGGACGAAGGGGAAATAGCCAAGTTGATTGACAAGCGCGGCCTGTTGAAAGGTCATATTTCTACTTTGACCTCCGAAACGTGAACGTAACCAGTTTGCGATGAGCGTGATATTGGCTTGGAAAGCCAGCAAACCGCGCGCTAAAGTTGCAATCCTCTTTAAATACGACTAATTAAGTCCTATTTAGAGAATCAAGCGATAGTTGAGAGATTTTATGCGGCTTTCCAGCCTTGCCGATTATGCTGTAGTTTTGATGTTCGCTGCCTCGCGGCATTGTGGTGCTGCGCTTTTGACAGAGGGAAGGTTGAACACCTCAACGTTGTCACAAGAAACAGGTGTTCCTTTGCCAACAGCGCAAAAACTAGTCAGCCGCTTATCCGCGGCTGGTCTGATCGAATCGACGCGCGGTATTGGCGGCGGCATCAGATTGGCACGCCCACCGGCTTCGATCAGCCTTGCCGCTATTGTCGAGGCGGTTGACGGGCCGCTGGCAATCACCAGCTGCATGATTGAGGGTAATCACGACTGCAAGCTGGAAGATGGCTGCACCGTTAAACCGCATTGGAATGTGTTGAACCAAGCCATCAAGAAAGCGCTGGACGATGTGAGTCTGGCAAGCCTGGCAGAAATGCCAGCAGCAGAGAAAACGAAAACCATGGAAAAAGCGTTATGAGCGAAGCAATGAAAACAGATGTCCAAGAGCGAGAGATTCAGGAACGCGAAGAGCGGGCGGCGATGAATGCCGAAGCGCAAGCAGCGGTGGACAATGCCAGCACTTATGAATTTGGCTGGTCATCCGATATTGAACAGGATTTTGCGCCCAAGGGCCTTAACGAAGATACGGTCCGGTTCATTTCTGATAAAAAGGGTGAGCCGGAATGGATGCTTGATTGGCGTCTGAAAGCATTTCGTATGTGGGAAAGGATGGAAGCTCCCGACTGGGCGAAACTTGATATCCCGATGATCGATTATCAGGACGCTTATTATTACGCCGAACCAAAGGCAAAGCCCAAGCTGAACAGTCTGGACGAAGTCGATCCCGAAATTCTGCGTGTTTATGAAAAGCTTGGTATTCCGATTGAAGAGCAGAAAGTGCTCGCCGGGGTTGAAGGCGCGCGCAAGGTGGCTGTGGACGCGGTGTTCGACAGCGTATCGGTCGCAACTACATTTCGTCACGAACTGGAAGAAGCCGGCGTTATTTTCCGCTCTATCTCGGAAGCGATCAGGGAATATCCCGATCTTGTCCGCAAATATCTGGGCAAAGTTGTTCCCATGCAGGATAATTATTTCGCCACGCTCAACTGCGCGGTGTTTAGCGACGGAACCTTTGTTTATATTCCCAAGGGTGTGCGATGCCCGATGGAGCTTTCTACCTATTTCCGTATCAACGCGGAAAACACAGGACAGTTTGAACGCACCCTGATCATTGCCGAAGAGGGCAGCCATGTCAGCTATCTTGAAGGCTGCACCGCACCGATGCGCGATGAAAACCAGCTGCATGCCGCAGTGGTCGAACTGATCGCCATGGATGATGCAGAGATTAAATATAGCACCGTTCAGAACTGGTATCCCGGTGATGAAAACGGCAAGGGCGGTATTTATAACTTCGTGACCAAGCGCGGCCTGTGTCAGGGCAAGAACAGCAAAATCAGCTGGACCCAGGTTGAAACCGGCAGCGCCGTGACATGGAAATACCCAAGCTGTGTGTTGAACGGTGAAAACAGCGTCGGCGAATTTTATTCGGTCGCGCTGACCAACAATTATCAGCAGGCCGATACCGGCACCAAGATGATCCATAATGGTAAGAACAGCCGTTCAACCATCATTTCCAAAGGGATTAGCGCTGGCAACAGCAACAATACCTATCGTGGTCTGGTGCGGGTCGGCCCAAATGCCGAAAATGTGCGAAACTTTACCCAGTGTGATTCCCTGTTGCTGGGCGAAAAATGCGGCGCGCACACTGTCCCCTATATTGAGGTGAAAAACCCGACAGCGCAGATCGAGCATGAGGCAACGACCAGCAAAATCAGCGACGACCAGATGTTCTATGCCCAGCAACGCGGGTTGGACGAGGAGGAAGCGGTGTCCCTGATCGTCAACGGTTTTGCGAAAGATGTGCTGAAACAATTGCCGATGGAATTTGCCGTCGAAGCGCAAAAATTGCTGGCGATCTCGCTCGAAGGAAGTGTGGGGTAATGTTTCGCGTGATGTTCGTTATGCCGGATTTGTTTCATAGCGACGAAATTTGACTGCCTCAGGACAACTCTAAATATTCATTGAAAAGAAAAAATATGCTGAAAATTGAAAATCTTCACGCCAAGGTCGGCGACACAGAAATCCTCAAAGGACTTTCCCTCGAATTGAATGCGGGTGAAATTCACGCCATCATGGGGCCGAACGGCTCGGGTAAATCGACGCTGTCTTATACGCTGGGCGGACGGCCCGGTTATGAAGTTACCGAGGGAAGCGTAACCTTCCGGCCCAATACCGTTAGTGGTGAGCCTGTCGAACCACGCCTATCGGACGAGAAGCGCCCTTCGACAAGCTCAGGGCTAACGGGTTCAAACGCCGGAGAGTTGGATCTGCTGGAGCTTGATCCGCATGAACGCGCCGCAGCGGGCGTTTTTCTTGGTTTCCAATATCCGGTTGAAATTCCTGGTGTATCAAATCTGCAATTCCTGCGTGAAAGCGTCAACAGCCAGCGCAAATCGCGCGGCGAAGACCCGTTATCGGGTGCAGAGTTTATCAAGCTGGCTAAAGAAAAAGCAGGCTTGCTGAAAATGGACATGGACATGCTGAAACGCGCGGTCAACGTCGGCTTCTCCGGCGGAGAGAAAAAGCGTAACGAAATGGTCCAGATGGGGATTATTGATCCCAGACTGGCTGTTCTCGACGAAACCGATAGCGGCCTTGATATTGATGCGCTGCGTACTGTGGGTTCGGGAATTAACGCCATCATGCGTAAGCCTGACAAGGCCGTACTGTTGATTACCCACTATCAGCGCCTGCTTGAGATTGTGAAGCCTGATTTTGTCCATGTGCTTGTCGCTGGCCGGATTGTGAAAACCGGCGGAGCGGAACTGGCGCTGGAGCTGGAAGAAGAAGGCTATGAGGCGGTGGCGGCATGAGCGCGCTTTTACCCCTTCCTACCAAGCGCGATGAGGCGTGGCGCTATGGCGATCTGAAAGCGCTCGAACCTGTCTGGTCCAGACTGGCCGGACCGGAGCAGATTGTTGTTCCTGCCGGTGAATCCGTTTCCCGCCAGATTACATCATTACCAGTTGATGAGGGTGTTGGCGTAGTCAATCTCGACATAGATATTGGCGATCATGCACAATTCGCCTTGCACATGTTGGTGAACGCCGCCGATTATGGCCGTATTCAGGTCACTGCGACGCTTGGTAAGGGCGCGCATTTTGAACTGGGCGGAGCGATACTGGGGTCCGGTAAGCAGACATTGGAAATCGTCACGGAAGTCATCCACGCACAGCCGAACGGAACGTCCAATCAAGTGGTGCGCTCTGTTCTTGCAGAAAAAGCGACTGGCAGTTTTCTGGGCAAAGTGAATGTTGAGCGCGATGCGCAGAAAACCGATGCGGCACAATCAGTCAAGGCGATGCTGCTGGACCGCACAGCGACGGCCAATGCCAAGCCAGAGCTGGAAATTTTTGCAGATGATGTAAAATGTGCACATGGCGCCACTGTCGGCGAGCTTGATAAGCAGGCGCTTTTCTACATGGCTGCGCGCGGGTTACCGCCGGAACAGGCGCAAAAATTGATGCTGCATGCATTTATCGCCGACGCATTTGTCAGCATGGATGACGATGCGGCGCGCGAAGAGATTGAAGGTCAGGCACTGGGAGCGCTGGAGGATTTGTTATGAATGCCGTACCGCCTATTGCCCCTGCGGCCAAGGCTCCCCCGATAGCGCGCTGGGAGAACGAAGGAGGAGCGCTTAACGCTGTTTCCCGCCGTGATGATTTCCCTGGCATTTCAAAGGGATGGCATTATCTTGATACCGCTGCGACCGCTCAAAAGGCCCAGCCGGTTCTTGACGCCATAGCGCGTGCCTATGGCCCTGATTATGCGACGGTCCATCGGGGCGTTTACGAACGCTCCGCCAATATGACGCTGGCCTATGAAGCGGCGCGAAAGCGGATTGCCGGTTTCCTGAATGCGGCAAGCGAGAATGAAATTATTTTCACCAGCGGCGCGACCGACGGCATCAATCTGGTGGCGGAAAGCTGGGGCAATGCGAATATCGGCAAAGGCGACCGCATCATGCTGTCGCAGTTGGAGCATCATAGCAACATCGTTCCGTGGCAATTGCTGGCCCAGCGGACGGGCGCACATATTGATGTCGCGCCCCTCACGGCGGAAGGCCAGATTGATCTCGACGCAATGGAAACCATGCTGACCGAGCAGCACAAGATAGTTGCCTTGGCCCATGTCTCGAACGTGCTCGGTTCTTTACTGGACGCAAAGCGCGCCGCAGCCATGGCTCATAAAGTCGGCGCAAAACTGTTGCTTGATGGCTGTCAGGCGGCACCGCGATTGCCGGTGGATGTGCAAGACATTGGCTGTGACTTTTACGTGTTTTCCGCTCACAAGATTTATGGCCCGACCGGCATCGGCGCGTTGTGGGCGCCTTATGATATTCTTGACGCTATGCCCCCGTGGAAGGGCGGCGGATCGATGATTGACCGGGTGAGTTTTGACGGCACGACCTTTGCGCCGCCACCGGGCCGGTTTGAAGCTGGAACGCCGCATATTTCAGGTGTTGTCGGGCTGGACGCCGCGATCCAATATGTCGAAGAGATCGGGCTGGATGTGATTTCAGCGCATGAAAACGCCACGCTGGCGCTGGCGCGTGAGGCCCTCTCCACCATTGATAATGTGCGGGTATTTGGGCCTGACAAGGGCATGGGCATATTAAGTTTTGCCGTAGGAGACGTGCATCCGCATGATGTTGCCACTATATTGGATGAAGGCAATGTCGCTATTCGTGCCGGGCATCATTGCGCGCAGCCATTGATGGATCATATGGGCGTTCCGGCGACGGCACGCGCGAGTTTTGGTATTTACAGCGATGCCGAGGATGTCGCTGCTCTGGCCCGGGGTGTGGAGCGGGTATTAAAGATTTTCGGGTAGGAAAAATTATGAACGAAGAACGCAAAATATTGGTTGAAGAAGTCGACAGCGTTGAAAAACCGCGTTTGGCGAAAGTAGAGGACGCGGTGGACGATACGGCTGATGAAAAGCCCACGAAGGTAATGGCTCCTTCTCCCTATGAAGCGGAAAGCGATTCGAGCAAGTTAAGCCGCAAACGTGATTATCTGGAAGGCTTTCTAGCACAAAAACCCACGGAAACTCCGTCCGGTGAAGCTGGCGGTGACCTTTATGAAGCGGTTATTGATACGCTGAAATCCATTTATGATCCGGAAATTCCGGTGAATATCTATGACCTTGGGCTGATCTACGGGGTGGAGATTACTCCCGATAATCATGCTATAGTCACTATGACGTTGACGACGCCCCATTGCCCGGTGGCCGAATCCATGCCCGGCGAAATTGAAATGCAGGTCGGCAGCGTTCCCGGTGTGGGCCATTCCGAAGTGAACCTCGTCTGGGACCCGCCATGGGACCCTCAGAAAATGAGCGACGAGGCCAAACTGGAACTGGGGATGTTATAACTAATAGCCCCTCCTCTTCAGGGGAGGGGTTGGGGTGGGGGAAATACGATATACCTCCCCCTCCCTTATTCCCTCCCCTGAACGGGAGGGAGAATTTGGAGTAAGAATATGTCCGATGTAAAAACCAAAACACGTGAAATTCCCGCAGCGATCACCCTGACACCCGCGGCAGAACAGCGCGTAGCTGATTTGATGGCCAAGGCGCCGGACGACGTCATCGGCGTAAAACTGTCCACTCCGCGCAGGGGCTGTTCGGGGCTGGCTTATTCGGTTGATTATGTGACCGAAGAAGTGAAGTTTGACGAAAAAATCGAAACCCCCGGCGGCACATTCTATGTCGATGGCCCCAGCGTGCTCTATCTGATCGGTTCAACCATGGACTGGCAAGAAGACGATTTCACCGCAGGCTTCGTATTCAGCAACCCCAATTCCAAAGGCGATTGCGGCTGCGGGGAGAGTTTTACTGTATAGAGGGTTTCGACCAAAGTGGTACTTTGGTCGAGGTTAAGTATTCCGGACGCTTTCGGCACCCTCTCGTTCCAGCCTTATTATTTGAACAGCAACAAAAAACCCCAGTGTGTAAGCACCGGGGTTTTTCAATTTCGTCATCAGCATGATGAGAGGGGCGCCGCTAAAGCGCGTCGTTCTTAAAGCTTTTCCGTCAATTCCGGAACGGCGTTGAACAGGTCTGCGACCAGTCCGATGTCTGCAATCTGGAAAATCGGGGCGTCTTCGTCTTTGTTGATTGCGACGATGGTTTTGGAATCTTTCATCCCTGCCAGATGCTGGATCGCGCCGGAGATGCCGATAGCGATGTAAACTTCCGGAGCGACGATCTTGCCGGTTTGGCCGACCTGATAGTCGTTGGGGACATAGCCCGCATCAACCGCAGCGCGCGATGCGCCGATGCCAGCGCCGAGTTTGTCGGCAAGCGGGGTGATGACTTCTTCGAATTTCTCCGAAGAACCCAATGCGCGGCCACCCGAAACGATGATTTTTGCGCTGGTCAGTTCAGGACGTTCCGACTCGGCGATTTCTTCGCTGACGAAGCTCGACAGACCTGCATCACTTGCGCCGCTGACAGCTTCGATTGCAGCAGAACCGCCTTCGGTAGCGGCTTTGTCAAAAGCTGTTCCGCGAACGGTAATGACTTTTTTTGCATCCGACGTTTTGACCGTGGCGATGGCGTTGCCGGCATAAATGGGCCGGGTGAACGTATCTTCGCTTTCGACCGAGAGAATGTCGGAAATCTGCATTACGTCGAGCAGGGCCGCGACGCGCGGTGCGATGTTTTTGCCGGTGGTGGTGGCGGGCGCCAGGAAAGCGTCATGGCTGTCCATCAGGCTAACGACCAGCGGCGCAACATTTTCGGCAAGCTGGTTAGCAAGCGATGCGTCATCCGCGACGTGCACGGTGCTGACACCGGCAACTTTGGCTGCCTGTTCGCCAACGCTGGCGCAATCAGAGCCGACGACAAGCGCGTGGACTTCGCCAAGCTGCGATGCAGCCGTAACGACGGCCAGCGTCGCGTCTTTCATATTTGCATTGTCATGTTCAACAAGTACGAGCGTTTTCATTATATGGCTCCCACAGCTTTAAGTTTGGCGACCAGCGCATCCACATCTTCAACCTTCTCACCGGCCTGACGGACAGGCGGTTCGGAAACATTGGTGGTGGTCAGACGCGGAGCGATGTCAACGCCGTAATCGGCTGGTGTTTTCTCATCCATCGGCTTTTTCTTTGCCTTCATGATGTTCGGCAGTGACGCGTAGCGCGGCTCATTGAGACGCAGGTCAGTGGTGACCACAGCGGGGAGGTTCAATTTGACCGTTTGCAGACCGCCATCAATTTCACGCTTCACGGCAACGCTGTCACCGTCAATTTCCACGGTGTTGGCAAATGTGCCTTGACCCCAGCCAAGCAGAGCAGCGAGCATTTGGCCGGTCTGGTTGCTGTCATCGTCAATCGCCTGTTTGCCGGTAATTACCAGTTGAGGTGATTCTTCTTCAACAATTTTTGCAAGGATTTTCGCAACGCCAAGCGGCTCGACTTCTTCGTCGGTCACAACCAATATGGCGCGGTCAGCACCCATGGCCAGAGCGGTGCGGAGAGTTTCCTGCGCCTTTTGCGGGCCAACAGAAACCGCAACGATTTCCTCTGCTTTGCCTGCTTCTTTCAGGCGAATCGCTTCTTCAACGGAAATTTCGTCAAACGGGTTCATCGACATTTTCACATTGGCAAGGTCAACACCGCTGCCATCGGACTTTACCCGTGGTTTTACGTTATAGTCTATCACCCGTTTTACGGGGACGAGGATTTTCATTGCTGTTTCCTTCATTAAATTTCTGCGGACGCCTTAACTTACGTTCACGTAAACGTCAAACCCCTGATGCAGCTCGGACCAAGGCAGTTTCAGTCAAGACCTTTCGTGGCGAAAGCCGCCCTTATATGAGTTACGCTGCTTTATTAACCTGAGCGACTATCTTTCTTGCTGCATCGCCCAGATCATCGGCGGAAACGATCGGCAGGCCACTATTGGCCAGAATTTCCTTGCCTTTGGCGACATTCGTGCCTTCCAAACGGACGACAAGCGGAACCGACAAATCGACTTCTTTCGCCGCTGTGACAATGCCTTCGGCAATGATGTCGCATTTCATGATGCCGCCAAAAATATTGACCAATATGCCTTCGACAGCCGGATCGGCCAGAATGATCTTGAACGCCGCCGTCACTTTTTCAGTGGTTGCGCCACCGCCAACATCAAGGAAGTTAGCCGGAAACGCGCCGTTCAGTTTGATGATGTCCATTGTCGCCATCGCCAGACCCGCGCCGTTGACCATACAGCCAATGCTACCGTCCAGTTTGATATAGGCGAGGTCATATTTGGAAGCCTCGACCTCGGCAGGGTCTTCTTCGGTCACATCGCGCAGCTCAAGGAGATCGGGGTGACGCATCAGGGCGTTGCCGTCAAAGCTCATCTTGGTATCGAGGACCAGCAGATTGCCATCCTTGGTTTCGACCAGCGGGTTAATCTCCAGCATTTCGCAGTCCATGTCAGTGAATGCGGTATAAAGCTGCTTACCCAGTTTTTGGGCCTGTTTGTTGAGGTCACCGGAAAGGCCCAGCGCAAACGCCATGGACCGGCCATGGTGCGGCATAAAGCCCTGTGCCGGGTCAATGGTGATTGTTTTGATTTTTTCGGGCGTGTTGTGCGCGACATCTTCGATGTCCATGCCGCCTTCGGTTGAGACAATCATGGCAATCCGGCCTGTTGCACGGTCAACCAGCATGGAAAGATAATATTCCTCTGCAATATCGACACCATCGGTGACATAGAGCCGGTTGACTTGCTTGCCTTCGTCACCGGTCTGGATGGTGACAAGAGTGTTGCCAAGCATTTCGGTGGCATTTTTGCGTACTTCATCGACCGATTTGGACAGGCGGACACCGCCGCTGGCATCTGCGCCCAATTCCTTGAACTTGCCCTTACCGCGGCCACCGGCATGAATCTGTGCCTTCACTACATATAGCGGTCCGGGCAGTTTTTCAGCAGCTGAAACAGCTTCCTCAACGGTTAGCGCCGCATGACCTGCGGGAATGTTGATGCCATATTTGGCAAGTTGTTCTTTGGCCTGATATTCATGGATGTTCATGGGACGGGGCAACGCCTTTCTTATATATTCGGTTAGCGAGTCTTGCCGAGGGCTAAAGCACAGTCAGCGCGGTAATTCCACCCTGATTTAAGATAATTTGCCGCACAATCCCGCTGATATGAGAATAGTTACAAATGACATTTTCAATTGACTGGCTAACCGCTTGCTTTTTCAGCTGCAAAACCATCTGCCCGTATGTGCTTTGGAGTTAAGGAGCAGTCATGACCAAAGTCATAATCGCAAGGGCTTTTGTTACCTCAAAGCGCAAACAACGCCGGATGATGTTACAACACCCAGAATTTCGGGATCCTGTAGAGCCTTGGTCCGTTTCACAAACTCATTAACGGTAATATCTCCGGCTTTACGGTCCTGAAGCTTACCCAGTGAGTTCAGTTTTTTGATCTGGCCATAGGACAGGCGGTCAACTATCCGGTCGGCCATGCAGGTTGCTACCGGTTTGGACAGACCTGCGCTCATGAGTCCGCTACGAACCCTGCTCTCCGGAGTAGCGCATGCGGCCAGACTAACGATTGCCGCCAGCCCTGCCAATATATGCGCTCTCCGGATAGGAACAGTGGTCATTTCTTGGTTTTCGCCAGCTCAATGGCTTCGAGCACAACGCGGCGTGCTTCTTCTGCATTGCCCCAACTACCGACACGGACCCATTTTTCGGGCTCCAGATCTTTGTAATGGGTAAAGAAATGCTCAATCTGCTGCATCACGATCTGGGGCAGGTCGTTGCCTTCACCTATTGCACGGTAGTACGGAAAGGTTGCATCAATCGGGACACAAAGCAGCTTTTCATCACCGCCATGCTCGTCTTCGAGGTTAAGCACTGCAATCGGACGGCAACGGACAACACAGCCCGGCATGAAGGGTGAGCGTGCCACGACCAGTGCGTCCAGCGGATCACCATCGGGCGAGAGGGTGTGCGGGATAAATCCGTAATTTGCCGGATAGCGCATTGGCGTGTGCAAGATGCGGTCAACGAACAGCGCGCCGGATGCTTTGTCAAATTCATATTTGACCGGTTCTCCGCCGACGGGCACTTCAATAATGACGTTCAGGCATTCCGGCGGGTTATCGCCGATAGGGATTTTGGTGATGTCCATAGTTTACAGGTCCTGATTATTAGGTTTTTGGCTGCAACAGCCGGTCAATGCCCCGATCAGCTTCATCACTCTCTCCGTCCGCCTCTTCGGCAGTTATTTTTTCCAGATGCGGATAGCGAAGGCCGTCAGAATAATCGACCAAAAAATTAACATAGCGGTCGCCATCCTTGGCAAATAATTCGATTTTCCGGCTCTTTCCGCGATTAGCTTCAATCTCTTTCAGCAATATATCCGTTGTATAACCTTTGCCATTGACCGCAGTAAGGGTGAGGCCGGTTTTCAATCCTGCCTTATACGCCGGACTGCCCCAGACCACGGCCTTTATTACTGATTTATCACTGATCACCATACCGATAGAATGGCTTAAATCATGGTGTTTTCCGCGCTTGTTTCTGGCACGGATATAGTCGGATAGCCTAGCGTTGTAGACCAGTTTATAGCCGCCCAGAGTCAAACCATTTTTCGGTGCTTCTGTGGTGGGCTGATAAACCCGCTTGTCGATAAAAGCCGCCCAGTCATAGGCTTGCACAATATTCAGCGTCTGGATCACGTCATCCAGTTCATAAGTGACCACACCGTAATCGCCGTCTTTTCCATTGAAAAAGCGGCGTGCAAAATTTTCGAGCGATTTTTGCCCACTCGATTCGCGCCGGATAATCCCGTCTATTTCCAACCAGATTAACAGCCCTTCATTATAATAATCTTCCTGTCTCTGCCAATTGGTCCAGGGTTTCGGACGGCGCGCTGCAATAACCGGATCCTGTGTTGTGTCGATCAGCGGACGCCACCGGCGCCCTGACCGCAGATCCATAGCCGCGGCAATTGCGGCAAAGGCATCCAGCGTGTCCTGTTTCGAATAAAGCCCTGATCGAGCGCCAAGCACATATCCCCAAAATTGCGTCTGGCCCTCATAAATCCAAAGCAGTTGGCTACGCATCGGTTCACGGAAATCCGGTGTCCAGAGGCCGGCGGGGCGGCGATATTTGCCATTCCAGCTATGAACGATTTCATGAGCCAGCAAATTGCGCCGGCCCGGCCCATCATTCCAGCCGGTAAAATATTCGCGGTTCACTCCATTTTCCGAGGAACGATGATGTTCCATACCGATGCCGCCCATCTCTTCGGTCAGTGCGAGCAGGAAATCATAGCGGTCATAAGGTTTGCTACCAAATAGCGCCTCGGCCTCGCGCACCAGCTTGCCGTGGGTAGCAATATGGGATTTCGAGGGCCTTAGATATTTGTCATCGTCGGCTACGATATTCAGATGCGCGCGCGGGGAAAGCCGGTGCGATTCAAAATATTTACCCGCAAAAACAGGGCTGTCGACCAATGTATCATAATCGGTCTTTTGATAAGCTACATAGTTTGTGCTGGCCGGTTTCTCTTGCTGTGCTTTTGGACGCATCGCGCTGGCTGACCGCCAGCCGTCGGGATAGATAGCGGCGGCTTCCACCGGAATCTGGCGAACATAATATCCCGCCGGATATAAAGAGACCTGATGCCAGCGCAGGTTCAACATCGTAGGGGCCATGACGATGCGGCCTTGTATACCGGACGTTGCAGAGACAAATTGGAATTTTGCGGTGATCTGCGACACCCCATCCGGCACGTTCAGGTGGAAAGCATAGACATCCACATCATCGCGAACCCACTCTATCACTCGACCACCGGCGGTAAATTCAAGCGCGGCCAGCTTCTCAATCTCTCCGCGCGGGGCGTGTGTGCCCGGCAACCATTCGGGATAGAGCAAAGTCAACGGACCCGGCTTTACCACCGGTATGGTTTGTGTGACGCGGAAAACCCCTTGCTTATTGTCGCGGGCGTCCACCACCAACTGCATGGTGCCGGGGAAGGGAATGTCCTGCGCTCTGGGAATCCGGTCTTGCGGTGCGCTATAGACCGGCTTGCTCAGATTGTCGGGCATGGCAGCACGTGCGTCAGCAGGCGAAAGACCAGCCAGTGAAGAACCAGCGAAGAAAAGAATAGCGACGAGCAGAATACGGGCCACTGTAGCTTGAACAGGTGTAACTTGAATAGGCACCAGCTCCAAAAGTGCAACCAGACGCATTTAACCGATCCTCTGTACGCAATATTCCGGCCTGAATGACGCTTTTTGGCTTCAACGTCCAGTGGGCCGATGGGAAAAACAGTAATATTGGGAATAGAAAACAAGATATCTTTCGCTTTTGTGCATCAGCGGCTAAAGCGCTTTCAACATAACGCGCAGCATGTAAGGCGAAGACAAAGGATATCCATGGCCAAAATACAAACGCCGCAACCTGTGCGCGGCACACAGGATATATTTGGCGAAGAGCAGGAGCGCTTCCAGCATGTCGTGGAAGTGTTTGAACGTGTGCGCCGGCTATATGGCTTCAAAGGCGTGCAGATGCCGGTGTTCGAGCCAACTGCTGTTTTTGCCCGTTCATTGGGTGAGACGACCGATGTCGTATCAAAGGAAATGTATAGTTTCGAGGATCGCGGCGGCGATAGCCTGACTTTGCGTCCCGAGTTTACTGCGGGCATTTCACGGGCATTTCTGACCAACGGCTGGCAGCAACATGTGCCGCTAAAGATTTCTGCCCACGGTCCGCTGTTCCGTTATGAGCGCCCGCAAAAAGGCCGTTATCGGCAGTTTCATCAACTCGATGCGGAAATCATCGGCGCTGGCGAAGCGGCAGCGGATGTCGATCTTCTATGTTTCGCTGATCAGCTTTTAAGCGAGCTTGGGATATCCGAAGGCGTGACTTTGCAGCTTAATACACTGGGCGACGCTGCCAGCCGCAATGCGTGGCGCGAAGCATTGGTCGAGCATTTTCAGGCGCACCGGGCGGACCTTTCCTCCGATAGTCAAGACCGGCTGGAGCGCAATCCGCTGCGGATATTGGACAGTAAAGAGCGGCAGGATCGCCCGATTGCCGATAGCGCGCCGGATATTGACGCCTATTTATCAAATGAAGCCAAAGAGTTTTTCGCGCAGGTGACAGAAGGGCTTGATGCGTGCGGTGTTGCGTGGACCCGCAATAGCCGCTTGGTGCGCGGGCTGGATTATTATCGCCACACGGCCTTTGAATTTGTCACGGACCGGCTGGGCGCGCAGGGCACTGTGCTTGCGGGTGGCCGTTATGACGGGTTGATTGAAACGCTGGGCGGACCGGCAACGCCCGCTGTCGGCTGGGCCGCAGGGATTGAGCGGCTTGGGATGTTGTTGGAGGAAGATCCTAAATATCAGGATATTCCTGAAATGGTGGTTGTTTCTCAGGAGAAGCAACTAAAGGAAACTGCAAATTGGATCACATATATTCTACGTAAAGCTGATGTGAGAACGAAGAATTTTTACACTCATGCCAATCCGCGCAAGCGTTATGACAAAGCTAAAAAAGATGGTTCCCATAGGCTTTTGAGCATTGAACCGTTTGATCAAGCTTTGTGTGTTGCCCGGCTAAGAGATTTAAATGTGGAGAGTGATGCAGTCCGTCCGGTTCGAAATCTCATTTCTAGTGCGCTCTCGAAAGAATTTATATTAGAAGAAACGACAATCCAAAATGCTCACTCTTGGGTGTTGAAGGAAAAGAAATAATGGGAACCCATCTTCGTCATTCCCGCGCAGGCGGGAATCCAGCTACTTCTGTCCCAGTGCGCTCAAATAGCTGGACCCCCGCCTGCGCGGGGGTGACGGTGGTGTGGCGGGCAACTTTTTGTCAGATAGTCGGGACGCAAAGCCGATGACAACCTTCAGTTCCCAACGACTCGCACAGATCGAAGCACGTTTTGCCGAGCTTCAGGCGATGATGGCCTCCGGCAATCTGGACGGTGACAAATTTGTCCAAACGTCCAAGGAATATGCCGAGATTGAGCCTGTCGCCAATGCCGCTGCCGAGGTCAAACGGCTGCGCGATGAACAGGCGGGGCTGGAGGAAATGCTCGCCGGTGATGATGCAGAGATGAAAGCGATGGCCGCTGACGAGGTTGATGACGTAAAAGAAGCATTGGCCAAGGCTGAACATACACTGGCGCTGCAATTGCTGCCCAAGGACGCGGCGGATGAACGCCCTGCCATGCTTGAAATTCGCGCCGGGACCGGCGGCGATGAAGCCGCGTTATTCGCTGGTGATCTTTACCGCATGTATAGCCGCTTTGCCGAGGACCAGGGCTGGAAAATCGAGATGATCTCCGCCAATGCGTCCGAAGTGGGCGGGTTCAAGGAAGTTATCGCCAATATTAACGGCAAGGGCGTCTTCGCCAAGCTGAAATTCGAATCCGGCGTCCACCGGGTGCAACGTGTGCCCGAAACCGAAAGCGGCGGGCGCATCCATACTTCCGCTGCCACCGTCGCCATTTTGCCGGAACCGGAAGAGGTTGATATCGACATCCGCACCGAGGATTTGCGAATCGATACCTACCGCGCAAGCGGCGCCGGTGGTCAGCATGTCAACAAGACCGATAGCGCGATTCGCATCACCCATCTTCCAACTGGTCTGGTGGTGCAATGTCAGGATGGCAAGTCACAGCATAAGAACAAGGCGCAGGCGCTCAAAGTGCTAAGCGCGCGGCTATATGAACGCGAACGCGAAATGGTTGCCAGCGAAGCGGCCGATGCGCGTAAATCAATGGTCGGTTCCGGTGACCGCTCGGAACGGATAAGAACTTATAATTATCCGCAAGGCCGCGTGACCGATCACCGGATCAATTTGACCCTGCATAAATTGCCTGAAATTATCGAAGGCGGCGCGCTGCATGAGTTGATCGACGCCCTGACCGCCGAGGATGAAGCCAGCAGGCTCGCCAATCTGGATGGTTGATATAGCCGCAACCGTGCGAGAAGCGGTGAAAGCTCTTGAGCCGGTGAGTGAAACCCCGCGGCTTGATGCGGAATTGTTGATGGCCCATGCTTTGGGCATCAGCCGCCAGAACTTGTTGCTGGACTTGCCGAAACTCACGGTGCCAGACAGTTTTATCGCCCTTTTGGAGCGGCGCAAACAACATGAACCGATTGCGTATATTGTTGGTGAGCGGGAATTCTGGAGCCTGTCGTTTCAGGTTTCATCCGATGTTTTGATCCCCCGGCCTGATAGCGAGATTTTGATTGAAACTGCCGTAAACATAGGGGCGAAATATCCGCCTCAGACGATTCTCGACCTTGGCACGGGCAGTGGCGCGCTCTTGCTTGCGGCCTTGTCGGAATTTCCGGGGGCGCAGGGAACCGGGATTGACGCCAGTGCAGCGGCGCTTGCCATCGCGCATAATAATGCCGACCGGCTGGGCCTGAATGATCGCGCGCGCTTTCTGTTACAGGACTGGACGCATAAGGATTGGACAAAGGCTTTGACCGGCCCATCCGGCCTGGTGTCATATGACCTGATTCTCGCCAATCCGCCCTATGTTGCGGAACGGGCGGCTTTATCGCGCGAAGTGGCTGAGTTTGAGCCGCATGAGGCCCTGTTCGCCGGAACGCAGGGACTGGATGATTATCAGATCATTATACCCGCGCTGCATGCGCTGTTATCTAAGGGCGGCACGGCGCTGTTGGAAATAGGTTTTGACCAAGCCGAAGCCGTTTCCCGATTGGCAGAAAAAAACGGATATGAAGTCGAGTCAAAGCAGGATTTGGGCGGTAATGATCGGCTTTTGATATTGTGCAAAACATCAGAATGATAGAAAATGCTTGGATTTGATGGATGAACGCGCTAAGAGTGTTACAGGCGCAGATGATTTCTGGCATTTTTCCTAAAATCTCTGGCCGACTCCCATATAGATAAACATGCTGATGTCCGGCAATATTTTATCTTTTTTGGGTTGCTCTGGATTTTGGAGTCCATGGCACGGAGCTGCCTTTTACAGCAGCAAAACAATAGGAAAGACCGAATTTATTAACGGTATAAGGACACCCAGAATTTGATGAATAATCGTCAGGCCGGTCGCCGTCGTGGCCGGAACAGTAATAATAACCGCAACCAGGGCAATCGCGGCGGTGTAGACCGCGAGAACCGGATTGATAGCCGTGCGCGCGGTAATGCGGCCCAAATGCTTGAGAAATACAAGAAAATGGCGCAAGATGCCCAGGTTAATGGCGATCGCGTCAATGCCGAATATTATCATCAATTTGCTGACCATTATTTTCGTGTCCATGCGGATACACAGGCGCGCCGTGAAGAGCAGCGCCTCGCCCGTGAAGAGCAGCGCAGCAGCAATGCTGATCGAAATGACAATTCCGGCGATGCCGACCGGCAGAACGGGGATCAAGACGGTGATGACCGTCAGGACCGCAGCCCGCGTGGACGCCAGCAAAATGATCGCCGGTCAAAGTCAAGCGACCAAAGCGATGAGGGACAACCCAAAAAGGCAACCCCGGAAGAGGGTGACAAGACCGAAACGCCGGTTGAGAAAAAGCCCGTTCGGGCGCGCCGTCCGCGCAAGCCTGCTGCGGAAGCTGCTGAAGGTGAAACTACTAAACCCAAGAAGGCCAACGGTGCTGACGAAACGAATGGTTTCGATGTAAGCGTTCTGCCACCTGCTATCTCGATAAAATCGGATGACAGTGAAGCGGATGAGGAAGAACCGAAGAAAAAGCCGGTTCGCAAACGCCGGACGGTAAAAGCCAAAGAAGAAGAAAAGGGCGACGCAGCTGCCTAAACCTCATTGGTGGTTTTTCGGAGGATAAATATACCCCATGCCGCTCACCCTGAGCCTGTCGAAGCGGGGCTATGGCCCTTATGCCGTGCCTGATATAGGAACGTGGTTCGACAAGCTCACCACTAACGGCTTTTCCCTGGCCGAACGGTATAACCAAACAGTATAATCGCCAGCTATTCTTTAGGCTGCTCCGCCAGTGCGGTCGCTAGCCAATCGGGCAAATCATAACCGCTAATATCGTCAACCCGGCGATGTTCCACCGATAACCCGAGTTCGGGATAAGCGATCCGCTGGCGCTTTTCGTCTGCCTGTTCCAGCGGCACGACTACCATACGCCGGTTGATTTTCTGACGATAGTTCATCCGGGCTGTATTTTCCTGTCCGACATAGCAGCCCTTGGTAAAGCTGACTCCGTTCAGCTCGTCGGCATTACATTCCAGCCATAATATTTTGTCACTGCCCAGTTCATCCTGCCCTTCGGTTACGCCAAGCGATAGCCGGTGCGCTTTATAAGCAGCATCAACGCCGTTTTCATTTTGGCCGTCCTCCTGAGTATCTTCAAGCCAGCGATAGCCGAGCTCAGAAAGCCGTGGGTCAGCGGGTTTATCGGTGGCTTCACGGGCCCAGTGAACGGTGTAATCCCCGTCAATCCCGATGCCGATTTTCCGGCGCAGTCGATAGAGTTTAAGCCGCTTTTCCAAGGCTTCGACATGATGTTTTTCACAATCAATCAGAATGTCATCTCCGTCTGCCCAGAGGAAAAAATCGAACAGCACTTTCCCTTGCGCCGTCAACAGAGCCGCCCATTGCGGGGCACCGGGCTGAACTATCTGCATATCCTGCGTCACCAATCCTTGCAGGAAATCGCGACTATCCTCATTTTCGTCATTTGTTGATATGCGGATTACCGCGCGGTCATTAAGTCTGGTCTCGGTCATAAGGATTAGGTAGGGATGCCCAGCGTCAAAAGAAAGCCCGAACCATGAATCAATCCCCCGATACTCTTACTATTCGTCAACCGGATGACTGGCATGTCCATCTGCGCGATGGCGATATGTTGCAATCGGTGGCGGCGTTTACCGCCCGGCAATTTGCCCGTGCGATTGTCATGCCCAATCTTTCACCACCCGTCAGCACCACCGCTGCTGCGAAGGCTTATCACGAGCGCATATTGGTGGCGCTGAAACAGGATCTTAACCTGCAAAACTCCAATTTTACCCCGTTGATGACCTGTTACCTCACCGACACGACAGACGCAGATGATATTGCCCATGGCTTTGAAAGCGGAGTCTTTACCGCAGCAAAGCTATATCCTGCTAATGCCACGACCAACAGCGCCCACGGCGTGAGTAATATAGCCAATATCATGCCGGTGCTGGAACGCATGGCAGACATTGGCATGCCGCTATTGGTCCACGGCGAAGTGACCGATAATGATGTCGATATATTCGACCGCGAGGCTGTATTTATCGAACACATTCTATCAAAGCTGGTGGATACACTGCCCGAATTAAAGGTTGTTTTTGAACATATCACGACGGCGGATGCGGTTGATTTTGTCAATGCCTCCGGTCCTAATATTGGCGCAACCATCACCCCGCAGCATCTGCACATTAACCGGAATGCGATGTTTCAGGGCGGAATCCGGCCCCACGCTTATTGTCTGCCAGTGGCAAAGCGCGAACAGCACAGGCTGGCCTTGCGTAAAGCGGCAACGTCCGGTTCGGCAAAATATTTTCTCGGCACTGATAGCGCGCCTCATGAAATCCATGCAAAAGAATCGGCCTGCGGCTGCGCTGGTATATTCAACGCTCCCTTTGCACTGGAAAGCTATGCCACAGTGTTTGATGAAGAGGACGCGCTTGACAAGCTGGAGGCTTTTGCATCGGAAAATGGGCCAAACTTCTATGGTCTGCCGTTGAATGAAGGAAAAGTGACATTGCTACGCTCTGCCATTGCGGTGCCGCAACTGATAGAGGTGGGCGGGACAAAGATCGTGCCGTTTCATGCGGGTCAGAAGCTGAACTGGCAGATTGTCGAGTGAATGGGCTTGAAAACACTAATTGGCCAGTGCGGCTTTTCGGTCTGACTCCCGCCTGATAGCGTCAAAAGAAAATATCGCCAGACTGATCCAGATCAATATGAAACAGATGATATGCGATCTGGTCAATGGTTCCTGATATATAAATACGCCGATAAGAAACTGCATAGTCGGTGCCAGATATTGCAACAAACCAATCGTGCTCAGTTTCATTTTCTTCACCGCCGCAGCAAATAGCATCAGCGGGAGCGCCGTAACCAGTGCGCCGCATATCAACAGGATATTGGTTGGCAAATGGTCCCCGAAATGAACCACATCAGACGGCATGCCGTTAGCTGGAGCAAAGACAATCCACCCCGCGAACAGCGCGAACGGTATGAAAAGATAGCTGGTTTCGATGGTCAGCCCGACGATCGGCCCGACCACGGCAATTTTACGCATCAAACCGTAAAAGCCCCATGAACCGGCCAGTGCGAGGCTGATCCACAAAGTCTGCCATGCTTGGGCTGCGAGAATGGATACACCGATGGCGGCAATGCAAACCGCAATCCACTGGTTCCGGCTCAACTGCTCTTTCAGGAACAGCTTGGCGAGAAAAATGCTGGTCAGCGGGCTGATAAAATAGCCGAGACTTGCAGCCAGAATAAAGCCTTGCTGCACGGCCCAGACATAGATCAGCCAGTTAGCCGAAATTAACAGGGAACTAGCCAGCAAGGTCCGGCGCACGGTTGAATCAGCCCAGGATGCGCGCAAACCGGCAAGGTTTTTACGGAAAGCGAGGATGACGAGCAGCAGCGGAACCGACCAGATGATGCGGTGAGCAACAACTTCCAGAGCGGCGACATTTTGCAACAATTTGAAATAAATCGGCATGACGCCCCAAAAGGCACAGGCTAGCAATGCTTGAAAGAGCCCCAACCGGCTACCCGATCCCTGTTCCGTCATTCTATGGCGATTAGGCCCGGGCTATGCAGGTGGCAATCTATTTCAGCCGCGGGGAGGGAATAGGGAACCCGATTAGAGTATTCCGCCACCTATCCACAGGCGCAAGACACAAATTGCCATGACGATCAGGCAGAAATACAGGCCGCTATTGCGCGAGGATATGAGGCCAAATAACGCCCCGACACCGACAATCGGCAAGATCAACCAGTTGGTCCAGCCAAGCAGCGGCACCAGACCGACAATAGCGAAAATTAAAGCTATACAGCCGATGATAATGGAGATTAATTAGCCATAACTGTATTATAGGTATATAGCACCGCTATTGCAAGCTACTGAAATAGGGCTATGTTTAGCAAATATGATGAATGCTGGATAAAAGCAGATCAAGGAGAGAATGATGGCCGAGGAATATTATCTGGACCCGACAAGGGAAAGTTTTGACGCATTCAAGGCACTGCCCCGCGACGTGCCGATAAATATGCTCAATATGCTCAAATTTCATGATCAGGCGCAATATCCCGAAGATCATCCGGCCGCTGCCCACGGGTGGAGCGGGGAACGCGCTTATCAGGAATATGGCAAGACCAGCGGGCCGATATTCAAACGGGTCGGCGGAACCATTATCTGGCGGGGAATCATGGAATCAATGGTGATCGGACCGCAGGACCAGCATTGGGACAGCGTCTTTATCGCGCGCTATCCCCATAGCGGCGCGTTTATGGAGATGATTACCGACCCCGAATATAAAAAAGCGGTGGTCAACCGTCAGGCCGCGGTTCAAACCTCGCGCCTTATCCGGTTCGGTGATGTTGACGGGCCAGATGGCTTTGGTTGAGAATCCCGAAACGGGACAAAGGGTTAACGAGAAGCCGGCGGCTTAACCATCTTTCCTTACCGATTATTAACTATTTTTGGTGCAGTGATTTTCCCAAAATCATGGAGCATATTGCATGGCATTTCTATCCCGTCCCCTATTGCTGAGCGCCGCAGCATTGTTGCCGCTTACCCTTGCCGCATGTGGCAGCAAAGATAACGACGCGGAACTGGCGGAACTGGATGAGAATCTGACCGGGGACCCGGCGATGAGGGAAGCGCTCGAAGGGCCAATCATGGTCGATCCCGATTTGACCGCTCAATCCAATCGCAATGCAATCCGCGGCGCAAATGGTCCGGTAGACGGAAAAGTTCCGCCCGATAGTGGTCAGGCGGCGCGGATAAAGGGCAAATTGTTGAGTGCGCCCAAACCGCGCAAGATGACAGCTGAGGATGAATGTGCCGATTGCGCCGGATCGAGAGGCATAACCCTGGGCGCAAAAGCCGAGGCCCAGAACGCAAAGCGCGGTAAAGGCGCCTGTGATCAAAAGCTAAGCTATGACATGGGCTGGGCCAACCGTATGCCGGCGGCATTTCCGGTCTATCCTAAAGCCAATGTCAAAGAAGCAGCTGGTGCCCAGGGCGGAGGATGCAATATTCGCGTGGTCAGTTTTTACACCGGCAGCGCGATGAAAAATGTCGTGGATTATTATTATACGCAGGCCAAACGCAGCGGTTATAGCGCAGAATATCTGCTGCGCGGTAGCGAACATGTGCTGGGCGGAACGCGCGGGTCCGATGACGGTGCTTATGTGATCACGCTCAACAAGCGGTCGGGCGGCGGCACTCTGGTCGATATTGTTGCCAATAACGGAAGCTAAAAGGAGCGGTCGGTAAAAAGGGGCGTTAGCAAAGAACGTTAGCAAAGAACCGTTAGCACTGAGCCTGTCGAAGTGCGACTTTAGCATTGATGCCGCGCTTGATTTAGAAACACCCTCCGACAGGCTAAGGGGAATGACGGAGATCGGCGTAAGTGGCTGGTGCCCAAGCCCCACCCTATTCGCGATAACTCCCGCCGCCATCGACGGTGATGTCATTGGCGGTTGTGAAACTGCTCGCATCACTGGCGAGCCACAGCATCGCATCGGCCACTTCGCTGGCCAGTCCGACCCGCTTGATCGGATGGTTGCGGTTAAACACTTCCACCGCTTCGTCATGCGATCCGGGATAGGCGGCAAGGTAACGTTGATACATCGGTGTATCAATCGCGCCGGGATGGACGGTGTTGACCCGCACGGGATATTTCTCCGCAGCGCAGTGCAGGGCGAGTGATTTGCTGAGCGCGGTGACGGCGGCCTTGCTGGCGCTATAGGCCGCAAATTGCGATCCGGGGCGCATAGCCAGCATCGAGCCGATATTAACAATCGCGCCGTCCACGCCGCTTTCAACTATGGCGGGCAGGGCTGCGCGGCAACCGTTAAAAGTGCCGTGTAAATTTATATCTATCGTCCGGTTCCAGCTTTCCAGATCAACAGTGTCAACCGCGCCCGGTTCGGAAATACCCGCAACATTGAACAAGGTCGTTATCTTGCCAAATTTTGTTTTGGTCGCTGCAACCGCCGCTTCCCACTGATCGAGATTACGGACATCAAGCTGCACTGCCGCGGCCCGTTCGCCCAGAGCCTCGGCATGGGCTTGCGCTTTTTCAAGCTGAATATCACCCAGCATGACGGAGCCGCCTTCTTCGACAAAGCGTTGTCCTGCTGTGCCGCCGATTCCCTCTGCTCCGCCGGAAATCAGTGCAACTTTTCCATCCATCATGCCCATATAATCAGTCCCTTTGTGTTCAGCGTTTGTCAAAAGTTATGGGCAGGTTAGTCAGGCCGCGCAGCATCATATTGGGCGGATAGGTAAGCTCTGCGCCTTCCTGTATCCGGATATTGTCCATACGTTTGGCAAATTGCTGAAACGATACGGTCATTTCCTTGCGCGACAGCATATTGCCGACACACATATGGATCCCCTTGCCAAAAGCCATGTGCGTGCGCGCATTCTTGCGGTCCACATGAAATTCATTGGGATTTTCAAACTGCTTGGGATCGCGATTGGCAGCATGATAACGCATCATCACCATCGCGCCCTTGGGCAACATGACACCGCCCAGTTCTGCATCACGGTGCATCACCCGCCAGATACCCGATGAACCGCTCGACATACGCAGCACTTCTTCGACCGCATTCGGGATCAACGAAGGATCATCCTGAATCATTTTATACTGGTCCGGATTTTGGGCAAATAATTTCACACCCTCACCCAGAGCGGCAGTCGTTGTTTCGTTTCCGGCGACCATCAACTGTTGAACAATGGAAAGCGATTCCGCGTCATCCAATGGCCGTTCGCCATCTACCTGGGCATTGACCAGATCCGAGAGAATATCGCTTTTCGGTTCTTTCCGGCGAGCGTCCATATTGGCTTTCAGGGCATGTTGATATTCCACAACTTCACGTTCGGTTTCCAGCTGCCGCTCTCTGGTCATCATACCCGACAATCGGTCAACAAAAGCGTTGGTCCAGCGTTTGATCGTGTCGGCATCGGCAACATCCAGACCCAGTTGCACAGCGATAGTCTGAACCGGCATCGGAACTGCATATTCCTGAATGAATTCGCATTCGCCCTTGTCAATAAAACCGTCAATAAGCTCATCGGACATGGCCCTGATGCTGTCTTCCAGCTTGTTCACCTTGGGCATCGAAAAAGCGAGATTGACAAGTTTGCGAAAGCGCGTGTGAGCTGGCTGGTCGGCGGTTAGCAGT
Source organism: Parasphingorhabdus sp. JC815 (assembly GCF_040717415.1). Taxonomy (NCBI): domain Bacteria; kingdom Pseudomonadati; phylum Pseudomonadota; class Alphaproteobacteria; order Sphingomonadales; family Sphingorhabdaceae; genus Parasphingorhabdus; species Parasphingorhabdus sp. JC815. Next base: position 202,693 of record NZ_JBFEFM010000005.1, read on the forward strand.
GTATTGACCTGTGGCCATCCTTTTGCCTGAATAGCCTGTAGCTCTTCGTCATTCGCCAGCTCTTCTTCTGTTTTCCCGCCAGAGAGCAGGGCGTTGAAATTATTAGAAAAATCATCCAGTCGGCCAACGGCTTCGGAAATCAAGTCATAATCCAGCACGACATATGCTCCGCTGGCTTCGTCCTGATAAACGGGTGCTTTCGCTCGCTGTTCTTCATAAAAATCAAACGGATCGTTCAATACATCAGGCTGGAACAAGGATTTGGATGTCTGTTTGTTCATGTCGTTTATCCTGTTTAATTTTCAAAAGCAGGTGTGGGCACACCTTGGGCGTTATAAACCGGCCCTTCGGCATCGACGCGATATTTTGCGCTGACGGAATTGACCAAACCGAAACTGCCGATGTGGGCAAGCATGCCGGAATAATGAACACCTTTGAAATGCTGTGCGAGAGCATCTTCATCGGTCCATTCTTCAAATACTTCGATACGGGACGGATTGTTCAGATCAGCCGCCCAGCTATAATGCAGACAACCGTCCTGAGAGAGAGCGCCATCAATAAAAGGCTGTGCGGTTTTCAGGCATTCGTCCCGCCCGGCCGGTTCGACATCAATATGTGCAGCAATTACTATTTTAGCCATATTTCAAATTGTCCTAAAGTTTCTGACCGCCCATTTGAGACACCAGATTGAATATGCGTTTTGTGTAAAACCATTGGCCATCAATTTTGATAAACTCGTCATCATAACGGCCACCGGCAACGCGCGGTTCACCGTTTTCGACCAGCAATTCATGGGTTTGGTAACGGCCCGTGGCGGTATTGCCTGTAATTTCAAGACTGCCGGGTATGCCAAGGAAGCTGACTGAATCAAATTGGGCCATCGCGCCAACCCAAAGCTTTACGATATTATCGCGACCGACGACCTCGGTGCCCATCAATGACCAGACAGCGTCTTCTGTCCACAAAGCACCCCAGTCATCGGCATCGGTGCGTAAAACGGCATCACAATAGCTGTCGTGCAGCTCCCGGATTGCCAACCGGTCTTCTATTGGTCCTGAAAACATGGACTCATCCTCTCCCTATTAGGAGTGGATTACACGGTTAAATTCCGGACACGCAAGCTGTCATAAGTGCTAGCTTTCCCGGTTTGAGCGTGTTTAATCGCCGCTTATACGCTCAATATCCGCACCGGCCGCAGCCAGTTTTTCTTCCAGCCGCTCATAGCCGCGATCAAGATGATAGATCCGCTGCAACTGGGTTTCCCCTTCGGCGGCCAAGGCGGCGATCACCAGACTCATGGATGCACGCAGATCGGTGGCCATGACCGGGGCGCCCGTCAAATTTTTGACGCCGCGGACAACCGCGGTGCGGCCTCTTGTTTCAATATCCGCGCCCATCCGGTTTAGTTCGGGAACATGCATGTAGCGGTTTTCAAAAATTGTTTCGGTCAGCACACTGGCCCCGTCTGCCATGCACAGCATCGCCATGAGCTGTGCCTGCATATCGGTAGCCAGACCCGGATATGGAGCGGTTTCCAGCGTCAGCGGTCTTAATGTCCCGTTTGAAGCGACTTTAACGCCCTTGCTATATGTTTCGATTCGCAGCCCGGCCTCGGTCAAAGCAGCCAGAGTTGCTTCCATTTCATCCGCATTGGCACCGACCAGATCAACTTCTCCGCCAGCAATACCAACCGCGCAGGCATAGCTTCCCGCTTCAATACGGTCGGACATCACCCGGTATGTGCAGCCGTGGAGGCGCGGCACGCCGTATATTTTCAGGTCGGATGTTCCAATACCTTCAATTTCTGCGCCCATTGCGACGAGCATTTTGCAAAGATCAACAATTTCCGGTTCCCGCGCCGCATTTTTAAGGCGGCTTTCACCATTAGCCAGAACCGCCGCCATCAACGCATTTTCGGTCGCGCCGACGGAGACTACGGGAAATGTATATTCACCCCCCGGCAAGCCGCCATCGGGTTGACGCGCGGTTACATAGCCACTGGTCGTTTCAATTTCTGCGCCAAGGGCTTCAATCACTTTCAGGTGCAGATCAATCGGCCGGTTGCCAATCGCACAGCCGCCGGGCAGCGACACCCTACATTCGCCCGCGCGGGCGAGCAGAGGGCCAAGCACCAAGATGGAGGCACGCATTTTGCGGACAATATCATAGGGAGCTTCGGTTGATGTGATTTTACCTGCTTTGAGCGTCATCACCCGCCCGAAATCTTCGGGCCGCGCGCCTTCAACCGTTGTTGAAACGCCAAGCTGATTGAGCAAATGGCCAAAGCTGTCGACATCGGCAAGCCGCGGCAAGTTTCGCAGCGTCACCGGCTCCTCGGTCAAAAGCGCACAAGGAAGCAGGGTTAGCGCACTGTTTTTTGCGCCCGAAATCGGAATAGGGCCAGACAGCTTTTTGCCGCCACGAATTGATATAATATCCATCGCGATTGTTTAGCGAAAATGTGACGCTGTGCAAGTCAGAGCGTAGAGCGGCCGTGAAAAAACACTATGCAAAATATCACTATGCAAAATATTATGCGATGCCCCTTAAAGCACCGATCAATAATCATGCCCGGGATTGGTCCGGTTCAATTTACGCATCAGCCCCGGCCAGACAAGATTATCCCCCATGCCCGGTGTAAACACGGGAGCAGCTTGTTTATGCACGCGATGGCTCATCGTTTGGGATTCCTCATGCAGATGTTCTGCGCCGCCCACGGACTGTGCCAGAATTTGGGTCTTGCAGGCATTTTCCAACAGATACATACGCAAAAATGCCACGGCGCAATTCTGGCCCACGGTCAGCGTGCCGTGATTGCGTAGCATCAAGAGGTTTTTCTCCCCGAGATCGCGGATCAGCCGCTCGCGTTCGTCAAGGTCCAGCGCAATGCCCTCATAATCGTGATAGGCAAGATCGTCATGCACCTGCATCGCAAATTGCGTGTAGCGGCGCAGACCTTCTTTCTGGACCGATACCGCGATGCCATAGGGCGTGTGGACATGGATCACGCAACCGGCATCTTCCCGCGCGCTATGCAGGGCGCTGTGGATCGTGAAACCGGCGGGATTGATGAAATAAGGCGTAGCTTGTTTGATATTGCCCTGAATATCAATTTTGACCAGCGCAGATGCGGTCATCTCGTCAAACATCACGCCGTAGGGGTTGATCAAAAAGCGTTCTTCCCCGTCCTCATCCGGCAGGCGCGCGGAAATATGGGTAAACACCAGATCGGTCCACGCATGCATGGCGCACAAACGGTAAGTTGCAGCAAGGTCGCAGCGCAATTTCCACTCCGCGTCAGAAACTTTACCTTCCAGACGGTCAATTTCCGTCGGATCGGGAATGTTAAAGCCGGAATCGACCTGTAGTGCGCTGCCCTGTTCTTTTAGTTGGGTGGCCATATATTCTCTCCTTGAAGAATCATCATGCTATTTTTTTTACATAGTGACATAATTCGGGTGCCGTGGGGCAATATTTTATATCTCATCCTGTGCGAATATTGATGCGCTGTATCGCGCAGGTGAGTCGTAGCTCTGTTAACATGCTGAAAAATTTGGTAGTCAGGGCTATTCCTTCTACATTGGAAAAGGCCCGTTTATGTCAAAACCCCCATCAAAGACCATCCCGGACCAAAGCGATATTTACCCCGAACTACCGTGCGCTATCACCATAGATACGGATATTATGGAAGCGGGCCGCCCGCTGGAATTATGTCTGCGTCCGCTTCATCCCTCGGATCGGGGACGGCTTGAAAAAGGAATCATGGAGCTATCGGACCAGTCGCGCTATTTGCGCTTTTTCTCGGGTTTCAAAACCGTGCCGCCATCGGTGGTCGAGCAATTAGCGGATGTGGATGGTGTGAAACATATCGGCTGGGGCGCGATAAACCAGAGTTTGGAAGGAAGTCCCGCGATTGGCGCGGTCCATGCGATCCGGAAAGACGAGGAACCCGATATAGGCGAATTTGCGATTGCTGTGCTGGACAAATATCATGGCAAGGGCGTGGCACGGGCCTTAACCGCTGTCTTGTTTTTGCACTGCGTAAAACAGGGCATGCGAGAGCTGGATATTGCGGTCATGCATGAAAATACCAAAGCGGCAAATCTGGTCGATGTATTAACGGCCCGGCCCACCCATAGTGATGGAGCGGTCCGCCATTACCGGATGAATCTGGAAAGCGCACTGGACGCCTTGCGCGCCATGGAAAACCCCAAATGGCTGCAAGAGGTTTTCACAAAGTTTGACACATAAGTCCGTCTTTCCAGACAGTTAAACAAGCTTGGATTTCTTTATTATCCCAGCAGCTTTTAATCGCGCAGCACCTTTTAATCGCGCAACAGGCCCAAAGCCGCATAAGCCTTGTCCAGTGTCGGCTGTGCCAGCGCCCGTGCGCGCTGTGCACCGTCGCGCAAAATGGCGTCAATCGCATCCGTATCTTCGCGCAGCGCTTCATAGCGGCTGCGAATCGGGGAAAGCTGCGCCACGGCCAGATCGGCCAAAGCCGGTTTGAACGCGCCAAAGCCCTGACCGGCATATTGATCAAGCACTGCCTGTGCTGTGCTGTCATTCAATGCCGCATAGATCCCGACCAGATTTTTCGCTTCCGGACGGTTTTCCAGCTCTTCGAGTTTAGCAGGTAAAGGCTCTGCATCCGTCCGGGCTTTTTTAATTTTCTTGGCGATAGTGTCGTCATCATCGGTCATGTTGATCCGGCTGAGGTCCGATGGATCGGACTTTGACATTTTCGATGTGCCATCACGCAAGGACATAATCCGCGCAGCCGCCGCGCCATAATAGGCTTCGGGTGAGGTAAATACCTCTGTTTTGCTATCATTGTTAAATTTGGCAGCGACATCGCGGGCCAGTTCCAGATGCTGTCTTTGATCTTCGCCAACCGGAACATGGGTCGCTTGATAGATCAGCACATCTGCTGCTTGCAAAACCGGATAGCCAAGCAGGCCCAGTGAAGAGCGCTGTTTATGCTTGCCGGATTTTTCCTTGAACTGGGTCATGCGGTCAAGCCAGCCCATCGGGGTGTTACAAATCAAAAGCCATGCAAGCTCGGCATGGGCGGGCACGCGGGCCTGATTGAACAGGATGGATTTTTTGGTGTCCACACCGGCCGCGACCAGGGCGGCAACCATGTTCCGGCAGTTGGCCGACAGCTCTGCGGGATCATTGGGCACAGTGATGGCGTGCAGATCAGCCAGAAAGAACAGACATTCCGATTCCTGTTGCAGCTTTACCCAGTTTTTGATCGCACCCAGATAATTACCAAGGTGGAGATTGCCGGTTGGCTGAATGCCGGAAACTATACGCATATTCATTGTCCTTCTTGAGCGGCCTTTTGGGCTGCTGTCTTCTTTGTCAGCATGGCGATTTTGTCACGGTCCACCGCGCCTGTCACCCATGCCAGCACCGCATAGACAAGACCGCCCGCACTGACCAGAGCGGTAATGGATGCCGCGCGTTGCCCGATGCTTCCGATATATAGTTTTTCACCAAAAGGCGCGACATAGATCAGCACGAGCGCCATGCCTGCTGCCGAAATTATGATGCGGACAATCCGCAGCAACAAAGATAATTCCAGATGAAAATGCCCGCGCAGGTGAAGCATGGCATAAAGCATGGCGCAGTTGCTCCATGCTGCCATGGCTCCGGCAAGGGCAAGACCGGTGATGCCATACACCGGGATGAGCAAGAGGTTGAGAATGACATTGATGATGAGCGAAATACCCGCCGTGTAAACGGGCGTCTTGGTATCTTTACGCGCAAAAAATCCGGGAATGAGGACTTTAACCAGAACATAGGCGGGCAAGCCGATGACTAGGGCGGACACGACATTAGCCGTGGTTTCTCCGTCTGCGATTTCAAAATTACCACCGACATAAAATGATGTGACCAGCGGGCCCGAAGCAAAATACAGCGCCATGGCCGCCGGAATGGTCAGCAGCATCGCCAGTTCGATAGCATTGCTTTGCAGCCGCTGTGCCCCGCCACGATCATTTTGGGCGATAAAGCGCGACAATGCAGGCAGAATTGCCGTGCCCAGCGCGATTCCGATAATCCCCAGCGGCAATTGGTTCAGCCGGTCCCCCATGGCCAGATAAACAAAGCTGCCTTCGGGCAAGCGGCCAAGGAAAAACAGGTCGATAAAGCGGCTGATCTGATAAATACCCGCACCAAAAACCGCAGGAAGAATCAATATACCCAGTTCTTTGACATCAGGCGTGAATTCCGGTTTTTTGAGCGTGAATGAAAAACCTGCCTTGCGCGTCCAATAATAAAGCCACAGCATTTGCAACAAGCCCGATATCGACACAGCAAAGGCAAGATAATAAGCGGTGCGGCGCGGATCGGCCCCGCCGTCTATCCACAAAACGATCAAAAGTGCGGTAATTTTACAGATATTCAGCAAGATGGGCGCAGCCGCAGCGGCGGCAAAGCGGCTGACACTGTTAAGAATGCCCGCAAATACGGTCGTGACGCTGATCAGGGCGAGATAGGGAAAGGTAATACGCGCCAGGCTGATCGAAAAATCGCTGGTCCGGCCTCCTTCGCCAAAATCATCAATCAGCCAGATGATTCCCGGCATGGCGAGCATCATGATAGCAGAGAAAAGCAGCAGGATCGGGACAAAAACCGACAAGACATCAATGGCAAAATTCTGTGCCGCCGAACGCCCCTCATTTTCTTCCATTTTGCGATTGAACAGCGGCACGAACGCAGCTGAAAACGCCCCTTCGGCAAACAGTCTGCGGAATATATTGGGGAGCTGGAACGCCAGTTGCCATGCGTCCGCCGCCGCGCCCGCGCCCAGCACACGCGCCAGCATGATGTCGCGGACAAATCCGAATATGCGGCTGACAAAAGTCAAGCCAGCAATCGTTCCGGTGGATTTAAGCAGATTCATTACGCAACAAACCGGACGGCCATCGCCATCTTGGCAGGGTCGATATGTGACCGGATATGCCGGCGTCTATACAACCGGCTATATAAGGCGCCCTGTAATATCATCCGGCAGGGCATGTCCTTACCGGATGACAAGACTGGTTCAGGCGGTTCCAACCGGTTGTTCTCCGCTTTCTGCTGCGGCTTGTTGTTCGCGTTGCTGCATATAGAGCGCGGTAAAATCAATCGGTTCCAGCATCAATGGCTGGAACCCGGCATCGCGCACAGCGTCGGAAATAATCGCGCGGGCAAAGGGAAACAACAGGCGCGGTGCTTCGGCAAACAGGAAGGGGTGGGCCTGATCATCGGTAACATTACGCAGGCCAAAAAGACCGCAATATAGCAGCTCGACCTGAAACGCGACGCCCTGATCCGCTTTGGCAATCACGTCGATTCTCAATTCGACTTCATGGACTTCATCGGAGACGGGTTTGGAACCGATATTGAACTGCACGTCAATCTGCGGCTGGGCATCCCATTGATAGACATCGGGCGCATTGGGGTTTTCGACCGACAGGTCTTTCACATATTGTGAAATTACACCGATTTGCGGCTGCGTATCCGCGCCATTCGGGGCCGGACCGGATGTTGTGATATTATCGCCTTCTTCAGCCATTTGGGTCGTCCTTTCGGAAAATTATACATCATTATAGCACAGGTTTTGCCACACGCTGTATTTCAAGCCCCGTTTTGCAATACCTTTACACAATTGTTCGGGCGATTAGCAGGGGATGGGAAGTAGGGCAATGGCAGAAATATGCCTCCTGTCGTCCTATATCAGAGTTATTTGCTAGCTTCGCAGGACAGGCGGGGACGAGCCGGATCAAAGGGAATAAGCCGCATTATCGGCCTTTATACGGGGTGAATAGTAGGCAATGCCGTATAAAAGAGCGGAAAGCCATTTGAAACTGCTATCGTTCCCGCCTATGTATAGGGGAAGAAAGATATTGGAGATATCGTGACTATCGAAATTGTTTTATTAGCGATGGTAGCAGCTTTTCTGGGCTTGCGCCTCTATTCCGTATTGGGAAAGCGCACTGGCCATGAGCAAGAGCATACGCCTCGAAATGTAGAGAATAGCTTGGATAAGCGCCCGCATGACCGGAGTGGCCGGGATGAGGGGCGTGACCGCCATGTGCCCGATATTTCTCCGGTGTCTTCCGCGCCCGTGCCCCAGCCGGTGATGATTTATGACGCAGCTGCCGAATCGGGTATGCGCGCGATTATTGGCGCTGACCGCAATTTTGATGCTGGCCGCTTTGTCGAAGGCGCACAGGCCGCTTATGGCATGATTTTGGAAGCATTTTGGACCGGCGACCGCGAACAATTGAAAGAATTATGCGATGACGATGTTTACGAAAGTTTCATCTCCGCGATAGAGTCGCGGGAAGAAAATGGCGAAATATTGGAAAACCGGCTGGTGCGGATCAATGATGCGCGAATTGTCGATGCGGAATATGAACGGCGGATCGCGCGGATTACCATGCGGTTTGATGCGGATATTGTCTCGGTCGTCAAGGACAAGGATGGCCAGTTGATCGGCGGTTCGTTGACCGATGCGGTTGAAACGCATGATATCTGGACATTCGTGCGGGATCTTTCCAGCTCCGATCCAAACTGGATTCTCGACGAGACCGACGAAGCGTAAGGCCTGAAGATGGGGCGTGGCATTGCCAGTGCGGTAACCGGCTGGGCAAGTGCAAAAATTGGCGGATTTCTGGGAGTATTGCTGCTGGTGAGTGGCTGCTCCATGACGGCTGGCGAGCCTCCGGCGTCTGTTTCTCAAGCCCCTGTTTCTCAAACCTCTGTAGCGTCTCCATCTGTTCCATCCGGCACGCGCGCTGTTGATACCGGGATAACGCTTGGCCCCGACATTGCGGCCCTTGCATTACAGGATGACAAGGCTTCCGCAGGGCTGCGCTCCTTTCGCACAAGCTGTTCTTCCCTTGTCCGCCGGACAGATAATAGCGGTCTGACTCAGGGCGCAGATTGGCAAAGCGCCTGTGACGCGTCCAAAAACTGGCCCGATGATGATGCGCGGCGATTCTTTGAAAGCCATTTTGAAGCGGTGCAAATTGGCGATGGCAAAGCCTTTGCTACCGGCTATTTCGAACCACAGATCAGCGGCTCGCGTACACGAACCCGCACAGCCGAAGTTCCGATTTACCGTCGTCCACCGGATTTGGTTGATGTTGACCTTGGCCTGTTTTCCGACGACCTGAAAAACAAGCGTATTCGCGGCAAGGTAAAGGGTGGCAAGCTGGTCCCTTTTGTAACCCGCGCACAAATTGATGGTGGCGCATTGCAAGGCAAAGATTTGGAACTGGCCTATGCTTCCGATTATATCGACTTCTTCTTCCTGCAAATTCAGGGTAGTGGCCGCGTCGCCATGCCCGACGGATCGGTCATGCGGATTGGTTATGACGGGCAGAATGGCCGTGATTATACCGCCATCGGACGAATAATGCGTGACCGTGGCCTGCTCGCAAAAGGCAAGACCAATATGCAGGGCATAATCCAATGGTTGCGTGCGAACCCGCAAGAGGGGAAGAAGATCATGCACGAAAATAAAAGCTATATTTTTTTCCGCGAACTGACCGGCCCCGGCCCCATCGGCGCGATGGGTCATCCGGTGGTAGGCCGGACATCGGTAGCAGTAGATCGCAACTATGTGCCTTTGGGCGCGCCGGTATTCCTCGACATGGAGCATGATATTGCCGATGGCCTGTGGATAGCGCAGGATACGGGCGGCGCGATAAAGGGCGCAAACCGCTTTGATACCTTCTGGGGCGCGGGGGAAGATGCGGCGCAGATTGCAGGGGGCATGTCATCTAATGGACAGGCGCTGATCTTGTTGCCCAAAGGCAGTTTCGCCAAACTGACCGGGGCCAGTTAAATGGCTGACCGGCCCCTAACCGCCGGTGAAAAGGCGCTGTGGCAGAAACTTATTGAAACGGTCGAGCCGCTGGATCCAGGCCGCGTGCGCCGGGTAAAAGCGCTGCCGGTTGCCAAAAAACTTCCAGAGGTTCGTGGACCGATAACTACGGAAACATTTGGCGGACCTCCTGCCAAGGCGATCCCTTTAAGGCAGCAGGTTGCCGTTCCGGAAAAGGCGGGGCTGGATGGGCATTGGGACCGCCGTTTGAACAAAGGTGTGGTTCAACCGGATGTCACGATTGATCTGCATGGCTATACATTGTCATCAGCGCATGGACGGCTCGATAGCGCTTTGGAATTGAGCATTGCCGCTGGCCACCGCGCCATATTGCTCATTACGGGCAAAGCACGCAGCGCGGATCAGCGTCAACGCGAAGGAGGGCGCGGCGCAATCCGGGCGGCGATTTCCGATTGGTTGGCCGCTTCGCGCCATGCCCCTTATATTGCCGCGGTCCGGCGCGCGCATCCCCGACATGGCGGCGCGGGAGCGCTATATATTATTTTGCGGAGACGGCGACGCTGAGAGAGCAATGATAGTTGATTTTGTCATCATGTCCGGCGTAGCCGGCCTAGCTGCTTTTAGCGGTTCTTTATTGGGCTGGCTTGATGAAACAAAAACAAACTGGTTTAGCGACAAAACCCGCCGGGCGATCATAGCATTTGGCGGCGGTGCTTTAATTGGCGCCGTGGGCCTTGTCCTTGTCCCGCACGGCATGGAAAGCCAGCCATTATGGCTGGCCTTGCTAACATTTCTGGCCGGCGGGATTGTGTTTTTATTGATTGACCGGACGCTGCAAAAACAAGGCACGCCGGTTAGCCAGCTTATCGCGCTTAATCTGGATTTCATTCCGGAAGCGCTGGTGTTGGGAGCAGTGATTTCCAGCGATTATAAAATGGCATTGTTTCTGGCTGTTATAATCAGTGCACAAAATCTGCCGGAGGGGTTTAATGCCTATCGCGAGATGCGCCGGTCGCATGACACATTTTTAAGCCACCATATTTTACAGATCATGGCGCTTGCCATTGTCATTGGTCCATTGGCTGCGCTGGCAGGATTTTCTTTATTCACCCTTGATAGCTTGTTTCTTGGTTCTGTTATGACCTTTTGTGCAGGCGGGATTTTATATCTTGTCTTTGAAGATGTAGCGCCGGAAGCCCATGAGCCGGGTGACTGGAATCCGGCTTTTGGCGCTGTCATCGGTTTTGCTGTGGCCCTGATCGGCTATGGCATGACAAGATGAATCACTTTAGCGCTTTAAGCAGCACTTTTTCATAAATCTCAGCAAGCTGCTCCAAATCTGCAATTGCCACGGCTTCATCGAGCTTGTGCATGGTTGCATTGCATAGACCAAATTCTACCACCGGCATGATTTTTGACAAAAATCGCGCATCGGATGTTCCGCCAGTGGTTGATAATTCCGGATCAACGCCCGTTACCTGTGTAATGGCTTCCGCGATCATGCCCGATAATTCTCCCGGCGGGGTAAGAAACGGCTCACCGGATATTACCGGATTAAGTTCTCCGCCGTTACGTTCAACAATTTCACGGACCATGTGGCTTAGACTGTCGCCGCTATGCTGGTCATTAAACCGTATAGAGAGTCGCCCCTCCGCCTTGGCCGGGATGACATTATGAGCCGGATTACCAACGTGAAGATCGGTAAACTCGATGTTGCTCGGCTGGAACCAGTCCGTGCCTTCATCCAGCTTGATCGCGTCAATTTCGCTTAAAATCTTGCCCAGTTTGGTGATCGGATTGTCGGCCAGATGGGGATAGGCGACATGCCCCTGTGTGCCATGGACGGTGATCCACATATTGACCGAACCGCGCCGTCCGATTTTCATCATGTCGCCCAGCCGGTGAACCGATGTCGGTTCGCCGACAAGACACAGGTCCGGAGTAATCCCGCGCTCTGCCATCAGGTCCATCAGTGCGACGGTGCCAAAGCGGGCTGGCCCTTCCTCATCGCCGGTAATAATCAGGCTGATCGTCCCCAAATCCTCAGGAACGCTGTGGAGTGTGCTGACAAATGCGGCGATGCTGCCTTTCATATCCACTGCCCCGCGTCCAAGCAGCAAATCGCCTTTTACCTCGGGAGTGAAAGGATCGCTGGCCCATCCTTCACCCGGCGGAACGACATCAAGATGTCCGGCAAAAGCAAAATGCCGTCCGACCGGCTTTCCATCTTCGTCCGTTTTGCCGTGACGAATTGCAAAAAGATTTTCGACCGCGCCGCCCAGTGCTTCATCTTCCGGCCTGTCACCGGCAATGAAACGCGTTACTTCAAAACCCAAAGGTTTCAACATTGCTTCCATCACATCGAAAACCTTGCCGGTTGCTGGCGTGATACTCGGGCAGGCGATCAGATCTTTGGCTAGTTCAAGGGCAGAAGTTTTGGTCATATTACTCACTAAAAGGTTGTTCCAGCCGCTCGATTACCCATGGTTCCTCTTCGGCAGATTCCATCCATTGGACCATCCAGTCATGACCCAGCATGGTTTCCATATAGGATGCAGCAAATCCGGGCATCTCCAGACCATAGGTCTGGAACCGGGAAATGACGGGGGCATACATGATATCGACAGCCCCGAATGTGCCAAACAGATACGGCCCACCGCGACCAAATCGCGCGCGCGCCTGTGCCCATAGCTGTAGGATACGAGCGGCATCCTGTAATGTTTCGGGAGGCAGTTGCAGACCTTTGTAGCGTTTGCGGGTGTTCATCGGACATTGTTTACGCAGCGCCATAAAGCCGCTGTGCATTTCAGCTGCCATTGACCGGGCCATGCCGCGTGCGGTTTCGTCCTTGGGCCAAAAACGGTCGCGATGGGTTTTGTCGGCTAGCCAGTCGATAATTGCCAGACTGTCCCAGATCACGCTTTCGCCATCCCACAATATGGGAACTTTACCACCGGAGGGCGCGATATTTTCTCTCGCGCGAATCTCGTCCCAGTCTTCTCCATAAAGCGGAACCGTAAGTTCATCAAACGACAGGCCGGATTGTTTGCAGGCAAGCCATCCGCGCATTGACCAGCTTGAATAGGCTTTGTTTCCGATTATCAGTTTCATGTTCAAACCTTCGGTTGTTTCGCCATCCCGCTAAAAGCTGTGCACGGAATAAACTGTGCTGCCGTGAGTTTCCAGCTTTTGCTGTAATGCCGGGAAAAGGCAAGAGAGCGAAGTTAAATCTGCACCGCATCCAGCACCGCAAGCCGCAGTTCATCAATCCCCTGTTTTTTCTCTGAGGATGTAATGATGAGTTCGGGGTGCGCCGCCGGGTGTTTTTTGGCAGCAGCGATGACTTTTTCCTTGGTGGTTTCCAGCTCGCTGCTTTTAACCTTGTCGGCCTTGGTCATGACAATATGATAGCTGACGGCGGCCTTGTCGAGCATCGTAAACACTTCTTCGTCGGTATCCTTGACCCCGTGGCGACTGTCGATCAAAACAAAAGTTCGCTTTAATACTTGCCGCCCTCTGAGGTAATCATTGACCAAATAGCGCCATTTCTTGACTGTTTTGGGCGGAGCTTTGGCAAAACCGTAACCGGGCATATCGCAGATCCGGAAAATTGGCGGGCCATTATCCAAATCACCGACGTCAAAAAAGTTAAGCTCCTGTGTGCGGCCCGGTGTGTTGGATGTCCGCGCTAAGCCATTGCGGCCTGTCAGGGCGTTGATAAGAGAGGATTTCCCTACATTTGACCGGCCGGCAAAGGCGATTTCGGGAACCGTAGGATCTGGCAGAAATTGAAGCTCCGGTGCCGATTTCAGAAAAGATATCGGGCCGGAAAATATTTTCGGGTGTAGTGGTTTCATAATATTCATCCGTATTTTCAGCAGCTAACGCAGTATCCACTCTGGTGAGCTAAACCGTTAGCCCTGAGCGTGCCAAGGGTCTTCCCCCGTTAGTGGTGAGCCTGTCGAACCACGTCTATCGAACGAGAAACGTCCTTCGACTAATTCAGGCGACAAGCTCAGGACTAACGGCAAGACCTGTCTGGCCGCGCTATTAATCCCGCCCCTAATTTGCTTCTGCCGATTTTTCTTCTTCGGCCTTTTTGGCTTTTTCCTCGGCATCCTTGGCAATTTGTTCTTTTAATTGTGGATGACGTGAATAGAGCCATTTTTGCTGGGCAATGGTCAGCACGTTGGACACGGTCCAGTAGAGCTGCAAACCAGCGGCAAATGGCGCCATAATGAACACCAATATCCACGGCATCAGACCAAAAATCTGTTGCTGCATCGGGTCCATTTGCTGCGGGTTGAGCTTGAACTGGAAATGCATGGTTATACCCATCAGGATCGGCAGGATACCGACGGCCAGAAAGCTGGGCGGATCAAACGGAATCAGGCCGAACAGATTAACCGGTGTCATCGGGTCGGGCGCGGACAAATCCTTGATCCACAGAGCGAATGGCTGATGCCGCATTTCGATCGAGAGCATCAACACTTTGTAGAGCGCGAAGAAAATCGGGATTTGCAGGAAAATCGGCAAACAACCGGCGAGTGGATTGACCTTCTCATCCTTATACAGCTTCATGATTTCCTGTTGCTGTTTTTGCTTGTCGTCTTTGTATTTCTCCTGAATCTTCTTCATCTTTGGCTGCACGGCGCGCATCTGTGCCATGGAGGCAAATTGCTTTTGTGCAATCGGGAACATGATCCCGCGCACGATGAAGGTCATCAATATGATCGCCACACCAAAATTGCCGACCAGCTGAAACAGCCAGTTGAGCAGATAGAACAGCGGCTTTTCAAACCAGTAGAACCAGCCCCAGTCGATGGCGCGGTCCAACAGGGTAATATTATATTGCTCTTTATACGTGTCGAGCAGTGCGGTTTCCTTGGCCCCGGCGAACAGGCGGGTGGTCGTCTTTAAAACTTTGCCGGGGGGGATGATCTGTGCATTGTCACGGGCAAATTCGGCCTGGAAAACATTGTTCGCGCCGCTGCGGAACTTGCCGGTCACATTGGGATTGTTCACCGGAATAATCGCACCAAGCCAATATTTGTCGCTGAAACCCAGCCAGCTTACATCGTTGCTAAAGCTGTTTGTTCCTGCTGTGGCTGTGGTTCCGAACATGCTGGTGAAGAAACCCGGTTCCTCGCCAGCCAGATTTTCATAATCGACATCATAATTGGCCGCGCCATCGAAAACACCCACAGGCCCGACGTGAATGGTCCAGCTACTCGCTTCGCCGGGCGGGACGTTCGCAAGGTCACGTGTGCGGTTGATCAGGCTATAGGGTTTTAGCGCAATGGCATTGTCGCCGCGATTGGTCACGCTTTGCTCGGCGGTGATAAGATAATCTTCGTCAATCGACAGCGTAATGGCAAAAGTCTGGCCGCTATCATTGCTCCAGCGTAATGTAACCGGACTGTCCGGTGTGAGCTTTTCCTTGTCTGCGGTCCAGAGGGTCTTGTCATCTGGCACATCCTCACCGGCCCAGCCAAAACGGCTGAAATAGGCGTTTTTTGTGCCTGATGGAGCGAGAAGCCGAACGGGCGGGCTGTCCTTGGCCAATTCCGTGCGGTGATCGGTCAAAGTCAGGTCGTCGAGCCGGGCACCCTGCAAGTTGATCGACCCTTTGACACGCGGCGTTTCAATCGGCAATCGCGGTGTTTCGGCCAGTACGACCGGGAGTTTGCGAACGGTGCCGGTGGCCGCATCCGTGCCAATCGCGGCGGAACCGTCTGCTGTAGATACAGTGGGGGCCATATCATCGGTCGGGGCATCACCCACCTGATCATTACCGGGGTTGTTGGCTTGCTCAACGGCTTCATTCTTGTTTGCCATGTCAGGAAAAAATGTTTCCATCAGAACCGGCCAGCCAAACAGGATGATGCCGGTCAGCAATACCGCCATGATAATATTACGCTTGTCGTCCACATTATTTCCTAAAATCTGGCTTAAAAATTGTTCCGCACCCGGCGGGGCGGGCGCTTGTGCCGTTCAGGGGACCGGGTCGTAACCGGAGCCCCCCCACGGGTGACAGCGCAATAGCCGTTTCGCGGCCAGCCAGCCACCCTTAATTGCACCATGTTTTTCTATTGCTTCGATCGCATAGGATGAACAGGTCGGGCTATACCGGCAGGTCGGCGGTAAAATACGCGACGGGCCACATTGCCAACAGCGCACAAAAAAGATGAACACCGCCTTCAACATAGGGCTTAAAGTTTTTTCGCAAGATGTTTCAATGCTTTCTCAAGATCAGCTTTCATCGCAGAAAAATCCCGTTCCTCGCCCTTTCCTGAACCTTTTTTCGGGCTCTCTTTGCGGCCTATCATGATATGGTCTACGCCGGAGATACCATATTGTGGGAGCATCTCGCAAAGCAGCGCGCGAAACCGGCGCTTCATCCGGTTGCGGGTAACGGCATTGCCAATTTTTTTGGTTACGGTGATGCCATAACGAATAGTGTCAGACGGAACAGGATGTTCCGCGCGGCGTTTATAGGCGAGCAGGACAAATCCCGGCGTAACAAAGCGCTTGCCCCGATTCGCCGCCAGAAAATCCGGCCGCTTGCGAATCACTTCAATGTTAGGAAACCGAATATCCTTCACGGAATGAGCATGGCTCACGCTCTCCGATGATTCGGATATTATGTCTGTTTTGGCTGTCACCGTTCACCCTTTGGTAGGCGGTGAACGCAGTGAATTGCTTTATGCAGAGAGCTTTTTGCGGCCACGAGCGCGGCGGGCCGCCAATACGTTGCGGCCTCCGACGGTTGCTTTGCGGGCGCGGAAACCATGGCGCCGTTTGCGGACCAGGCGGCTCGGTTGAAATGTGCGCTTCATCGCGTTTATCCTACGTCTGAAAAGTAAATTAAAAAAGCCGCTAAAAGCAGCGGCCATCTCGTTGTCGCTGCGGATAAGTGCGAAGCGGTGCAAAGTCAAGCATTAGAGCGCCGCGAACGCAAAAAATTCAGCTTTCCGACTTGGTTTTGACCTTGCCAAATATCGGCAGTTCAAAATCATCGGGCAGCTTTTTGTGCCGTTTGCGCCGCATGGCCCAGTCTGTCCACTTGCCATATTGCGGGAAACGCCGTTTGAAATCCACATAGCGCCGCTTTGCCCACCGGGAATTTTGCAGCACCAGCGCCAGACCGATCGGGAACAGGATGATAAAACCCGGTCCCGGTAAAGCGCCGATGATCGGAGAAATCAGCATCAGTGTAAAGCCGATTATCGAGAGCGCAAAGCGGGTTCCAGAGGTGTTTCGGGTCGCTTTTGCAGACCGCACGGTTTTCAGGGCCGCTGTTTTATGGCGACCTTTCTTGCCCTGTTTGTGATCCGAATCCGCTGTCATGCACTCTATGTGATGTTTCACAGCTTGCCCCGCAAGCCGGACTGTCGAAGAAAATGCGCGTCTGATCGCTTATTCTCCGCCTTATCGGGAATATAGTGAATATTAAGCGCAGCGATCAGGCCAGCGCCCGCAGTTTTGACGGTTCCGGACAAGCCTTTGTTCCCGCTCGACTTTTTTCCAACCCCTTGCCATGGACCAAGGGCTAACGGCTTTAGGCGGCTTTGGGGGCGGGGGAACATGGTAGCATTGGTTTCTACTGTTGCTTATCTCGGTCTGGAAGCTCGCGCGGTAGAGGTGCAATGTCAGGTCGCTTCGGGGCTACCCGCCTTTAATGTCGTCGGATTGCCGGATAAAGCCGTGGGCGAAAGCCGGGAGCGCGTGCGCGCTGCAATCGCGGCTCTTGGCCTGTCCTTGCCGCCCAAGCGGATTACCATCAACCTGTCACCGGCGGATTTGCCCAAAGAAGGGTCGCATTACGACCTTCCCATTGCGCTCGCGCTGCTCGGAGCGATGGGCGTTATAGATGCAGAAACATTGGCCAGCTATGTCGTCGTAGGGGAATTGTCTCTTGATGGACGGTTAGCCGCAACGCCGGGCGTGTTGCTCGCTGCCCTCCACGCATCGGGAGAGGGATTGGGGCTGATTTGTCCGGCGTTACAAGGACGCGAAGCGGCATGGGCCGGTACTATCGAAATATTGGCACCGCATGATTTGCTGACGTTGCTCAACCATTTCAAAGGACAGTCGATACTAACCCCGCCAGACAGCGGCGAAGCCCCTGCGCCGGTTTATGGACCCAATTTAAAGGATGTAAAAGGGCAGGAGACAGCCAAGCGCGCATTGGAAATTGCAGCGGCAGGTGGGCATAATCTGTTGATGAACGGCCCGCCGGGATCGGGAAAATCGCTGCTCGCGTCTTGTTTGCCGGGCATTTTACCGCCGTTATCCCCTTCAGACGCTTTGGAAGTATCCATGGTCGCCAGTGTTGCTGGAACATTGGAGGGCGGACAGATGAGCAGGACCCGCCCCTTTCGCGCGCCGCACCACAGCGCGTCCATGGCTGCGCTGGTTGGTGGCGGTCTGAAAGTGCGGCCCGGTGAGGTCAGTCTGGCTCATCTGGGCGTGTTGTTTCTTGATGAATTGCCGGAGTTTCAGCGCGCGGTGCTGGATTCGCTGCGTCAACCGCTGGAAACCGGGGAAGTCAGCGTGGCAAGGGCCAATGCCCATGTTGTTTTTCCGGCGCGTGTCCAGATGGTGGCTGCAATGAATCCTTGCCGCTGCGGGCATTTGGGTGATGCGGCGCTGGCCTGTGCGCGCGCGCCTAAATGCGCTGCCGATTATCAGGCGAAAGTATCGGGACCACTGCTTGACCGGATTGATTTGCATATCGAGGTAGACGCTTTGTCCGCTACCGATCTGACGATGCCGCCGCCCGCCGAAGGTTCTGATATTGTCGCCGCGCGGGTGGCCAAGGCACGCAATCTGCAAACGAACCGCTATGCCGACCTGAAAGCCCGCACCAATTCAGAGATAGACGGGGATGCACTGGAAGAATTTGCGATGCCAGATGTAGAGGGGCGGCAATTATTGGCACAGGCCGCCGACACAATGCGCCTGTCTGCGCGCGGCTATACACGGGTGTTGCGAGTCGCGCGGACGATTGCCGATCTGGCAGATGTGGCGCAGATCAGCCGCAACCATGTGGCTGAGGCCCTTAGTTACCGCCGGCAAGCACCGCGCAATTAACTGTAAGGCCGGAACGCTTTCCTACATGCTTCCGGCTATGATATAAAAAAACCGCTCTTTCTCATTTTTGAATATTGCTCCGGCTGTCGCAGCCCCCATTGTCGCACGCTCATAGTTGCGGTATTTATTTGCGCCACCGTTCGGGAAAACTCCGAAAAAACAATGTGTGATTTGTGTGAACTTTGGCGGAGGAAATAGCTTCCCGGGTGTGAACTTAAGCGATCGACGGGAATGGGATTACGCACGAAAATGCCGCGACCGGACCACAGAAATGGCGGTTGCTATGCCAAACATAGCCTGAATGTTCACAGCTTGTAAAAGCGTTATGCAGCCCTGCCGTCCGGGGACAGTTCCAGAGACAGCGAATCTTTCGTCATATCGGCAGCTGGTTTTGCCTGTGCCTGTGTCTGTGCTTTGGCCTGCGTTTGGGCCGGTTTAGCTGATCTGCTGCTTTTATGCTTGAAGCTGCCGTCCACATGGGCGCCCTGTTCAATGGTGACATTTTCATAAGATACATCACCGCCGATCCGCGCGCTGGAACTGATGACCAGATCGCCCGCTTCAATGGAGCCTTCAACCGAGCCGGACAAGCTGGCTCTGTCGGCAACAATCGCGCCTTGGATTTTGCTGGATGGGCCTTGAACCAGTGAAAGACATTTGATGTCGCCAATCACTTCGCCATCAAGGTGCAAATCAACTGTCGCGTCGATATTGCCTGTGATGACGATGCCGTCACCGATAACGGAGAAACTTGATCCATTGGTTGCGTTGTTTCTAGCCACGACGGGTTCCTGTCTTTTTGGTGGCGGGCTTTTTTGCGGCGTGTTTTGGGGCGTCGGCTCGCTGTCTTGCGATGGCTTGAACTTTGAGAACATCTGTATTCTCCTTTAAAAATGGTCGGGGGTTGATCGCGCCGCCGTTTAGCCGCACTTCAAAATGTAGGTGCGTGCCGGTTGAACGGCCAGTGCTACCCATTGCACCCACTTGTATGCCCCGTTTGACCTTTTGGCCAGTCTTGACTTCTATTTTGGAAAGATGTGCATAGCGTGTCATCAGACCATTTCCATGGGTGATTTCTACGGTCTTGCCATAGCCTGATCGCCACCCGGCATGGGTAATGACACCCCGTGCAGCAGCCAAAATAGGCTGGCCACGCGATCCTTTGAAATCAATACCGTTATGCATGGCGCCGCCGCCGTTGAACGGGTCACTGCGATAGCCGAAGCCGCTTGATATTTTGCTGATCCCGGTGGGCATAGCGGACGGGATAGTCAGCAAGGTGCGCTCTATCTTGTCCATACGCAGCAATGCGCTGTTCAGTCGCTGTAATGCGGGATGCAGTTTTTTGTCATCTTCGGAAAATAGCGGAATAAACGGTCCGCCTACGCCCTCAAGCGAAGCCGGAGATGTAATGAAAGTAGCGGGGTTAAATCCGAATTTGCGAATGGCTGCTTCAGCGCGTGCAGTGCGTGCCAATGCAACATCTGTCAGCCGTTGTGCAAAAGCAATCTGGCGGGCTTCGAGCCGGGCTAATAAAGCCGCTTCGGGAAAGGCGGCGCTGATATTTTTGCTATTGTCCGGTTTTTCTTTCCCCGGCTTTGCAAGAGGGCCGGATAGTGAAACAGCAGGATCACCTGTTTTTTTATCCGAGACAATATTTTCACCAATAAACTGTTGGGTGATCTGCTCCATTGCATCCTGACGCCGGACCAGATCCTTGGCGATACTGTCAATAGAGGCTTTATACTCGGCAACCTGACTCTGGTCGCTGTTTACTGCGGCTTCCTTTTGCGCCAGCGCCATCCGTTCACCGGTGATGGTCAGCTGGCTAACGGTCATAGCCAATGTGACCACCAACCAGAGGCCGATCACGGCACCGATGGTGATGGCGATCCGTTTTTGCAATTGTGCGCTGATAGTCAGGAACCGGACCTGACCATTGGCGCGCATGAAAAACTCGCGGTCCGTGAACATATTGTTCACACGAGCCAACAGCCCGCCCTTCATTTTGTGATTGTGCATTCC
Source organism: Parasphingorhabdus sp. JC815 (assembly GCF_040717415.1). Taxonomy (NCBI): domain Bacteria; kingdom Pseudomonadati; phylum Pseudomonadota; class Alphaproteobacteria; order Sphingomonadales; family Sphingorhabdaceae; genus Parasphingorhabdus; species Parasphingorhabdus sp. JC815. The sequence goes on from NZ_JBFEFM010000005.1 coordinate 223,661, forward strand.
CGAATACTCTGACTAATCCCCGATCAGTCGGTTAGCAGAGGTGAGTGAATGGAGCGAATCATCATGCTTCGACTCGTGACGAATCGAAGCAGAGATAAGATGAGTTGCGGAACCAAAGCAGAATTAATGCATTGTAATGCGATTTTTCGAGTCGTTTGTGCGATTTGTCACTATAGCGATGATTGGTTTTATATATAGATCCCAAGACTTTTTTGCTTATCGCAAGCCAATAGCCATGCTAGCAGGCTGTCATGACTGAACAGCAAAAACTTATGACCGAGATGGGCCAGAGCGCCCGCGCCGCTTTTGCGGCTTTATCAACCGTAACCGACGAACAGAAGGCTCGCGCGCTTAAAGGGGCGGCGGCACAATTGCGTGCCGATCAATCCTCGATCCTTGCCGCCAATGCGAAGGATATGGACAATGGACGCGCCAACGGGCTGAGCGATGCCATGCTTGATCGCCTGATGATTGACGCAGAGCGGCTGGAAGCGATCGCATCGGCTGTGGAGCAGGTAGCGGCCTTGCCGGACCCGGTAGGCGCTGTCCTCGACCGGAATGAGCGGCCCAATGGTCTGGTTCTGGAACGGGTAAGGGTGCCGCTTGGCGTCATCGGCATAATTTATGAGAGCCGACCCAATGTGACGGCTGATGCTGCGGCTTTGGGACTGCGGTCGGGTAATGCCGTCATCCTGCGCGGGGGTTCAGAGGCGATTGAAAGCAACCGGGCTGTCCATAAAGCGATGGTTGCCGGAGTTGTAGCAGAGGGGCTGCCAGCCGATGCTATCCAATTGGTCCAAACGACTGACCGCGCTGCTGTCGGAGCGATGCTTAAAGCGGCTGGCCTGATCGACATAATTATTCCGCGGGGCGGCAAATCGCTGGTCGCGCGAGTGCAGGAAGAAGCACGCGTGCCTGTGCTCGCCCATCTTGATGGTATCAACCATACATATATTGATAAAGCGGCGGATCAGGACAAGGCCATTGCCATTGCGGTCAATGCCAAGATGCGGCGCACCGGCGTTTGCGGCGCAATGGAAACATTGCTGATTGATCAGGATTATCCCGCACCCGGCCCGTTATTACGCGCTTTGCTTGATGCCGGATGCGAAGTGCGTGGCGATGATGCTGTCATGGAACTCGATTCGCGCACTGTGTCAGCGCAGGAAGAAGATTGGGATACCGAATATCTTGCCCCGATTGTTTCCGTGCGAATGGTGGGCGGTGTGGATGAAGCATTGGCGCATATCACGGGCCACAGCTCCCATCATACCGATGTCGTGGTGACGGAAGATGAAGCGGTAGCCAACCGGTTTATTCAGCGTACCGATAGCGCGATTGTGATGTGGAACGCTTCCAGCCAATTTGCCGATGGCGGAGAATTTGGCCTTGGCGCAGAGATTGGTATTTCTACCGGACGTCTGCATGCCCGCGGGCCGGTCGCTCTGGAAGGGCTAACCACCTATAAATGGGTGGTGCGCGGCACCGGACAGGTCCGGCCTTGAGTTTCATCAGGTGAAAACGACAGGCCTTCTTGGCGGGTCGTTTAATCCTGCGCATGGTGCCCATCGGTCGATCAGCCTGTTCGCCATGAAAGAACTGGCGCTGGATGAACTATGGTGGCTGGTATCGCCGGGTAATCCTTTAAAAGCGCAGGACAAGGATATGGCACCGCTCCCGGCGCGATTGGCATCGGCCCGGGAAATGGCGCGGCGCAGTGCGATTCGTCCTACTGCGATAGAGCAGACATTAGGCACCCGTTATACTTATGACACATTGCTTGCGCTGGTCCGGCGCTACCCAAAGCGGCAATTTATGTGGATCATGGGAGCGGACAATCTGGCGCAATTTCATCTTTGGAGAGACTGGCGTAAAATTGCCCGCCTATTGCCGATTGCAGTTATTGCGCGTCCCGGCTATGATGACGATGCTTTTGCGGCGCCCGCAATGGCATGGCTCCGGCGCTCTGTCCGGCCTGCGAGCCAGCGGATGAACTGGACTAACTGGAGTACGCCAGCGCTGACATTCTTGCGCTATCGTCCCGATCCCCGCTCTGCCACCGCGATTCGGATGGCCCGGCCCCATTGGCATAAACAATATGCAGATCACTGTGTTCGCGATACAGTGACGCATAAATTGGTTTGCCAGACAGATTGATAGGATTTGAATTGACGAAACCGAAAAGCAAAGTGCTAAAATCCGCGACTTCCGAGGAAGGAAAAGCTGAATCTGATGCTCTTTATGCTCTCGTGATGAAATCGCTCGACGACAATCAAGCACAGGATATTGTTTCCATACCGCTCGAAGGTAAAAGCAATATTGCCGACCATATGATTATCGCCGAAGGACGTTCGACGCGGCAGGTTGCATCCATGGCACAAAAACTTGCAGAACATATCAAGCAAGCAGGTGGAGAAGCCCGAATCGAAGGGCTTGCCAATGCAGATTGGGTGTTGATCGACGCCGGTGATGTGATTGTTCATATTTTTCGCCCTGAAGTGCGCAGCTTTTACAATCTGGAGCGCATGTGGGCGGTTGGTGAAGACGGCGAAGAAGACTCGTCCGAAGCACAAGCGGCTGAAGCCTGATCCGGCGGCTTCATTGGTCATGAAGCTGCATATCGTTGCTCGCGGAAAAATTGGCCGCAGTCCGGAACAGGAGCTGGTTGACCGTTATGTCAAACGGATCAACTGGGACATCAAGCTAAGCGAACTTCCGGAACAGGGTGGAAAAACTCCGAAAATTGATGGTCTGACGAAGGTCATCGCGCTTGATGAAACCGGCGAAAACTGGACCAGCAAAGCATTTGCCAACATTTTGAGTGGCTGGCGCGACAATGGTGTCCGGGAAGCACGGTTCTTGATCGGCGCCGCCGATGGCTTGACCAGTGAGGAGCGCAGCAGTGCCGATCATTATCTATCCTTCGGTAAGGCTACCTGGCCGCATCTAATGGCCAGAGCCATGCTGGCCGAGCAATTGTTCCGGGCTACCACGATCATCGCAGGGCACCCGTATCACCGTGAGGGATAGGGGATGATACGCGGGCTTCTTGTTCTGACCTGTCTGGCTGCAATAGGTGCTGTTAGTGCGGTGGCTTTATCTGCACAAACCCCCGGCGGTTCCTTAAGCAAGGAACAGAGCGCGTTATTATCCGCACGCGAACAATCGGAACTGGCGCAGCAGCGCAGCAATGCTTTGAGACGTCAGGCGCAGGCCGCCACTAATGATAAGGATAAATCCCGTCTGGAAGCAGCAGCAATGGCAGCGCGGATAGAAGCGGCAGAGGCAGATATCCGGGCCGCACAATCGCGCATTGCGATAGTTATGGGGCTGCAAGAGCAACAGCGCGCCCGGCTGGCCCGAAAACAAGGACCAGTGGTGCGTTTGACTGCGGCATTACAGATGATGACCCGCAAACCCACAGCGCTGGCTTTGGTTGAGCCGCGGTCGCTGGATGAGCTTATCTATATTCGTTCGATTATGGCCACGGTAATCCCCGAAATCGAACGACGCACTGCCAGCTTGCGTAACGAAGTCCGGCAAGGGGAGAAGTTGCGTATGCAGTCGGCGAAGGCGATGGTGTCGCTTGACGAAAGCCAAAGGCGTCTGACGCAGCGACGCAACCAATTGGCCCATCTGAAAGCGGGTGGACAGATTGACTTGCCGCAATTTTACGCTGGTGTAGGACAAGACCACGCTTTGGCACTGGGCGAAGAAGCCCGGGATATGCTTGATTTGATGGGCCAGATTCGCGAAAGCGGCGCAGTGCGCGAATCGCTGGCTAAGCTTGACGGGCCTATGTTGAATCCCAAACATGATGGTGCGTTGCCGATACGGTCCGGACCCAAGCATAAAAGCAGCACCCATGCTTACCGCCTGCCTGTAGCCGGTGATATTGTCACTGGTCTGGGTGAAATATCGGATAGCGGTTATCGCTCTCGCGGGTTGACGATAGCTGCCGGGCCCAATGTGCCCCTTGTTGCTCCAGCGGCAGGTCGCATCGCCTTTGCCGGTAGCTATGGCAGCTATAACAATATTCTGATTATCGAGCATGACGGCGGCTGGACCAGCCTGATTACCAATTTAGCTGTTATCGACGTAGCGGTCGGTGACAAAGTGGAGCAGGGCGATACGCTTGGCCATACTGGCCGTGCTAATTCCAGCATCACTCTGGAACTACGCCGCCATGGTCGTCCGATTGATATTGCTGCGCTTGTGGGTTGGGGATGACGAAGGGGCCGGCTTTTGCCGGTATCTATCATCGTTCGTTAAGGTGGTTGGCATTATTCCGATTTAAGGTTTATATTCATAAGCCACAGATGTTCACAGGATGCCGATTATGAAAAAGCCATTTTTGCAAGCTACCGCTCTGGTGTTGTCCGTGGCGCTCTTGCCTGCGACGACATCTGCTATTTCGGCTGTTGATGCCAGCACCTATCGCGAGATGGAACAATTTATGAGCGTGTTTGACCGGGTCCGGTCGGATTATGTTGATAAGGTGGATGATGCGGATCTGATCAAGGGCGCGATTAACGGCATGCTGGCCAGTCTTGATCCGCATAGCAGCTTTCTGGATGCGCGCGATTTTGAAAATCTGCGGACCCAGACAGACGGTAATTACGGCGGCCTTGGCTTGTCTGTGACGATGGAAGATGGTGCGGTGAAAGTGATTGCACCGTTTAAAGACACGCCTGCAGATAAAGCAGGGGTGAAGGCTGGTGACTATATTACCCATATTAATGGTAAGCTCATTTATGGCGGTTCGCTGGATGAAGCGGTTGAGGAAATGCGCGGCAAGCCCGGCTCCCCAATCAGCATAACCCTCGTCCGGCCAGGTCGGGACAAACCGTTTGATGTGTCGATGAACCGGGCGATCATTGATCTGAAACCCGTCACCTGGGAAGTTAAAAATAAAGTTGGCGTGATCAGCATCAACAGTTTTTCCAGCGATACCGGAGCTGATGTTGCCGCCGCCATTACCGGCATTGATAAGGCGCTGGGCCGCAAACCATTGGGTTATATACTTGATATGCGCTCCAATCCGGGCGGGTTGCTTGATGAAGCGGTGAATGTTTCGGATGTCTTCCTGTCTCACGGTGAAATCGTGTCACAGCGCGGTCGTGGCAAATCCGATATCGAACGCTATTTTGCTACCAAGGGCGATGCGGCAAATGGTTTGCCGGTCATAGTCCTGATCGATGCGGGCTCCGCTTCAGCTTCGGAAATTGTTGCCGGTGCGTTACAGGACCATCATCGCGGACTGGTGATGGGCGAGCGCAGCTTTGGTAAAGGGTCAGTGCAGACTCTGTTGCCTTTATCCGATAGCTCTGCTTTGCGGCTAACCACGGCGCGCTATTATACGCCGTCGGGAAAATCGGTTCAGGAAGGTGGTATTGAACCGGATATCCGGGTGCCTCAGCTATCCGACCCCGATTATAAAACCCGTCCACGTTTCCGCGAGTCGGATTTGCGTAAGCATCTTATCAATGAACTTGGTCTGGAAGACGAGGTACTGGAAGAAGACAGCAAGGACGATCCGCGTTTTCAGGCCAGCGCCGAAGAATTGAAAGAACAGGGTATCGAGGATTTCCAATTGCATTATGCCCTGCAAACCCTTGGCCGTTTAGGACCGGAAGGGTTGAAGCTTGCGATGAACAAGGCGGCTAAAAAAGTGCAAGTGAAGAAACCAGCGCAACCGGCAAGCGTGAAAAAATAGGAAGCCGGATATGGCTCTTTCTTACGCGGCGCTAAGATTGTCTCTCGCTATTCCTGCGGCATTGATTGGCGGAGCTTTGATAAGCCAATATATTTTTGGCCTTTATCCGTGTGAAATGTGCATGTGGCAGCGCTGGCCGCATTTCGCAGCCATATTTTTTGCGCTGGCCGCGAGCGCCCTATACCAGCGACCATTGGCAAAATATCTGGTAATTGCTGCGGCATTGGCGATCCTGATCAGCGGGTTGATCGGTGGTTTCCACGCCGGAGTTGAATATGGCTGGTGGGAAGGGCTGACGTCTTGTGCGACCAATATTACGGCTGGCGACGATATGCTCGGTTCGATTATGAACGCTCCGCTGGTCCGATGTGATGTTGCGCCATGGTCGCTTTTTGGCATTTCATTGGCCGGGTTTAATTTCCTCTTGTCTGTTGGCGGCGCAATGATCATCTTGGGATTGTTGGCATTGAGCCAAAAGGATGTGGATAATGTCTGAAAACTCACCAATTTTAGGAAAAGTAAAGCCGGATATTGCGTCAATGATCCGGGTAAATCAGGCCGGTGAATATGGCGCAGCGCAAATTTATAAAGGGCAGCTGGCCGTAATGGGTGATGACGCGCCCGATAGCAGCGCGATCCATCATATGGCTGAGCAGGAACAACGGCATCTGGATGCGTTTGACCAGATGATAATAGAGCGCAATGTTCGGCCAACGATGCTGCAACCCTTCTGGAAAGTGGCGGGCTATGCACTGGGCGCGGGAACAGCGATTATGGGACCACGCGCCGCCATGGCCTGCACGGCGGCGGTCGAAACGGAGATTGATCTGCACTATCAGGAGCAGATGGAGCAGCTTGCAACCGAAAATGATCCTGAATTGCTTGGCAAGATTGCAGAGTTTCGGGAAGAGGAATTGGAGCACAAGCAGGCCGCGATTGATGCGGGAGCCGAAGAAACACCCGGATATCCGCTTTTAAGTGCAGTCATCCGTTTGGGATGCAAGGTTGCAATAGGGCTATCAAAACGGATTTAAAGACTTCAGCGCCGGTTCATTCCGGTGATGGCAAAGGATAATATATGAAAAAGACCGCACTTCTTTCAGCGAGCCTGCTCTTCGCGGGTAGCCTGTTGACCAGCCCCGTATCTGCTCAGGATCAGGCCGGTGACAGGATAAATCAACTGGTCGTCTATGGCGATGACCCCTGCCCGCAAAGCAGCGAGGGAGAAATTGTCGTCTGCGCGCGTAAGGATGAATCAGAACGTTACCGGATTCCTGAAACGCTGCGCGGCGGGGACCCCAGCGATGCCAAGAACCAGGCATGGTCAGAACGGGTCCGGTCCTATGAATATGTTGGCAAAAACGGCACGCAAAGCTGTTCACCCGTGGGTGCTGGCGGCTTTACCGGCTGTACGCAGCGCTTATTGACTCAGGCCTATGCCGAAAGAGGGCAGGATGACACGGTCAATTGGGGCAAGTTAATCGAGGAAGAACGGCAAAAACGCCTCTCCCGGATAGACGAAGAAGCCGAAGCTGTAGAAGAACGGCTGCGTGAGATAGAAGCCCAGCGGGAAGAGCGGGAAGCTAAAGCGGCTGAAGCTCGCGCGCGGCTGGAAGCCCGGGATGCTGAGGCTTTAGAAGCGCAAACTGCGGAGGAGCGTCGCAACAATGCTTTGGCTGTCCCGCCCGGCGCTGATGAACGCGCTCCTGAATCAGAGCGATCATCTGCGCCAGAGGACAATGAGGGTAAATGATGCATTGCGCCGAGAGCGGCGGACTTATTTCTTCCCTTCGATCCAGCGGTTGACCTGCGCTTCAAGCATATCCAGCGGGACAGCACCTTGACCCAGTACGACATCATGGAATTCGCGCAGGTCAAATTTTGCGCCCAGAGCGTTAGCCGCCTTACCGCGTAGTTCGCGGATTTTCAGCTCACCCATTTTATAGGCCAGTGCCTGTCCGGGCCAGCTTATATAGCGGTTCACTTCCGCCTCGATATTGGCTTCGCTCAATGCCGTGTTATCGGTCATGAAATCAATCGCGCGCTGTTTGCTCCACCCTTTTGAATGGATGCCGGTATCGACCACCAGTCGCGTCGCACGCCACATTTCATAAGACAGGCGGCCCATATCCTTTGCTGGCGTATCATAAAGCCCCATTTCAATGCCTAGCCGTTCGGAATATAGACCCCAACCTTCGACAAAGGCGGTAAAAAACGCGCCATATTTCCGAAAGTCCGGCATATCCAGTTCCTGTTGCAGAGCAATTTGCTGGTGATGGCCAGGCACCGCTTCATGAACGCTCAGCGCGGGAATTTCCCAGAAAGGCCGCTGGTCCAGCTTTGACGTGTTGACATAATAGAAGCCGGCTATCCCGACATCGGGTGAGCCGGGGTTATAATAAGCTGTCGTCGTGCCCTCTGCTGTTTCAGCCGGAATCTCTTTGATGCCATAAGGGAGACGAGCAAGTTTTCCGATAACCGAAGGCATTTTGCCATCAATGATCTTGGTTACACGCGCCACCTTTTCCATCAGTTCTTCGGGCGTTTTTGCGTAATATTTCGGATTGGTGCGTAACTCCTGGATGAAGGCTTCACGCGTGTCAAATCCGGCTTTTTTCGCAACCTCCACCATTTCGGCGCGAATCCGCGCGACTTCGGACAGACCGATATTGTGAATCTCGTCCGCTGTCTTGTCGGTGGTGGTCATCTGACGAACGCGAAATTCGTAATATTCCTTACCGCCGGGCTGTGCAGAGACACCCGGTTCCTTGGCACAACTGGGTGCATATTTGCTATTATACCAGTCAAGATGCTGCTTGAGCGCGGGATTAATCACCGTGCTTATGGCTTCGCTGGCGCTGGCTGCCAGTGCATCAAAAGTTTTTTTATCAATAGCTTCGGGTTTGGGGCGGGTGAAAGGCTCAAAAAAGCGCGTTTCCTTAGGGTCTTCCTTTATTAGCCCCGAGATGCTTTTGTCATATCCGACCATAGACACACAGGGTTGGACATAGCCGCCTTTCAGCGCCTGATTGGCGACCGCAATGGATTGCTGGTTTATGGTGCCATATTTTTTCAGGCGATTTACATAGGTTTGATAATCTTCGGCTGTGCGAAAGGGCATATTGTTCTGCATGTTGGCAAAACTTTGGTGCCAGCCGCCGCGGTTAGTAAAATTTATTGTCCGCTGGCCATAGCTGTTCGCCTCTATTTGCTCGGCAAGGCTGCGACGCAGGATTCCGTAATTGGTTTTGTCCTCTTCCGACAGGCTGCTTTGATCGATCTTATCAAGCTGTTCCAGCCATATTTTGGCTTTAGCGACTCGCTTGTCTTCAGCTTCCAGACTGCGATCACTGACTCGACCGGCGGGATCCTCGACGCCTAGCGATGATGCAAATTCCGGATTCTGGTCCAATACATAAGTCCAATAGGCATCAATAATCTGATGCAATTGCGGTGACTTATTCTGGTTTCCATCCCCCGCATGGGCTGGCGTGCCAATGGCCAAGGCAGTGAGTGAAACCAATGTTAGAAAATGTCTCCGGCGCATCTTGTTCTCCTGCAATAATATCAGTTGCAAACGATATTATTCAGCCGCTCAAGTCAAGTGGGATGATTGCCGGGATGAATGGGTAAAATATTTCAGATCAATTTTTCCCTTAAGGAACTGGCTAAGGAAACAGGGATATCTTTGATTTGTAGCGGTGCGACCGTTGATCCGCCTGCAATCCCGATGGTCAAGGATGACAAATCAAGAGGATGGTCGAGGGGTGACTGGGCAATATCGACTGTTTGAACCTTGTGTAGCGGTAATATTGTAAGTTTCCGGCGCCACCAGCCACGGCGCACGAATAGATGGGTTTCAGTCAGCGCATATTGGTGATGACACCAATTCAGATATTTCACGATCACGACCGGTATAGCCAATATGATCAGCGCAAAAGCAGCCGAGTGGAGTAAAAGACCATGGCCAACGCTAATTGACAATATCACAGCAGTCCAGAGGAGCGTATCGCGCCACCATAAGGCAGAATGAACATGATGAAACTCTAGCTCATCGGAAAGGCTGGCAATGTCCGTTTCTGCCAGTATTGCGTCGATCTCTTTCATATTGGCACAGGGGGCGACGCTATGGTCACGCTCTCCGCTGCCATCGCTCGCAAGGGACTGAAACTGTAAATGATGCCAGCCAAAATGGCTGCGGATTGGTCCGGTCTTGATTATCGCAGCCTGAACCCGGTGGATTGGCATGACCATATCGGTCAACGTAAACAGGCCGCGCCGCCGCCGGAATCCGGGTCTGCCGGTATCAACCCGGTCAAGGCGAAAGCCGTATTCCCTGATGAAAGTGCGAATGATACCGCCCAACAGCCCGACCGCTACGAGCATAAACAGCGCCCCAATGGCCCAGATAAAGCGCGCTGACATACTGAGCGCATTGATTATTATCTGTTCATCAAATTCACTGGCCCAATATTTGAGACTGAATATCTCTTCGGGCAGCAGGAAATCAAGATTTTGCACAACCGCAGCCATTATCGCGAGCAGAATAAAAGAAAAATTGAACAGGCTTGCGATAAATATTCGCCGGTTATCCATAGCAAAAAGTGGTTTGCGCTCTTGTTTTTCTGGAAGACCGGTCGCGCCGTCTGTAGCATCTGCGTCGGCGGTAATTCGGGATTTATAGTCGTGCAACCTGTCGCGCAGCGCGCTGGCGTCTGCCAGTAAGAGCGCATCAAGTTTGCCGTCCTCTCCAACGGATGCCCCGGTTTCCAGCTTTACCGTAGCCAATCCCAAAAGGCGGCTGACCAGCTTTTGTTCCAGGCTGACATCTTGAATCCGGTCATAGGGTATCGACCGGCTATTACGGCGGAGCAGACCACTTTTGATGCGGATTTCCCGTCTTCCGACCTGATAGGTAAATCGCCACCAGAACAGCGTCATAACCGTGATAATGAAGGTTGAGAGAGCCAAAGCTACCAGTCCGGTATAGACAATATTCCGGTCAAAAACGCTGAAATATAATATAACAATAGCGATCAGGTTCTGACCAATTGCCGCAGCAGATTTCAAAATGATACTTAGCGGGTGAAGATGGCGGAAGCCGGTATCATGAGATGATAGACGGGAGGCCGCGGGATCAGAATCTACGTCTGATTGCGTGACAGGATGTACCGTTGTTTCCGGAAGGCCATCGGTCATATCATGTCTTGACGGATGTGATCCTTGATCGTGTCGCGCATGGATTCCGCATCCTGGGGGGCAAGGCCGGGAAGAGCAACGATACTGTTATGCGTGCCCGCCGTATGGACGATCAGGGTCGAGAGTCCGAACATCCGTTGCATCGGCCCCTGTGCGACATCAATATGTTGAATACGGTTAAACGGAACAATTGTATCCGTCCTCCAAAGATAGCCGCGCAATATACGGAGCTGTTCATCTCCCATATCATAGCCCCATCGGCGATAGATACGGCCCGGTAAAACCGTGAAAATAATAACCGCAAATACGGCCATTGGCCCGGTGATAGCTCCGATGGCGAGAGGCAGTTCACCGCGAATGAAGCTTTCCGCGATCATCGCCGCAATCACTAAAATGACGGCTATGATTCCATTATTTAGCCGAATGAGCGATTTGTGCGGCGGATTTAGCGGGGTCAGGCCCTGATTATAGGTGCGCGCGCTGTCTTTTTCCATCTGTTTCAGGGGGTCGATGGTCATATCGGTCATTATGATAATATGCCCAAACTGTGTTATTTAGGCAAGACAGGTAGTGCGCTGTGAAGTGGAGCCAGAGCTTATCGCGCCAGAGCCGTCTCGGCCTGTTCGATCAAGGATTTGATAATATCCGCGACGCTTTCTTCTGCTTTGACCATGCCCACAGATTGTCCGGCCATAACTGAACCGGTTTCAACATCGCCGTCAATCACAGCCTTTCGCAGCGCCCCCGCCCAGAAATGTTCAATCTGCAATTGCGCTTCGCCCATTTCAATTTCACCGGCATCAAGCAGCTTTGCAACTTCAATCTGTTTGCGGGTAAATTCTTCGGTGCCCTTGTTTTTCAGCGCACGGACCGGAATTACAGGCAAACGGGGATCAACCTGAACACTGGTAATGGCATCACGGGCATTGCCGCGAATAAAAGCCTTTTTGAAATTGGGATGAGCGATGGATTCATGCGCGCAAACAAAGCGGGAACCAAGCTGAACCCCGCTGGCACCCATTTCCAGATAGCTGGCAATGGCTTCGCCCCGGCCAATTCCGCCAGCGACAAAAACCGGAATCTGGTCAGCAATTTCCGGTAGAATCTCTTGTGCAAGAACCGAGGTCGCCACTGGCCCGATATGGCCGCCTGCTTCCATGCCTTCAATAACAATGCCATCAACACCGGACCGGAGAAACTTTTTCGCCAGAGACAGCGCAGGAGCAAAACAGATCACTTTTGCGCCGGTTTCCTTTATCGCTTCAAGGCTGCCTTTGGGCGGCAAACCGCCCGCTAGCACGATATGGCTGACATTATGTTTGCCGCAGACCGCAATCAGCTCCATCAGGTTAGGGTGCATGGTGATCAGGTTGACACCAAATGGTTTGGCCGTGCGTTTCTTTGTCTCGGCAATTTCGGTATCAAGCAGGTCGGGCGTCATTGCACCGCAAGCGATCACACCAAATCCACCTGCATTGGAAATAGCGCTAACGAGATTCCGTTCGGAAACCCAGCTCATCGCACCGCACATAATCGCGGTTTCACTACCCAGCAGATCCGTGCCGCGTTGCATAAGGGATGCAAGTTTAGATTGCGTCATTAAAGTACTTTCACGAGCTTTCGTACATCATTTATAGATGTAAGATTTATAAACCAAATAGCATTAGGTCTTTTGAAGAATGAGCCGATATTTGAATGATAACCGGGATTTCTGCCGGGAGCATTCGCACCGCTTTTAGTGGTTCCTTCAGTACGTATTTGAGGGATAGGTAATTTTGATGTTGTTGGATCAAACGAGTTGATAGGCATCCAGAAGTTTATTGGTTCGCCCAACCTCTCAAAAGCAAGCCTAGGCTCTCCAGCTTTTGTTAATCTCAATATTTTTGTTTTTGGATTTCTTTTCCTTGATTCTAGGATTTTCCACCCCATGAAGCCTTCTTCGGGCAATAGCTGTGTCAAACCTCGTAAAAAGGCTTCTATTTCTATATGTTCTGCATTCGGGACATCGGTTGTCACTAAACCGTTTCCTCTGCGTCCAGCCCGTAAGCTGTGTGCAATACACGCAACGCCAGCTCGGTGTAATCGGCCTCGATCAATACGCTGACTTTGATTTCCGAGGTGGTAATCGCCAATATATTGACGCCGCGTTCGGCCAGTGACTTGAACATTGTCGAAGCAACGCCGGCATGACTTTTCATGCCAACACCCACGACCGAGACTTTTGCTACATTTGTATCGGAAAGTATCCGGTTAAAGCCGATTTTGTCCTTGGCCTCTTCCAACACCTGCATAGTCCGGTCGAGATCGCTGGCCGGTGTAGTGAAGGTCACATCGGTTTCGCCTTTTTCGCGGCCGACATTCTGCACGATCATGTCGACGTTGATAGCTGCCTCGGCCAGAGGTTCGAATATATTCGCCACCGCACCCGGCTTGTCGGGGACGCGGGTCAGGGTAACTTTGCATTCATTCTTGTCATGGGCAATGCCGGTAATCAGCTGACGCTCCATATCATGTTTCTCCATTTCGCTTTCGCTAACGATCATTGTTCCGGGCAGGTCATCGGCACAGGGTGCATCATCGCCGTTAAAGGATGACAAGACCTGAATAGGTACATTTTCCTTCATCGCCAGACCGACCGAGCGCGTCTGCAACACTTTTGCGCCGACACTGGCCAGTTCAAGCATTTCCTCAAAGGTCACGGTTTTCAATTTGCGCGCGCGGGTCACTATACGCGGGTCGGTGGTATATACGCCGTCAACATCGGTATAAATGTCACAGCGATCCGCCTTGACCGCTGCAGCTACGGCGACTGCGCTGGTGTCAGATCCGCCGCGGCCCAGCGTGGTGATCCGCCCGTCCTGGCTTATCCCCTGAAAGCCGGGGATAATTGCAATTTCACCGCTCTTCATGGAAGCCTTCAGATGGTCGGCGTCAATCGCTTCGATCCGTGCTTTGCTATGCGCGTTGACTGTACGGATCGGCATTTGCCAACCTAGCCAGCTTCTTGCCCGGGCGCCAAGTGATTGCAAGGTAATAGCGAGTAGCCCGGATGTCACCTGTTCCCCGCTGGCTACCACAACATCATATTCTGCCGGGTCGTAAAGCGAACTGGCTTCGCGGCAAAAGTTGACCAGCCGGTCAGTGTCCCCTGCCATGGCGGAGACAATGACGGCGACCTCATGCCCCGCATCGGCCTGTCGCTTGACAATTTGCGCGACCCGGCGGATTCGTTCGATGCCTGCCATAGACGTGCCGCCAAATTTCATCACTATTCGTGCCATGATGCCTACTTATGTTTCTTTCTGTTGAAAAAGGGTCTGAACGAGACGCGTGCGCTGTGATAAAGAGAGGTTATGACAAACGCAAGTAGCAGCAAGAGCGAAGTTTCGAGGGTGGTTGCGCCCGAAACCAAAAGCACAATAAATCCCGAGGAAGCGGCACATTTTGGCGCTTTGGCAGCCGATTGGTGGGATCCGGAAGGGGCTTCCGCGATGCTTCACCGGCTAAACCCGGTCCGGCTCGGCTATATTCGCGATGCGATTGATCTGCATTTCGGATCGGATAGCGCCAATCTAAAGCCTCTGGCGGGTAAAAGCGCGCTTGATGTCGGATGCGGAGCAGGGCTCATTTGTGAGCCGCTGGCTCGTATGGGCGCGCGGGTGACAGGACTGGACGCTGCACCGGAAAATATCGCGGCGGCCAAGGCGCATGCCGCGCCGCAGCGGCTGGATATCGCCTATCACCACAACGGGATCGAGACATTCGGAGAAAGCGGCTTTGATTTGGTGACTTCGCTTGAAGTAATCGAGCATGTCGATGATCCTGATGGTTTTGTCACCGGCTTGGCCAATACGCTGGCGGATGACGGCCTGATGATAATCTCCACTCCCAATCGCACCGCCATGTCGAAACTCATGCTAGTTGATCTGGCGGAAATGACAGGGCGGATTCCCAAAGGAACTCACCATCATGACCAGTTTTTTACCCCCGGTGAGATGGAAAAATTATTGGGTGATGCTGGACTGCGCGTGATTGATACGACAGGCCTGTCCTATAGTCCGGCCTATGGATTTTCGCTCTCGGATAATCTCGCACTTAATTATTTGATGACGGTGGTAAAGGTTTAGATACTGCGAATGAGAGACGCTTTAGGTTGTAGTTTGAATCGTGAGGCCTCCGCCTTTGCGGGGATTAACGCTTCGGGATGTTTTGCTTTCCACGGCGCGTCAAAAATCGACTTTCTCATAATGCGGAGGCGGTGTGACCACTTCCATTCGTTCCGATAACAAAGGCCGGAACGAGGGACGCGATTTGAACATGGCATACCAAGCCTTGGTCTGTTCATGGCCCGTCCAGTCAATACCACCAAGATAATCAGCGACCGAAATCTGAGCCGCCGCGGCAAGGTCGGCAAGGCTCATCGTCGCACCGGCCAACCAGCTTCGATGGTCAATCAGATAATCTATATAATCAAGATGCACATTGGCTCGCCGCATTGCCTCGCGAAGAACTTTGGCATCTGGTGGAGCGCGGTGGATGATCCGTTTATGCATACGTTCATAAAGCAATGGCGCTGTTACATCACCGTAGAATTGTTCATCAAACCACACGACAAGCCGGCGTATCTCTGCTCGGTTGATCGCGGTGCCATTGATCATCGGCGTTTTTTCAACCGTTTCTTCAATATACTCGCAGATCGCAGTGCTGTCAGCCAGGATGACGTCCCGCTGATCATGGCGCATGACCGGGGTGCGGCCAGCGGGGTTCATATCCAGAAATTCATCCCGCTGTAACCATGGCGATTCGCGGACCAGCTCATAACCGACCAATTTTTCGCCCAATAACAGACGAACTTTGCGCGAAAACGGGCAAAGAGGGAATTGAAATAACTGCCACATATTGTTGCTGTTAAGCCGGATTGCGTCGTGGGGGAAGGGGCTTGATGCGGGAAATGCGGATTAGGGGACTATAGCCAGTAAGAATAGCAGAACCCAATGCGTTTCCGGTAAAGTAAAGCGCGTTTAATCGCATGGGATATGGCTCTAATCCGTCTGATATATGGCTAGGCGGTTGCCTGCGGGGTCCAGACATTCAAAACGATGGCCGCCGGGATAAGGAAAAACCTCTTTGACGATAGTGCCGCCTGCCGCTTTCACCTGTGCCAAAGCAGCGGCCAGATCATTAGTTTCGAAGGTCGGGAGCGGAGCCAAAGGTTCATTTCCGGCAGCAAGACCAATCTGTACCGGCCCGCCTTCTACTCCGGCATATTCTGGCCCATAATCGGTGAAAGAAAATCCAAAAGCTTTTTCGTAAAAGGCCTTGCTGGCGCCCATGTCGGCGGCTTTCAACTCCATATAATTGGGTATAATTTTGGGCATGTCTCCGGTTCCTTCCTCCGATAGCTCATTTACGGCCAGATTCCTTGCAAATATAGCATGACCGAGTGGCAACAAAAGCGGGATCCGTAGCTATTATCCCCGCTCTTTGTCATTTCCGTCTGAGAAGCGGATATATGCTTGTCGCCGGACTAAATAACCCAGGCGCTATTCCGCCGCTTGTATAGTTTCGTTGTCCGATAGTGGATGCGCCAACCGGCTAGTCATTTCCTTAGGACAGACCTGCCAAAAGCGTTCGCGCCAGCGGTCCCAATCGCGCAATATAGTCTCTGACCATTGGCTATCCGTGGCTTGGTGATGCGCCTTAATCAGCGATTTGAGATGCTGTTCCCAATAGTCGCTTTCCAGTCGCTGCCACATGATAGTTTCGGCATTGGCATGTTTTTCAAAATTCCGGTCAAGATCAAGAATGAAGGCCATGCCGCCGGTCATGCCAGCGCCAAAATTATTGCCGACTGCGCCCAAAATTACTGCATTACCGCCGGTCATATATTCGCAGCCATTGGCCCCGCAGCCTTCGACCACGACATCCGCGCCGGAATTACGGACGGCAAAGCGTTCGCCTGCTTGCCCCGCTGCAAAAAGATGGCCCGCTGTCGCACCGTAAAGCACGGTGTTGCCGATGATCGTATTATGTTTGCTGTCGAGGGGTGAGCTGACCATAGGGCGGACGATTATTGTGCCGCCGGATAAGCCCTTACCGACATAATCATTGGCATCGCCAAAGACTTCCAATGTGATTCCCTGACACAAAAATGCACCAAGTGATTGTCCTGCACTGCCGCGCAAACGCACATGGACATGATCTTCTTTTAACGTGTTCATGCCGTATTTAGCGGTGATTTCTGCCGAAAAGCGCGTGCCAACCGCGCGATGGGTATTGCGTACAGTATAAGTAAGCTGCATTTTTTCGCGCCGTTCAAATACCGGCTTGGCATCAGCAATCATCTGTGCATCAAGGCTGTCGGGCACTTCGTTGCGATGGGTTGGCAGGTTGAATGTACGTTCCGCATCCGGTGCATCAACCTTGGCAAGTATAGGATTAAGGTCAAGATCGTCGAGATGCTCTGCACCGCGGCTAACCTGACGTAGCAACTCCGTCCGTCCAATTATTTCCTCCAGTGAACGGAAGCCAAGACGCGCCAGAATCTCGCGCACTTCTTCGGCCATATAGGTCATCAGGTTGATGACCTTTTCCGGTGTTCCGGTGAATTTTTCGCGCAGTTTTTCATCCTGTACACAGACACCGACCGGACAGGTGTTACTGTGGCACTGGCGCACCATGATACAGCCCATGGCGACAAGGCTTAATGTACCGATACCATATTCTTCCGCGCCCAATATTGCCGCAATGACAATATCACGGCCAGTTTTCAGTCCGCCATCCGTGCGTAGTTTCACGCGGTGACGCAAATTATTGAGCGTCAGCACCTGATTGGCTTCGGTCAGGCCCATTTCCCATGGTGTCCCGGCAAATTTGATTGACGTTTGCGGCGATGCGCCGGTGCCGCCGGTATTGCCGGAAATAAGGATAACATCTGCATGCGCCTTGGCAACGCCTGCTGCGATTGTGCCGATACCGGCGGAGGACACCAGTTTTACACAGACGCGTGCCTTGGGATTAATCTGTTTCAGATCATAAATGAGCTGGGCGAGGTCCTCGATCGAATAGATATCGTGATGCGGCGGCGGGCTGATCAATGTGACCCCCGGCGTGGAATGGCGTAGCTTGGCGATAAATTCGGTAACTTTAAATCCGGGCAATTGTCCACCTTCGCCCGGCTTGGCGCCTTGTGCGACTTTAATCTCAAGCTCTTCACACGCACCGAGATATTCTGCTGTCACGCCAAAGCGGCCTGATGCCACCTGTTTGATCGGACTGGATGCATTGTCGCCATTTTCATAGGGGCTGTAACGGCGTTTTTCCTCGCCACCCTCTCCGGAAACGGATTTTGCACCGATGCGGTTCATCGCGATGGCTAATGTTTCATGCGCTTCGGGACTAAGAGCACCCAGCGACATACCGGGCGTATTAAATCTTTTGCGGATTTCGGTAATTGCCTCGACTTCATCAATCGGAATTGGTTCCGGTGCGTAGTTAAATTCCAGCAAGTCGCGGAGATAGACAGGTTGCAGTTCGCGAACGGCTTGTGAAAATTGCAGATAAGAAGAGTAGCTGTCATGCGCGACTGCGTTTTGCAGCAAATGCATCAGATGCGCGGTATAGGCATGGCTTTCGCCGCCATCGCGCTGTTTATAAAAACCGCCGACCGGCAAACGCACCACTGCCGGTTCGAAGGCGGCTTCATGTTTTTCCTGCGCGTTGATAAACAGGGATGCATAGCCTTCGCCGGAAATTTTCGTCGGCATGCCGGGGAACAGGTCATTACATAATGCCCGCGACAGACCAACGGCTTCAAAATTATAGCCGCCACGATAGCTGGAAATAACAGCAATGCCCATTTTAGACATGATTTTCAGCAGACCTTCGTCCACAGCTTTCTTGTGCCGGGCGATACATTCCTCAAGCGAAAGACCGTCAAAAAGGCCACGCGAATGACGATCGACAATCGCCGCTTCGGAGAGATAGGCATTGACAGTCGTAGCACCGACACCGATCAGCACTGCATAGCAATGGGTATCCAGGCATTCGGCTGCACGGACGTTGACCGACGCATAGGCGCGCAGCCCTTTACGCACCAGATGGGTGTGTACGGCAGCGGTGGCGATGACCATGGAAATGCACATATGATCTTCGTCGATATTCTCGTCTGTCAGGAATATTTCGGTCTTACCCTGACGCACGGCTTGTTCCGCCTCATCGCGGATACGGGCAATTGCATCGCGCAATTCTATCGCGCCGCCCGTGTTGGACATGGTGCAGTCAATCTCGGCCACCGCATTGCCAAAGCCGGCCTTTAAACGCTCCCAATCGGCGCAGCTTAGCACAGGGCTATCAAGCACCAGAACATTTTCATTCTGACTGTCTTTTTCCAATATATTCGCCAGATTGGAAAAACGGGTGCGTAGACTCATGACATGGCGTTCGCGCAGGCTGTCGATCGGTGGATTGGTGACCTGGCTGAAATTCTGCCGGAAAAAATGGCTGACTTGCCGGGGTTTCAGGCTGATCACCGCCAGTGGTGTATCATCGCCCATGGAGCCAATGGCCTCCTTAGCGTCCTCTACCATCGGGGCAAGGATGACCTCCATATCCTCCAGTGTATGTCCGGCTGCTGTTTGACGACGGATCAGTTCCTCTTTCGAGAAGTTCATACCCGCATCCTCCGGAGCAGGCGGCAGATCGTCGATCGTCCGGAAGCCCTTTACAAGGTCAGCATAGGGTTCTTCCGATGCAATCCGGTCTTTGATCAGCTTGTCAGTGAAGACTGCGCCTTCCTGTAAATCAACGGCAATCATCTGTCCGGGCCCAAGGCGGCCCTTTTCGACTATCTGGCTTTCGGGAACGACAACCATGCCGGTTTCCGACCCGATGATCAGCAAATTGTCAGTCGTCTTACTATAACGCAACGGACGCAGTGCATTGCGGTCAACTCCGGCCACTGCCCAGCGGCCATCGGTCATCGCAAGCGCCGCGGGACCGTCCCATGGTTCCATTACGCTGGCCATATATTCATACATGGCTTTATGTGCGGGATCGATATCCGCTTCATTCTGCCACGCTTCGGGAACCAGCATCAGCTTTGCTGTCGGAGCATCACGGCCAGAACGGCAGATAGTTTCAAACACTGCATCAAGCGCGGCGGTATCTGATGCTCCGGCAGGGATCACGGGTTTAATATCCTCGGAATGATCACCAAAGGCGAGGCTCGCCATTTTTATCTCATGGCTTTTCATCCAGTTTTTATTGCCGCGAATTGTATTAACCTCGCCATTATGCGCAAGCATTCGAAACGGTTGGGCCAGCCACCATTGCGGAAATGTGTTGGTAGAATAGCGTTGATGAAATATCGCGACCCGGCTTTCAAACCGTTCGTCGGTCAGATCGGGATAAAATACCGAAAGCGATTCGGCGAGGAACAAGCCTTTATAAATGATTGAGCGGCAAGACAGGCTGCATATATAGAAATCCTGAATCTGTGCCGCGACAGCTTTTTTCTCGATCCGGCGGCGGATAAGGTAAAGGTTCTTTTCAAACTCCTCAACGCTTTGCCGGTCCGGTAGCGGTCCGGCGATCATGATCTGTTCAATTTCAGGGCGGGTGTTTTGTGCTTTTTCGCCAATTACCGACACATCAACAGGAACCTGGCGCCAGCCGTAAATTTTATAGCCGGCCTCGATAATTTCTGCCTCGACAATAGTCCGACAAGTTTCTTGCGCGCTTAAATCTGTGCGGGGCAAAAATATCATGCCCACAGCAAGCCGGTTGGGACGTACTTTGTGACCGCTATCGGCAACCGCATCATCAAAGAAACGCGCAGGCAAATCGACATGAATCCCTGCGCCGTCGCCGGTTATCCCGTCTGCATCCACCGCGCCGCGATGCCAGACCGCTTTCAGCGCATCAATCGCAGATGATACAACGCGCCGTGACGGTTTTCCATCGGTTGCTGCAACCAGGCCGACACCGCAGGCATCGGATTCAAATTCAGGCCGGTACATGCCGGTTTCGGCCAGCCGCTTGTGTTCTTCTGTGGGATAATATAGGGTCATCATGTTTTCATTTCAGTCAATGGTATCATTTGTTTTTAGCCTTGGTCTAAGGCATTAAGGCGGCGTTAGTTCAGGCCGCCTGTTTTTCGGCATTTGCCTTTTCGCGTAAGAATTTGTGCATATGTTCGGTCACATCCCGTCCGTCGCGAATTCCCCAGACGACAAGGCTTGCTCCGCGAACGATATCCCCGGCTGCAAATACTCCATCCAGATTGGTCATCATGGATTTATGATCGACCCGCAATGTGCCCCACCGCGTGACGCTAAGGTCAGGGCTATCGAAAAGATTTGGCAGTTCTTCGGCATCAAAACCCAGCGCTTTTATCACCAGATCGGCTTCCAAAGTAAAATCGCTATCCGGTTGAATTTCCGGAGAGCGGCGACCACTTGCATCAGCAGCACCGAGACGCATTTTCGTTGCTATTACAGCGGTGACGCGTTCTGAACCTTCCACAGCTTTTGGAGCTGATAGCCAGACAAATTCGACTCCTTCTTCCTCGGCATTTTTGACTTCATTTTGTGAACCAGGCATATTCGCGCGATCCCGGCGATAAAGGCATTTAACCGATTTTGCGCCTTGACGAACCGAAGTGCGAACACAATCCATAGCAGTGTCACCACCGCCGATAACGACGACATTCTTGTCTTTTGCATTATACCGGCCATTGTCAAAATCGGGCACATCATCACCAAAGCTTTTGCGATTGGACGCGGTGAGAAAGTCGAGCGCCTCTTCAACACCGGAAGTACCCACTCCAGGCATCAAAATCTCGCGGGGTTTATAAACGCCGGTCGCTATCAATATAGCGTCATGTCTGTTGCGTAGTTCATCGAGAGTTGCGTCACGGCCAACTTCAAAATTCTCGTGGAAATTAATCCCGCCATCTTTCAGCCGCTGTATCCGCCGCATGATAACGGTTTTTTCCAGCTTAAACCCGGGAATGCCATAGGTCAGCAGCCCACCCGCCCGGTCATGCCGGTCGTAAATATGCACGTCATAGCCCGCCACGCGTAGATATTCGCTGGCCGTCAGGCCAGCAGGTCCCGCGCCTATAATGCCAACCGATTGGCCACGTGGTTTTCCGGGAGCAAGCGGCTCAACCCAACCTTTTTCCCATGCGGTATCCGTAATATATTTTTCTACCGCACCAATGGTCACGGCGCCATGGCCGGAAAATTCGATAACGCAATTGCCCTCACATAATCTGTCCTGCGGACAAATACGTCCGCAAATTTCGGGCATAGTCGAGGTCAGGTTGGACATTTCATAGGCTTCACGCACCCGCCCTTCCGCTGTCAGACGTAGCCAGTCGGGAATATGGTTGTGCAGTGGACAATGAATCGAACAATAAGGCACCCCGCATTGCGAACAGCGCGCTGATTGTTCAGCGGCTTTTTCGGGGGCATAGCGGTCGGCTATTTCCCGAAAATCCTCGGCACGTAATGTTGGTTCGCGCTTGTCCGGATACAATTGCCCGGTGTTAACAAATTTCAACATATCTAGTTTTTTTGTGCCTTTTGGCATGTCGGCTACTCGATTCTGAATGTTTTTTAATTATGGCGCGCCATTCTAAAAATGGTTCTGGAATGCCCGGAAAACGGACGTTCGGTAGCACCTTTGAAATGGAACCTTCTGAACAGGTTGCGTATTTATAAGAGAAACACAGGACAGAGTCACGCAAAAATATCAAATAAGGACAATGAAGCTGTCCTATATTATCATTTTTCCTTAAATTACGTGCTCCTATTTCGCTATTCTGTAGAAATATATATCAAACCGGACCTAAAATCATTGACGACAAAAGCAGGTGTGGCTTCTATACGGCGTTTTCGTTTAATTATCGGGATCCCGTCATGACATTTATTCAAATGCTCCTCCTCGCCGTGGTGCAAGGTGTTACTGAATTTTTGCCAATATCTTCCTCTGGCCATCTCATATTGCTACCCGTGTTTACGGGGTTTTCCGATCAAGGGCCGATGATTGACATTGCCGTGCATGTCGGTTCGCTACTCGCCATAATCACATTTTTCTTCAAAGATGTGATCGCACTGGGTCGGGGCGGCTTTGCTACCATTGGTATTGGCAAAGCCGATCAGGAGCGACGGCTCCTCTGGTGGATTATTATTGGAACCATACCAGCTGTAATCGTCGGCCTTTTTCTGAAAACCGGCGGTTATCTGGAAGGCTTCCGTAGCACTACTTTGGTCGGCGTTAATCTCATCGTCTACGGCGTGTTACTGGGCATTGCAGATCGGGTAGGGCGCCAAGTCAAAACTTTTGAAGACATGACGCTTAAAGATGGGCTTATCGTTGGTTTGGCGCAAGCATGTGCGTTAATCCCGGGGACCAGCCGGTCTGGTGTGACAATGACAGCAGCGCGCTTTCTGGGCTATAGCCGCGTGGAATCGGCACGTTTTTCTTTCCTTTTGTCCATCCCTGCTGTTGCAGGGGCAGGGATATTGATCATACCCGATTTAATGGACGCCAGTTCGGAATTACTGAAAGAAGCTGTAATTACGGGAGCGCTGACGTTTATTGCTGCCTTGGCGACGATGACATTCCTGATGCAGTTTTTACGTAAAGCATCAATGATGATATTCGTAATTTATCGTGTTGTACTGGGCGCTGCGCTTTTACTTTGGTTTTAAGAAGCTGACTATCTATCCCGCTTTGGCCCGAGCGCCGAAGCGGCCCTGGCTGATATATTTTTCCAGCCATCCGTGTGCAACGGCGGCTAATGGTGTAGGTGTTACACCAAAAGCCTTTAATCCCGCCTGATTTTCGCTGACGATATTATCTTTCTCTAGCATCTTATACTGATCGGAAGTGATTGGTGCTCCGGGCAGGAACCCTGTACAGCTTGCGATAACTTTCGCTACAAAATCGGGGACTTCGACAAAATCACGTTCCCGATGGATCATTCTTGCGATCTGGCGATTAATGTCTGCCATAGTGAATATTTCTGGTCCGCCCAATTCAAAAACCTGCCCTGCATATTGGGCCGGGTTTTCAAGCGCAGCGGCAACAACTTGTGCCACATCACCCACATAGACTGGTTGAAATTTGGTATTGGCACCAATGACGGGCACGACCGGCATCATTCGGATCATATTTGCAAAACGGTTGATAAACTGATCTTCGCGGCCAAAGACAATCGACGGGCGGAGAATGATAGCGCTAGTAAAAGCGTCAAGCACAGCTTTTTCGCCTTCTTCTTTGCTGCGTCCGTAACGGGATGGTGACTCGGTATCCGCTCCAATGGCAGACATTTGAACTAAGGCTCCGCAACCGGCCTCCGCGGCAGCTTCGGCGACATTTCGGGCACCGGTTACATGTACAGCATCAAAATTACCGTCTAATATACCCACCAGATTAATGACTGCATGACAGCCATGAACAGCCCGAATGACGCTGTCTTTCTTGGTTACATCCGCACTGCAAAACTGTGTCTGGCCCAAATTACCTAATGGTTTGATATGCATCGCATTTGTCGGGTTGCGTTCCGCTATCCGCACACGGGCTCCACGTGACAAAAGCTGCTGAGATATATAGCGGCCCAGAAAACCGCCACCACCAAAAATACAAACCAATTGTCCGTCGAGCGTCATAGTCCAGTGTCCGTTTCTTGTCCGCAAGTTATCCGATGATATTTATGCGCGCTTTTGCCCGACCGGCACGTCGCACGCAATATCCGAATACACTTAATTTAAGGCAAAAGCATATCATATTTGCCTGACAGACGCGCCAACATATATTTGATCGGTAAACTAGGCAGATGAATCATTGACAATATCGCCCCCATGACGCAAATCGCGCGCTGTTACTCCGATGACAAGTCGGCGTGCCCAGATGGCGGAATTGGTAGACGCGCTAGCTTCAGGTGCTAGTATTCGCAAGGATGTGGAGGTTCGAGTCCTCTTCTGGGCACCATTTGTTCTTCCTTTATTCTCTCTAATAGTCTATAAAACCCGCAGAAACGCTAGGTTTCTCGCTTCGGGTTTGTTCCAGCTTGTCCCATCAAATCTGGGGCCTTCTCGGAGATTTTAGGGGCCTTTTTAGGGGCCTTTTTGAAAACCGCATTGGGAAGGACTCGAATTGACTCTAACCAACACGCGCATCCGCTCTCTGCGTCCTCGCGACAAAGCTTACAAAGTCATGGATAAGGACGGATTATTTCTCCAAATTACGCCTTCAGGCGGTAAGCTCTGGCGATTTCGCTACCGATTAAGCGGTATGGAAAAGAAACTGTCAATCGGACGGTATCCTGAAGTCAGCCTTCAACAGGCGCGAGATACCGCAATAGATGCTCGGAGACTTATTTCATCTGGCGGTGACCCTGCTTTCGATAAGAAAAAAGAAAAACTGAAGAATGAGTTTATTGCTGGGCATACTTTCGGCGAAATCGCTTTTGAATATATCGAAAACATCATGGCTCAAAATGGCAGAGCCGAGGCAACAATCATAAAGGCTCAGTATTTTTTGCGCCAGCTAAAGCCTGACATAGGTAAACGGCCGATTGATAAAATCGAGCCTTTCGAAATTCTTGCGATACTAAAGCGCCTCGAAGCGCAGGGTAAGCATGAGACAGCTAAGAAGTGTCGTTCGTTTGCTAGCCGAGTATTCCGGTACGCTGCCGCCACAACGAGGTGCAGCACCGATCCGACGACAATGCTCCAAGGTGCGCTCATCAAGCCTAAACCCAATCATTATGCTGCAATTCTCGATCCTACAAACTTTGGAGAACTACTGCGTGCAATCGATGGTTATGAAGGAAATATGCTCACGCGATTTGCTCTTCTGGTGGCACCTCATGTTTTCGTTCGTCCCGGCGAATTACGGCATGCGGAATGGCATGAAATTAATCTCGGCGAAGCAGTTTGGAAAATTCCGCCTGATAAGATGAAGTCACGCCGAATGCATGCCGTCCCGTTATCACGGCAGGTTGTCGGCTACCTAGAAGAGCTCTCAGCTTCCATCGGAACTGAAGGGTATGTTTTTCCATCAGTCCGCTCGTTCAAAAGACCCATGAGCGAAAATACATTAAATGCGGCCTTTCGCCGGATGGGTTTTGGCAAAGACGAGGTTACAGCACATGGGCTTCGTGCCACAGCCTCCACTTTGTTGAATGAGTGCGGGTTATGGAACCCCGATGCTATTGAACGCTCTCTTGCTCACGGAGACAGCAATGCTGTACGCGGCGTCTATCACCGCGGGCTACATTGGAATGAGCGGGTTGAGATGGCGCAGTGGTGGAGCGACTATCTTGACGATCTAAGAGGAGGTAGCAAAGTGGCACATTTCAAAACTACGCGTAAAAAATAGTGCTAATGCCGTCTCTATTTTTAGTTGGGGAGTCCTGATAATCCGGTTTCTTGGCTGAAGATGCAAGAATTGTCAGGTAGTTCATGCGCCGCTGTTATGGCAGCAGCGCGCCCTTATTTTATCTAAAACTGGAGCGATACGGCGGTTGGGAGAAGGTGCGGGATGCGGGCGGGGGTACTTGCACTCCCGATCAGACGGCTTTGGGGTTCGGCATCGGAATTTTATTATTTCTCTTGAATTTGGCGGTCCTATTTCTGGCGAGACCGCTTTTTCGGAAGTTTGACCTTTGGCTTAGAGGTCTCGCGACCTTAGGAGTCTTTCTGTTTTGGTCTCATCCTACATAACCCCAATCTGTCTATCGATCGCTGAGGGGAAGCAATCCGACTTTCCAGCTTGCCGCTATTTTATCAAAAACCATTTCATTTAGCGCATTCTTACCTGCCGGAGTGGTATCATTCTCCGTTAAAATTGGCTGGAGTATTTTCCCGATCAAGCCTTCGCCAATAGCGGTGATGGCGACTTGATAGACAATTTGCGGGGCAAGTTTCTGGGCC
>NZ_JBFEFM010000006.1:0-211945 GCF_040717415.1 Parasphingorhabdus sp. JC815
TGGAGCGGGTGAAGGGAATCGAACCCTCGTCGTAAGCTTGGAAGGCTTCTGCTCTACCATTGAGCTACACCCGCAACACACTGAAAAACTAGAAATTTCTCTAATCAATCGGCTTGGTATACAGGTTGGCATAACCCCCCCTGTGCGATACGCTTGCCAAGTGCCACAATGATATGCACTTGGTCAACAGAGATTCGTATTATCTCCCATAGTTTCTCACAGAACCATCCTATAAACTTTTGGATTACCCAGTTTGCGGCGCGAATAGACGTTAAAGCTCTTTCCAAATAAAAAGGGCGACCCGTCTCCGGGCCGCCCTCATGTTCTCACAATAGGGAGAAATTAGAAGCGGAAAGCAACACCCGCTTTGATCTGGTTGTTTTTGATGACATCATCGTAATCTGCATAGTTATATTCCAAGCGAATGGACGCATTGGCTCCTACGCGGGTCTCGAGACCACCGCCCAGAACGAGCGCGTTCTCATGTGATGAGTCTTTGAAACCATTAAAGTTATATTTGAACCTGGTGTTCGCCCAGCCAGCTTTTGCATAAAGCCCTGTGCTGTCATTCAGCATCGCACCAAGGCGCGCGCTGGCACCATAGGTTTCTTTTGCCCGTACGGTAAGAGAATCCACGGTATTATCGTGGGTAGCCTTTGCACCGCTCAATGAAGCGTTGACTTCAACCCCAGCGAACATCGTGTCACCAAGAGGAATATCGTAGCCAGCATATACACCACCGACTGCACCGTTACCGCTGATACCATCATATTCATCACCTGTGACGAATAGGTCGGTATCTTGTCCTTCGTAATTGTCCAATCCCAATTGTACACCGACATATGGGCCTGAGAACGTTTGAGCGAGCGCAGGTGTAGCAGCTGTCATTGTGCCAAGAGCGGCGAGGGAGAGAATGATAGAACGCATTATACTAAATCCTTTATTAAATTACCCCGTCGTTGCGGGGACAAATCTTATTTAGGAAGCCGAACCTATCTCTTCTATGAACATAATCACACATTCAGAAATAGATAAAAAATGTGATATTTTTACAACAGATAGTATCACAGATAATCATGCAATTCATCAAACCCCAGCCTGGAGCAGGTATTAAGACCAGAAAACCAGTAATATATTGTCGAACTCACTGTGATTCATGCAACACAGCTATGACTATCCCCATGCGTTAATCAGGTCACACTACCTGTGGCTTTATCTTCAAGGGATTCTCTGCTGCTGCTATGAAATGAAAACCAATTCACGACCGCCTTCTGCTCTGTGTCGTTCATACGTAGACCCAGTTTAGTGCGCCGCCACAACACATCTTCAGCGCTGGTCGCGAATTCATGGGCAGCCAGCCATTGCAATTCGACTTCATAAAGCCCCGCACCAAAATATTGCCCCAGTTCCGTCCGGTCGCTGGCGTCGCCGAGCATATTTGCCGTGTCGGTTCCATAAGCCCGAACCAGCCGGATCATGAGTTCTTCATTAATAAACTTCCAGCGCTGCATATATTGCCCGACCAGCGTATCAAAACCATCCTCGGGAAAATCACCGCCCGGTAACGGCGCGTCTTTGGTCCAGTCCTCCGTTTCGACTTGCAATGCGGACTTCAGAGTCTTCATCGCCTGACGCGCCAGCACGCGATAGGTGGTTATTTTCCCGCCAAAAACCGATAATACTGGCGCTCCCTCGGTATCATTATAATCAAATACATAATCGCGGGTCACGGTTGATGCTGATTGGCTGTGGTCATCAAATAAAGGCCGCACCCCGGAATATGTCCACTGCACATCATCACGGGTTACGGCTTGGGCAAAATATTCGCTCGCCGCTGAGCAAAGATAGTCTATTTCATCGTCGCTAATCTTAGCCGGCCCCTCGTCATAGCGCCACGGTTGATCCGTCGTGCCGATTAAAGTGTGAGTGCCCTCATAAGGAATGGCAAACACGATCCGGCCATCCCTGTTTTGGAAAATATAGCTGTGATCGCCCTCATATTTGCGTGCAATGACAATATGACTACCTTTGACAAGGCGCAGTTTTGCGGAGCTGTCAGCATCGTACAGCGCCGTTACCGGGTCCACCCACGGACCGGCTGCATTGACCAATGTTTTGGCCTGTTCGCTCACCTCTTTGGCGCTAGAGCGCAATTGTAAAGTCCAGTGGTCCGCGCCACGATCAATAGCAACGCATTCAGTCTGCACCCGGATATCCGCCCCGCGCTGCTTGGCATCGCGTGCGGTCAATGACACAAGCCGTGCATCATCTACCCAACAATCGGAGTAGGCGAACCCTTTTTTGAGCCGCTTTTGCAGAGGATTTCCGCGAACATCGTATAACAGGTTAAGGCCTTTTGTCCCCGGCAATACAGAGCGCGGGCCAAGATGGTCATATAAAAACAGGCCAAGACGCAGGAACCACGCAGGGCGCATTCCTTCGTCCACCGGCAAAACAAACCGCATCGGCCAGATAATATGCGGCGCATTGCGTAGCAGCACTTCCCGCTCTTTCAACGCTTTTCGCACCAGAGCGAATTCATAATGTTCCAGATAACGTAAACCGCCATGGACCAGCTTAGTGCTGGCAGATGAGGTGTGTGATGCAAGATCGTCTTTCTCGACCAGCAGAACCTTCAGCCCCCTGCCCGCCGCGTCCCGCGCGATACCTACTCCGTTTATCCCGCCGCCGATAATTGCCAGATCATACATGGCCAATGTCATAAAGCTTCTGGCCGATTGTTCAATGCAGCGTCATCATATCGCTTTTGCTGATAGCGTCACATCATTGGATTTGGCACGCTAACAAAAAAGGCCGGGATTGCTCCCGGCCTTATTTTCTATAAATTCACACTCACCGCGGAGCAAAAGCGTCTTAGAGGCCTTCAACTTCGCTGAGATCGACTTTAAGGCCGGGGCCCATGGTCGTGCTCAGGCCGATTTTCCGGACATATTTGCCCTTCGCTCCGGCAGGCTTGGCTTTGATAACCGCATTCACAAGCGCATCGAAATTCTTGCGCAGATCTGCTTCCTTGAAGCTCACTTTGCCGATGCCATTGTGGATGATACCCGCTTTTTCAACACGATATTCGATCTGTCCGCCCTTGGCGTCCTTGACCGCTTGCGCGACATTCGGGGTAACCGTGCCAAGTTTCGGGTTAGGCATCAGGCCTTTGGGGCCAAGAACCTTACCAAGACGGCCTACAACACCCATCATATCAGGGGTCGCGATAACGCGGTCATAGTTCAGATCACCGCCCTGCATGGATTCCATCAGGTCTTCCGCACCAACAACATCTGCGCCGGCTTCTTTCGCTTCGTCTGCTTTTGCATCCTTGGCAAAAACGGCAACGCGGCTGTCTTTTCCGGTTCCGGAAGGCAGAGTGATCACACCGCGGACCATCTGGTCGGCATGGCGCGGATCAACACCAAGGTTAATCGCAACGTCCAGTGTTTCATCAAATTTGGAAGCAGATGCGAGGTCTTTCAGCGTCTTGATAGCTTCATCAATGCCGTACAGCTTTTCGCGATCAACTTTCTCGTTGATAGCCTGCATTTTTTTGGAGAGTTTAGCCATGTTCTTATCCCTCCACCACTTCGATGCCCATCGAACGGGCGCTGCCCGCGATGATTTTAAATGCTTGCTCAGGCGTGTTCGCGTTAAGGTCCGCCATTTTCATTTCGGCGATTTCCTTAACCTGCGACGATTTGATCGTGCCGACAGGCGATTTTCCCGGATCAGCAGACCCTTTTTTCAGCTTGGCAATTTTCTTGAGCAAATAGCTGGCTGGTGGTGATTTGGTTACAAAGGTAAAGCTGCGATCCGCATAGACCGTAATTTTGGTCGGGATCGGCGCGCCTTTTTCCAACTTGTCTGTAGCCGCGTTAAACGCCTTACAGAATTCCATAATATTAACGCCGCGCTGACCCAGTGCAGGGCCGATTGGCGGGGATGGATTTGCAATACCGGCTGGTACTTGCAAATTGATATAACCATCAATTTTCTTAGCCATTTGGCTGTCCTTTCATTCTTTCTCCGCCGCTGCATTTGCAATGACGGATCAAATTAAGCGGTCTAACAGAGGGCCCGAAGGCCATCCTCCCGCATTGGTGATCCAGAGGCTGAAAGCCGCTGGCCTATCCGGCAACCCGAAAGTTGCCAAATCTCTTACTTCGCGACTTCAACTTGTTCAAAATCAAGTTCGACAGGTGTCGCGCGGCCAAAGATAGATACCGAGACCTTGACGCGGTTTTTCTCGAAATCCAATTCTTCGACAATACCATTGAAACTTGCGAACGGGCCATCGAGAACCTTGATCTGGTCGCCGATTTCGTAATTGACCGTGATTCGTTGTTTCGGCGCGTTGGCAGCTTCTTCTTTGGTGTTGAGAATGCGCGCCGCTTCGGCTTCGCTAATCGGCTGTGGCTTGGTGGTGCCAAGGAAGCCGGTAACTTTAGGCTGATCTTTTACAAGGTGGTAAACATCATCGTTCATCGTCAGCTTGGCGAGTACGTAGCCGGGAAAGAATTTCCGCTCCGACTGCACTTTTTTACCGCGGCGTACTTCCGTAACGGTTTCGGTGGGAACTTCGATTTCCTCAACCAGCGCTTCCAGACCCAGACGCTTGGCATCCGCCTCAATGGCTTCCTTGACCTTATGCTCAAAGCCCGAATAAGCGTGAATGATATACCAGCGTGCCATGTAATAAACCTAATCTAAAATTGCGTTATGGATTTCAGCCGCCTTTGGCGAGACCAAGAAGCCAGCCGACGACACCGTTAAACACCGAATCAATCGCAAGGAAAAACAGCGCCAAAATCGTCGTCATGATTAACACCATTATCGCGGTGCGGACCGTATCGGGCCATGTCGGCCAGACAACTTTGCTGTTTTCGGCGCGGACCTGCCGCATGAATTCGCCGGGATTGACTTTCGCCATGGTTCGATTCCTAAATTTGCTTGTCCAAATCCGGCATAAACTCCGGGTGTCAGTCTGTCGACCGGGAACGGATATATGCATGATTGTGGAAAGAACGAGTCCTTTAGCCGCTGATTCTGTTTTTCGCAAGAAAAGAGTGTGCTTTCGGCCACATCCCGCCTGAAGCAATCATATGCGCCTAACGAGCCGCTAATTCTCGCCACACCGCTATAAAATATTGCTAATCCTCCAGCGCACGTGCCGGATGCATACCGTCGACATAGCCCATGAAGGGCTCGTGAATGGAATAGCCGAGCAGCTCCTGAACCCGTTTCGGCAATGCTACAGCTTTTTCCCGCGGAACTGCCAGTAACATGGTTTCCAGCGGACGCATCCATCCCGGACAATATTGCGGAGTCACGATCAACCTTGGGCTATCCGAACGGTTAGCACCCCCGCGATGCCATAAATTGCCTTTGGCAATCATTAACGAACCAGCAGGCATAATGGCTTTGACGGCATCGGGATGTGCACCCGGATCATCGTGCTGATGGCTGCTGTCTTTTGTAGAAAAATGCGTAAGATTATTCGCATTATTTAATTTTACTTTGCCCCATTTATGGCTGCCCGGAAGGATTTCGGTTGCGCCATTATCCTCTGTCATCGGATCAATAGCCCAAAAAGTGCTGACACCTAGAGCCTTGCGCGGAGAAGGCTGGCGGCAATGATCGTCATCCATGTGCCAGGGCTGCACCGTTTCGCCCGGATGCAGGTTAATCGCAAGGCAGGCTGACAACAGGAAAGAACGGCCCAATTCACGCTCCGCAAAAGCCAGTTGCAAAGGATGGGTAACAAGATCGGAAAATACCGGATCCTTACCCAACATCGCATATATGCGATTGGACTGCACACCCTCAAACACGTTGCGGCCACGTATATCGGCTTCGATAAAGGGATTTAATGCTGCGCGTTGGCGGTCCCGTTCTTGTGCAGACATAATGCCGGGAAAAATCACATAGCCATCGGCCTCATATTGCTCCCAGCATTGCTCAAAGCTTCTGCCGCCAAGATAAGGCTCCAATGCGGCTTCATCAGCCGCTGTAGATTTTGGCGATGTTTTCTGGGCTATATTCTGTTCCATAATCAGCTAATCATGGCAAAAAACAGCGCCTCTATCAACTTTTCGAAGTGACGCTACGGCCTTGCGGATCAAAGGCCACAAACGTTCATCAATGCCGCTCGACGAGCTCCCATTTGTTTCCAAAAGGGTCGCGGAATACGGCGAGCTTACCGACGCTTTCGATTCGGGGTTCTTCGATAATATCAATGCCCGCGCGCTCCATCAGGGCAATATCCGTATCAAAATCGAAAGTTTCAAGGATCAGGAAAATCCGGTTACCGGCTTGCTCGCCAATCACCTCTTCCTGCGCCTCATTCTCTGGCAGCGTCAACAGAATCCGCGTTTCGGTGCTGCCTTGCGGCGCTACCAGAACCCGCCGTTCATCCTCAGAGATTTCGGTATCTTCGACAAGATCAAAGCCCAGAAGTCCGACATAAAAAGCAATAGCCTGATCATAATCGGGCACAATCAGCGCAAGTGCGGAAATAAATTGTGTCATGAATCACCAGTATTGCGGAAAAGAAATGGCAGGAGTGCACGGACTCGAACCGTGGGCCCTCGGTTTTGGAGACCGATGCTCTACCAACTGAGCTACACTCCTGCACAGGCTAATCAAATATTTTGATAAAAGCCGATGCGCGCGCATTAGCGTCATGTGCCGCCAAGGGCAAGCGTCATTGTGCGTCTTGACACAGAACAGGGTTAAGGTTCGCCCTGATCTTGTTCACTATGAAGGGCAACAGGCCATTTACCAAGTTGTGACATAAAGTGCTCAATAATGTTTTGGCGGTCCTCTTCGGGAAGGAGTTTCCTGTGAGTCATATTACGGATACAAAAAAGGATATGTCACGCATCGCCCCCGATGCAGTGCAGCCTTACGCCATTGCAGCACAGGAAGATCGCTGCGAGCCGCGCTATGAGGTCGCTGTGCCTGCAAAAATGCGATTTTCCGGTTGCAACAGCTTCGCCGTTGAAGTCACCAATTTATCACGAGCCGGCTTCGCCTGTGACGCATTGGTGCAGGCCCATCCCGGTACAAGATGCTGGCTGACCCTTCCCGGTCTGGCCCCGCTGGAAGCGGAAGTCGTGCATCGCAGCAACACCGGGATCGGTTGCGCGTTTCATACCATGCTGAATGCGGCAGTTCTGGATCGCTATATTACAGCCTATCCGGCATAAACATAAAACAGCCGCCGGTTTCCCCCGTGCATTTGTCCTGCTATATCGTGACTGCGGATTAACCCGGAGAATGACATGGCAGACACTAGCCCCTCAAAAGCAAACGCGCGTATAGATAGCGACGAGCCCAAACCCGAGCCTTTAAAAGTCTTGCGGATCTTTCGCAAAGACGATGCACAGGATTTTGATGACGCCGGCCATATGTCCTATGCCGATGATGCGCCCGTCATTCTTAATGGTATTTCTAAAATGGGGGACGAAGGCATAGCCGAGGGCTATAAAGGCACCTGCCTGTTCAGCGGCTTTGGATTCTCGCTCCACCATTTCTGGTTTAAGCCC
Source organism: Parasphingorhabdus sp. JC815 (assembly GCF_040717415.1). Lineage (NCBI taxonomy): Bacteria > Pseudomonadati > Pseudomonadota > Alphaproteobacteria > Sphingomonadales > Sphingorhabdaceae > Parasphingorhabdus > Parasphingorhabdus sp. JC815. Next base: position 7,557 of record NZ_JBFEFM010000006.1, read on the forward strand.
GGCTATCCTTTACCCTTGCACAGCCATGACAGCGATTGCCTCTATTATATAATCGCCGGTGATATTCGCATGGGCACCGAGCATATGGGACCGGGCGACGGATTTTTTCTGCCAGCTGAAACACCTTATACCTATTATATAGGCGATAAAGGCGTCGAGATTCTGGAATTCAGGACGGCAGAGGATTTCAATATCCAGTTCAAGGGCAAGACCGAAGCCTATTGGGAACAGATGCTCGAAAAACTACGCAGCGAACGGCCCAAATGGCGAGAAGCCTTGCCGCCCAGCCGCGATTTCCGCAATGCATAGACTAATCTAATCTATCTCCGGTCTATTCCTTGCCTATTATTCACCTGCCTATTATCCAAGAAACGCTATTCCGCGGCCTGTAATTGCGGAGCAAAAATCCTGTTCAGTTCTTCCTCATCCGCTTCGACCAGTTTATTCACCCATTGGTGGAACGCCTGCCCGCCGCCTTCGTTTCGGCCAAACCAGACCTTGTCGATCAAACCGGATTGCAATGATTCATGCTGGCGTTTCCCGGTCTTGTAATCTTCTTCAGCCACAACTGTTTCCAAAAATGCAAATTGGTCATGTGCGCCTTGCCGCACGGCGTCGTCGGTAGGCTCATATTCCATCACGTAAAATTGTGTCGTGAAACTTTCGCTAACGGTCTTTCCGGGGAAAAGCTGTGATATCATCGCGCCGCGTCCGCCGCCGCCGTAGAAACTTGCGATAGAGATATGCGGGAAAATCGTCCAGACGCCTTGCATCAACGCGTCTATTGGCCAATCTTTTTCCTCCATTTCAGTCAGGTCAAGCTCTTCGTCACTGCCGGTTTTCTGAGCAAATTTCGATGGTGAAGCGAGCCGTTGATGTGGACCCCAGAAAAAATAATTCGCCCGGTTAAAAAAATCAGAGCCAAACGTATCTTTGTGCAGAACCGGCAAATGATAGAAATCCAGATAGCCATCATAGGCGGTTTTCCAATTGGGTCCGGGCAAAGTGCGCTGTTGAAACAGATGCCAGTCCTTGAACCCGAAATGGTCAAGCATCTCGTCATAACCACATAAATATGCTTCCATATCGAGTGTGCTTTGCGGATCAAGTGTCGCCCAAATCAGGCCGGCCCGCTCAAGAGTGGGAAACTTTTGCAAACAAAAAGCCGCTTTATCCACTTTGCCAAAATCTTTTGGCGAAGCGACTGCCAGCAAGTCGCCATCATTTTTAAACGTCCAGCCGTGATAGCCGCAGGTAAAACGGGTCGCCTTACCGCTGCCTTGTGCTACTGGATTACCGCGATGGGTGCAGCTATTCAGAAATGCCTGTGCGCTGCCATCTTTCTGACGGGTAACCAGAACCGGTATACCAGCGATGTCCATCGCTTTATAGCAGCCAGGCTCCGGCAATTCACAAGATGGTGCGACCATTAACGGTAGTCGCTTGAAGATACGTTCTTTTTCCTGCTCAAACCGGTCTTCATCAGTATAATCAGAAGCGGATACAGCCATCACTTCATCGACCAGTTCCATAGTGTCGGCCTTGCCATGCTCGACCAGCGAACGGGTCATTTCCAGCAATTTTTCTTGCGACATATCTCTCTCCATCTTTTGAGGACAGAATAACAAAATCGCGCTGGTAATATACTATCGTTTATACGTAGAGCTTTTATGCAGGCGGGTCTTTCGAGCAGGAGTCTGCGCCATTTACGGGGCTTGTGACAATATCATCCACCGTGTCCGGTTCGTTGCGGGTCCATATCCAAATCCCGCAGATCAGCGCGGCCGCTATCGGTATCAGGTTCCACGGCATTTTCAGGAATATCAGAGCCACCAATATACTAACGGCAAAAGCGGCAAGCGCGGACCGCTTTCCACGTTTGGTTATCGCCCGTTGGTTGCGCCAATTGCGAATATGCGAACCAAAAACATAGTGGTCCAGTAACCATGCCTCCAGCCGCGGACTACCGCGGGCAAAACAAAAGGCTGCAAGAATGACAAAAGGCACCGTGGGCAACAAAGGCAAAACAACTCCGATACTGCCCAGAGCCAATGCAATAAACCCTGCCGCAAGATAAAAATGCCGTATCATGGGCGTGCATTATCATACAAGCGACGTCGGGTAACGTAATTCGGTGCATCAATCCTATTACAGTGTTTCATAGCGAATAATCATATTGCCTAATATCACCGGGAAAATCCTAAAAAAAAAGGGGCAGCCATGGAAAGAGGGAAAACGGCTGCCCCAGTGTAGGCTAGAAATGCGGGTTCAGGACAGATTGAAAATCCTTCGCCTGAACGAACGACTAAAACCGGTAAGAAAACATGCTGCATGAGTGAAATTTTCATCACAGCGCTACATTTTTCTGGCCAGATTTTATCATATTTCCATTGGCTATACTTGATATTGCAGAATGTCAGTGATACTTACAATCAAATAAGAACTAGATATTTAATAGATAATATCTATTATCAATATAGGTATCAACATGCCGACTTTACGCCAGTTCCAATATCTTGTGGCCGTTGCCGATCATGGGCATTTTGGCCGTGCTGCACAAGCGGCAGGTGCTTCTCAACCCACATTGAGCCACCAGCTACGAACGCTGGAATCGCGACTGGGCGTGACATTGGTGGAACGGCGCACCCAAGGTGCCGAACTCTCCCCGATTGGCAGAGAGATAGCCGATCGGGCCAGACGGGTGCTGGTCGAAGTAAAGGACATTCGCGATTTGGCAGAGCGGGCGAGCGATAGCCTTGCCGGGACGCTGCGTTTTGGTGTGTCGCCGACTCTTGGCCCTTATTTGATGCCACCTGTTATTGCCGCCTTGCACAAAGAACGCCCTGATTTGCGCTTTTACATGCGGGAAGGAATACCCGATTTGCAGGCAATGGAACTGGTCAAGGGCGCGATAGACATGTTGCTTGGGCCATTGCCGATGGAAGGCGAGAATCTGACCATCGAGCCCCTGTTCCGTGAACCTTTAGTGCTGGTGGCACCGCCCGATCATCCGCTTGCCGGCCGCAAGAAAATCGACAAGGCGCAACTGTTTAACGCGCCGGTTCTCAGCCTGGACCGCCGTCACCATTTGCACCGGGATATCGCGGAGCAATGCCGTCTGCATCGTATGAACCTGCTTCAGGATTATGAGGGCACCAGTCTCGACAGTGTGCGTCAGATGGTTGCTTCTGGTCTAGGGTTGGGCCTTTTACCCGCGCTCTATATCCGGTCGGAAATTACCCATGGCGGCGATATTGCGCTACTGGACGTGGACGGCTGGAACGCAACGCGCAGCATCGGTATAGCATGGCGCAGCGGAGCCGGCTTCGCCGACGAATATCTCACTGTGGCGGGGCGGATTGCCGATGAAGCAAAGCTTTTGCTTAACTCAGCGTCCGGGAGCATTGATGGCGATTGACCTTGAACTGCTATTATCAGCCTATTCGTCCGGTATTTTCCCCATGGCCGATGCACGTGACGACCCTGAAACCTTCTGGGTAGAACCAAAAACACGCGCAGTGCTGCCACTTGACGGTTTTCATATGTCACGTTCGCTGCGTAAGACGATACGGTCTGACCGGTTTCAGGTGACGGCCGACCGGGCCTTTGCCGATGTGATTGCCATTTGCGCCGAATCTGCCGCTGACCGGCAAGAAACATGGATTAACAAGGAAATTGAAGAGGCGTTTTGTATTTTGCATGAGCACGGCCATGCCCATAGTGTGGAATGCTGGTCCATTGATGACAAACAGAACAAGACACTGGTCGGCGGCCTATACGGGCTAGCCGTCGGTGGTGCCTTTTGCGGAGAAAGCATGTTCTCCCGTGCCAACGACGCTTCTAAAGTAGCCCTCGCATGGCTGGTGGCGCGTTTGAAGGTCGGAGGATTCACGTTGCTGGACTGCCAGTTTATGACCGACCATTTGGCGTCACTGGGGGCGATTGAAATCCCTCAGGCCGAATATCTTGAAAAGCTGCGTGTGGCGCAGGGGCCTTATTCGCCAATATTTTCAGCGATTAATTCGTCAAGCGTTTCGACGGAATCCGGTTCAGTCTCCGGCGCAGCATCCGGAATAGCGTTGACCGCAGGAGGACTGACAGATCGCTCTGGCGTTGCAGGTGGAAGCGGGGCCGTCAGCAACGGTGCTTCGTCATCAGAACCATTACCCTCGCTTCCGTCATTTTCCGCACTTGATGCGCTATTGGCAAGATTGGATGCAGAAGATCGCGGTGCTGTCGGGTCAGTCGCATCACCCGGCGCGTTTTCTTCACCCGGAAAGCTCATTGCACAACTTTTGACCCAGACGTCGTAAATCGGATGTTCGACCACATTGATAGATGGCGATTCGCGGAACAGCCAGCCAGAGAACACGGATTGCCAGCGGTCCTTCCCCTGTTTTCCGATGGGCCTGTCGTTGACCAGTAATTGGACAAAAGCCCCCTGCTCGGGATGCAGTTCCCATGGCGCGGTGCGCTCGCAAGCGCGCAGTCGAACAATGGCGCGGCCTACGCGGATAGATTGTCCCGGTTTCAATTCCAGATCGCGGGTCAAACCGTTACGTTTGTTCAAAAAACCAAGCGTCGCGACCCGCTCTGCCATTGGCGTGCCAATCTGATCGCCCACTGGCTGGACCAGCTCTTCATCAGTAGCGGCTTCCAATTCGGCTTTTTCCGCCGGTTGGCCGCTACTCTCTTCGTCAAGACTATCGTCAAACCATCCGCAACCCGATAGCATAGCCGTGGAGAGGAACAGGCTGGCACAAACCGGTAGAAAGCGGCTTTTATTATAGGCGGAGGATTTGCGGCCCCGCATCATTCTGTGTCAGCCGGATTCCATGGTTCATAATCGCCGGTTGCCGCTGCCCTTATGCCACCCGATTCCAACGCACCCGCCGGACGATAAGCTCTCGCAGTACCGGTAAGATTTCCGGTTGGCCTTTTTTCCCAGATGCGCGGCTGTGGCAAATGGCTTTCAGGGACTTCGTCATAGCTTTTATGCAGCCAGCCATGCCATTCCGGTGGAACGCGGCTAGCGTCATTTGATCCGGAATAAATTACCCAGCGCCTGTCACCATCTTTGGCAAGATTTTTGGTTGCATAATATTTGTTACCAAAAATATCCTCGCCAACGAATTTGCCCTTGCGCGCGTTGTACCAATGGGTGCCAATGGTTGCACCATTCCACCACGTGAAAATTTTTGCTAATATTCCCATGACCGTCCGCTTAGCCCCACGAGAGGGGAGTTCGCAATTAAAAAATGCTTCGAAAACACAGCTGTTCGCCCCTGTGCGAGGTTATTGTTGCCACTTCACGATATCACCCGGCGCGATTGACAGTTCTGCGGCACGCCCACCTGCCAGTTCCAGCACAGCTACGACCGGCTCACCCGATTCGACCGGGTCCAGTGAATAGGGCGTTGTATTTGCAGCAATGGATTCAATTGTACCATCGGCGCGAATAAAAATAATATCGAGCGGGATGGGCGTATTTTTCATCCAGAAATTGGCCATCCGCTCTTGTGCAAAGGGGAAGATCATCCCTTTGTCAGGAGCCAGTTCCCGGCGGAACATTAGGCCGCGCGCCTGTTCTTCGGCTGTGCCTGCCAGCTCCACAGTAAAATCATGCTGCGAATCACCGGAAGATATAGTGAGCGGGACAAGTCGTAATCCGGCCTCTGACACATTCGTACTTTGTTTTAAGTGCTCCTGCGCGCTACCCTTATCGCCAGCCTGAGCATAACAGCCGGTTATGCCAGCACAGGAGAATATTATGACAGGCAATAGCGCCTGTTTGAAAAATCCGCTCATGATGAGAATCCATTATCTGGAGATTTGTTGGTCAACCTCTACCGCCAAATAGCCGCGATCACCAGCCTCTATACAGGCCCGTAACTTTTCGCCAGGCATGACTTCACCGATTCCGGCATTACGTAGAGTTTCCATGTGAATAAAAACATCTCCATCCACGCTGGTGGCAATAAGAAAACCATAGCCTTTCGTCCGGTTAAACCATTTTACTTCCGCTTCGACAAAAGCCGATTTATTTACCGCATCAGCAGCTTTGCGCTTCTCTTTGACGAGAGAGCGATGTGTTTTTTGAGTGCAATCGGTTTCGTCTACGTCCAATATTCTGGTCGCCTGCAACCCCTTGGCAGCATCAACATACTCGCATGTTACCCGCGCCATTTCCGGCAAATCTCTACGGCTCAGCGGCTCCAGCACAGTCCAGTGGACCAGAATATCCTGATCATCCGTCTGGTTTCCGACAATCCTGGTATCGGCGCTTCGGGCATCGGCGGCACCAGAGTCATCATCTATGTCGGGAATGATAAAACCAAAGCCGCGGTGCGAATCGAACCATTTGACATAGCCGGTCGTACGCAAAACCTGCGTAGACGGTGCTTCATCGTCGGCTACCAGGTGTTGATCAGGCTTTGGATTGCTGTGCCTGCCATCGCCAACGGCTGAATGTTTTTTGATGCTGGTATCATCGACCGAACGGTCATCGGTTGTCGCGGGCTCGTCGTACAAACTCGCGGGTTCTTTATATAAACTTGCCACAACAAATCTCCGAACACTGTTTCGAATCAGTGGCCGAACCAACGGCAGTTGAACCAAAAGAATCGAACAAATGAACTATAGCATATTTATTGCAAACTGACGATTCCTGTTGTTGAAAGCTATTTGATGCGCCCAAGTTGTTCTAGACATCTTCTTCAATTTCTTCTCCCGGTTTTGCAAAAACAAAGCGGGAGGCAATATCAAAGCCATGACCGGCTCGTAAAAAAGCCTGTAATTGTTTGCGGCATTTGTCTTGGTCAGCTGGCTCGGATGCATAGGGACCGATGGATTTCTTACGTGCATAGGTTCGCGCTGCATCCCACTGTCTGGCATCACTGAGATCCAGCGCTTGCCGGTCGTCGCCATCGGCTATTCCGGCCTGATACAAAGCCTGTGACACCCGTCTTTTTCCATAGCCCCGGTTGGTAAGGGCCGTCGCCTGGTTTTTGGCAAAAAGCGCATCGTCAATATAACCCAGTTCAGCAAAGCGTTCGACCAGTTCCTCCACGATATGCTCGGCTGTAGTCGGTGGCTCATCAAGGTCATATTGGTCTATATTTTCCGGCTCATCGCCAGCCCAGCCCCGTTCACGCAATTTACGGAAAAGATAGGCTTTTAATTTGTGTCGCGTCGTCGCATAGCGCCCGACATAGCGAAGGGCGAGCTCTTGTAGCTTATTCTGGTCCAACGCTTTGCCGCTATTTTTCAACGCCTCATCCTTCATGGAGAACCCCTGCCATTTTTGTGCCACAGTAGAGCCGAATTTTAAACGTCACTTCATACCATATAGGTGCGAACAGGGTTAAAATCGCCGACTGTCTATGGAAAATTGGCTGAATATCTTGGAAAATGACAATTTGTAAGAAGGCTGGACCTTCTGGAAAATGGATTTTGTATGACGAAGCTGACACCAACGCCAACCGCAGATGATCTGCCTCGCCGTTTCGCTGATTTCGAAACTGTTGGCGAAGCACTCGATTATGCCGCACAAGGCAATAGAGGCTTTAATTTCCATGATGCTCGGGCTTCGCTTGTGCGTGTCTATCCGTTTAAGGAACTACAGCTTGATGCTATGGATGCCGCACGCCGTCTGATCGGTTTTGGCGTGAAGCCGGGGGATCGCATTGCCCTGATTGCCGATACGGAGCCGCAGTTTTGTGCGCTGTTCTTTGGCGCCATTTATGCCGGTGCCTGGCCGGTGCCACTGCCGCTGCCAACATCATTTGGCGGCAAAGATAGCTATATTGACCAGATCGGTGTTCAGCTTGATAGCTGTGATCCGGCAATCCTGTTATATCCCGACGAAATTGAAGAACTTGGCGCTGCTGCCGGTGAATCGCGGAAAATCCCGGTTTTCGGTTGGGACAAATTTGCCGAGCGCGATGTGCCGGACTGTGACCTTCCGCAGGCAAAAAGCAGCGACATTGCCTATTTGCAATATTCCAGCGGATCGACACGCTTCCCGCATGGCGTCGCGGTGTCGCACAAAGCACTGCTTCACAATGTCGGGTCCCATTCCTACGGCATGAACGTCGGTGAGGGGGATCGCTGTATTTCGTGGCTGCCTTTTTATCACGACATGGGGCTGGTCGGCTGTTTCATTTCGATGGTCTGTAACCAGGTATCTACCGATTATCTGAAAACCGCCGATTTTGCGCGCCGCCCGCTATCATGGCTGGACCTGATTTCCCGTAACGAGGGCACATCATGCAGCTTCTCTCCGACTTTCGGCTATGAAATTTGCGCCCGCCGCGTCGGAAGCCAGACCAATGTCGCTGAACGGTTTGACCTGTCACGCTGGCGTCTAGCGGGGAACGGTGCGGACATGATTCGCCCCGATGTCATGCAGCGTTTTACCGATGCTTTTGCCCCCGCCAAATTTGATGCCAAAGCGTTTCTACCCAGCTATGGCCTTGCCGAAGCAACACTGGCGGTCACAATCATGCCGCCGGGCGAAGGCATGGAGGTCGAACTGGTCGAGGAAACCGAATTGGCCGGAGAAAAGCAAGCCGATGGCAGCCGTCCCAAACGCTATCGGGCGATTGTTAATTGCGGCAAGCCTGTTCGTGACACCCTTTTGGAGATCCGCGAAGAAAATGGCAGTATTCTGCCCGAAAAAGCTGTCGGTAAAGTCTGGATGCAAAGCCCGTCAGTCATGGAAGGCTATTACCGGGATCAGGAAGCCACAGATGCCTGCCTGATAGATGGCTGGCTCGATACCGGCGACATGGGATACTTGTCCGACGGTTATCTTTATATCGTTGGCCGCGCCAAAGATATGATCATCATCAATGGCAAAAACCACTGGCCGCAGGATATTGAATGGGCGGTGGAGCAATTGCCCGGATTCAAAGCCGGCGATATTGCTGCTTTTGCTATTACTACGCCAGGCGGTGATGAAACACCGGCGGTTCTGGTCCAGTGCCGGACATCCGATGAAGTCGAGCGGCTACGCCTGCGTGACGAGATCCGCGAAAAAGTGCGCGCGATTACCGGGATGAACTGTGTCATAGAGCTGGTTCCGCCGCGCACTTTGCCGCGCACCAGTTCCGGCAAGCTCAGCCGGGCAAAGGCCCGCAATCTTTATCTTTCGGGCGATATTCGCCCTTATGATGTGGCGGCCTGAGCATATCTCCGGTTCTGCGAAAGCTCTGTGCAAATCACGCGTAGGATCATCATAGAAGAAAAATATAGGCAGATGCTTACCATATGATAACGATTTCCCCATAAATGGGGGGAGTGGAAGAAGAACTGCCAACATCGTCCGGCCAACCGCAAGAAATACCGCTGAAGGTTCTCTTCGGTATCAGCGATCCTGTGGGCATAGACCGTAGCCGTCTTCTTGCGCTTCAATATGAAAGCGTACACGAACATAGCTTCTTCAGAATGTTCGGCGCAACTGTCTGTAGTTTGCTAGCAATTCAGGCGACCGTCGGTCTGGTCCATCCATTGCTGTTAGGCGGATGGGCCATCATGCTATGGGCCAATTATATTTATTTCTATACCAAAGGCCGCAAAGAGGCGCTCTGGGAACGCAAAAACCTCTCCCGTAGCGACAATATAAATATAATTTTACCCTCAATCGCAGGCGGAATATTCTGGTCGTTCGCGATTATTTTTCTGGGGCCATCCGGCGGTCTGAGTACCATGATCACTATATGGTCACTGGTTTTGTGCCTGATGGTCGGGGCCGTGATGCTTTTATCCACAGCACCGCTTGCCCATATGTCGTTCCTCGGATTTAACGGTCTGTCGTCAACCTATGCCTGGTATTCTATCGGAGAAACCAAAATGGCGTTGGCAGCCTTATCTCTTGCTCTATTGCTACTGGCAGCCGGTTTGATGAACGGACGATCTTTCATTAACCGAAAAATTGCCGAAGCGAATTTGAACGAGAAAGGAGAGGTGGTCAGCCTACTTCTGCGCGAATTTGAAGATACCGGCGCCGACTGGCTATGGCAAACAGACACATCCCGGCGCCTGTCCCATGTTTCACCGCGCTTTGCTCATGCGGTGGGCAAAACGGCAGAAGATATTGAAGGCAAACCGTTCCTGCAACTGGTTGCAGGTCAGGCATGGGATTCAGGAGATTTTCCGACAGCCTTGCATCAACTTGCCGAAAAGCTGAAACGCCGGGAAAGTTTTAGCAATATGGTTATTCCTGTAATGATCAACAATCAAACCCGCTGGTGGGAGCTTTCCGCTTCGCCCAAGCTCGATGAAAACGGTATTTTCCTTGGTTTCCGCGGTGTTGGTTCCGATGTGACTGTGCAGCGCGAAACTGCGGATAAAATCGCTCATATGGCGCGCTTCGACACGCTTACAGGTCTTCCCAACCGGTTGAACCTGACCGAAGCCCTTGGCGAGGCACAGCAAAGTTCCGACAAGTGGAAAACCCGCTGCGGCTTTATGATGATTGATCTCGACCGCTTCAAGGCGGTGAACGATACCTTGGGCCATCCTGTAGGGGACCGTCTGCTTGCGCGCGTAGCCGATCGTTTGCGCTCGATCATGACCGATAATGAACTATGTGGACGATTAGGCGGCGATGAATTCGCTATCGTCATCAAGGATGCCAGTGATTCGCAATATATGGATATGCTGGGCAAAAAGATTATCGATACCCTCGCTCGTCCCTATGAAGTTGACCAGCACACTTTATATATAGGCGCCAGTGTCGGAACCGCCATTGGGCCGCGTGACGGACGGACGGTTGAAATGCTGATGCGTAGCGCAGACCTGGCGCTCTACCGCTCAAAGGATCAGGGCGGCGGCGCGCACAACCATTATGAACCAAAGCTCCATATCCATGCCGAAGAACGCCGGGTCATGGAAATCGCCTTGCGTAAAGCATTGGATAAAGAAGAGTTCTCGCTCAACTATCAACCTGTGGTCAGCACGGATACCGGCAGCATATTGGGCTTTGAGGCCCTTTTGCGTTGGACCAATCCGGACATTGGAGTTGTCTCACCGGCAAAATTCATACCTCTGGCCGAGGATGCCCGTCTTATCGGTCCGATAGGAGAATGGGTGTTGCGAACGGCATGTAAAGAAGCGATGAAATGGCCCTCAACCATCAAGGTCGCCGTGAACGTTTCGGCTGATCAATTGGCCGATCCGAGCTTTCTGGACACGATCGTATCAGCTTTGCAAGACAGTAAACTTCCTGCCCGCCGATTGGAAATCGAAGTGACGGAAAGCATTTTTATGCGGGAAGGCACAGGCGCAGCACAGGCGCTGGACCAAATTATCGCACTGGGCGTAAACCTGTCTCTTGATGACTTCGGAACGGGCTATTCGTCGCTAGGCTATCTGCGTAAAACACGTTTCTCCACTATCAAGGTAGACCGCAGCTTTGTGAAGGGTGCTGCGAAAAATGCACCGGAAAGCCTAGCCATCATCCGCGCTGTTGTAGCCATGGCGGGTAGTCTGGGTATGGCCACAACCGCTGAAGGCGCAGAGACTGAAGAAGAGGTCAAGATGATCCAGCAACTGGGTTGCAGAAATATTCAGGGCTATTATTTTGGCCGCCCCATGTCTCCGGAAAATGTGATGAAACTGTTTGAACGATTTGACACAGGTAAAGGCGGGATTAGTGGCCGGGCCGCTTAAATTGAATCAGCCTGAACAGCAAAACGCCTAATCAAATCATAATCAAATAATTTCCTTCACGCGCTCTTGTGGACGGCACAATCGCACCCCCTTCTCCGTTTCTACCAGTGGCCGCTCGATCAGGATCGGTTCTGCCGCCATGGCATCAAGTATCTGGTCAGCCGTCGCGCCATCGTCCGTCAATCCCATTTCTTCAGCAGGAGAGCCCCGTGTCCGCAACCCCTCTTGCGGGGAAATGCCCGCATCGCGGTATAGCTGCTCCAGCTTGTCTCTGCTTGGCGGGTTTTTCAGATATTCAACAACCGTCACATCAACGCCCGGCGTTTCTTCCAGCAAGGCGAGAGTTTTGCGCGATGTGCCGCATTTGGGATTGTGCCAGATTGTCGCTTTCATGATGGTCTCCGTAATTTTGGACTTCTGTGACACATAAACACCACCTCACCTCTGGTTTCAAAGAAAATTTTCAAAATGCAGCAAAAGCAATTGATTATGAGAAGCGTTCTCATTAGCTGCGCAAACAATATTGAAAATGCTTCATGCAACAAAGGTAAATATCCATGAACTCACTGACTTCTCGTAGTAAGAAATATTTTTCCGTGACCAGCGTTCTGGCGCTGGCCATGCAGGCGAACGTCGCTTTCGCCGCAGATGAAGCTATGGCTGAGGCCAACTACGATGTTCAGAGCGAGATTATCGTTACGGGTGAAAAAGACGGCTATGTTGCCATCAGCAGTGCTGGCCTAAAAACCGGAACTGCTCTCTTGGACACCCCACAGACAGTTTCGGCTGTAACCCGCGAACAGCTTGATGATCAGGCTTTGCAAGATATTGGTGATATCCTGCGCTACACACCCGGCACATCTATCGGGCAGGGTGAAGGCAATCGCGATCAAATCACGATCAGAGGCCAGAACACAACGGCTGACTTTTTCGTCGACGGCATTCGTGACGACGTGCAATATTTTCGTCCGCTTTATAATCTGGAACGTGTCGAAATTCATAAAGGCCCCAATGCGATGATCTTTGGCCGTGGCGGCGGCGGCGGCGTTATTAACCGCGTGACAAAATCACCGATCAGCAATGAGAATTTTGGCGCGGCAACAGCCAGTGTCGACAGTTTCGGCGCATTTTACCTGAGCGGTGATGTCAATGCGGCCATTGCCGATAATGCAGCCTTACGCATCAACGGACTCTATGAAGAGTTTAATAATCACCGTGATTTTTTTGATGGCCGGCGCATCGCGATCAACCCGACAATTGGCGCAGAACTCAGCGACCAAAGCCGCATCCTGCTCTCTTATGAATATGTCGATGATGACCGCTCGGTTGATCGCGGCAATCCGGCTGAATTACGCGCAGCCAATAATATATGCTCATTTGCCAATCCCTGTGGCCCGTTAGAGGGATTTAGAGACACATTTTTTGGATTTGACGGCGTCAACAAAACAACCTTGCAAGCCCATATTCTAAAACTGCGGGTTGAACATGATTTCAGTGATACACTGTCATTCAACGCCACCACATTATATGCTCATTATGACAAGCTTTATCGCAACGTCTATCCGGTTGATGCCATACTCGCAGACCCGGTAAATGGTCCTTTAGTCGATTCGATCACGCTTGATGGCTATAATGACACCACCGACCGGGAAAATTTCATTACCCAGGGTAATCTTGTCTGGGCCGGTGAGACCGGCAGCATCGGTCACACATTATTGCTCGGCTATGAAATCGGCCAACAAAAATCGGCCAATGCCCGGAAGGACATATTATTTGCAGCCAGCAATGATGACAGAATTACCATTCCGCTCACCGATCCGATTGCCCGGCCAGCGTACAGCTTCCCGGCCTTCACCCGAAACCGGGCTTCGAACCTGAAATTCTATTCGCTATATCTACAGGACCAGATCAGCATCGGTGATCATTTCGAAATTGTCGGCGGAATCCGCTATGACAGCTTTGATATTGATGTGAATGACATCCAGAATGCAGTGCGTCTGAACCGGAAAGATGACAAATTTTCTCCACGTGTCGGCCTGATCTTCAAGCCGCAAGAAAATATCTCGATCTATACCAGCTATGCCAAAAGTTTCTTGCCACGTTCCGGCGACCAGTTCCTGACCTTGACGCCCACAGTTGGCAACACGCTCGGCACCGTCGATCTGGAACCCGAGAGCTTTGATAATTATGAAATCGGCGCGAAATGGGACATTACGCCGGGCCTTAGCCTCACTACGGCTCTGTTCCGGCTTGATCGTGACAATCAGGCCACCTTGCTGGACAATCAGGGCAATACGACCTTGTCCGGTTCTCGCACCGAGGGCTTTGAAATACAATTGGTTGGCCGTTTGACGGACAAACTTCAGGTCAATGCCGGTTACAGCTATCTTGATGGACAGCAGCGTAATAGTGCAACGGTTGCCGGACAGGACCTAAAGCTGTTTCAGGTGCCGGAACATATGGCGTCGCTATGGACGAAATATGATTTTACCGACCGGTTTTCTGCCGGTCTGGGTATCACCCATCAGTCCAGCCAATTTGCAAGAAATGATAACAGCGTCCGGATACCAGCCTTCACACGAGTGGACGCGGCGCTTTATTACCGGGTCAACGAACAGTTTAAGATCCAGTTTAACGTCGAGAATCTATTCGATGAAACCTATTTCCCTTCCGTGCATAACAATGACAATATTACTACGGGAGAACCCATCAATGGCCGCCTGACCGCGACATTTGGTTTCTAATAACAGGTGATTGTAACAGGATCGTGATGGACCTTTAGACTTTGTCCATCACGATCTTGCTTGTTTTTGCTGGATATATTCAAACAGCTTTATTTTTTAGGTGTCAGGGCAGGAACAGCCTTTGCCGCATCTGCCGGATCAATACCCGGCGGTGGCGCTACGCTTAACAGGCTCTCACCACGCGCAACCCGTGCGGCGCGTTGGATAGCCTCCCGAATACGCGGATAGGTTCCACAGCGGCATATATTGGTTATCGCTGCATCAATATCATCATTGGTCGGTTTGGGGTTTTTCTTTAGCAAGACTGCCGCTGCCATAATCATACCCGATTGGCAAAAACCGCATTGCGGCACATTTTCTGCAGCCCATGCCTGTTGCACAGGGTGGCTGCGGTCGCGGGACAATGCTTCGATAGTGGTGACGAACCGGCCTTCCAGCTCGCCAATTGTAACCAGACAGCTACGCAGCGCCTCTCCATCAACTTCAACTACACAAGCTCCGCAATCGCCCGTGCCGCAGCCATATTTCGTGCCCGTCAGGTTCGACGCATCGCGCAGTGCCCATAGCAGCGGCGTATCCGGATCCATCCGATATTGCACGGGCCGGTTGTTGACGGTGAACTTGGTCATGCGGGAAGAACCATAAACACAATCCGTTGGAATATTCGAAAACAGTCAAGTTGTTAAAACATGTTCCGGAAACAAATGCACCATTTTTCCCCTCCCTTTCAAGGGAGGGTTGGGGGGAGTTTTTTATTTAACCTCAAGCGCCGGGCGCGGGCATCCGCCCGCTTGGCTTTCCTCGCATAAGCTCGGGCGCGCGGTCGCGCTTGCCTCCGCTTCGCGTCGGAGGGGTGGCGGACTTCGGGTGTGCGGCTAGAGTTACGGGGATTCTTTATTTAAACTCAGGCGCCGGGCGCGGGCATCCGCCCGCTTGGCTTTCCTCGCATAAGCTCGGGCGCGCGGTCGCGCTTGCCTCCGCTTCGCGTCGGATTGGCGTGCTATTTCCAGGAAGTGTCATTTACCCCCCTTCCTTTTAAGGGAGCGAGAGAGCAGCTTCTACTCGCGCCAGCTTTGGTCTTGCCGGTCAATGATACGCACCATGGCGTCAAATTCGGGCACGCCCTGTTTCATGGGGTCAATCGAAGCTTGAGACAGATTGGCCAGATGTTTCTTCATCACATCTTCCCCAATCATGATCGGCTTACCCATGGAGAGGGTCTGCATCTGGATTTCACAGGCGCGTTGCAAGACCCAGTGGTTGAGGAATGCCTCTTCCAATGTCCGGCCCATCACCACCGGGCCATGGTTTTCCAAAAGCATCATCCGTTTCTTGCCAAGGCTCGCCAAAAAGCGTGGCCCTTCTTCGGCATGAACCGTAATCCCTTCAAACTTATGATAGGCAAGACGTGGCACCACTCCGGCAGCATAGAAATTCACCGGCTGCAAACCGCCTTCCAGTGACGCAACCGCCATGGTAGCGGTCGTATGGGTGTGAATGATCGCATGAACATCAGGCAGTTCGCGGTGGAACAGGCTATGCTGCGTAAAACCGGCCTTGTTCACCGGATAGGTTGATCCATCCAGCGTATTGCCATCAATATCCACCTTCACCAAAGTAGAAGCCGTTACCTCGCTGAAATGCAGGCCGTAGGGATTGATCAGAAATGCCCCATTATCATCAGCGCCTTCGCCCGGAACTTTCAGCGTCACATGATTGAAAATCATCTCGTCCCAGCCAAGATAGGCAAATATCCGGTAACAGGCGGCCAGCCGCTGACGCGCTTTCCACTCCTCTTCACTGCAAGTGGATCGGATATTGATTGCCGTTGCCATTTCCCGTCTCCTGATTCGCTTAAATTGCGCTTTGAAACTTATATGGCACAGCCATGAATAGGAATCAAAAGACATTCATGACGGCGATTGGCGCAGATTCAGGGAAAACCCACAATTAGGGCGTAGTAAAAATGCTAGCGCAATGAGTCGGAAATGCTTGAATGGAGGGAATTACCCTGTTAAGCGCGCTACATCTGCAGCTGAACGAATCATCTGCAAGCCCTTTTTTATGGCTTAAACAAATTTTTGGCCGAACATGCTATCATCGGCCCATAAACGATTTTGAACGGAGTTACTCAGTCTTATGCAAATCATGGTTCGCGATAATAATGTTGATCAAGCCCTTCGGGCGCTCAAAAAGAAATTGCAGCGTGAAGGCGTTTATCGCGAAATGAAATTGCGTCGGCATTATGAGAAGCCTTCCGAAAAGCGCGCCCGTGAAAAGGCCGCCGCTGTTCGCCGCGCCCGCAAAATGGAGCGCAAGCGGATGGAACGCGACGGAATTATTTAAATCCGTCCCATTGCATATTAGTCTGACATTGCCCGATACGGGTTTTTGATGCACAAATAGCTTTGAAATTGGCAGCTCTGAATAGGTAATCCGACATGTCTGTAACCACTGTTCCCATCCCGCCAATCAAAAAAGGGTCAATGACCAAATTGTGGGTCGGGCTTGTGCTGGTTCTTTTGTTTGCAGGCACGCTTGCTTATGCAGGCACACAATCTGCTGTGGAAACAGGGGCGAGTAACGAACAGTTTCTGGCCAATAATGCAGATGAAGACGGCGTCATTACGACCGATTCGGGCCTGCAATATAAAGTGCTGAAACCCGGCGAGGGCCCCTCACCGACCGCGACCGATACCGCATTGGTAAAATATGAAGGTTCGCTTCGTGATGGCACAATATTCGATGCCAACGAACAGGCCCCTATGCCAGTAGGCGGCGTGGTTCCCGGCTTTTCCGAAGCCTTGCAACTGATGCAAAAAGGCGGCGAATACCGGATATGGATACCGTCAGAGCTCGGCTACGGAGAGCAATCTCCCGGCCCTGAATTGCCTGCCAATTCTGTTTTGATCTTTGACGTGACGCTTATTGATTTTATCTCGGCGGAACAAATGCAGGAGCTGCAACAACAGATGCAGCAGATGCAGCAACAGGGCCAAATGCCCGGCCAGTAATAGCCGCAATTACATCAATAGCCGCCTCGATAATTGGCGATTATCCTAATCAAACATCCGCTAGCGGTGCGCCCGTCGAACCACGATATCGGGCGCAGTTTTAAATTATCACCCGTTCTTCCTACACCTGTCATTCCCGCTTTCGCGGAAATGGCGTGCAAGGCGGGCTGACCCCCGAATATCATGCTGCATCGGCGCTATAGCCGCTCGGCTTGCGCCACCGCTTCCGATGCCCGTAGCGCTGATAATATCCGCATCAGATGGTGGACATTATGCACTTCCAGATCAATCTCGAACGTATGGAACGGAGCGTCACGATTGGTCATACGCAACCGGAGAATATTGGCATTGTGAAAAGCAAATATTCCGGTAATTTCCGCTAATGTGCCGGGCTTGTTATGAATGACCACCATTAGCCGCGCCGCCGCGCCGTCGGTTTCCGTGCCCCAGCTTAAATCAACCCAGTCGGCATCAACGCCATCCGCCAGCTTGAAACAGTCAATCGCGTGCACTTCGACATTCGCGCCGCTCCGGCGCAGGCCGACTATCCGGTCGCCGGGAACCGGATGGCAGCATTCTGCCAGATCAAATGCCACGCCGGGGGTTAAGCCCTTAATAGAGATTGCCCTGTCCTGTTCCGGCCATTCGCGGTCATCATCATCGTCATTTGCGCTACCCGGCATTATCGCTTCCATAACTTCACGGTCGCTAATCTTGCGGGTGCCGATTGCAAGCATCAGATCGTCTTTATCCTCCAGATCAAGACGTTTCAGCGCCGCTTTCAATGCCTTGTCCCCGACCTTTCCGGGCAAACGCTGTATAATCTCTTCATATAATTTGGTGCCGATTTCGATTATCTCGTCCCGCTCTTTGTGACGCACGAACCGACGGATCGCAGCGCGGGCTTTGCCGGTTATGACAAAGGACAGCCAACCGGGCTGTGGTTCCTGACCATCGGATTTCAATATTTCAACAACATCGCCATTGGCAAGCTGGGTTCTCAGCGGCACATGGCGGCCATTGACCTTGGCCCCGACCGTCTGGTTGCCAAGGTCCGTGTGCACCGCATAGGCAAAATCAACAGTCGTCGCGCCGCGTGGCATCTGTAGCAATGTGCCTTTGGGCGTGAAGGCGAATATCCGGTCCTGATACATCGCCAGCCGCGTGTTTTCGAGCAGCTCTTCAGCATCCTCGGCATGATCCAATATTTCGATAAGATCACGGATCCACCCTGCCTGACCGTCTGGCCCGCTGCCTCCCTGTTTATAGGCCCAGTGCGCCGCCAGCCCGAATTCATTGTCATTATGCATACGCAACGAACGGATCTGTATTTCTACGCGCATATTATTGCCGTACATGATCGTGGTGTGCAGCGATTGGTAGCCGTTGCGCTTGGGCGTCGAGATATAATCTTTGAACCGGCCCGGAACCATTTTCCATTTCTGGTGCAATATGCCCAGCGCACGGTAACATTCCGAGCTATTGTCGGTAATCACCCGAAACGCCATGATGTCGGGCAATTGTTCAAAGCTGACGTGCCTCTCCTGCATTTTGCGCCAGATGGAATAGGGGTGTTTTTCCCTCCCGCTGATTTCCGCGGACAGCCCACCAGCAGCCAGCGCCTTTTCCAGTGAGCGGACAATTTTCTGGACTTGGCCCTCGTCGCCCTTTTTAATCGCATCTAACCGTCCGGAGATTGTCTCATAAGCCTCCGGCTCCAAATGGCTGAACGCCAGAAGCTGCATCTCGCGCATATATTCATACATGCCGATGCGCTCTGCCAGCGGCGCATATATATCCATGGTTTCATGGGCTATGCGCTTGCGCTTTTCTTCGCTTTTAATGAAATGCAGCGTCCGCATATTGTGCAGCCGGTCCGCCAGCTTGACCAACAGCACACGGATGTCATCGGACATGGCGAGCAGGAATTTGCGTAAATTTTCCGCTGCACGTTCATTATCTGTCTGTGCCTCGATTTTTGACAATTTGGTCACGCCATCCACCATCCGGGCTATGTCTGCCCCGAACAGTTTCTCGATCTCCTCAACAGTGGTCAGCGTATCTTCCACTGTGTCGTGCAGCAAAGCGGTTACAATCGTCTGCTGGTCCAGCTTGAGGTCGGTCATTAAACCGGCCACCTCGATAGGATGGCTAAAATAAGGGTCCCCGCTCGCGCGTTTCTGGCTGCCATGCTTCTGGACAGAAAATACATAAGCGCGGTTAAGCAGATCCTCATCCGCTTCCGGGTCATAGCTGCGTACGCGCTCTACAAGTTCATATTGTCTTAACACAGCTATAAACTGTCTGGCTTTGCGTGGCGGGGCAACAAAAAAATAGCGTTGAAGCAACGCTTTCTACGGGAAAGACAAAGCTTCAACGCTTTAGTGTGACCGGCTGACCCCTTTCGTGATCACCAAGGGGGAGGGAAGAACCGGTCATGGGGAATATAGGTTGCAATAGAATATCTAATTGATCTGAATATAGGTTGCAATCGGATACTTATATTTTTTTTTGGGTTTGAACAAAACTGGTCTAGATAAGAGTTATGGAAAAACTGACGGAAAATCTCGCCGAGCTTGGAACAGGCTGCTCCCTACCCATTTCGCTTGAGGTAATCGGGGAACGCTGGTGTTTCATGATATTGCGCGCATCGTTCAATGGCGTGCGCCATTTTGAGAATTTTCTATCGGAAATCGGCATTGCACGCAACATATTGGCCAATCGTCTGACCCGGCTGGTTGAGGCAGGCATTATGTCCCGCCGCCCCTGTGAGCATGACCGCCGCAAAGTCGAATATCGCCTGACTGAAAAAGGATCGGACTTGTTATCGGTGATAGTCGCCATTCGCCAATGGGGCGAGAAATGGGAGACCGGTGTGCCGTCAAATCCGGTATTGGCCGATGCCAAGGACCGTCAACCGATTGCCCGGATTTCTATCCGCGCCCATGATGACCGGATATTGGGTCTGGCTGATCTCTGCTGGATTGACGAGGCAGAGCTTAGAAACCATTCATCCGGCAAAGATGGCTGTTCTGCCGACCGTGGCGATATGGTGGTTCGCCCGTTAAAAGAACTGGGCGAACCATCCGCAGCCTGAAGGCGCTTCTCCGCGAGTGAAATATGCGCTTATTCCTTTACATAGATGCTGTTTAGCGGGCGGGCCATGACGCGCTTAACAATCGGCTCGAAAAACTCCAGCGGCGCGCTATCATAATTGGCGTCAAAAGCGGCCTGATCATATTTTTCACAAAATTCGGCGCAGTCTTCAAAATGTTCATGACCACGAAACTGTTCGCGTAGATCGCGGTCCTGCCCGAGATGATGGAAAAAATAATAGCCCTGGAATATGCCGTGTTTCTCGGTAATCCAGTGCAGTTTTTCACTGACAAAGGGCTTCAGGATCGCGGCGGCGACATCGGGATGATTAAACGTGCATAATGTATCGCCAATATCGTGCAGCAAAGCCATGACGACATAATCATCAGGTCGCCCGTCCCGATGCGCGCGGGTTGCGGTTTGCAGGCTGTGTTCCAGTCTATCGACCGGAAACCCGCCATAATCCCCGTCCAGCAAGCGCAGATGATCCAACACACGGTCCGCGACCTTGCTCGCAAAAGGCATATAATGGCCGCTGATAATGCTCCAGTCTTCCTCTGTGCCTTCTTCCATCGAAGAAAATTTTGCTCGTAATTCGTTGGGACCGCCCATATCTCTCTCCTTGCTCGCACATTTCTTTACGGTGCGTTTCACTAGACCAATGTTATGCGATTCTTTCCCAATCGGCAATGGCACGCTATAGAAAGGCCTATGGCCGTTATGGAAATCCGTCCCCAGCCCTTTTTCGGCAATAAAAACCGGGCATTCTGGAACCTGCAATCCGCGGGATGGGCCGGTGTTCTCGCGCTGCGCGCAATATCCGGCATAGCCAATGGGCAAGCGCTCAGCTTTCTGTTGCCGATCATTATTTCAACTATTGTCGGCTATTCGATTTCACTGCTTTTATCAGTGGTTTACCAGAATCTTATTCACAAAAAGCCGATTATAACGTGGGTCACGACTATCATCAGCCTGTTTATCGCAACGGCGATATTCGCCTTTATTGATGCATGGGTATTCATCATTCAAAACCCGTCAATCGAAGCCGGTTTTGCTACTTTGTTCATCGGCTATGTCTTTGTTGATCTGACTCTGCTCGGCGCGTGGTCAGCACTTTATTATGCCATCAATTTCTTTTTGCGGGTCGAGGAACAGAACGACCAGCTTTTGCGGCTGGAAACACAGGCTACCCGCGCGCAACTGGCTATGTTGCGTTATCAGCTTAACCCCCATTTCCTTTTTAACACGCTCAACAGTATTTCAACCTTGGTGCTGCTGAAACAGACTGAACCGGCCAATGCCATGTTATCGCGCCTGTCTTCTTTCCTGCGACATACGCTGGTCAATGAAGTGCATAGCCGTGTAACTTTGGCGCAAGAGGTGGAAACGCTCCATCTGTATCTCGATATTGAGAAAATGCGTTTTGAAGAACGGCTGCGGCCCAGTTTCGATATTGACCCAGCGGTTCGCAATGCGCTGTTGCCATCGCTTTTGTTACAACCGCTTGTCGAAAATGCGATTAAATATGCCGTCACTCCGATGGAGGAAGGCGCCGATATTTCGGTTTCCGCCCGGCTTAAAAACGGCAAAGTGAGGATAAAAGTATCCGATACCGGACCCGGAAAAAATAATATGCCCGGCCAATCAAGCGGTTCTACGGGTGTGGGATTGGGAAATATTCAGGAGAGATTAAACCAGGCTTATGGAGAAGCCCATACGTTCGAAACCAAATCATCTGCAGGGGGCGGCTTTTCTGTCACTATTTCATTGCCATTTGAGACAAGACAACAGATTGAAAGAGAAGCCGCGCAAGATAGTGCGACGATTGAGCAAATCAGGAACGAAGCCATATTTGGGGAGCATGCATCTGATAAAAACCAAGGGAATCTCGTCACGAACCCTGCCGCGGTTTTATCACACCAAAAGGACTTAAACTCATGACGATAAAAACGATATTGGTCGATGACGAAAAACTCGCCACTCAAGGCCTACAGATTCGTTTAGCCGAATTTGAAGATATCGAAGTTATCGATACTTGCAGCAATGGCCGCGAAGCGATTCGCAAGATCAAGACTTTGAAGCCCGATCTGGTCTTTCTCGATATCCAGATGCCGGGCTTTGACGGCTTTTCGGTGGTGCAGGGTATCATGGAAATCGAACCGCCCTTGTTTATTTTCGTGACAGCCTATGCCGATCATGCGGTCAGGGCTTTTGAAGCAGAAGCGATTGATTATCTAGTCAAACCTGTTGAACCGGACCGGCTGGCTGATGCGCTGGAACGGGTCCGTAACCGCCTCACCGAAAAACGCGGCGCCGAAGAGATCGAAAAGCTGAAAAATGTGCTTAGCGAAGTGGCTCCCGCTGCCATGGCCGATCTGGAGAATTCCGACGAACCAGCCGCGTCCAGCCGCTATGAAAAACTGATTAACGTCAAAGACCGTGGCCAGATTTTCCGGGTCGATGTTGATACGATTGAACGCATTGATGCTGCTGGCGATTATATGTGCATCTATACCGCCGATAATTCGCTGATCCTGCGCGAAACCATGAAAGATCTGGAAAAGCGGCTTGATCCCCGCAATTTTCAGCGGGTCCATCGCTCAACCATCGTCAATCTGGGTCAGGTCCGCGAAGTAAAACCGCATACCAATGGCGAATGTTTTCTGGTCCTTGGCTCTGGCGCACAAGTAAAGGTAAGCCGTAGTTACCGCGATGTCGTAGCGCGCTTTGTGCATTAAGCATGATATAGACGCGCTTAATCGCGGCGGTCTTTGAAAAATTCGCGCAGCAACGCAGTAGATTCGGCTTCTTCGAAACCGGAATAGACTTCGGGAGCATGGTGGCAGGTGGCGGCGGCAAAAAAATTAACGCCGCTATCCACCGCGCCGCCTTTTGGATCTGCTGCGCCATAATAAAGACGCCTGATCCGCGCATGGGCAATGGCTCCGGCACACATGGTACATGGTTCCAGCGTTACCCAAAGGTCGCAATCGGTCAGCCTGTCTGTTCCCAGCCTTGCCGCAGCAGCGCGCAGGGCAAGTATCTCTGCATGGGCGGTAGGGTCGCTGGTGCCGCGCGGCTGGTTATGGCTTTCGGCAATAATTTCACCTTTACGCACGACCACAGCTCCGACAGGCACTTCGCCAGCCGATGCCGCGTTACGCGCTTGCACAAGGGCGCGGTGCATATATGTCCGGGTCCGGTCCATCACCGCCCGCTTTAAGCCGGTTTGGCAAAGCGGGCCAGATGATTTATCAAAGGCTAATCAAACGCGTACAGAACCTTTGGCCAGCAAGATATACAGCGCAAAGATAATTCCCGGGATGTAACCAAGGAGAGTAAGGACCACACTGATCCAGAAATTACTGTTCAACCCTTCCTGAATAAAAACGCCCAGCGGCGGCAGAAGGATAGCGAGGATTATTTTTAAAATTATCATATTTTGCCTTTCTTCGTCTGGTGAATAAACGCAGCAACCCAGGTTTCGTTGCAATAAAGGAAAGTTTACGGGTGGCCGGTGCTTGACGGACAGACGAATTGCCGCTAATTGCGCTGTCTTTCCTGCGGGAATCACTCATTAATAAAAAATTGGACAGAAACGATGTCGCGGATTTGCGAATTGACAGGTAAAACTCGGCTGATAGGCAATAACGTGTCGCACGCCAAAAACCGTACGAAGAAAACTTTCTTGCCGAATCTGCAAAATGTGACCTTGTTGTCCGATGCTCTTGGCAAAGGTGTCAAACTGCGCGTTTCGACCCATGGTCTGCGTTCGGTAGAGCATGTTGGCGGACTGGATAACTGGCTGCTCAAAACCTCTGATGACAAATTGAGCCTGCGTGCGCGCCGTATCAAAAAAGAAATCAGCAAAAAACAGGTCGCTGCCTAAATTACTGTTTTACAGTATTTATTTAGAAATCACTGAAAAGCCGGGGCGTGCCTCGGCTTTTGGTTTTTTGCGGCTTGCTTGGCTTTTCCTTTTCTTCTTTACCGGCAGTAACCGGAACTTCATCAGCAGCGTCTCTTGAAACAGGTTGAAATTATCATCTGACGCTATCCAGATGATTGTATCATCTCCTTCAACAGTCGCGGCGATTGCTTCCATATTATCTACCCGCATCGGTGACTTAAGCGTAGCGATAGGTTCCCCGCTCCAGACTTCACCCGGCGTGATTTTTGCCGGATCACCAATAGAAACAATAGCGGAAATGCCTTCCAGCGGCCTGAACCGGCGGTGCAACAACACAGCCCGTCCATCCGGCAATAATGCCGCATCGGTGATGACATATCCCTTTGGCGGACGATAACCGAACAGTTTTGCCGCGCTCTCTTCCGCCGGATCGCTATCAAATATCAACGCCTGATAAGCACCCTCAGCAAAATCCGCCGATTCAGAGAAAACAAGAAATCGGCCCTGCTCTCCCGCTTTTCCAGCAATATGCAACATCGCTTCGGCACCGCCATTCAACGGCCAGTCCTGCATGGCCTTGACCTTATGCGCGGCCTCTTTGCGCGCAAAGGAAGGCCCATAACGCCAGATACTATGGGCATGTTCAAAACCGACCCAATATTGTCCCGTTTCAGGATCATGGACTATCGATTCCGCGTCCCAGTTTTTTTTCGCAAACTGACTCTCTGGCCGCGGTCCATCTGGTAAAGGCGCAATGAAGGGTCGCTTTGCTGTCCCGCTTTCTCCATCCCCATCTTGCTGCGATAATGTAAAGCCGATCAAGACACCGGCATCGCTCAACATGATAAAGCGATTGTCCGGCAAGGCGAGCATGGAAGACACACCGCCAAAGTCGGCATTATCGCTTTCCAGCCGCCATCCGCGCAAAAATTCAAGCCTGCCCGCCCTTGTGCGAGAACCTGAATCAAAAGACACCGGTTTCAAACGGATATATTGGTCATCATTTCTGTCCGGCACCGGTCCGTGCACATAAGTTACCGGAACAAGAAAGAAAAATAATGAAATACAGGCAAATATTCGGATCACGGCACGCCCATAACCGATAAATAACGGCAAATATATTCTATTCTGGACCTTAATCCGGATGATGGGCTAGAGATAGTTTCCATGATTGCGAAAGGCCTTGTATGAAAAAGATCTACCCTGACGCTGCTACTGCACTGAAAGACTTGTTATTTGACGGTATGCATCTGTGTGTTGGCGGTTTTGGCTTGTGCGGCATCCCCGAGCGGCTGATCGACGCTGTGCAGGATAGCGGGACAAAAGATCTTACCATCGCCTCTAACAACGCGGGAATTGATGGCGAAGGTCTGGGCAAATTGCTGCGCTCGCGTCAGGTGAAAAAGATGATTTCCTCCTATGTCGGCGAGAATAAGGAATTTGAACGCCAGTTTCTTTCAGGAGAATTGGAAGTCGAATTCTGTCCCCAAGGAACTTTGGCCGAACGCTGCCGCGCAGGGGGAGCCGGGATACCGGGCTTCTATACCAAGACAGGGGTCGGCACACAGGTCGCGGAGGGCAAAGAACACAAGGATTTCGACGGGCAAACCTATATAATGGAACGCGGCATCTACGCCGACCTATGCCTTATCAAAGGGTGGAAAGCCGATAAGGCCGGAAATCTGATATTCCGCAAAACTGCCCGCAATTTCAATGCTCCAATGGCTACAGCGGGGAAAATCTGCGTCGCCGAAGTGGAAGAGATTGTCGAAGTGGGGGACATTGACCCGGACCATGTGCATCTGCCCGGCATCTATGTAAAGCGGCTGATCGACGGCTCACCTTATGACAAGAAAATCGAATTCACAATGACACGTCAGCGGGAGACGACATGATGGCTGATGCTTCCAAGGGGTGGACCCGCGATCAAATGGCCGCACGCGCAGCACAAGAATTGAAAGACGGCTATTATGTCAATCTGGGCATTGGCATACCGACGCTCGTCGCCAATCATATTCCGGACGGGGTTGAGGTCACGCTGCAATCGGAAAACGGCATGCTGGGCATTGGCCCCTTCCCTTATGAAGGAGAGGAAGACCCCGACCTTATCAACGCTGGCAAGCAAACGATTAGCGAGCTTAAATCCTCCAGCTATTTCGGCAGTGCCGACAGTTTTGCGATGATCCGCGGCGGGCATATTGATCTTACGGTTCTGGGCGCGATGGAAGTCGCGCAAAATGGTGATATTGCCAACTGGATGATCCCGGGAAAAATGATCAAGGGCATGGGCGGGGCTATGGACCTTGTTGCGGGGGTCAAGAAAATCATCGTCGTGATGGATCATTGTGCCAAAGATGGCAGTCCCAAATTTATTCCGGAATGTACCCTGCCGCTTACCGGAACCAATGTGGTTGATATGATTGTTACGGACCTTTGTGTATTTCACCGCCCTGACCATGACAGTCCGTTCAAACTGGTCGAACTGGCACCGGGCGTCACTGCCGAAGAAGTCGCGGATAAAACAACCGCGAGGTACATTCAGTAAGAGCCTGTATCAAAGCATGAATGACTGGTGCGCTCATGAAAATCTGGCGCATGATGCACACCGCTCAACCGTCTTAAGACGATATTTGGACGATAATTGCCAAGTCGACTGCGAAATTCATGCCAGCTTGCTGAGGCGCTAATTATCTGGCCGGTTCATCGGTCGATAAAGACTTGATTTCTGCGCGTATAAAGCACATCTGATTATTACAACCATAATGGATGTAATTTTAACTTGGATGAAAATGCAGGACCAGAATGACAGAAGCTGATAATAGAATGAACGAAACACTAATTGCTTTGACCTCGCAGATTGTGGTGGCTCATCTCAACAATAATAGTGTTGCCGTTTCAGACCTGCCATTGCTGATCAACAATGTGCATGGTGCCATGGCGGAGCTTACTGACGGCGCTCCTGCAAAGACAAAGCAAGAGCCGGCTGTGCCGATTGAAGATTCCATCCAACCGGATTATATTGTCTGTCTGGAAGACGGCAAAAAGTTCAAAATGCTGAAGCGTCACCTGATGACAAGCTATAATATGACCCCTGAAGAATATCGTGCCAAATGGGGCCTTCCACCGGATTACCCCATGGTATCTGCAAACTATTCAAAAGTGCGTAGCGGTCTGGCAACCCAAATCGGTTTAGGCCGAAATTAGGACAGCCAGCGCTTACTGGCGCTTTTCTATATAATATGCTCAATTCACTGGTGAAGTGAGCTGATGCTAGCTAAACAGACAGATGATTTATAGTGCCGCCTTCTGGCAAGGCACTATAATATACTGTGAAAGCTGAACATCTGACCGAAGCCACCCGAACATTCACCAAATCCCAACCGCGCCGGATTAGCGAAACAAAATTGTTTCTTTTGGCCATGGCATGCGCCGTGGCGGTGGCAAATGGCTATTATATCCATCCACTGATCGCCCCGGTCGGAGCAGAATTTGGTGTTGACGGATCGCTACTCGGTCTGGTCCCTGCGCTTAACCAGATTGCTTTGGCTCTGGGTATATTATTATTGTTGCCGCTCGGCGACCGGGTCAACAACCGCAAGCTGGTCATGACATTTGCCGCTGGCCAGTTTGCCGCCTTATTGGCCATGGCTACGGCACAGAATTTCAGCCTTTTTGTCGCAGCATCATCACTGCTCGGTTTTGTAACCATCACCCCTTATCTGCTGCCTGCCTATGTAACCAAGCGTGTTCGCCCGGACCGGATCGGCCATGTTACCGGCATTATGACATCCGGTATCACCGTCGGTTTGCTTGGCAGCCGCGCGGGCGCAGGTGTGTTGGGGCATTATTTCGGCTGGCGGTCGGCTTATTGGGTAGGCACATTGTTGACCTTGGTTCTGCTCTTTATCTTGTCGCGCATCATGGAAAAGGATGAAAGATTCCGCGATGATGACGAACCACAAGAAAGCTATGGCGCTCTGATCGCTTCGCTCTGGCCGATTATAAAAGCCATGCCTGACCTGCTATTAGCAGGGTTGCTGCAAGCCTTGTCCTTTGGTCTGTTTCTCGCTCTATGGCTGGGTATCGGCCTGCACGTTACCAGCCCGCAAATGGGCTATGGTGTTGATGTCGTTGGCTATCTTGCGCTGCTGGCTGTAACCAATGTTATCGCGGCGCCATGGTCTGGCAGGCTGGCCGACCGCATTGGCCCGGAAAATGCCCGCGTCCTGTTTGCCATTGCCCAGGTAATTGGCGTAATTTTACTGATGTTCGCAAGCAATAACCTCTGGATGCTGATCCTGCCGATCATCGTTAACAGTTTTGGCGGAGCCTCCATGGATATTTCCAATCGCACGATTTTGTTTAACCGGGCACCGGAAATCCGCACTCGTTTAATGACCATCTATATCGTCATCATGTTTATCGGCGGCGGCCTTTCAAGCTGGCTGGGTACCTCGGTTTATGCATGGGGCGGGTGGAATGGCATAGTTACAATGTCGCTTATATTTGTCAGCCTGATCATGGGCCTTACGGTCTGGGGCTTGCGGTTTCGCAAAGCTAAAGCTTGACCAGAACCTTGCCGATATTACCGCCGCTGAATAATTTATCATAAGCAGATAGCACATTTTCAATTCCCTCTGTCACATCAAAGGGCGTATCGATCAGTCCCTGTTCCAGCCAATCCTTCAACTGCACGCTTAGCCGCTCCCCCTGATCCATAAAATCGGGAGAGAAAAATCCCTCGACCCGCAACCGCTTCATCAATATCTGGTCAAAATTTACCGGCCCCTGCCCGCGTCCGTCACCACTATATTGTGCAAGCAATCCGCACAAAGCGATTCGGCCATAAAGCGCCATATTCGGCAGCACAGCATCGAGAATCGGTCCACCGACATTATCGAAATAGGCATTGATACCGCCATCAACTTTCGCCAGTTCCTGCGCTATATCGTCATTTTTATAATCAATAGCCCTGGTTAGGCCCAGATCATTTTCCAGCCAGCGGCATTTATCCGGCCCACCCGCCAGACCATAGACATTAGCCCCCAGAATCTTGGCAATCTGACATGCCAGCACGCCCGTTGCGCCAGCCGCTGCCGAAACCAGAACATTGTCCCCTGCTTTTACTCCGGCAGTTTCCTGAATGCCCCAAAGAGCAGTCCAGCCATTGAAACCCAACACTCCGAAATGTTGTTTGATATCGCTGATACCCCCGTCAACCTTGACCAGTCCGGCAAGCTCCGGCTCGATAACGGAATAGCGCGCCCATTGACCAAAACCGCGCACTAGATCGCCCTCGGCAAAGTCCGCATGACGAGACCGAACAATATATCCCAATACCAGACCGACCATTTTCGTGCCCAGTTCCAGCGGCGGTTGATAGCCGTCCTCCCGCTCTGTCATCCACATGCGTGTGCCAGCATCCATCGACAAATAGGCGCTTTTGACCAGTATCTGACCGTCGGCAATTTCCGGCATGGCTTCAGTTTCCAGAGAGAGCGCACCGGCAACATCATCACCCTCTGGCCGTTTGTTCAATCGCCAATAGTAGTTCTGCGTCATTGTTCCTGTCCCTTGTTGTGGACGGACAATTTAGAGCAGTTTCCCCTGTTCGATACTATTCTTATTAGCGGGACTGCTCTTATTGGCGGGGCTGGTCTTATTGGCGGGGCTGGTCTTATTGGGTGGAAGCGTGAACAGCATACCGTCTTCGCCCAGCACAACCGGCCCGTCAAAAACATCATCAACCCCTTTAAGATAATAGGATTTCAGATAATCAACGGGAACCGCCGGAATGATGTGGGTGAGGACCAGCATCTTTGCCTTGGCCGTCTGCGCTGATCCCGCTGCTTGCACAGGCGTGGTGTGATAATCCGGAATATCTGCCATTATTTTTTCCGGACCAGATCGCCCTGCTTTTTTCATCGCTGTCTGCACAATGCCGACCATTTCGCTATTCAGCGCTTCATGCACCAATATGTCACAGCCATTACAGGCGTTTTCGATAGCGTTATTTTTGGATGTGTCCCCGCTGAACACAACGGATCGGCCCTTATAATCAAACCTGTAACCGACCGCCGGAATAACGGGTATATGATGAACAGGAAAAGCAGTAATCTTTATACCTTCGCGGTTATAAACCACTTGCTCAACGCCCTGTTCGGGCAAAGCAAATGGCACGGCAATGCCACCGGCACCTGATGGCGGCATGACCTTTTCCCCATGATGGGCAACGCGATATGTGACATCTGCGGCATAAGCGGCGTTAATGCCCTCCACGATTGGCTCAACGCCTTCTGGCGCTACCACAGGCAGAGGCTCTGTCCGGTTTCCACCGGCCCATCGTTGCAGCAATAATTCTCCCATGCCGTCAATATGGTCGCTGTGGAAATGCGTGAGTAACAGGGCTTCGGTTGCTCCGGGATTAAGGCCCATCAGCCCCATATTACGCACCGCGCCGCCGCCAATATCAACGACGAACATCTTGCCATCAATAATCACAGCCGAGCAAGGACCGGCCCGCGCTGCATCGGGGAGCGGCGATCCGGTTCCGCAAAGCACGACGTGCATGCCGTCTGGCAGATCACCGATAACATCACGCGTCACCATTTTATCGACGGCGCGGACAAATATTCTCTCGCCTATCTGTTCACGAAAAATGGCGCCCGCAGCCACAACCAGCAGCACAAGTGCGAGCAGCCCGACCCCGAGTTTTTTCATATCTCCCCCCGATATTGGCCCTATTATTCAGCAGACCACCGGGCCACCAGACCTGTTTCTTGCGTTATGACTTTTTCTTTTCCGCGATCCAGTGATCGACATTCTTCTCCAAAATATTGAGCGGCACCGATCCCCCGCCCAGAACAGTGTCATGGAAACCGCGAATGTCAAAATCATCGCCCAGTGCCTTTTCCGCTTTTGCGCGTAGCTCCAGAATCTTTAACATACCGATCTTATAGCTGGTGGCCTGCCCCGGCATGACCAGATAGCGGCGCACTTCCGACCGTACTGCTGTTTCGGGAATCGGTGAATTGGCGAGAAAATATTCCACCGCCTTTTCTTCGCTCCATCCCTTCGCATGTAGACCCGTGTCCACGACCAGCCGGATAGCGCGCCATATTTCAGTGGTTAACCGGCCAAAGTCGGAATAGGGGTCCGCATAAGCGCCCATTTCCTTTGCCAGCAGTTCCGAATAAAGCCCCCATCCTTCACCAAAGGCCGGGATATAACCGCCCTGCGCCCGGAATTTAGGAATCCCGGTCAGTTCCTGTGCTATCGAGCTTTGCATATGGTGGCCCGGATTACCTTCATGATAGGCAATGACTTCCAGGCTGTGGATCGGCATCGCCCGCATGTCGGACAAATGGGCATAATAGGTTCCGGGCCGTGTGCCATCCGGTGTGCCGGGCCGATAATGCTGGGCCGCGCCGTCCTGCTCACGGAAAGGCTCCACCCGCTTCACTTGCAGGTCGGCTTTCGGCAATATTCCGAAAAAGTCCGGAAGGCGTGTTTTAATGAACGCCAGATGTTTTTCGGCGGCATCAATATAATCCTGTGCGCCCTTGTCATCATTTGAGTAATAAAATTGATCATCCTCGCGCAGGAACGTGAAGAAGGCTTGCAGGTCGCCGTCAAATCCTACCTTGTTCTTGATTTCTTCCATCTCGCCGCGAATACGTGCAACCTCGGAAAGGCCGATATTATGTATCTGGTCAGCGGTCAGATCCGTGGTGGTCTGATTGGCAAGACGGTAATTATAATAGGCCTCGCCACCCGGCAATTCGGAGACGCCAAAGGGAGCTTCCTTCGTATTGGGCATATCCTGTTTGAACCACGCTATGATCCGCTCATAGGCCGGTTTCAGCGCCCCGGTGAGCGCTTGGCGCGCCTGTTCTTTCAATGCATCCGACCGGCTTTGGGTAATCTTTCCGGCTTTGACAAGCGAAGCCAGTTTGCTTTGCGTTGCTTCCCACAGGGCAGAGGGTTCGCCATCGTCAAAAGGCGCGCCGGTGGTGATTTTGCCGGACTGGTCGATGACGCCTTCATAGGCAAAGCGCGGCGGACGGGTTCCGGCCTTGGCATTGCTTTGCGCCCGCTCAAGCAGTTGGTCGAGTGCCCGCGCGCTTCCCTTTATTCGCTCTATAAAAGCCAGCATATCATCTTCACTGGCAACGCGATGCTGGTTGATTAGGAACGTCGGAAAAAATGACTGCTGCCCATTGAACTGGTGCAATACATAGGCATTTTTCCGGAATGGAACTCCTGCTTCCATTTGCCCCAGATTATATAGCCACATGTCCCAGGATATTTTCGCGTCTTGCGTCAATTTGTCATAATCAAATTCACGCTTCATTTCCGTCGTGGCATTTCTCATCCACTCTAACTGACGGTCTGCTGCCGCGACTGAAAAATCATCAATCTGGTCATAAGCCGTTTTACGGCCCAGAAAAGTCTGCCTGATCGGACTGAAAGCCAGTTGCTCTTCGAACTTTTTGTCAAACCAGATGTTAAGCCGCTCGGTTTCAGACTGCTGCGCCTCAGCACCGCTCTCGGTCGCTGCCACCTGCACCGGAGCAATCCCCGCACAGCCGGTCAGTGTTGTGGTTGCCAATATGAGTGTGAGAAATTTTGTCATGCAAACTGGTCCCTAAGAAAATATTTCAGTTGCAACTACATGACATAATCTAGTCTTTTTGCAAATATCCCTGAACAGATGAATAAAAAGGGGCCGGAAGTTTCCTTCCAGCCCCTGTTGTAATCAGCAAAAGCCGAATAGGTGGATTGGCTTAGAAGCCCATTCCGCCCATTCCGCCTCCCATGCCGCCCATGTCGGGCATACCGCCGCCAGCAGCTGGTTTTTCTTCTGGGACTTCAGCGATGGCCGCTTCTGTCGTGATCAACAGGCCAGCAACCGAAGAAGCGTCCTGCAATGCAGCGCGCACAACTTTGGTCGGGTCGATCACACCGGATTTGACAAGGTCTTCATAAACATCGGTTGATGCGTTGAAGCCAAATTCCTTGCTGTCCTGGTCGAGTAGTTTGCCAGCAACAACCGCACCGTCAAAGCCAGCATTTTCAGCAATCTGACGAACAGGTGCCTGAAGTGCTTTACGAACAATGTCGATACCGCGGGTCTGGTCGTCGTTGATACCCTCAAGGCCATCCAGAGCAGATGTTGCATAGAGAAGTGCAGCACCGCCGCCCGGGACAATACCTTCTTCAACAGCAGCGCGCGTTGCATGCAATGCATCGTCAACACGGTCTTTCTTCTCTTTCACTTCAACTTCGGTCGCACCGCCGACTTTGATCACGGCAACACCGCCAGCGAGTTTCGCCAAACGCTCTTGCAGTTTTTCTTTGTCATAGTCGGATGTGGTGTTTTCAATCTGTGCACGGATCGCTTCAACGCGAGCTTTAATGTCTTCCGATTTACCAGCACCGTCAACAATGGTGGTGTTGTCTTTATCGATTGTGACATTTTTCGCTTCACCGAGCATGTTCAGTGTAACGCTTTCGAGCTTGATACCCAGATCTTCGGAGATCATTTCACCTTTGGTGAGGATCGCGATATCTTCGAGCATTGCTTTACGGCGATCACCGAAACCAGGTGCTTTTACCGCAGCAATTTTCAGGCCACCGCGCAATTTGTTGACCACCAGAGTCGCCAGCGCTTCGCCTTCAATGTCTTCAGCGATAATCAAAAGCGGACGTCCAGCTTGCACAACAGCTTCCAGAATCGGGAGCATAGGCTGCAAGTTGGTCAGCTTTTTCTCGTGGATCAGGATGTAAGGATTTTCGAGGTCCGCAATCATCTTGTCCGGGTTGGTGATGAAATATGGAGACAGGTAGCCGCGGTCAAACTGCATGCCCTCAACCACGTCGAGTTCAAAGTCGAGACCTTTGGCTTCTTCAACCGTGATGACGCCTTCTTTGCCGACTTTTTCCATCGCTTCAGCAATTTTTTCGCCGACTTCTTTGTCACCATTGGCAGAAATGATACCAACCTGAGCGATTTCAGCGCTGCCTTTGACATTTTTCGAGCTCTTTTTGAGATCGCCTACAACTGCTTCAACAGCCTGATCGATACCGCGCTTCAAATCCATCGGGTTCATGCCGGCGGACACTGACTTCATGCCTTCCTTGACAATCGCCTGAGCCAAAACGGTCGCTGTGGTGGTGCCGTCACCAGCAATATCGTTGGTTTTCGATGCTACTTCGCGCAACATTTGTGCGCCCATATTTTCGAACTTGTCCTTCAGTTCGATGTCCTTGGCAACCGATACACCATCTTTGGTAATCCGCGGTGCGCCAAATGATTTGTCGAGCACCACGTTACGGCCTTTAGGGCCCAAGGTTACTTTTACGGCGTCAGCCAGCGTGTTTACACCGTTCAGGATGCGTTCGCGTGCATCACGCCCAAATTTTACATCTTTAGCAGCCATTTTCTACTTTCCTTTTTCTGTACTTCCAACGTGCTCAAACAAAGCTCGCCAGAGTATATTTGATTATCGTTCCGCCAGTTCATCGCTCAACAAATATAAGACGAACGAGAAAGCGAAATTCAAAAAAGCCGGATATTTTACCCAGATATTACTCAACGATGCCGAGAATATCGCTTTCTTTCATGATGATCAGTTCTTCACCGTCAACGGTGACTTCTGTTCCGGACCATTTGCCAAACAGAATGCGATCGCCCTTTTTAACATCAAGCGCAATTACGTCGCCATCGTCGTCTTTCAGACCATTGCCAACCGCGACAACTTCACCTTCGGACGGCTTTTCCTGTGCGCTATCTGGAATGATAATCCCGCCAGCGGTTTTGGTATCCGCCTCTACGCGGCGAACCAGTACACGATCATGTAGTGGACGAAATTTCATATATTTCCCTTTCTTGTCCAAAATTCCTTCCTGCGGCCCTGCTCTAATAGCTAGAGACATCAGGAATATATTCGATGGAGGATTAGCACTCAGTTAGGTCGAGTGCTAACCACGCCCATATGGGCTATAATTTTTTCGCGTCAAGACTTAGCAGAAAATATTGCGAAGGAATTTTTACAGTGATCTGTGTTCTTAATTTAAGCCTGAATATCAGCTCTTTTCCGCGCGCCATTCCAATGCTGTCCACGCTTCACAGAACATATTGTTCAACTGCATCTTATCTGCTGGTAATCTAATGCCCACATAACCATATCAAGTCGCATAAACTTATCGAAAAGTGGTAACCTCTGGAGAGCTGCCGCTTATTTATAGTGCCGCCTATCTGGGAGAATAATGAGAATGCAATTTGCGCGAGCAGCCTGGAAATTTCTGGTAGCAATTAAAGACGCTCTGGTATTGATTGCGATGCTATTGTTCTTTGCGGCGCTCTATGCGGCTTTATCCGCTCGCCCCAATGTCGCGACAGTCGGAGAGGGCGCACTTCTCTTGGATCTTAACGGCGTAATTGTTGAGCAGCCAGCCACATTGGGCTTTTTGTCAATGTTGACCGCCGATGAAAACTCCGTCCGTGAATATCGGTTACGCGATGTCATTCGCGCTATTGATGCCGCTGCGAAGGATGACCGGGTTAAAGCTATAGTGCTTGATCTCAGTAGTTTTATGGGCAGTGGCCAGACCAGCCTGACCGCCGTTGGCGAAGCACTGGACCGGGCAAAAAAATCAGACAAGCCGATTTATGCCTTTGCCAATTTTTACAGCGATGACAGTTATCAACTGGCGGCCCATGCCGATGAAATCTGGATGGATCCAATGGGCGGGATTGCAATTGCTGGACCGGGCGGCAATCGGCTCTATTATAAGAAGCTGATCGAGCAAATTGGCGTCACAGCCCATATCTATCGGGTCGGCACCTATAAAAGCGCGGTTGAACCCTATATGCGCGCTGACCAGTCCCCCGAAGCCAAGAAAGCATCCCAAGCATTATATTCCGTATTGTGGGATAGCTGGGTGGATGAAGTTCAAAAAGCGCGGCCACAAGCGGTCATCCGGCCCTATGCGAATGATCCGGCCCGTTTCATAAAGGCCGCTGGCGGCGATTTTACCAAGGTCGCGACTGAACAGAAATTGATCGACAAGATTGGCGACAAAATTGCCTTCTCCCGTTTTGTCGCCAGAAAAGTGGGAAAAGATAATAAACCCTCGCCCGACAGTTTCAAAAGCATAAACTATGATAGTTTTCTCGCCGCTCACCCGCTGGAAAAAAGCGGCAAGCCCATTGGCGTGATAACCGTCGCCGGTGAAATTGTTGGTGGTAAGGATGAACCTGGCATCGCGGCCAGTGGCCGTATATCCGAACAAATATACAAAGCGCTGGAGAAAGAGGAAATCAAGGCCCTGGTCGTACGGGTTGATTCACCCGGCGGTTCGGCCTTTGCCAGCGAGGAAATCCGACTGGCCCTGGTTGATATCAAGAAAGCAGGCATACCTATCGTCATTTCAATGGGCGATGTCGCAGCTAGCGGCGGCTATTGGGTCGCCGCCGCCGGTGATCATATCATGGCCGAACCCGATACGATTACCGGTTCGATCGGCGTGTTTGCCGTTTTGCCAAGCTTTGAAAAGCTTTTGGGCAAATGGGGTGTCACTGCTGACGGCGTACAGACAACACCGCTTTCGGGTGAACCGGATTTTGCCGGTGGATTTAGCGACGACCTTGATACGATCCTGCAATCCGGCGTTGAGCATAGCTATCAGAATTTTCTAAGTCTGGTTGGCAAAGCGCGGGGTAAAACCAATGCCCAAGTGGACGAAATTGGTCAGGGCCGCGTCTGGGATGGGGGCACTGCGCGACAATTGGGGCTGATCGACAGCTTTGGCGGCATGGACGACGCACTGGCCGAGGCTGCGAAACGGGCTGGTTTGAAAGAGGGGGAATATTATCCCAAATATCTTGAATCCACTTCAGCCTTCCAGTTTCTACCCCTGAACGGGCTACCCTTTGGCAAGGCCAAGCAGGCTCCTGTAACGGATATGGTCGGCTGGATCGCGCGTCAGCAAAAGACTATTTTTGCCGAAGCGCTAGCAACCGCACGCGGACTTATGGCGCGTGAAGATGTGCAGGCGCTATGTCTGGAATGCGGCGGTAACTGGCATCAGGTAAAAAGCGGGACGCCGGATCTGTTCATGCTGCTGAAAAGCTATTCACTATCTCCGGCGCCGCGATAAGGTGGCAAGGCTAACCCTTTCACAATCGCCAGACCGCGCAAAATGAAACCGGCAGAAAAGGCTATGATAGCAGCCACAAACCCGGTGACACCTATCTGGACCAGCCCGACGAAGGAAAAAGCAGCCAGCGCCCCTGCTGTGACGTAAAGTTCGGGGCGGATAATGATTGATGGCTCTCCGGCAATCAGGTCGCGGATTACGCCACCGACACAGCCGGTAAATATCCCCATGATAGCCGCAGGCACCGGATCAATGCCCAATTGCATGGCTTTGGCCGCGCCGAACACCGAATAGGCTGCCAGGCCGATCGCATCGAACCAGTCTACCGCTGCCGGACGCCATATCCGGACCGGCGTAACCCAAACGATCAGCGCAATGGCAAGACACAGCACCGGAACGCGGCTGTCCTGCACCCAAAACACTGGCGCTCCGATCAAAAGATCACGCACTGTTCCTCCGCCGACCCCCGTAACAAGAGTAAAAAACCCGAAGGTCACCAGAGTATGCCCGTGGCGAGCAGCGACCAATGCGCCCGAAATAGCGAATACGCCGATCCCCAGAAGGTCAAGCCATCCTAGTGCATTGAAGAGAATGGTAGCTTCCATATATTTCCCCGTGGCTCCGCCTGAAAAAGTTCCAGAACGGACAAGATACAGATTAGCAATAGGCGCAATGCCACGCTCAAACTATGGCTCTTAGGCTTTTGCCAACCAAGGAAATTAGATATGGATTGGCTTGCTTTGCACGGCCATCGCGGCTTCTTTAATCGCTTCGCTATGCGTTGGATGGGCGTGACAAGTATAGGCAATATCTTCGCTGGTCGCGCCAAATTCCATGGCCTGAGTGACCTGAGCAACCATTGTTCCAGCCAGCGACGAGATAATATGCGCGCCCAGCACCCGGTCGGTCTTTGCATCCGCAATGACCTTTACATAGCCATCGGTATCGCGGTTGGTTTTCGCACGGCTATTGCCCGCAAACGGGAATTTTCCGACCTTATACTCAACGCCGCTTTCTTTGACCTCTTCCTCGGTCTTGCCAATGCTGGCAATTTCAGGGTGGGTATAGACCACGCTGGGGATCAAGTCATGATTGACAAT
This sequence comes from Parasphingorhabdus sp. JC815, assembly GCF_040717415.1. NCBI lineage: Bacteria > Pseudomonadati > Pseudomonadota > Alphaproteobacteria > Sphingomonadales > Sphingorhabdaceae > Parasphingorhabdus > Parasphingorhabdus sp. JC815. The sequence goes on from NZ_JBFEFM010000006.1 coordinate 46,258, forward strand.
GCCCTGTTGCCCCGCAATAAATTCAGCCGCAGCAATCCCCTCATCCTCAGCCTTGTGAGCGAGCATCGGACCCGGCGTGACATCACCAATGGCATAGACGCCTTTTACCGCCGTCTGAAAATCATCACCGACTTCAATCTGTCCGCGATCATTGGTTTCCAGTCCGGCGTTATCAAGCGCAAGCCCATCGGTGTTTGGCCGACGACCAATTGCCACCAGCACCGCATCTGCTTCGATTGTTTCTGCATCTCCGCCTTTGGCCGGTTCTACGGTCAGAGTCGCTTTCTTGCCCTTGACTGTCACTCCGGTAACCTTGGCACCGGTTTTAATATCAAACCCCTGTTTTTTGAACAGGCGCGCGCTATCCTTGCGAATATCGCCATCCATCCCGGGTAATATCTGGTCCAGATATTCAACCACCGTGACTTTCGCGCCAAGACGCATCCATACACTGCCCAGTTCCAGCCCGATGACACCACCACCGATGACAACCATATGACCGGGCACTTTCGGCAGTTCCAGCGCGCCTGTACTGTCCACAACAATATGCTTGCTATTGTCGATTTCCACACCCGGCAGCGGTGTTACCGAAGACCCGGTTGCAATAATGATATTTTTCGCGGTGACTGTTTTATCACCAACCTTGACGCTGTTCGCGCTTTCAAATGCGCCGCGCCCTGTCAGCCATTCGACTTTGTTCTTTTTGAACAGAAACGCGATACCACCCGTCAGCTCTTCTACGGCTTTTGATTTTTCGGCGTGCATCTGTTTCAGGTCGAGCTTTGTCCCGCTCAGGTTGATGCCGAATTTCTCAAGCGCGCCGGAATGTGCTTCCTGATAGATTTCCGAAGCATGGAGCAATGCCTTTGAAGGAATACAGCCAACATTAAGACAGGTTCCACCCAGTGTTTCACGGCTTTCCACGCAGGCGGTTTTCAAACCGAGTTGCGCGGCGCGTATCGCAGCGACATAACCACCGGGGCCAGAGCCGATTACCAGAACGTCATAGTCGAAATTGTCGGTCATAATTCTCTCTTCGTTTGTATTCCTGCGAAGGCAGGAACCCAGGGTAAGCTATAACAAACTTTCAAATTTATCTTTCCACTGTGGATTCTCGTTTTCTATCAGCCTGAGTTTCCACGCCCGCTTCCATTTTTTCATCTGTAGTTCGCGTCGTCGCGCTTCTTGTATATCATCGTGAACCTCGAACCAAACCAGCAGCTTGCAATCATAGTCCTTTGAAAAACCGTCGATCAATCCGTTCCGATGCTGGTAAGCGCGCTGGGGCAGATTACTTGTGACACCCAGATAAATTGTTCCGTTGCGCTTATTCGCCATTAAATAGACAAAGCCCGGCCTCATGATTGCTTGTCATAATGATGCTGTATCTTGGTTCTCCGTTATTCTGTTCCATCCTGGGCTCCTGCATTCGCAGGAGCACAAGTTTCTATTGCCTACAAATCAATCAATAGCCGGGTCGGATCTTCAATCGCTTCCTTGATCCGCACGAGGAAGGTCACAGCTTCGCGGCCATCAATCAAACGGTGGTCATAACTCAAAGCCAGATACATCATCGGGCGCGCCTTTATTTCACCATCCGGCATGACAACGGCACGCTGCTCAATCCGGTGAAGGCCCAGAACCGCCGATTGCGGCGGATTGATAATCGGCGTTGACATAAGCGAACCAAATACGCCGCCGTTCGAGATGGTGAACGTGCCGCCTTTCATTTCCGCCATGGTCAAAGTGCCGTCTTGTGCGCGCTTGCCAAAGTCACCGATCGTATTCTCAACATCGGCAAAGCTCATATTTTCGGCATTGCGGATCACCGGCACGACCAGACCGTTCGGCGCGCTTACCGCCACCGAAATATCGACATAATCATGATAGACTATTTCATCGCCATCAATTTGCGCGTTGACCGATGGCACATCTTTCAGCGCAAGGCAGGCAGCCTTGGCAAAAAAGCCCATAAAGCCAAGTCTTACGCCGTGTTTCTTGGCAAATAGATCCTTATATTTGCTCCGCGCTTCCATCACGGCGGTCATGTCGACATCGTTAAATGTCGTCAGCAAAGCAGCCGTGTCCTGCGCTTCTTTCAGGCGTCTGGCTACGGTTTGGCGCAGACGGGTCATCCGTACACGCTCTTCTTTGCGGCTGCCCTGTTCGCTCTTAGCGTTGCCGCTGGCCGATCCAGAAGATGCCGACTGGGCCTCAGCGGCTTTTGCTGTCTCTTTTTCTGCGGCAGATTCTTGAGCGCCCGATTTTACATATTTCTCGACATCATCCTTGGTCAGGCGGCCATCTTTGCCCGTGCCCTTAATCTGGCTTGGGTCCACGCCATGCTCAAGCACCAGACGGCGGACCGCTGGTGACAAGGTAATCGAAGACGCAGGATCCTCGTCGGTGTTTTGTTCGGCTGAAGTCGTTGCCGTGGTTGATGCCGGTGCTGCTTTCGCTGAAGAAGCTACCGCGCCATCGCCCGCTTCGATAGAAGTGATGATCGTCCCCACCTCTACTGTATCGCCGACCGCAACCACATGCTCGCCCAGAACGCCAGCCACCGGAGCGGGAACTTCCAGTGCCACTTTATCGGTTTCCAGACTGGCTAAGGGTTCATCCGCCTCAACCGCATCGCCCGGCTGTTTGAGCCATTCACCCAAGGTCGCTTCGGTAATTGATTCGCCTAGTGCGGGGACCGTTACATCTGTTGCCATTGTCTTTTGCTCACTTTCATCGGCGGATCGCTCCGCGCTCAATCAATATTTTTAATGCCCCAAAGCTTCAGCAATCAACTTTTCCTGCTGCTCTTTGTGCCGCGAAGCCAGACCGGTTGCTGGTGAGGCAGAAGGTTCACGCCCGGCATATACCGGATTGGCAGGCCCGACGCCCGCTTCTTCCAGACATTCTTCCAGATATGAACGGACAAAATGCCAGCTGCCGTTATTTTGCGGTTCTTCCTGTGCCCATACCAGTGTTTCCAGATTCTTCATACGCTTCAAACGTACCACCAGCGGTTCCGACGGGAATGGGTAAAGCTGTTCAATCCGTACAATCGAGGTGTTTTTATCACCGGCAGCATCGCGTGCTTCGATAAGATCATAAGCAACCTTACCCGAACATAGGATCAGTCGTTTAATATCCTTGTCCGCAGGCGGGCTGGTATCGGACTTGATCCGCATGAAGTGGTGATCACCGAAAAATTCTTCAGCGCTCGACACCGCCAATTTGTGGCGAAGCAGCGATTTCGGCGTCATGATGATGAGCGGTTTACGGAAACTGCGTAGCATCTGACGGCGTAGAATATGGAAATAGTTGGCCGGTGTTGTGATGTTCGCTACCTGAATATTATCCTGCGCGCACAATTGCAAAAACCGCTCCAGCCGCGCCGAGCTATGCTCCGGTCCCTGCCCCTCATACCCGTGGGGTAACAGCATCACGAGACCGTTCGCACGCAACCATTTTGCTTCGCCAGAGGCAACAAACTGGTCAATCATGATTTGCGCGCCATTGGCAAAATCACCAAATTGCGCTTCCCATAATACCAGCGTTTTCGGATCAGCGCCGGCGTAACCATATTCAAAGCCCAGCACGCCATATTCGGAAAGCGGGCTATCGAGCACATCGAACCGGCCATGCGGAACCGTGTTTAACGGTACATATTCTTTTTCATTATCCTGATCGACCCAGACGGCATGACGCTGGCTGAATGTGCCGCGCCCGCTGTCCTGACCGGAAAGACGGACGTTATAGCCCTCGGAAAGCAGCGATCCAAAGGCCAGCGCCTCGCCCGTTGCCCAGTCGAAATTCTCACCCGTTTCAAACATCTTCGCCTTGGCGTCCAGAACGCGGGCCAGCGTTTTATGGATATTATGATCGTCAGGAACGGTGGTCAGAGTCCGGCCAAGGCTATCGAACAATTTTTTGTCAATCGCCGTTTCAACATTACGCCGCGCTGTTTCCGGATCAGCCGGAGCGTGAAGCCCCCGCCACCGGCCACCAAACCAGTCAGCCTTACCGGCTTTATAATGGGCCGCTTCCTTGAATTGCGTTTCCAGAAGCTCGGCAAATGCCTTACGCTTGGCCGCGCCCCAATCGGCGTCAATCAACCCTTCGTCAATCAACCGTTGTTCATAAATCTTGCTGACTTTGGGATGCTTTTTGATAGCATCATACATGATCGGCTGGGTAAAGCTCGGCTCGTCGCCTTCGTTATGGCCAAAACGGCGATAGCACCACATGTCGATTACAATATCGCGGCCAAAACGCTGGCGGAATTCAATCGCGATCTTGCAAGCAAAAGTTACTGCTTCAGGATCATCGCCATTTACATGGAAAATCGGCGCCTGCACCCCTTTGGCAACATCCGATGGATAAGGCGAAGAACGCGCAAATTTCGGGCTGGTCGTGAAACCGATTTGGTTGTTGATCACGAAATGGATACAGCCGCCGGTATTATAACCATGAATGCCGGAAAAGCCGAGACATTCCCAAACAATTCCTTGACCGGCAAAAGCCGCATCACCGTGGATCAGCACGGGCAAGACCTGATCATGTTTTTCCAGATCATCACGCGCCACTTGCTGCGCGCGAACTTTGCCCAGAACAACCGGGTCAACCGCTTCCAGATGAGATGGATTGGGAACAAGGCTCATATGCACATTGATACCGTCAAACTCACGGTCGGTGGATGTCCCCAGATGATATTTCACATCACCCGAACCGCCCACATCTTCCGGATTAGCAGAGCCGCCGTGGAATTCGTGGAAGATAACCTTATACGGTTTGGCCATGACGTTGGCGAGAATGTTCAAACGCCCGCGGTGGGCCATGCCGTATACAATATCGCGCACGCCGACCTGACCACCATATTTGATGATATTTTCAAGCGCGGGCAGCATGGATTCGCCGCCATCCAGACCAAAACGCTTGGTCCCGACATATTTCTTGCCGAGGAAATTTTCATATTCCTCACCCTCAATCACCTTGTTGAGGATCGCTTTCTTGCCTTCGGGTGTGAAGTGGATTTCTGCGTCCTTGCCTTCAAAACGGTCCTGCAGAAAACGCCGTTCCTCGACATCGGCAATATGCATATATTCAAGGCCGACATGCCCGCAATAATTGGCGCGCAGCACGGCTTCGATTTCGCGGATCGAAGCCGTTTCAAAACCCAGAACACCGCCCAGATAAACCGGCTTGTCCATTTCATCCGCGGTAATACCATGAAACTCCGGCGTCAGATCAGCCGGTTCATCCAGCTTTGACAGGCCCAGAGGATCAAGATTGGCGCCCAGATGGCCACGCACCCTGAATGTCCGGATCAGCATCATCGCGCGGATAGAATTTTCCGCCGCTTCCGCCACTTCGGCATCAGACATGGTCTTGCCGGATTTTTCGGCAGCAGCTTTAATCTCGATACCCATTTTCGTGGGGTCGAGCGCACTGTTCAACTCATCCGCATCATCAATCGGCCAATGCTTTTTTTGCCAGCTTGGCCCTGTTTCCTTTGCGGAACTATCTATAAATTCACGACCTTCAAGTCCCATGATCAATTCCTTGGGGAGAGGGTATTGACCCTCTGCACACGCAGAGGGTCACATAATCTAGACTGTTTCTTTCAGCATCGCATCAAGTGTCGTGCCAAGTTCAGATGGACTTGGTGACACACGGATACCGGCTGCCTCCATCGCCGCGATCTTGTCTTCCGCGCCGCCCTGGCCGCCCGAAACAATCGCACCGGCATGGCCCATGCGGCGTCCCGGAGGCGCTGTAAGACCAGCAATGAAACCAACCATTGGCTTGCTGCGGCCTTTTTTCGCTTCATCAGCGATAAATTGCGCCGCTTCTTCTTCTGCGCTGCCGCCGATTTCACCGATCATGATGATCGACTTGGTTTCATCATCAGCAAGAAACAGCTCCAGCACGTCGATGAAATTGGTGCCGTTAACCGGATCGCCGCCAATGCCAACCGCTGTGGTCTGGCCAAGGCCGACCGCCGTAGTCTGATGCACCGCTTCATAGGTGAGCGTGCCGGACCGTGAGACCACACCGACCGACCCTTTTTTGAAAATGCTGCCGGGCATAATGCCGATCTTGCATTCATCAGGGGTCAGAACGCCGGGGCAGTTGGGGCCGATGAGGCGCGATTTGCTGCCTTGCAGCGCGCGCTTGACACGCACCATGTCGAGCACGGGAACGCCCTCGGTAATCGCAACGATCAGCTCAATCTCTGCATCAATCGCTTCAAGGATCGAATCCGCTGCAAATGGCGGCGGAACATATACCACGCTGGCAGTCGCGCCGGTGGCTTCCTTGGCCTCGGCAACCGTGTCATAATTTGGCAGGCCGATATGGCTGGTGCCACCCTTACCCGGCGTCACACCCGCAACCATCTGCGTGCCATAGGCCAACGCCTGTTCGGTATGGAACGTGCCGGTATTGCCGGTCATACCTTGCGTAATAACTTTGGTATTCTTGTCGATCAAAATGGACATATTCTTACTGGCTCCTTCGTCATTCCGGAAAACCGGAACGATTATTTGTTTTATGCGAGGCTTGGGTCCAGACCTTTACACGCTTCCAGCAATTCCTTCACCGCATCAACCGATACGTTGAAATTGCCCTGTGCTTCGTCGCTCAATTCAATTTCGATGACTTTTTCGACACCGTCTTTACCGATGATGCATGGAACGCCGACATACAGGTCATCCACACCATATTCGCCGGTCAGATGCGCCGCAGCAGGCAGCACGCGGCGTTTATCTTTCAAATAGCTTTCCGCCATCATGATCGCGCTGGTCGCCGGAGCATAATAAGCTGAACCGTTTCCAAGAAGGCCGACAATCTCGCCGCCGCCCTTACGTGTACGTTCAACGATCGCGTCGATATTTTCCTGTGTCGTCCAACCCATTTTGATAAGGTCGGGAATCGGGATGCCTGCAACAGTTGAATAAGCAGGAACCGGAACCATGGTATCGCCATGACCACCCAGAACAAAAGCGGTGACATCCTCGACCGAGACTTTGAATTCGTCAGCAAGGAAGTGACGGAAACGCGCACTGTCCAAAACGCCGGCCATGCCGACGACCTTGTTATGCGGCAGTCCGGAAAATTCACGCAGCGCCCATACCATCGCGTCGAGCGGGTTAGTGATACAGATAACAAAAGCATCCGGAGCGTTCGCTTTAATGCCTTCACCCACAGCTTTCATGACTTTCAGGTTGATACCGAGCAAGTCATCACGGCTCATGCCGGGCTTGCGCGGAACACCGGCAGTTACGATGATGACATCAGCGCCAGCAATATCGGCATAATCACTTGTGCCCTTCAAATTGCTGTCAAACCCGTCTACCGGCCCGGCTTGTGCAAGGTCCAGCGCCTTACCAGCAGGCATGCCTTCGGCAATATCGAACAGGACGACATCGCCCATTTCCTTGGAAGCGGCGAGGTGAGCAAGCGTGCCACCAATCATGCCTGCGCCGATCAGCGCTATTTTATTACGGGCCATTGAGAAGATTCTCCTGAAATCAGATTCGTAGAAATACGTATTTGATGGATTAGGCCTATCCACAAGCAATTTCAACCGCTGAAAACACCATTTTCCCCGCTTTCTTTGCAAATGGTTCGCACTATCATTAGCAGTGCATTGCACCTTGGCGTATTCAGGATATCTGCGGGCAACCCGACCCACCGTCATTCCCGCGCAGGCGGGAATGACGAGTTTGTTTGAGCTTAGAAACGTGGTTTGACTGGCCCAGCACCAGCGAAAACCGCTTTCCTACAATATTCCCGTCATGATAGGCTGCCCTTCATTCCCTCACCCGCTCTTTCTCATCTTTGAATATGCCTTTTTTGCATCTGCCGCGCGCCCGATTCTTTTTCGCGATCCGGGCCTCTTTGCCGGAATCGGCAGGCGCGTGGCCGGAAATGTTAAATCCTGAGCGGATGAGCGCGTGATTTGTGTGAACTTTGACGGGAAACCGCAGCTCCTTGGTGTGAACTTACTGAACTTAGCGATTACAAGCATCTTTTGATTTGCCAAACACAGAGCCTCTTGCCAAGATGAGCGATAATAAAAGAGAGGACTTTCATATGCTTAGTAAGGGCGATGAGTATCCATTGCACCAGACACCGGAACCCATGGCGGTATCGGGCGGCAATCGTAATTTTTACGACCGCTATTTCTTCAACGGCTACAGCACCGATGGCAGCATATTTTTTGCTGCTGCGCTAGGGGTCTATCCCCAGCTTGATATTATGGATGCCGCCTTTTGCGTGTCGATAGACGGTAAGCAGCATAATCTGCGAGCGTCCAAACGCATGGGTAGCGAGCGGCTTGACCTTAGCGTCGGCCCGATCACTATTGAAATAGTTGAGCCCTTGCAGACATTGCGCCTGATTATCAGCGATGATGACAAACCGTCAGACTGTCCTATCACCGCCGATATCAGCTTCACCGCTCGCCACACACCCATTGAAGAGCCCCGCTTTATCCGGCGTGAAGGGCCGCGCTTGCTTATGGATTACACCCGTCTTACGCAAAATGGCGGTTGGACGGGGACCATTAACATAGATGGAAAAACCATCCGCTTATCCCCCGAAACGCACCCGGGAACGCGGGACCGCAGCTGGGGCATACGGGCGATTGGCGCACCGGAATCCCAGCCGCCGCCAGCGGGGAGTTTACCGCAATTCTGGTGGTTATGGACGCCGCTCAACTTCGCGGGCCATGCCTGTTTCTTTCACAGCAATGATGATGGTGAGGGCGTAACCTGGAACCGCCGCGGAGTCGTCGATGCTATTGACGGCGCCCGTCGGGAATTTGAACCGGACCAGTTTGACCTTAGCTATCATTCGGGCACACGGCGGGTGAAGCAACTGGACCTGCAAACAGCAGATGGCACGCTGTCCGTCACTCCGCGCACCGGCGATGCCACACGCACATTCTACATGTCCGGTCTTGGCTATCTGCATCCGGTCTGGGGCCACGGAATGGATCATGGGCCGCTTGAAACGGCTTATGATGTTATTGATCTGGCCAATGTGCCGGACAATGACATGCTCTACATCCATATTCAGGCCTTGAGCGATGCAGTTCTAACCGACGGTGATGGCCGGCATGAAGGCGTTGGCGTTGTCGAACAACTATTTGTCGGACCACATGGGACCAGCGGGCTAACCGACCTGCTGCATCCGCACCCATGAGCGCCGGATTCCCGCTCCGTCCCGAGGAGTTTGAAACACGCTGGGTCGAAGACATATTTGGTGCGCCATCGGGGGCGTTGCTATCATTGACCCACAAGCCGGTAGGCACCGGACAGGTCTGTGACAGCTATCGCTTCATATGTGATTGGCGGGAAGGGGATTTCCCCGCCAGTTTTATTGCTAAATGTCCCAGCTCAGACCCTGTTAGCCGGGGGGCCGCAGCTCTGTTTCACCTCTATGACATGGAGGTCGGCTGGTATCGTGATGTTGCGGGTCGTTCCGATGTTGGATGCCCGCGCTCTTACCATGCTGCCATTGGGGATGATGAGACACAGTTCGCTCTATTGCTGGAAGACATGGCCCCCGCAAGCCAGGGCGATCAACTAGCTGGAGGTACATTAACCCAAGTAAGATCAGCTATCCGCGAAGCTGCTGCTCTGCACAGCTATCGTCCGGAATCCGGCACATTGGATCAATATAGCTGGCTACTCCACGGGACGAAAAACAAAGAATATTTACAGCAATCCCTGCCCGCTATTTATCCGGAGTTCTGCAAACGTTTCGCCGGGCGGCTCAGCGCCGATATATTGGAAATGGGCGCTGAACTTATCGAGAAGATGAGTAGCTATCTTGATCCGGAACCCTTTGATCCTTGTATCACCCATAGCGATATGCGCCTCGACAATATTCTTTTCGATGAAAGCGGGGAAAAAGCAGTTCTGGTAGACTGGCAAACTGCAACACTGGGTTCTGGCGCTAGTGATGTTGCTTATCTGGTGGGAACCAGCTTTGCTGATCCGGTCGAGCGTGCCGCGCAGGAAAAAGCTTTAATTGCGGACTATCTGGCACAAATGGCAGACCGCGGCATTGATCGGGACGCTGATAAATTTTGGCATGATTACCGACGCTATGCCTTTTCCGGTTTCATCATGGCCATCAACGCTTCTGTCCATGTCGAGCAAACAGAAAGAGGAGATGAAATGTTCGCTTTAATGGCGGAGCGCCCGGCACAAATGGCGCTTGATCTTGATAGTTTAACTTTGCTCTAGTTCCGTGGTGAACCCGCCGTTTCGGTTTGCTCACGTTCCCCGTGGCCAAGGGCAAGATAATCATCGGACTGCATTTCGATTAGCCGGGACGCTGTCCGTTCAAACTCGAACGATCCATCCCCTTCGGGATAAAGCGCATCCGGCTCGGCATCGGCACTGGCGAGCAGTTTGACGCGATATTCGTACAGGGCGTCGATCAATGTCACAAACCGGGCCGCTTCGTTGCGGTTTTCTTTGGAAAGCACAGGTATACCGACAATGATCACACTATGAAAATGCCGTGCAATAGCCAGATAATCCTGCGCGCCGCGCGGTTGCCCGCAAAGCCGTTTGAACGAGAAAACCGCGACGCCCTTTAACGCCTTTGGCACATGCAGGCTACGCCCGCCCTGCACTGGCAATTCCTCGGTCGGAACATGGGCGCGGTCTTCCGGGGGGTAATCGGTCAGGCGGAAAAAGGCCTCGCTAAGTGCCTTGGTTGCCGCTTCGCCATTAGGGACATGCCACAGCGACACACCGCCCAATCGCTCACGGCGATAATCGGTGGGACCATTAAGTGAAATCACATCCAGCCGGTTTTCCAGCAAGTCGATGAAAGGAAGGAAATGCTCACGGTTAAGACCGTTTTTGTAAAGATCAACCGGTGGACGGTTGGAGGTCGCGATCAAGGTCACGCCCGCTTCGACCAAACCGGTAAACAGGCGCGACATAATCATCGCGTCAGCACTGTTATTTACCACCATTTCGTCAAAGGCCAGAAAACGGGCTTCCGCAGCCAGTGCAGCGACAACCGGCAACACCGGGTCGCCCTGCTCCTTCTTGCGCTCTGCGTTCAAGCGTGCATGGACATCCAGCATAAACTCATGAAAATGCGCGCGTTTCTTGCGATTGATTTGAAGGCTGTCGTAAAACAGATCCATCAACATGGATTTTCCGCGCCCTACTCCACCCCACATATAGACGCCGCGCGGCGGCTGAGGCTTTTTCCCGAACATACGCCACAAAACGCTGCCCCGGGGCGGCACGTCTTCCAATTCATCCTGCAATATTGCAAGCCGCTTCGCGCATGCTTCCTGATCGGCATCAGGCTTCAATTCGCCATTAGCGATCAGCGCTTGGTAACGCGTGTAAAATTTGGTCATTTCGGTGCCGGAGCTTGCCGTGATACCTGCGAAGAAGCTTTTTTAACAATGGCAGAAAAGGATGCCACATTTTCACTATCATCGCCCTGCACCACTAATCCGCGAAGGAACAGAAAACGTCCCGTTTCGCGCGTTACCTCGACTTGCGCTTCTAGCGGTTCAAATAGCCGCGCCGCACCAATGAAATGGGTCTGCAATTCCATTGTAACAGCATATCCGGACGGACCAATTTCCAAAACCCGCATAGCCGCAAATAGCGCACAATCTATAAAGCCCATCATTGTTCCGCCATGAACAACATCGCCTAGATTGCGGTGCTTGCGCTCAGGCAACATACGGACACGGGCAATATTATCGGCAAGACCATCTCCGCCCCGCCGCACCTTTATCGGTCCCAAAAAGCTATTATAACAATCGGGATCCCGCAGAACCCATTGATACCAGCCGGGATACTCCGGATCTGGTTCACTGTTCAGAAAAATAGGATCAGCTTCAGCCGTCACTTCAACGGACAATTATCAAACCTCTCGCGACGCAGCCATTTTCTTAATCTCTGCAATAGCTTTAGCTGGCGAAAGACCTTTAGGACAAGCATTTGAGCAATTCATGATCGTATGACAGCGATACAGACGAAACGGATCTTCCAGTTCATCGAGCCGTTCTCCGGTCATTTCATCGCGGCTATCGGCAAGCCAGCGATAAGCCTGAAGCAAAATGGCTGGACCAAGGAACTTATCCGAATTCCACCAGTAGCTAGGGCAACTGGTTTGGCAGCAAGCGCATAATATGCACTCATACAGGCCATCAAGCTTTGAACGGTCTTCCGGTGATTGCAGGCGTTCTTTACCGGACGGAGTTGGCGTCACCGTTTTTAGCCATGGTTGAATAGAGGCATATTGTGCATAAAAATGTGAGAAATCAGGCACGAGATCCTTGATAACTTCCATGTGCGGCAATGGCGTAATTTTTATTACTTTGCTGCAATCTTCAATCGCAGTGGTGCAGGCCAGCCCGTTTTTACCGTCAATATTCATGGCACAGGATCCACAAATCCCTTCGCGGCACGACCGGCGGAAAGTCAAAGTCGGATCCTGATCGCTTTTCATTTTGATCAACGCATCCAGCACCATTGGACCGCAATCATCCGTATCAATTTTGAAGGTATCATAACGCGGATTTTCACCCGTATCCGGGTCATAACGATAGACTTTGAATGCGCGCGCTTTTCCACCGCCCAATGCTTCATGGACTTCGCCAGTCTTGCGGATTTTACTATTTTTCGGGAGGGTGAATGTTGCCATTGGGTTTTCTCTTGCTATTGGCGAAATGGTTATTTCGCATTTCCTATTGTGGACAGACGCCTTGCATAATTTGCTTTCCTCCCGAATTCAATGGCAGAATTATCAGTCTGTTCCCACGATTGTCATTGTAAAACAGATGAATCGATACAGCAGCACTGGAATAAGCAGTAGATTCGGCTAAAGCCGCAGCACAAATCGAAAACAATCGACAGGAATACGAGATATGCTGACCGACAACGGCATCACGCTATCCCTTCACGGGGTAAATGACACCCTGATCTGGGGCATGAGCAACGCGGTCCGCACAGAGAGACTAGCAGCCAAGCTGAATGTAACAAAGCCATGCATAATATGGGTCAACATCGCCTATGCTTTCGATCCGCAATGGATGCGTTATATTAGTGAACATCCTGGCGTTGTTCTGACCATAGACGGCACTCCTGTACTGGCACATGCTCGAACCGAAACGGAACTCGCAACTCTTGGTAATCTAGATATCCCCGTTGAGATGACGGCGATGGAATATCGCGACGGTCCGCAAATTCATAATCATGAACTGCGTAAACTGGACACCCCCTTCGTCAGTCTCCTTGATTCCAGAACGGTAAAAACGGTCGAGCGTGCGAGCTATTTTGGCGCTTATAAAGGTGTCACCGATATTCTAACCAAATATCTCTGGCCGGAGCTGGCGTTGATCCTGACCCGGATTGCCGCAAAGATCGGGCTGACACCTAATATGGTAACATCCATTGGCGCAGTCGGCTGTGTCACAGCGACGATATTATTCTATTACGGTCATTACTGGGCCGGTTGCGCGATCGGTTTCATATTCATGGTTTTGGATACAGTCGATGGGAAGCTGGCGCGTTGCACGATTACATCTTCTTGGTGGGGCAATATTTTTGACCATGGCATTGATCTCGTCCATCCGCCCTTTTGGTATTGGGCCTGGGCAGTCGGCTTAAGCTTTTGGGGACAGGCTTATAACAGCCAAACATGGTGGTGGGTTCTCGGTATAGTCTGGGGCGGCTATGTTCTCCAAAGACTGGTCGAAGGGGAATTTATCCGCCGCTACGGTATTCATATCCATGTCTGGCAGAAATTTGACAGCGATTTTCGCCTGATAACGGCACGGCGCAACCCCAATATGGTCTTGCTGGTAGCGAGCCTGCTTTTCATGCGGCCTGATCTTGGCCTGATAGCCGTTGCCATCTGGACCGGACTGTCATGCCTGATCCATATTATCCGGCTCTTTCAAGCTATGGCGCTACAAGCGCGGGGCAAAAGGATCGAAAGCTGGTTTCTGGGAGCGGGTTAAACGCCAGACCTGTCTGCGAACCCCGCAACGATTTCTGCTGCACGGTACGCGGCATCCGGCCCGGTTTGCCCGAGCGCAGAGTCTGCAAATGCCTTTTGAGCTTCTTTATACGCGGCGAATTTTTCTGGTGCTTCGGCAATCGCATCCAAAATCCTGCTGGCATCAGTGACCGTCTCACCTAAGACATTATAGCCCGCTTTTTGTGCGTAAAGATGCGTCATGGCCGGCGGCTGCAACAATACGACCGGACGCGAGCTGATCAGGAACTCGACGACCTGGCTTGAACTGTCACCAAGATACACATCAGCCATGCGTGTATAGCTGCCGTCGACCATCGCGAAACTGTCCAGATCGACATGCAGATTGTCATGCTTTCCAAAGTTACGGAGAAAACTTACAAGCTGATCATCGGTTTCAACAATCCGCTGGTGCGGCGCAAAAATAATATTCCAGCGGCCATCTGTAACAAGCTGCTTTAGCACCTCCCGTCCCCATTGCGGCCAGGATGATCGTGCCGGTTGCCAATGCGGACTGTATAATATTATCGGCCGGTTCTCGCAAAACAGGTTTCGGTTCACCGTGACCTGACGAAAAGCGGATTTTGCATAGCCGGTAATTTCGACCCGGTCTTCTGCCATGCCCAGATCACGCAGCTCCTGACATAATATTTCATTGCAAACCAACGCCTTGCTTGCACTTAATAATCTCTTCCAGCGGCCATGAGCTATCGGTCCAATGCCATGAATCGTAAAAATAAATGGTGGGATCAAGCGTGTAAACCGACCCAATAGTTTCGGCAGCCACAGGCTGGTCTGCTCTGCCACAACAACAGCCTTATAACCGGCTATATAAGGAAGTAGCGAAAGCAGCATCGGTAACTTGGCCGGTGATTCGATATTTTGCCCCAAGCCCGCTGAGGGCACATCCCGAAACAAGCGTGAGCGCCGCAGACGGATATTGGAATAGCGCTCGACATTCCAGCTTTTCAGCAGCGCCTCATGCGCAGATGTGCTCGTCCAAATATCAATCTGTATATCGCGGCGCGCCTCTGCCAGCGCTTCGATTATCGGCCACATATGCGGAATCAGCAATGTCTCGCCGAGCCACAGAAAAGCGATATCTCCCTGCTCACGGGAACGGTGCTCTTCAGCTGGTTTCTTATTCAACAAGGTCTTCTGGCCGATCTATTTCCTGCCACGTTCCGCTATGGCTTTCGATCGCGTGGACCTTTTGCAAGCCGGCCAGGCGATTTATAATCTCGTGATGATATTGCAAATGGCCGTTGCTGCACGCCATGACCTCGTCAAGCATCCGGCGATAGGCACCGCCATCGCTGCGACCGAATATCACACCCAATGATCGGTGAGTGGCTGCTTCGCGGGACAATGTTTTGGCAGCAGCCATGACCCTGCCATCTTGGACTTTGACCAGCATGTCGTCTTCGGTATTTTCCGCTAGCGGCTCGACCAGCAGGCTGGTTCCCGGCTTTGCCATCCCAGCGGCCTTTTTCAGTATTGCGGCATCATATACCGTATCGCCGTTCATAACCATATAGTTGCTGCTCAGATAGTCGCGCGCTGCCATCACACTGGCAATCGAGCTGCTTTCCGCCCAGTCCGGGTTGGCAATCGTGCGGATCTTCTCACCATAGCGCGAGACATTATTGGCAATATGATCGGTTATCATCTCTCCCCGATAGCCTGTGACAATGATGATTTCGTCAAGGTCCAGCGGCAGCAATGCCTCAATCTGATGGTCCAATATTGCCTTGCCCCGAAATTCGATCAGGCATTTGGGGCGCTCTGATGTGAGCGGCAAAAGACGAGAGCCTTTACCGGCGTTTAATATGATGGCCCGCTCTGTCATGTTACCTGCCTGCAAAATAAGATCGAATATGAAGTGCCATATTGGCTAGAAAACGGACTAGACCTGCACCATTTCCGCCGCAAAGCGGGGGGAATAGCGAAACATCGAGAAAGCATATTCGGGCAATGATAATAGTTTATCGATCATATTGGCAATTTGTCTTTCTCGGGATAGAAATGCTGCGTAAGAAACCTAGAACGATGCTCGTAAAAGCTCAATAGTTTAACCGCCAGTGACACCGGCCATCGAAATAGTACCGCGTGGCTGAGGAGGCCCTCATCGAATCAGCAAAAGCCAGCGGCAAGAAAACCGGAATAAGGCGCATCATTGCCAATACCGGCTGGTTGCTGGGCGGCAAGGGCTTTGGCGGCTTGTTGAGCCTGTTCTATCTGGCAATCCTGACCAGAACCCTTGGCGTAACCGGCTTTGGCCAATTTGCGCTGATTACCGGAGCGGCTCAGGCTATTCTGGCTATCGTTACGTTCCAGACATGGCAAGTCGTCGTGCGCTATGGTGCGAGCTATGTTGACGGCACGGATAACCGGCAAAAATTTGGCCGGTTGATTGGCCTGTGCACTTTGCTCGACCTTGCCGGGGCGCTGGTGGGCTGCGCCCTTGCGGTGGTCGGCATTCGCGCACTTGCCCCTTATTTTGGCTGGGATCAGGAGCTTGCCGATAGCGCTCTGGTCTTTGCTCTTGTTGTCCTCCTTTTCTTCAAATCGACCCCTGTGGGTATCTTGCGTGTCTTGGACCGTTTTGATCTGTCGGCCTTTGCCGAAGCGATTATTCCGATGGTTCGCCTGATCGGAACGGTGATTGTTTGGCTTACCGGGCCCAGCCTGATCAACTTTCTTATCGTCTGGGCCTTGTCAGAGGCCGCCTGTACCATTGCCTATTGGCTGCTTTCCGCGTGGCAGAGCCGGGGGGCAATGGCGCCCCGCAACCTGTTTGGCGCACGACAAGCCTTGCGGGAGAATCAGCGCATTGGTGAATTTCTGCTTATCACCAATTTGGGATCGACCTTTGCCGGACTGTCGCAGAATATGGCGCTTTTGATCGTCGGCTATTTTGTCGGTCCTACCGCCGCGGGGCTTTACCGGCTGGCTAGCCAGATCAGCGTTGCCATGACGAAAATGTCTGTCCTCCTTTCCCGGACAATATTTGCCGAGGTCAATTTTATCCGCACGCAGCAAGGCGCAGAGGCCATAAAAACCCTGTTCCGCAAAGCCACCCGGATGTTGTTCATGACAGGTGGCACGGTCATCCTCATCGTCATCCTGCTCGGCAAACCCGCGATATTATATATATCGGGAGAGGCGTTTCTGCCCGCTTACCCGCTTTTGATCCTGCTCGCGAGCGCCGCGTCGATTGACCTTGCCGGGGCCATATATGAACCCACATTATTGTCCGGCAACAGCGCGCGCACTGCCTTAAAGCTTCAGGCCACTATTGCTACGTTGTTCATCATCATACTCCTTACAGGGCTTCATTTTTATGGCGCTGTCGGCGCGGCGAGCGCGATGGTCATTACCGCGGTTATCCGCCTCATCCTGTTTGGCGGCGCGGCGCGGCGCAGCCTGACCAAAATCTAGTCCCCCGCCCGCTCAGCGATAATCTGCTCGGCCAGTTGCAGATCACTGTCCTTGTCAACATCAATGCACGCTTCTGGCTGACGCATGGACACGATCTTTACAGTCAGCCCCAGTTTCTTGCCCACCCGGCTGGCAAGCTGGTCAATCGTAATCATTCTGGTAACAGCCAAAAACAACAACCAGGGCCCGAAAATTGTCAATAATTTCCAACCCTTTTTGCGGTCCTGCTCCACCTCTGCCCAATATTCCAATAGCCGGCGCGCTTCGGGGCTACCGAAACAGAACAAATTGGCTCCGCTATACTGCCCCCCGCGCAATTTTATCCATGTCCGCCGTGACGCGGGGTAGCGGCGCAGCAATGTCCGTTTCTCCACCACCGCAATCGCAATATCCGCCGATCTGGCCGCGCTAAGGAAATCGTCAATCATCTGCGCGTTCAACAACACATTATCCGCCGTGGTTATCAGCGCCGGATAAGCTACATCGTCCAGCACCCCGTCCAGCGACGCGGCAATCGTGGCATTGCTTGTTTGTGCATGAACCCGCCCGTCTGTTTGTAGCGCAGCGACATCCTTGTCCTGCCAGAAGGGTCCAAAATCCTGCGCCATCAGATAAAGCCTGTCAATCGCATCATGAGCGAGCAAAACCTCTGCAACATGGGCCAGCATCGCCTTTCCCGCCACCGGGATCAATGCCTTGGCTGCAATGCCGCGTGCCTGCGCCATCGGATCACCTGCCGGACGGCTGCCGGCCAATATGATTGCGCAGGTTGATCTTAGAGGTATTTTCATTTCCGGCTTTCAAAAAACGCGATCATGTCATCAAGCACCGGGCCTTTGCGTCGAAACGGTTTGGCAACAGCCATGATGATTTCCAGATGGTCCATATCGGGATATTCGACATATTGTGCTTCACCGCCCGCTGCGATTATTTTATCATGCAAGATCCGGCTGTTTCTTGGCTTCACCAGCGTGTCATTACCGCCGGTAGAGAGCCAGAGCGGCGGAGCATCCGCGCGGGCAAAATTAACCGGCTGGGTCATTTCAGGCCTATGCCATGAACCAAAGCTATTCTTGCTGCTTTCCCTTTCGAACGGATAGAAATCATACGGTCCGGCCAGCGCCGCCACCCCTTTAATCATATCAGGTGTCTGGCCCAGCCGCCCCAGCCACTGCCGGTCCAGCGCCAGCATCACCGCATTATAGGCGCCTGCCGATTGCCCCGACAGGAATATCCGGCCCGGATCACCGCCAAGCGCGGCAATATTATCATGCACCCAGACCACCGCTTTGGCACTATCTTCCAGAAAGTCCGGAAATTTGACCGTGGGATAGAGCCTGTAATCGGCCAGCACCGTCATATATCCGCGATTGGCCAGCGCCCGGCCCGCAAAACCGTAATCATCCTTTGACCCGCTGTTCCAGCCACCACCATAAAGAAATATAACCACCGGAAGCGGCCTGTCTGATGCTTTGCCCGGTGCATCCTTTGGAGTCCATATATCGAGCGCAAGCCCAAGCTCATCATCATAAACTTCGTTTTTTATCAATAGCCTGGCATCGCGCTCGCCGGGCCAGAGATTGTTGAGCCTATCAAGCTGGCGCGGCCCCGATTGCGAGAGGAACCAATAAGCAAAACCAGCCGCAGCAACCGCCACAATCGCGAAAGTGATAAGCCATTTCATCACCCATGCCTTAGCCAGCCGATGAACTACTGGCAATGGCGGCAATGCTATGGATGTTTCTTCACGCAGTTTTACTGCGGCTAGCCATCCAAAGTTCACATAATTCTCACTCCTTTTCGCTCCGCTCGATCTCGTCTTGCGCTGGGCTATCCAGCATCCCGCTGCTCTTTAGCAATCCGCTCCGGTCGGCGCGTTCCCAGTCCAGATCGCTCCAGCTTTCACTTTGCGTCACATCCAGATCCGAGACATCAATATCCTCTGGCGCCATGGCGTAAATTTGCTTCATTTCCACCTGCCGTTCAAGCACCGCCATCAACTCCGCATCGGATCGCCCGGACAAATCGTCTTGATCATCATCCTCAAATGATTCCGCAGTCGCGTCGATTTTTTCGACCAGATCCCCGCAATCATCGCCTTGCGCTATACCGCGCATCAGTTCGTCAAAATTCTCCGCCGCCGCGCGTGCGGGATTACCGGCCATATCCAGCCCGTCCGCCATCCGATCCAGCCGCCCCAGCGCAGCAAGGAACAGCGGTGCGCTCCATCTCTCGCGCATGCCGACTTCTTCGCCTTGATGCCAGACGGCTTCGTCCCAGCCGTTCAGCCCGCGTTCGAGCAGTTCATCCTGAAACACGTCACGGGCATGGATAAGCGCCGCATCCCACGCCCGCGCAAAGGCACGGGCATCGGGGCGGCGGCGCAATTTATAGGCGCTTTCCCGCGACAATCCGGCATAAAGTGCCGATGCCTTTACATTGCCGGTTCGCGCCAAGGCCTCAAGAAACACCACTTGCCGGTCGGGCGACCAGCCATCATGGCGCTCTTGTGGCTGTGCCAGATCACTTTTGAGCGGTATTTCTGTGAAATCGGATGACGGGAAAATGGGCTGTAATGCGGTCATAAGATTCTCCTTGGTAAAAGGTAAAATGCTTATTTAACCTATTTGGCACTTTGTAGGAAAGAGGCTATTCTGTTGGATATATCCCATTGCCCAGATCCCGTTGGGCAAGCTGCTCCCTGTCAGTCGAGCGACCCGTAAATCGTCTTTCCGTCTTTCACCGTCGCCAGCACTTTTATGTCAGCGATTTTCGCCGGGTCCACGGAGAGCGGATTAGCGTCGAGCATTACGAAATCGGCCCGCTTGCCGGGGGCGATGCTGCCCTTGTCATCATCCTCATGAATTTGCCACGCAGCATTGATCGTCACCATTTTCAGCGCATCATAAGCAGATACCCGCTCCAGCGGTCCCAAAATATCGCCCGACTGGGTGCGACGGTTCACCGCCGACCAGACAAGCCGCATCATATCGGGCGGCGTGACGGGCGTATCATTGTGGATTGTCGGCCGCAAACCAACCGCCAGCGCAGAGGCGAGCGGAGAGATAAAGTCAGCGCGTTTTGGCCCCAATGCAACATCGCGGTGCCAATCGCCCCAGAAATAGGTGTGGCTGACAAAGAAACTGGGCTGAATATCCAGCTCTTTCATCTCGCGGAGCTGTTCAAGCGTTGTCACCTGATTGTGAATGGCGATCGTGCGTTTTCCGGCCAGTCCGTTGGCCCGCACCCCGTCAATCAATTGCTGGGCCGCAGCATCGCCGTTGACATGGGCAAAAACCTGCCAATCATTTTCAGCCGCTTCTTTAAGGATCGGATAAAGCTCGTCTTGTGTGAACGACGGATAGCCGTGATACCCTGCTTCGGCACCTTTTGGCGGAACGGGAACCGGATCTTTAAGCCATGCCGTGCGCCCCTGCGGACTGCCATCAAGTGACAATTTGATCCCGGCGATACGCAGGCGGTTTTTATAATCGCCGCCTATCTGCTGCCGGACCTCGTCCGACCATTTCCTCTCCCCGCCAAGCAGGACCACTGTATCAACCGGCAATTTCCTCTGATCAGCCGCCATCACAAGGTTCGGCCACGCACTGGGTTCGACGCGGCCGTCCTGAACCGTGGTAACACCAAATTCTATATAGCCCTGCGCGCCGCGCTCAATCGGGCGAAGTGCCGCCTCGCCGCCCTTGGGAGCCAGCATGGCCGTGATGTTAAAGAGGGCGTTTTCTTCCAACACGCCATTGGGAGTTTTCCCGTCAGCTTCGCGGCGAATAATTCCGCCCTCTGGATTTTTGGTATCTGCGGTAATCCTGGCCAGCTTCAACATCGCGCTGTTCATCACCGCAAGATGGCCACTGGTATGGGTAATCAACATCGGACGACCACCGCTGACCACATCAAGATCGGACCGGGTGGGATGACGTTTTTCAGCTAGTTGCGAATCATCATAGCCAAAACCGATGACCGGCTGTCCCTCAGGTAGATCATTTTCCTCGATATAGGCTTTGAGCGCCACCTGTAACGCGGCAATAGAATCAACCGTGCCCAGTGGCGGCGGTGATAATTTTGCCCAACTGGCGGCCAGCCCGTAAAACGACAAATGCCCGTGCGCATCAATAAATCCCGGCAGCATCGTGCGGCCTTTCAGGTCAACCTGCCTGACAGAAGCAGCCGGTGCCATGTTTGCAGCCCTTGCCTTCAAGGTTTTTTCATCACCGACGGCGATAATCTGTCCATTGCGAACCAGAACAGCCTCCGCCATTTGCGGGGTATCACCTTCCATCGTGATGATTGTCCCGCCGGAGTAAAGTGACGCCCCATCCTGGGCCGAAGCCGGAGCACAAAGGGCGCAAAAGGTCATCAGCAAGCCGGTCAGAAACAGGAATGTCCGGCGGCCACAGGACTGTATACTGGGAATTATTGCGCTGATTTTCATTTCTATCACCTGATTCTATTCTTTGGCCGGAACATATTTTTCCGTCATATGGCTCTGTTTTTAATTCTATATCACAGGGTTGCAAGCATAGATGTCGTAAATACGGAATCACTCACAGGGGCATGCCCGGTAGCCAATAAAAAAGGCGACCTGTGATGGCCGCCTTTTGTAATTTCGATAATGGCTCGTTTAGCGCTTGGAGAACTGGAAGCTCTTACGCGCTTTGGCCCGGCCATATTTCTTACGCTCAACCTTACGGCTATCGCGGGTCAGGAAGCCGGCTGATTTGACCGTTGAACGCAAGGCTGGTTCATATTTGGTCAAAGCCTGTGAAATACCGTGCTTTACAGCGCCAGCCTGTCCCGACAGACCGCCGCCTTTGACCGTAACGTCCACATCATATTGCCCTTCACGATCGGTGATCGCAAAAACCTGGTTGATGACGAGGCGCAGAGTCGGACGAGCAAAATATACTGCCTGATCGCGGCCATTGACTGTGATCTTGCCTTTGCCGGGTTTTACCCAGACACGGGCAACCGCATCTTTACGACGGCCCGTTGCATAGGCACGGCCATATTGGTCCAGCTCCTGCTCACGCAGCGGCGTGGTTGAGACAGGCGGTTCTGCGGTTTCGGTCGCTGCGCCTTCGCTTGCAGGGGCAGGCGCGGCTACAACAGCATCACCGGCAATGTCTTTAAGATCAGCGAGATCGGTCTTTACGCCTTCTTTATTATCAGTCGCCATTATACGCTCACCTTGTTTTTGCGGTTCATGGAAGCCACATCGAGCGGCTGTGGATTTTGACCGGCATAAGGATGCTCGGTTCCGTTAAAAAGGTGCAGGGCGCGCATCTGTGCAAAGCCGAGCGGACCTTTTGGAATCATGCGTTCAACCGCTTTTTCCAATACACGCTCAGGGAACTGGCCATCGAGCACTTTTTCCGCTGTGCGTTCTTTCAAGCCGCCGGGATAGCCGGTGTGCTTGTAATAGATTTTCTGTTTCAGCTTGTTGCCGGTGAACTTTACCTTGTCGGCATTGATGACGATGACATGGTCACCGCAATCGACATGCGGGGTAAAACTTGGCTTGTGCTTGCCGCGTAAAATGCTGGCAATGATCGTGGCAACACGACCGACGACCAGATTTTCGGCATCAATGATATGCCATTTCTTTTCGACATCAGCCGGTTTGATCGACTGGGTCTGTTTGGTGATAGCCTTCATGGGCTTAACTCCCTTTGGAGCTCTCCACTATGGAGAGGGAACGAATCAATGTGATAAAAGCCGGACTTATGTCCAGCCAGGTGAGGCGCTATTGACTATGTTTTCACGCCAAGTCAAGCAAAAGCGCGGCTTTGCTGACGGGTATAATGATACCCCATCACTTTTGATGGCGTGGTTTCGTGATTTGCCCGGACAGCCATTTGGCATAATCCCTATCGCTATAATCGGTGGTCCAGCAAAGGATTGCGGGCGTGTCATAGCTGTGCAGAGAGCGCAGTCGCGCCATCGTCGCTTGCGCCCGTGTTTCGGTGGTTTTTAACAGGACCGGATATTCCCGATCCTCGCAAAATGTGCCTTCCCAGATATATTGCGAAGTTGCAGGTGCCAGATGATTGGCACAGGCCACCAGCCTTTCGTCAATCAATATTCTGGCGGTCCGCTTCGCCTCTTCGTCGGACTCGAATGTGGTATAGATCAGAGTGGGGGCGCCCGTCATGATATTTGGCCCGTCATGGTCTTTGGCCCGTCATGACCTTATGTTGCGGCGGTTTAGCTGGCCCAGTTCGTGCACGCCCCATGCCGTCGCCGCAACCACCAGCGCGCCGACCCCTTGATGCAGGACAGCCAGAACGATGTTCATCCCTGTCATTACAGTTGCGATGCCAAGCAATATCTGGGTGCCAAAAGCAATATGGATCGCCACCGATGCCATGCGCGATTGCTGGCGGATTCTTCGGGCCAACACGACCAGAAAGCCGACCACAACCCACGCCCACCAGCGATGGATGAAATGGATCAGAAAAGGATCATAGTTGATCGCCGTCCACAGGCCATAACTATAATCTACACCCTCTGGCACCAAATGGCCATTCATCAGCGGCCATGTGCTTGATACATATCCGGCATTCAGTCCGGCAACATAAGCGCCGAACAAAAGCTGTAAAAACAACACTATAGTGACAATAAAGCCAAAGCCGGTCATCCGTGCAGGCTTGGCTACGCCGCCAGAGCTGTTTTGAATATCAAGCGCGGTCCAGACAAGGCAAGCCAGTATGAACAGCGCCAACAGCAAATGGACCGCCAAGCGGAAATGGCTGACATCGGTTTGCTGGGCAAGGCCGGACGTCACCATCCACCAGCCGATCACCCCTTGCAAACCGCCCAAAGCCAGTAATCCGGTCAAACGCCAGCCAAATCCCTTTGGAATGGCGCGTTTGACGGCAAAATAAACAAAGGGCACCGCAAAGGCGAGGCCGATCACACGGCCCAGCAAACGGTGGATCCATTCCCAGAAATAGATGAATTTGAAATCCGCCAGCGTCATGCCCGCCGGGCCGGTAATTTCGATATATTCGGGTATCTGCTTGTATTTTTCAAATTCGGACAGCCAATCCGCTTCATTAAGCGGCGGGATCGCGCCCATGATCGGCTTCCACTCGGTAATTGAAAGACCTGATTCGGTCAGCCGCGTTATGCCGCCGACAATCACCATGATAAATACCAGAAAAGCTACGGATAACAGCCAATTTACAATGGCAATAGGGCGCTGCGTAGAGGCGCTGTCAATGGGCAAAATGGTTCGGGCTAGCTTGTTCATGGGCGGCAATGTGATGACTAAAACCGGGCCTGACAAGAGAAATAGCGGTAAAATCCGGTAATATCCAAAATGATATGTTGTATCTTAACATGATGGGGATTATAACGCGGTCAGCAAATCAAAATAACGGAAGAATATATAGTGCCCCCAACGCCGAAACTTTGGAACAAAGGCGACCTTTTGGCCAAAGACGGTCTGTGGGACCGTATCGCAGTGCTCATTTCCGGCCTGTGTCTGGTCCATTGTGTTTCGACGCTCATTCTGGTGGCGCTGATTTCATCTGCGGCGGGCGTTCTTCTGGACCCGATTATCCATGAAATAGGCATTTGTATCGCAATCATACTCGGGCTGATTGCGCTGGGGCGCGGTATAATGGACCATGGCTTTCTTGTACCCGCGATCATCGGCGGACTGGGCCTAGCCATCATGGCCGCTGCGATTACGATCGGACATCAGGAAAACCATGGCAGCACAGAGATATTTCTCACGATGGCCGGTGTCGGGATATTGGCGATAGGACATAATCTGAATTACCGCGCCGGGCGTTAAGTTTTACCTCAAGCGCCGGGCGGGCGCATCCGCGCCCTTGGCTACGCGCCATAAGGCGCGGCGGCCGGTCGGCCTTGCCTCCGCTTCGCGTCGGTGAGTGGCGGACTGTGGGTGTGTGTCTAGTGTTGCGGAGATTCTTTTTTAGACCTCAAGCGCCGGGCGCGGGCATCCGCCCGCTTGGCTACGCGCCATAAGGCGCGGCGGCCGGTCGGCCTTGCCTCGCTGCGCTCGGATTGGTGACGGACTTTGGGTGTGTGTCTAGAGTTGAGGGGAGTTTTTATTAGACCTCAAGCGCCGGGCGGGCGCATCCGCCCGCTTGGCTACGCGCCATAAGGCGCGGCGGCCGGTCGGCCTTGCCTCGCTACGCTCGGAGAGGTGATTCCCATCTAGGTTGCGCTCAGGTGCGCCATTTCGAGGGAGCGCTGAACCGACGCGAAGCGGAGGCAAGCGCGACCGCGCGCCCGAGCTTATGCGAGGAAAGCCAAGCGGGCGGATGCCCGCGCCCGGCGCTTGAGGTTAAATAAAAAACACTCCCCGGCGCCTGAGGTCCAATAAACTTGCCCTCCTTCCCGATCATCCCTAAATTACATTCATGGGACAACATGATCATCATGAGCATCACGGCGAATCTCTCGCCGATGCCGCGCGTCATTTTCTTGAGGAAGCGGGCGAGAAGTGGACAGATACGCGCGCCGCTATATTTGACGCGCTTTCAGGATTTTCCCGGCCAGCGTCGGCCTATGACATAGCCGAACTTGTTTCCGCAACGCGGGGCAAGCGGGTGGCGCCGAACAGTGTTTATCGGATTCTTGACCTATTTGTGGCCACCAATCTTGCCATGCGAGTGGAAACCGCTAATGCCTATCTTGCGAACAGCCATCCGGGCTGTGAGCATGATTGTATATTCCTTGTCTGTGATACGTGCGGAGAGGCGACCCATATTGATGATGATACCCTCTCGGCCAAGGTGCGCGGCGTGGCGAAAGAACAAGGCTTTAATTCTGTCCGTCCGGTAATCGAAGTGCGGGGCATTTGCCAGAAATGCGTTTGATACCGTGTTCGCGGTAACGTTCGACATAACAGGGCAATAACGCTAATATCAGGATGACAGAAGGAGACACTATGGCAGGTCCAAAAACACCGCTTCTGGATAAAATATCCTTGCCAGCGGATTTGCGCCAGTTGAAAGCAGAGCAATTACGCCAATTTGCCGATGAATTACGTGCCGAAGTGATCGACACGGTTTCGGTAACCGGCGGTCATCTGGGCGCGGGACTCGGCGTTGTCGAGCTGACCACAGCCATCCATTATGTGTTTAACACGCCGGAAGACCGCCTGATCTGGGATGTCGGCCATCAATGCTATCCGCACAAGATTATCACCGGCCGCCGCGACCGTATCCGCACCCTTCGTCAGGGGGGCGGGCTGTCCGGTTTTACCAAGCGCAGCGAAAGCGAATATGATCCATTTGGCGCGGCGCATAGCTCTACCTCGATCAGCGCGGCACTGGGTTTTGCGGTTGCCAATAAAATGTCGGGTGCACCGGGACGCGGAATCGCCGTTATCGGTGACGGCGCGATGAGCGCGGGCATGGCCTATGAAGCCATGAACAATGCCACCGCGGCGGGAAACCGGCTGGTTGTTATCCTCAACGACAATGACATGTCGATCGCACCGCCGGTTGGCGGTCTATCGGCCTATCTGGCGCGGATTGTATCCAGCCGCGAATTTCTGGGCATTAGGGAACTGGCCCGGCGCATTGCCCGCAAATTACCGAAATCGCTTTATGACGCGGCCCGCAAAACCGACGAATATGCACGCGGCATGACCATGGGCGGGACATTATTTGAAGAATTGGGCTTCTATTATGTCGGCCCGATTGACGGCCATAATCTAGATCACCTGATTCCGGTGCTGGAAAATGTCCGCGATGCCGCTGAAGGCCCCTGCCTGATCCATGTTGTGACCGAAAAAGGCAAAGGCTATAAATTTGCCGAGGAAGCCGCCGACAAATATCACGGCGTGGCGAAATTCGATGTCATATCCGGCAAACAGGACAAGGGACCGGGCGGCGGTCCTCCCGCTTATCAGAACGTCTTTGGCGAAACGCTGGCAAAACTCGCTGATAGCGATCCGCGCATCTGTGCGATTACCGCCGCCATGCCGTCAGGTACCGGCGTGGACAAATTTGCCAAGGCCCACCCCGACCGCGCGTTTGATGTCGGCATTGCCGAACAACATGGTGTGACCTTTGCCGCTGGCCTCGCTGCACAGGGAATGCGCCCTTTTGCTGCGATATATTCAACCTTTCTTCAGCGCGCCTATGATCAGGTCGTGCATGATGTCGCGATCCAGAATCTGCCCGTGCGTTTTGCGATTGACCGGGCCGGACTGGTCGGCGCGGATGGCAGCACCCATGCCGGCAGCTTTGACGTCACTTATCTTGCGACCTTGCCCAATATGGTCGTGATGGCCGCCGCTGATGAAGCGGAGCTGGCGCATATGACCTATACCGCTGCACAATATGATGACGGGCCGATTGCCTTTCGCTATCCGCGCGGAAGCGGAACGGGCGTGCCCATTCCCGAAAAACTCGAAAAGCTGGAAATTGGCAAGGGCCGCATTGTCCGCGAAGGCAGCAAGGTAGCGATTCTCTCGCTCGGCACGCGTCTAGGCGAAGCCATGAAAGCCGCAGATCGTCTGGATGCCAAAGGGCTGAGCACGACAGTCGCGGACTTGCGCTTTGCCAAACCGCTGGACGAGAAACTGATCCGCAAATTGCTGGCAACGCATGAGGTCGCCGTGACCATTGAAGAAGCGGCTATTGGCGGGCTTGGCGCACATGTGCTGACGCTGGCGTCGGATGAGGGGCTTACCGACGCGGGGTTGAAAATCCGCACGATGCGCTTGCCGGACATGTTCCAGGATCAGGACAAACCGGACGCGCAATATGCCGAAGCGGGGCTGGATGCCGACGGCATTGTCGATACGGTCCTAAAGGCGTTGCGCCACAATAGCACAGGCGTTGAGGATAGCAGCGTCGGGGATACGGGCGCGCGGGCATAACCGGAGTGCGGGATATTCTCCCGTGATGATATTATAGCTACGATCAGCGCTTGCCGTAATGCGGCGGAGTGATTAGGCGTTCTCCCATGCTACCGGAATTTGCCCATATTGATCACTGGATATTTGATCTTGATAACGTCCTTTATCCGGCGGAATGTGATTTATTCGCTCTGATCGACATTAAAATGGGCGAATATATTGAACGGGCGCTAAATTGCGATCCGGTCGAGGCCCGGCGGATACAGAAAAGCTATTTTTATGATCATGGCACCACCCTTGCCGGGTTGATGCACCATCATGGAACCGATCCGCAGGATTTTCTGGATTATGTCCATGATGTTGACATGAGCCGCCTCTCCCCGGCACCGGAGCTGCGAAACGCGATTGCCGCCCTGCCGGGGGACAAGCTGGTTTTTACCAATGCGGACCTGCCTTATGCGAAGCGCGTATTGGAGCATCGCGGGCTTGACGGCCTGTTTGACCGGATTCACGACCTTAACGCCACCGACATGATCCCCAAGCCCCAAACAGAAGCCTATCACAGCCTGATCGATGCAACCGCTATTGACCCCGCACGCGCTTTATTTGTCGAAGATTCAGCGCGGAATTTGCGTCCGGCAAAAGATTTGGGCATGACGACCATCTGGCTTAATACCGGCTCGCAATGGGGCGCTCGCGACCATGCACCGGATTATATTGACCATGAAATTACCAATTTGGAAAGCTGGGTTTCTACTTTTGAACCCGATAAACATAATAAGGAAAACGCACCGTTATGACTGCCGATTTAATTGCCACGATTGAAGCCGCCTGGGAAAAGCGCGATACGTTGAATGTCAGCACCGAAGGCCCCGAGCGCGTTGCGGTAAACGCTGCACTCACCAAACTGGATAATGGCAGCGCCCGTGTCGCAGAGAAACAGGGCGATAAATGGGTGGTCAACCAATGGCTGAAAAAAGCGGTGCTGCTTTCTTTCCGGTTGAACGATAACCAGATTATCGAAGGCCCCGGCGGCGCAAACCATTGGGACAAGGTTCCCAGCAAATTTGCCGGTTGGGACGAGGGTCGTTTCCGTGAAGCCGGTTTTCGTGCTGTTCCCGGCGCGGTTGTCCGTCATGGCTCCCACATTGGCCGCAACGCTGTGTTGATGCCCAGTTTCGTCAATATCGGGGCTTTTGTCGATGAAGGCGCGATGATTGACACATGGGCGACAGTGGGAAGCTGCGCGCAAATTGGCAAGAACGTCCATATTTCCGGCGGCGCAGGCATTGGCGGTGTGCTGGAACCGCTACAGGCCGGACCAGTGATTATCGAGGACGGCGCTTTTATCGGCGCGCGCAGCGAAGTGGCCGAAGGCGTCCGTGTTGGCGAAGGCGCAGTGCTTTCCATGGGTGTATATCTGGGCGCTTCAACCAAGATTATCGACCGTGTGACCGGCAAAGTCCATATCGGTGAAGTTCCGCCCTATGCCGTGGTTGTCCCCGGCACGACTCCCCCCAAAGCCAATATTGACGGTGTGCCCGGTCCGTCGCTCTATTGCGCCGTCATCGTGAAAACTGTCGATGCACAGACCCGTTCCAAAACCTCGATTAACGAACTGCTACGCGACTAAAACTATTCTCAAGCCCTCTCCCCTTCAGGGGAGAGGATTATGGATCAATCGAACAGGTCGCCATCCACTTCTTTGCCCGCAGGCGGCTTCAGCCCCAGATGTTGCCAGCCGCGATCATTGAGCGCGCGGCCCCGCGCCGTGCGCGCAACCAGACCCAATTGGATAAGATAAGGCTCGATCACTTCCTCGATCGTATCACGCGGTTCGGACAGACCGGCAGCCAGCGTTTCAACCCCAACCGGCCCACCTTTATATATATCGGCAATCATATGGAGATAGCGGCGGTCCATGGCGTCAAGACCGATGCTGTCCACCTCCAGCCGGGTGAGCGATGTATCGGCAGTTTCCCGGTCCACTATCGCTGATCCTGCAACATTGGCAAAATCACGCACCCGGCGCAAAAGCCGCCCCGCAATCCGCGGCGTTCCCCGTGCACGGCGGGCAACTTCAGTCGCGCCATCGGGCGCAATATCAAGGCTAAGCAAACGGGCGGCGCGGTGGACGACCTTTTCCAGCTCCTCGACGCTGTAAAAATTCAAGCGCACCGGAATACCAAAACGGTCACGCAACGGCGTGGTCAACAGGCCTTGCCGCGTGGTCGCCCCGATCAGCGTAAATTGCGGCAGATCAATCCGCACACTGCGCGCCGACGGGCCTTCTCCAATGATCAGGTCCAGCGCGCGGTCCTCCATCGCCGGATAAAGCACTTCCTCAACCACGGGATTCAGCCGGTGAATCTCGTCAATGAACAGGACATCACCCTCTTCCAGATTGGTCAAAAGTGCTGCCAGATCACCGGATTTGGCAATGACCGGACCAGATGTAGCGCGAAACCCGACACCCAGTTCACGCGCAATAATCTGCGCCAGCGTGGTCTTGCCAAGGCCCGGCGGCCCGAAAAACAACACATGGTCCAGCGCCTCGCTTCGCCCGCGCGCCGCCTCGATAAACACCCGCAAATTAGACCGCGCCGCCTCTTGCCCGATAAATTCATCAAGCGATTTGGGGCGCAGAGCGGCGTCGATGTCTTCGACCTTGCGTTCACCCGACATCATCCGGTCGCCATCTATTGCTTCATTCGTCATGCTGAACTCGTTTCAGCATCTCGTGCCGATTGGCAAGGGGTGATGGTACAATAAGATACAGCGCAACAAGACGGCAGAAGAGAAACGGGTTTCGAAGAACGGATTATGTGTTTCATCAATCAATATTTTTCATGCCACTGGCTGACAGTTGAACCCACTTATGACGACGCGTTTCATATATCGAAACAGATGGTTCGGGAAAATTAGGATCAGCAAATGCGCCCACGGGTATCGCTATCATTCCGGGGAAAGGGCCCGCCTGATAATATACCGTTGAACCGCATTTCCCGCAAAAATTATAGATTGCGGGAGTTTCGGTTTCCGTTTGGCGTTCCCAAGTTTTTGACTCTCCATATATTGTGACATTCTCAGATAAAAAACGGGCTTGAACGGCAAAAGCGCTTCCCGTGCGTTTCTGACATTCCAAACAATGGCAAGCCGACACTCTTACCGGTTCACCCCTGCATTCAGCACGCAATTGCCCGCACCGGCAACTTGCTGTTCTTGACTGGCTCACTTCGCCGCCTTCTTCAATGCTAGCCGCACCAGCGCGTCCAATGTTACGCCGTCCCCCGCTTCCGCATCAGCCGCAGCAACCGCTGCGCTGGCTTCTGCTGGTTTGAAGCCCAGATTTTGCAGCGCGCTTACTGCGTCGGCGCTGTTGGATGATGCCTGGTGGATAACGCCGCCAGCCCCCGTGGGGTCAGCCGCGACCCCGCCGACTTTATCTTTCAGCTCGTTGACAATCCGCAGGCCGAGTTTCGGCCCGACGCCGTTAGCCCGCGTGATCATCGCTTTGTCCCCGGTCGTCACGGCGCGGGAAATTTCGCCCGGTTCAAGGGCAGAGAGGATCGCCAATGCCACCTTGCCGCCAACGCCCTGCACCGACACCAGAAGCCGGAACCAGTCGCGTTCCGACGCGCTGGCAAAGCCCATCAGGCGCATGTCCGTTTCCGAAACCTGCATCTCGGTATAAATGGTCGCGCCGTCGCCCACCCCGCCTATTGCGGAAATGGTGCGCGACGAAGCAAAGACCAGATAGCCGACGCCCTGCACACCCAGCACGATATTGTCGGTGCCGATTTCGTCGATAATGCCAGTGAGTTTTGCGATCATGGTTTCTGTTACCCAAAAGCACTCTGTCATTCCAGCGAAAGCTGGAAAGGGGTCGGGAGGGGGGGGATTCTTTTTTAGACCTCAAGCGCCGGGCGCGGGCATCCGCCCGCTTGGCTTTCCTCGCATAAGCTCGGGCGCGCGGTCGCGCTTGCCGACGCGGTGCGTCGGGGGGTGGCGGACTGTGGGTGTGTGTCTAGAGTTGAGGTGATTCTTTTTTAGACCTCAAGCGCCGGGCGCGGGCATCCGCCCGCTTGGCTTTCCTCGCATAAGCTCGGGCGCGCGGTCGCGCTTGCCGACGCGGTGCGTCGGGGGGGTGGCGGACTGTGGGTGTGTGTCTAGAGTTGAGGTGATTCTTTTTTAGACCTCAAGCGCCGGGCGCGGGCATCCGCCCGCTTGGCTTCCCTCGCATAAGCTCGGGCGCGCGGTCGCGCTTGCCTCCGCTTCGCGTCGGTTCAGCGCTCCCTCGAGGTGGCGCACCAGAGCGCAACCTAAATGGAAATCACCTCTCCGAGCGCAGCGAGGCAAGGCCGACCGGCCGCCGCGCCTTATGGCGCGTAGCCAAGGGCGCGGATGCGCCCGCCCGGCGCTTGAGGTTAAATAAAAAAACTCCCGGCGCTTGAGGTCTAATGTAAAAACCTTCATCACCCCCGGTGGTGAGCATGCGTGATTGCAACCGCCAGCGCGTCGGCGGCATCGGCTCCGGTCAGTTTCACGCCGGGCAACAGGATTTTTATCATCGCCTGCACCTGGTTTTTGTCTGCTTTGCCTACGCCGACCACGGATTTTTTTACCGACCGCGCAGCATATTCACCGACCTTTATGCCTGTGCGTGATGCGCCGAGCAAAACAACGCCGCGCGCTTGCCCCAGTTTCAATGTGCTTTGCGGATTGGAGTTTACATAAACCTCCTCGACCGCCGCCGCATCGGGTTTATATTCCAGCAACAGATCCGTTAGCTCCAGATCAATCTGTAGCAAGCGGCTGGCCAGCGCCATTTTCGAATCGGTTTTTATCTGTCCATTGGCGATGTGCGACAGCCGGTTACCCTCGGCGCTAATCACACCCCAGCCGGTTGTGCCCAGACCGGGGTCAAGACCCAATATAATCATTATTCCCCATTTCCTTCGGGGAAGGGGGCCAGGGGGTGGGGAACTATGTCATGACCGTTTTGATATGCCCCGCCCCAACCCCTCCCCTGAAGGGGAGGGGCTATGGTCATCCTAATTTCTCCATAATTTCGTCTGACACGCTGTAATTGCCGTGAACGGCCTGCACATCATCATCATCTTCCAGAGCGTCGATCAGGCCCAGCAGCGTTTCCGCCTGTGCTTCATCGACTTCAACCTCGACCGAAGGTTTCCACGCAAGTTTCACGCTTTCCGCTTCGCCCAGGGATTTTTCCAGAGCGCCGGAAACTTCGTGCAGATCTTCCATTGCAGTCCAGATGTCGTGACCGTCTTCATCGGAAGATATATCCTCGGCGCCTGCTTCCATCGCGGCTTCCAGAACCTTGTCCTCGCTGCCCGCCTCGGCCGGATAGCGGATATAGCCGACCCGTTCGAAACCATGGGACACTGATCCGCTTTCCCCCATATTACCGCCATTGCGGGAAAAGATCGTGCGGACATTGGTCACGGTGCGGTTGGTATTGTCAGTCAATGTTTCGACGATTAACGAGACACCGCCGGGGCCGAAACCTTCATAGCGCACTTCGTTATAATCATCGCCTTCATTGGCAGAGGCTTTGTCAATTGCGCGCTGGATGCCGTCTTTTGGCATGGATACCGCTTTGGCGTTGTTGACCGCCAGCCGCAATCGCGGGTTCATATCGGGATCAGGCAGGCCCGATTTTGCTGCTACGGTAATTTCGCGGCTGAGTTTTGAAAACATTGCCGAGCGTTTTTTGTCCTGTGCACCCTTGCGGTGCTTGATGTTATTAAATTTACTATGGCCTGCCATCTGTTCTTAAACTTCCCATCTATTCATTCCGCAGTCTTACCCCGCAGTCACGGCGGTTCCGGATGCGGATACCATCAACATTGATCCTTTGTCGCCGACGACCTCATAGTCAAGATCCACGCCAACCACGGCATTGGCACCCAGTTTCTCGGCTTCTGCCTGTAATTCGGTCAAGGCTTCGTCACGGGCGCGTTTCAGGACAGTTTCATATTTTCCCGAACGTCCGCCGACAATGTCTGTGATACTGGCAAACAGATCGCGGAAAAGATTGGCGCCGACAATGACTTCGCCGACTACAATACCATGATAATCGCGTATCATATGCCCTTCAATAGTCGGGGTTGTAGTGACGATCATCTTTGGCATATTTTGGCTCCCGCCGCGTAAAGAGAATATAATAGCCTATAGATCAGCCCAAACCAAGTGCCGACTTATAGGTATCGAGTATCGCTTCCATTTCCTGGCGGTCGTGGGTTTCCATTTTGCGCAGGCGGACGATCTGCCGCATGATTTTTGCATCATAACCTTGTGATTTCGCTTCGGAATACACATCACGAATATCGTCAGCTATGCCTTTTTTTTCTTCTTCCAGTCGTTCGATACGCTCAATAAACAGACGCAATTGGTCTGCGGCAACATTGCCTTCGCTCATTATTTCATTCCCTAGTAATATTTGAAACTCTATATTCGGAGCATGTCTTTAGGATGCGGATGCGTTTTTGGCTATGCTTTCCTTCATCCGTTGCAGCTTTTGCGGAGTGGCTTCGGTCTGGTATTTCCTCTTCCATTCCGATGATGGCATGCCGTGTATCGCCTCACGCGCCTGTTCCTTGGTCATCGCTTCATTGCCCCCTTCATTAGTAGCTTCCATGACCCAGTCGGCAAGGCAATTGCGGCAGAAGCCGGCAAGCCCCATCAGGTCGATATTTTCGGCATCATGGCGGTGCTGCAAATGGGTGACGAGGCGACGAAATGCGGCTGCGGCTGCGGCATCAGAGATTTCTACAGTCATGTAAATGGCTTCCGTTGCTTTTTGTTTTTATCCTGTCATGGTTTCAGGCTAACAGGCACATATTCAAAATGCCGTCAGACAGGAATTTTCAATGGTATCGCATATGGTCCCCCGCGACCGCAAAGTAAAGGTTCTAGCGACCCTTGGCCCGGCCAGCGGAAGCCCCGAAATGATCGAAAAACTCTACCGGGCCGGGGTTGATGCCTTTCGCATGAATATGAGCCACGGCGAGCACAGCGCACATGCCGAAAATGTCAAATCCATCCGCTCTCTGGAGAAGAAAGTCGGGCGGCCCATAACCATATTAGCCGACTTGCAGGGACCGAAACTACGCATAGGCACTTTTGCAAAAGCGCCAGTAACCTTGAAAACCGGCGCGACATTCACGCTGGACCTGAACAAGGCAAAGGGCGATGTAAATCGTGTCGGCTTGCCCCATCCGGAAATTATCGAAACCTTACAGCCGGGGCACAGCCTGTTGCTTGATGACGGGAAAATCCGGCTGGAAGTCATCAAGACAGACGGCAAATCGGTTGAAACGAAGGTCATCGTCGGCGGCCCTATATCGGATCGCAAAGGCGTGAACGTCCCCGAGGTCGTGCTTCCGGTCAGTTCGCTGACAAAGAAGGACCACAAGGATCTCACCTTTGCCCTGCAACAGGATGTCGACTGGATTGCGCTGAGTTTCGTGCAGCGCCCAGAAGATGTAGCCGAGGCCCGCCGCCTGATTGGCGGCAAGGCGGCATTGCTGGCGAAAATTGAAAAGCCGGCAGCGATTGACCGGCTGGATGAAATATTGGAACTGTCCGATGCCGTCATGGTGGCACGCGGTGATCTGGGCGTTGAGCTGCTACCCGAACAGGTGCCGCCGCTGCAAAAACGCATTGTTGCTGCGGCCCGCAACCTCGGTCGGCCCGTTGTTGTGGCGACCCAAATGCTGGAATCCATGATTACATCGCCAACTCCCACACGCGCAGAAGTGTCCGACGTGGCCACCGCCATTTATGACGGCGCTGATGCAATTATGTTGTCGGCGGAATCAGCGGTAGGCAAATGGCCGATCGAAGCCGCAACGATGATGGACCGGATTGCGATGCAGGTGGAAAGCGATCCCTCTTATACCGAGCGGGTTCATTTTACCGAAACACTGCCCGATGCAACCACCGCCGATGCGCTAGCCGCGGCCAGCTTTAACATCGCCCGCACCATCCCGACATCAGCCATAGTCTGCTTCACCAAATCCGGTTCGACCGCGCGGCGCATGGCCCGAGAGCGCCCCTCTGTGCCGCTACTCGTGCTGACGCCCGACCGGCATACAGCCCGGCGTATCGGCCTGTTGTGGGGCGCACATGCCGTTGTCACCCGCGATGTCCGCGACTTTGAAGAAATGGTTGCCAAATCCAAACGCATGGCCCTGCGCCACCAACTGGGTGAAGCAGGATCGCGCATCATCATCAGCGCAGGTGTCCCCTTTGGCACACCGGGATCAACCAATCTCTTACATGTTGTACGGTTGAGCGGGGATGAGTTGAAAAACAAATAAGCGGATAGCCGGTTTTATGTAGATCATCACAAAGTCGCGCCGGACAATCTGCTTGCCGGAATCTGCCGGCCAATGGGAATGGTTGCCGCTTCTTTCGCGCGACGGGTCATATAGGTATCCAGCCCGATTTGCAGCGCGACCAGCATATAGACAAAGGGTTGAAACGCGATGCCGACAAACAGCGACCCGGCCATATAGATGATATGTGCATGTTGCAGCGCGATGGCCAGCGGAGCGACCCATTCCTGCGCCGCTTTCTGCGTGTTGCGATAACGTCGCCGCAACACCTCCATGCGCCAGATACCGCCCAGATGGATGAACAGCCACATGGCAAGGCCGGGATAGCCTTGTTCGCCCAGCATCTCGAAATAGCTGCTGTGGAAAGCGCGGCCCTCGTCGATAATTTCAATCGGCCCCTCATCCTGCGTGTAATCATAATTTGGCTCACGCTCGTTCTGGTCCGGGGCCAGCTCGTAACGTAATTTGTTGAGACGATAGACATTAAACCCGCCCCCCATCGGGTTGGCATTGGCATATTCTATCGTCCACTCCCATACCGCGATACGGGTAGAGGCGGATTCATCGGCTTTGTAATTCTGGATTGTTTCCATCCGTTCGGTAAATGCTTGCGGCAGGAACGGGATCGCCATCAAACCCACCATCACGGCCATACCGGCATATAGAAAACGGTATCTGACAAAGCGCAATTGCAGCACCGCCAACACGCCAATGCAGATCAATCCGGTGCGTGCCTGTGTGCCTACGGGGATCAGCAAAGCAGCAAAAACCAGAGCCAGGGTGAAATATCTGACTCGCCAGTCGGGGGGGAAAATCGTGCCATGTTTAGACAACCAGAGCATCAGCGGAATGATCGCAATCGCCACCATAGAAATGATGGAGCCTTCATAAAGCCCGGCATTATCGTCAACCAACAGCACGAGCGCACCATATCCGCCGCCCGAACCAAGCGTCTTGATCCCGCCCGTAATTATCAGCGTGGCCGCGCATAGCACCATGAACAGGGTCAGCGCCTCGATCCGCAGCTTTGTGCGGAGCGTCAACGGCAGGAATATCGCAAAGACCAGCGCCTTCCAGACCCAGTCCCATTTTTCCATCGCATCTTCGGGCAAAGCGCCCTGAAACGAAGTATATCCGCAATAGAGCAGCAGCAAGGCCATTACTCCCTGACGCACCGAAAAGCGGCTGTCCTGTTTATCATCCGCGATCACATAACCCAGAAACGCCATGCCAAAGACAATCAGCGACAATGGCACCGAATTGAGCAGAAAATAGCTGAGCCGCTGGGGCGCTACTATGTCGATATAAGCGTAAATCAGCGTAAAAATAAAAGGCCGCTTGAACGCCAGAAGCATGAGCGCAAGCAGATAGCCGACGAAAATCAGATCACGCATGATGTGATTCCGGTGTTTGTTCCGGTCCGTTAGTCCGCGACTCGCCCCGCTGGCTATAAAATCCGCCAGACGGCTGATCCGGCTCGGGCGGGTCTTCATGGTCCAGATCGGGACGCTGGATCAACCGCCACACCGCGATAAACAACAAGCCATGTGTCAGAGCGATGGAGAAATTATCGATCATACGCAGGCTGCCTCATGTTGGTGCATCAATTTCATACCGGCTCATGCGCGATACCCGGTTCTCGATACCCACTTAGGGTTGACGGGACGTTAATCCTTTTCGGGCAAGCCCCTGCGCCATGACGCGGATATTACACATATTGGACCATAGCCTGCCCCTGCACAGCGGATATTGTTTCCGCACCCGGGCGATCATGAAAGCGCAAATCGCCAGCGGGGTGCATGTCGCCGGTGTCACCGGCGTGCGCCAGGATCAGCACGGCGTGAGGGCAAAAACGCCATTGGAGCATGTTGACGGACTGGACTTCTTCCGCACAGTAACGGCGGTCAACGGCCCTTCTCCCTTGCGCGAATGGCGCGAAATAGCGGCACTTGCTGAGCGGATTACTCAAGTCATCAAAACATGGCAGCCGGATGTGCTTCATGCCCATTCACCCGCGCTTAACGGGCTTGCGGCTCTACGCGCTGCGCGGAAGGCTGGTCTGCCGCTGCTTTACGAAATCCGGGCATTCTGGGAAGATGCAGCGGTTGGCAATGGCACGGGCCGCGAGAATAGCCCGCGGTACTGGCTGACCCGGCAATTGGAAAACCATGTGATCCATGGCGCCGATGCGGTGGCCGTCATCTGCGAAGGATTGAAATCTGATCTTATATCGCGCGGCATCGCGCCTGAGAAAATTACCGTGTCACCCAATGGCGTGGATATGGCCCTGTTCGGCCAGCCGCCCGCTCCGGACGAAAAGTTGCGGCGCGAACTGGGGCTGGCGGGTAAATCCGTGCTCGGCTTTATCGGCAGCTTCTATGATTATGAAGGGCTGGACGATCTGATCGCCGCTATGCCGCTTCTCCTAAAGCGTAATCCGCACACGCATCTTTTGCTGGTCGGTGGCGGGCCGATGGAAGAGGCGCTGAAACGACAGGCCGAATCGGTCGCTGCATCCGCCATCACATTTACCGGCCGCGTGCCCCATGACGAGGTGGAACGCTATTACGGATTGATGGATGTCATGGTCTATCCGCGCAAATCAATGCGGCTGACCGAATTGGTGACGCCGCTAAAACCGCTGGAAGCGATGGCCCAGGGGCGAATCGTCGCCGCCTCGGATATTGGCGGCCACCGCGAGCTAATCAAAGACGGCGAGACAGGGACATTATTTCCCGCCGGATCACCCGAAAAAATAGCCGAAAAATTGGACATAACACTCAAAAATCGCAGTCAATGGCCCCAAACCATTGAAACAGCACGAAAATTTATTGAGGCGGATCGTAACTGGTCGTCAAACATTTTAGGTTACCATCCTGTTTACCAAAGGTTGATCGCCCATAAAACGAGTCGGCGGGCAGCCTGAAATGGTGGAGAATGATGTGAACGATATGAAACAGGATAGCGCCCAGTTGAAACAGTCAATGATGTTGAAACAGGCCATGATAATGCCGGCCATGGCGGCTCTAGCTGGCTTGGTTGCTGCATTGGTGGTTATAACTTTACCCGTCGTCTATCTGGAGAATATCATCGGGGCGACCGGGCTGCCGGAATTTGTGCCCGCGACAGCGCCGCCGCTGGGCGATACAGCGCGTGGCCTGATTGCTGTGCTTGCCTGTCTGGTATCTGCATCTGCCGTATATTTACTTCTAAATCGCAAAGGGGACTCCGAAATGGGCGTTGCACTTCGAGAAAAAATACATGCTGCAAATTCTGTTGAATCGGGCAATCAAAGCCTTACGCTCACAAGAAAGCGGCGTTTTGGCTTGCCGAAATTTGATCCCAGATCGCTGACCCGCTTCCTTAAAAAGCCAAAGAAAAACAATGCCCGAATCATGGATCTGGCAGATTTGCCCCAATTGCGTAAATTAGATGCTCAATCTACTGCTGTAAGCACCGCTGGCACCGGGGCTGACATGGAACGCGAAGCTATAGCAGCCGAAACAGCTGCGCCCGCGCCTCTACAGGCAGCAGAAGTTTCAGCTGATGCGCTGACGAATGATAATATAGCTATCGAAAAGCCAGAGCCAGCCGCAATGCCGGTTGAAGAAATGCAAGCAGAAGAGTTCCCGGTAGAAAATCTGGCGCCTGAAGATGAAGCCGGGGCAGACATGCTCGCCGCTGATAATGAAACGCAGGTTGAAGAGACTCTGGCGACAGAGATATTGGAAAACGAAGCACCAGTTGATGATCTGGCAGATTTGAATATCGCGCAGCTCGCTGATCGTCTGGAGGCGGGACTGAAGCGCTTGAAGCAGCTTGAAACCGAAATTATCACAGCTCAAAATGTCCGAACCCAGAATGTCACAGCCGATCTGGCCGATGATATGATGACACCCGTTGCTGCGGCCCGGTCAACCGATGCAACGCCAACCAGCTCTTCTGTTGACGAAGCATCAACACCTCCTTTCGTTAGCGAAGCGCCAACCATGACGCGGCCACAAAATGATCTCCGCCATGAACCACAGGGAAATATGGCCACTCCCCGTCACGCAGACATGGATGCGGCATTGAAAGCAGCTTTGGGAACGCTGGAGAGAATGTCAGCCCAGCGATAGGGTCTCGATGGCCGATATGCCCCGATAGCTATGATGCCACCGGATCAATAATCGTCAGTATTTCGACGATAATGCTATGGTCCTGCTCTGGCCGATCATCAACCACAATATCGGCCACAAAATGACCCGGCAGGTCAAATATATGGTCGGTGATTGTTGCAGCCAATGATCGCGACATATCCTGCGCCACGGACGTCGGCTGGCGACTAATCAATATTTTGTGCCGGACTCCCGAAAAACTAATACTGGCCCAACGCCTTTCACGGATCATCTTTATATTATGCCCCGCTCCGGCCAGCGCGCTGAGCTGCTCGATCAATAGCGCTCCCGTATCACGACGTTTTTTTGGCTTGCGACTATTTTTTGCGTGGTGATTTTTTTCTGGTGCACAATATCTTGTTCCGCGCTTATCCTGCATGGTCACTCCGCCATTTGCTCATGAAATGTTCCGCTTTTTGTGAAATTTTTTTACCCGGTTCACGGCCATTTCTAAGATCTTCCACAAAACGGGGATCGCGAACGGACAAGCGGCCAAATTTTGTCCATGGCATCCCGGTTTCACGCATGAATTTTTCAATTTCCCTCAGTAAATGCATCAAATATCTCCATCCATAGTTGCAAGGGCGTTGCAGCCGACTCACTTGAAATAGGTATATTCCTATTTGAAATGCGATTTCCTACATGTCTAGGATTTTTCCTATTGTCTTTTCCGGCCAATAGTTCTAGGATGTGGCCATGGCCCAGAAATCCTCTATTTCGAATGCAGACTCTCTTGGCGGGGATGCGCGCGCCAATCTGGAACAGTTGATCCGCAACAATCGTGACGATTTTTCCTCAATCTCGCGAATGCTCGGCAAAAATCCTGCTTATATCCAACAATATATAAAGCGCGGGACACCCAAGAAACTGGATGAGGAAGACCGCCGGAAGCTGGCGGAATATTACGCGGTGGATGAACGGATTTTGGGCGCGGGCAAAGCGGCAAAAACGCCGTCTACCGGCGCGGCCATAGGCAAAAACATGATCCAGATCAAACAGTTGGAGCTAGGCGCTTCTGCTGGCCCCGGTTCCTTAGCTGATGATGGACCCAATGGCGCAGGCCATAGCAGCATGGCTTTCGGGGCAAAGTGGCTCAAACAGCTTGGCACCAATCCGGAAAAACTGTCGATGATTACGGTCGATGGCGATTCGATGGACCCGACGCTTTGTGACGGCGATGATATAATGGTCGATCATAGCGCTGCCGAACGGCCATTGCGTGAAGGGATCTATGTTTTGCGGATGGACGATGTTCTGCTGGTCAAACGGCTGGCGCTGCTTCCGTCGGGGAAATTGTCGATCCGCAGTGATAATATACGCTATCCCAGTTGGGATGATATTGAACCGCAAGACGTGACATTCATTGGCCGTGTGGTGTGGACCGGACGACGGCTGTAAACGCTTCGCGAGGAAAGAAGCCATCTCAACCCTTGCAACTTACACCCCGCACCGCCAAATAGCTGTCTATGACAGACGCTCCTTTAAAGGCCGTGATTATTCCGGTCACTCCACTTCAGCAGAATTGCACGCTCTTATGGTGTACCAAAACCAACAAAGCGGCGCTTAGCGATCCCGGCGGGGATCTGCCGCGGCTAAAAGCTGCGGTGGCGGAACATGGTGTTGAACTGGAAAAAATTATCATCACCCACGGACATCTTGACCATTGCGGACAGGCCGGAATGCTTGCCGAAGAATTGGGCCTGCCGATTGAAGGGCCACATAAAGACGATCTGTTCTGGATAGAGCAGCTTGACGGCGATGGCGCGCGCTTTGGCATGGAGGCGAAAAGCTTTGTGCCGGACCGCTGGCTTGAAGATGGGGATCAAGTGACCGTCGGTGATCTGGTGCTGGATGTCATTCACTGTCCCGGACATACGCCCGGCCATGTTATTTTCTATCACCAGCCGTCCAGACTGGCCGTGGTGGGGGATGTGCTGTTTCAAGGGTCCATTGGCCGCACCGATTTTCCGCGCGGCAACCATCAGGACCTGATTGATGCGATTACCCAGAAATTATGGCCGCTTGGCGATGATGTAACCTTCATCCCCGGCCACGGGCCGACCAGCCAATTTGGCCACGAACGCAAAACCAATGCTTTTGTCGCGGATGACGTGCTAGCGGCGCGTTAAGCGGATTAAAACAGCGGCTATTTATTCACGCGGTTCGCTTCTGCGTTCTTTTTTCCGACGTTCTTCCTTGCGGCGTTCGGAGCCTTTATAATTAGGATCGTCCGCTAAACGGCGGTCCCCCTTACGTCTATCCTGTCCTTGGTCGTGCTGATCCTTATTATCTGACACTTCCGCATCCTCCATTAATTGCGTGACCCGGCAGACAATCTATAATGTAATTACTAATAGGCAATGTAGAAACAACATTTGGTTGTTTTGATACTGTGCGGCGCTACTCGTGACTGCGGCCAAAATCGGGAGCGGCATCGTCCTGCCCCTCTTCGATAATCCGGCGGCGGATGGCGCGGGTTTTGGTGAACAGATCGAACAGCTCGTCCCCCTTGTCCCAGCGGATCGCCCGTTGCAGCGCGGTCAAATCCTCTGAAAAACGCTGAAGCATTTCCAGAACAGCTTCTTTATTGGACAAGAAGACATCACGCCACATCGTCGGGTCCGAAGCCGCTATCCGGGTGAAATCACGAAAACCGCCAGCGGAATATTTAATCACTTCGCTGCGCGTGACATGTTCCAGATCCGATGCGGTTCCGACAATGGTATAGGCAATCAGATGGGGCAGGTGGCTGGTCACGGCCAGCACCAGATCATGATGTTTGGCCCCCATGATTTCGATGTTCGCGCCCAGCTTTTCCCAAAAAGCACGCACAAGCGCAATATCCGCTTCCTGTGCATCATCGGGCGGGGTCAATATGCACCAGCGATCATGGAATAATGTCGCAAAGCCCGCGTCAGGCCCGCTATGTTCGGTTCCGGCGACAGGATGGGCCGGTATGATCCGTGCGCCCGGTAATGCAGTGGAAAGAGCCTCGATGACCCGGCTTTTTGAAGAACCGACATCACTGATAATCGCATCTTGTGGCAAATCATCGGCAATATCCGTTGCAATTGACGCCATAGCGCCAACCGGCACGCACAGCAAAACAAGGTCGGTATCAATGACCGCTGCGCCGGCGCTATCGGCAAGATCATCGCAGAAACCCAATTCCTGCACGCGGGCGCGAACCGCCGGATCGGCATCATAGCCTGTAACCCGAACAGATGGCATGCTCGCCTTTACAGCGTGCGCGATCGACGAACCGATCAGTCCCAGACCGATAATGGTGATATTAGCAAATGGCAGCATCAATCCGCATCTTCCAATATAGCGCGCAAAGCATCAATAAAGCCGCGAGTCTCCTGCTCTGTACCGACTGTAAT
The DNA here is from genome assembly GCF_040717415.1 of Parasphingorhabdus sp. JC815. Lineage (NCBI taxonomy): Bacteria > Pseudomonadati > Pseudomonadota > Alphaproteobacteria > Sphingomonadales > Sphingorhabdaceae > Parasphingorhabdus > Parasphingorhabdus sp. JC815. Next base: position 90,503 of record NZ_JBFEFM010000006.1, read on the forward strand.
CCTCAGGCCGTTGGCCAGTCCCTGCCCCGGTAGCCAGCGCACGACATAGCCTTTATCCATCAATGCTTCATTGGCTTCCTTTGCAGATAACTCGCCTTCAAACAGGACGAGCAGGAAATTGGTATGCGAGGGTATGACCCGCAGCCCATGATTGCCAAGCGCCGCAATTTCACGCGTCATCCAGTCACGCCATTTCCGGTTATGGGCGCGGCTGCTTTCGACAAAGGCGTCATCTGCCAATGCTTCCAATGCCGCGTGCTGACCGGCGGTCGTCACGTTAAACGGTTGGCGGATACGGTTCATCGCATCAATAATATCTGCCGAGGCATAGCCCCATCCGATACGTTCCGCGGCCAGTCCGTGAATCTTGGAAAAAGTACGAGTGACCAGAACATTGGAAGCCATTTTGGCCAAGTCCAGTGCGCCGTCATCCTCATCCGTTTCCAGATATTCGGCATAGGCACCGTCCAGCACCAACACGACATTACCGGGCAGCGCATCATGCAGACGTTTAATCTCGCCCGCGCTGGATAATGTTCCGGTCGGATTATTGGGGTTGGCCAAATAGATCAGCTTTGTACGGTCTGTAACCTTGGCAATTATCGCATCAACGTCCGTGCCGTAATCCTTGTCATCGGCAACAACCGGAGTGCCGCCATAGCGTCTTGCCGCAATTTCATAGACCGCAAAGCCATAGCGCACATGGATGATTTCATCGCCCGGTCCGGTAAAAGCATTGGCAACCAGTTGCAGCACATCATCCGATCCGGTCCCGCAGATAATTCGTGCCGGATCAAGATCATATTTCGCGCCAATCGCGTCGCGCAAGGCGTTGGAGCCGCCATCGGGATAGCGATCAACAGTGGCAGCGGCAGCCTTCATCGCGTTGGCAGCAGAGGGGCTGCATCCCAAAGGATTTTCATTGGCTGACAGTTTTATTAGCTTTTTACCATCCTCGGTCCCCGCCTTTCCGGGAATATAGGCGGCAATATCCATGATCCATTCTTTTGGCTGTGGTGTAAGATTTCCCATAAGAGGCTCTCGATTGATATCAAAATATCTGGCCGGACTAACCCCCACAGCCCATCAGTCAACTGCAATATCGTTTGACCGGCGGCAAATCCCGCCTTAGCCCTTAAAATTATGAGTGGAATTATGAGTCAAGACGCACGTTTCGGGTTAGATAAAAAGGTCCGTCTGCTTGGACCGCTGCCGCTGGAAAGCGGCGGCGAGCTGACGCCTGTCGAAATTGCTTATGAAACCTATGGCACGTTGAATGCCGATGCCAGCAATGCGGTGCTGGTCTGTCATGCGTTGACCGGCGATCAATATGTTGCCTCAACCCACCCCGCGACCGGCAAAGATGGCTGGTGGACGCGCATGGTCGGACCGGGCAAGCCGGTTGATACCGACCGGTATTTCGTTATCTGTGCCAATGTAATCGGTAGCTGCATGGGATCTTCCGGCCCAGCGACAATCAATCCGGCTAATAATAAACCATGGGGCATGGATTTTCCGATGCTGACCATTGCCGATATGGTGCGGGCACAGGCGCTACTCCTTGATTATCTTGACATTGTGCGGCTTCATGCCGTCATCGGTGGGTCTATGGGCGGGATGCAGGCGATAAGCTGGACCACACTTTATCCTGACCGGGTTAAATCAGCAGTCATCATCGCCTCTGCTGCGCGGCACTCGGCACAGAATATCGCTTTCCATGAAGTAGGCCGACAGGCGATTATGGCTGACGCGCGGTGGCGGGGCGGAGCCTATTATGCCGATGACGACCCGCCGAGCAGCGGCCTTGCCGTTGCGCGCATGGCCGCCCATATCACCTATTTATCGGAAGCGGGCCTGACCGAGAAGTTCGGACGGCGGTTGCAGGACCGTGACAGCAAGACTTTCGGCTTTGACGCCGATTTTCAGGTGGAAAGCTATTTGCGCTATCAGGGGATTACCTTTGTTGATCGCTTTGATGCCAACAGCTATCTCTATATTACGCGGGCTATGGATTATTTTGACCTGGCCGAAGCGCATGGCGGCACATTGGCCCATGCTTTCACAGGCTCAAAAACGCGGTTCTGCCTGATCAGTTTTGACACGGACTGGCTGTATCCGACAAGTGAATCGCGACGGATTGTCCATGCGCTGAACGCGGCGGGCGCGGCGGTGAGTTTTGTCGAATTGTCCAGCGCCTTTGGCCATGACAGCTTTCTGCTCGAAAATCCGGAAATGAACCGGATTGTTGACGGATTCCTGAAAGCAGGAGATGCCCGGTGACAAAATTGCGCCCCGATCTTCAGATTATTGCCGATAATATCCATCCTAAGTCTCGCGTCCTTGATATTGGATGCGGTGACGGCGCGTTAATGGCGGCCTTGCGCGACCAGAAACAGGCCGACGCGCGCGGTTTGGAAATCAACCCGGCCAATGTCGCCGCCGCCGTTAGCAAAGGGCTGTCGGTCGTTCAGGGCAATGCCGACACCGACCTGTCTGCTTATCCCGACGGCAGTTTCGATTATGCCGTTCTTAGCCAGACCCTGCAAACCACCCACCGCCCCGATGTGATGATTAAAGAGTTGCTGCGTATCGGCAAACAGGCGTTCGTCAGCTTTCCCAATTTCGCTCATTGGCGCGTGCGTATGGCGCTGTTCTTTGGTGGCCATATGCCAGTCACACGTCTGTTACCGGAACGCTGGTATGATACGCCCAACATCCACCATGTCACGATAGACGATTTTCGCGCACTGGTCCGCGACGGCAATTATACGCAGGAACAACAATGGTTTCTAAGCGGTGACAAACAGACCGGCCACGCGATGGCCAACCTGCTGGCCGAACATGCGGTGTTTTTGTTGAAAACTTGACATTGTACTATATATCGTACATATCCGACGCATGCTGATGGAAAACTTCTCAAACGCCCGCGCCAATCTAAAGGCGTTGATGGACCGTGTCGTTGCCGACCGTGCGCCTATGAAAATCACGCGCCAGCGCGGCGAAGCGGTTGTCATGATATCCGAAAGCGAATGGGCGGGGATGGAAGAAACCATTCATTTATTATCATCTCCCGAAAATGCACGCCGCTTGATGGGGTCAATAAAACAGCTCGATGCCGACGAAGGAACGGAACGAGAGCTTATTGATTCGTGAAGATCGTCTTTTCGGATCAAGGCTGGAACGATTACCGCCATTGGCAGGATGCGGACCGCAAAACACTGAAACGTATAAACACATTAATTGAAGAATGCCGCCGCTCGCCATTCAAAGGCACCGGCAAACCCGAACCCTTGCGCGGACAATTAAAAGGCTGGTGGTCGCGACGGATTACACAGGAACACCGGCTGGTCTATCGTATGCGGGGAGAGGGTGATTTACAGGCGCTGGAAATTGCACAGTGCCGGTATCATTATTGAAAATATAGCTGATCCGTACTAGCCGACTTTTCTAGAAACATATTTAGCAAGATAATCTGGATCACCGCTCCCGCGTCGCGCTGAATTTGATTTCCGGATTGCGCTCTTGCTGATAATTTACGTCCCATTCTGATTTGGCCATGAACACCAGATTGTCATCGCGGTCGCGGGCCAGACTAGAGCGGTTGATATTGGCAAAGGCCTCCAGCACATCCTCGTCACCGCTGATCCAGCGGGCGGTTTCAAAGGGCGCAGGTTCCAGGCTGGCTTCTACTTTATATTCCGCCGACAAGCGGCTGATCAGCACTTCAAGCTGCAATTGCCCGACCACGCCGGTAATCCAGTTCGCACCGATTTCGGGATAGAAAACCTGCACAACGCCCTCCTCCGCCAGATCATCAAGTGCCTTGCGGAGCTTTTTGGTCTGGGTCGGGTCTTTCAGAATCACGCGGCGCAGGATTTCCGGCGCGAAATTGGGCAGGCCAGTGATACGCACCTGATTTTTCTCGGACAATGTATCGCCAACCCGCAATGTTCCGTGATTGGGAATACCGATTATATCACCCGGTTCAGCCGTAGCGGCAATCTCGCGGTCCTGCGCGAAAAACAGGATTGGTGAATGGATCGCAATCGGCTTGCCAAGTGCCGAGGGGATTAATTTCATCCCGCGTTTGAACTGGCCGGAGCAAAGCCGCATAAAGGCAATCCGGTCACGGTGCTGCGGGTCCATATTGGCCTGAATCTTGAAAACAAAGCCGGTGACATCCGGGCTGTCCGGTTCAATCGGAGCAGGCTCGGCAGGTTGTGGCCGCGGGCTGGGTGCATAATCGGCAATCGCCTCGATCAATTCCTCTACCCCGAACTGTTTTAGCGCAGAACCAAAATATACCGGCGTGAGATCCCCGTTCTGATAAGCCTTTAGGTCAAAATCGCTATAGCCGCCCTGTGCAAGCTCACCCTCGCTGGTCAGCCGCTCATGCGCCTCATCGCTCAATACATCGGCTAGCCGTGGATCATCCAGCCCGTCAAAATCCTGAACCTTGCCATCATATTGTTTGCTCTCGCCCTCTGGCTGGTGAAGCTGGTTGCGGTAGAGATCGTAAACCCCTTCAAACTGTCCGCCCATGCCGGTGGGCCAGCTCATCGGGCAAACGTCGAGAGCCAGCTTGTCCGCCACTTCGTCGAGCAATTCAAACGGATCGCGGCCTTCACGGTCCACCTTGTTGATAAAGGTAATGATCGGCACATTGCGAAGACGGCACACTTCAAACAGTTTCAGTGTCTGTGCTTCAATCCCGCTGGCTGCATCAATCACCATGATCGCGCTATCAACAGCGGTGAGCGTGCGATAGGTATCTTCGGAGAAATCCTCGTGCCCCGGTGTGTCGAGCAGGTTAAATATGATACCGTTGCGTTCAAAGGTCATCACCGAACTGGTCACGGAAATCCCGCGTTGCTGCTCGATCTTCATCCAGTCGGAACGTGCCCGCCGGTTATCACCACGCGCTTTGACCTCCCCCGCCAAATGGATCGCGCCGCCCTTCAAAAGCAGCTTTTCGGTCAGCGTTGTCTTACCCGCATCGGGGTGGGAAATAATCGCAAACGTGCGGCGGGGGTTGGTCTTGGTCATAATCTCACAATCTCGTCAGGGAAAATACAGCGAATATTATCCCCGCAATTCCGCCCCTAATTTTCCGGCGCTTGCCACTACCTTCTCCGAAACGGCTTTCAAATCCTCTTCGGTCAGGGTCGCATCCACTGGTTGCAAAGTGATTTCCACCGCCAGTGATTTTTTGCCTTCACCCACACTCGGCCCCTCGAACAGGTCAAACAGCCGCGCATCGGTAATCAGTTTCTTGTCCGCAGTTTTGACGGCGCGTACCAGATCACCGGCGGGTAAATCCGCGTCAACGATGAAAGCAAAGTCACGGTTCACCGCTTGCAATGCTGGCGGTGCATAAGCATCACGCATATGGCCTTTGGCTTTTTTGACCGGAATGGCATCAAGGAATATCTCCGCGGCAACCGCAGCGCCTTTCAAGCCCATCGCCTTTGTTACCGCGGGGTGCAACACGCCATAAGCGGCCAATATCTTCTTTGGCCCAAGGCGCAATGTGCCCGATTGGCCGGGGTGATAATGATCGCCCGCCTCACCAAAATCCATCAGCTTGTCCGTCGGCGCGCCGGCGGCTTCCAATATGCCAAGCACTTCTGCTTTCGCGTCGAAAGCGTCATATTTGGTCGCTGCTCCGCTTTGCCAGCTGCGCGTGCGGTTCTCACCTGTCAGCACCAGTCCGATGGTCGGATGTTCGCTCTTTTCCAGATAGCGGCGACCCACTTCAAACAGACGGATGGAAGATGCACCGCGATCGGCATTACGCTGCGCTGCGGCGATCAGGCCGGGCAAGAGCGAAGGACGCATGACTTTCAGGTCTTCGCTGATCGGATTAGCGAGTGACCATATACCGCCGCCAAAGGGCGCGGCCTCTTTCTCTGATATGAAGCTCCACGTTACCGTTTCGTTCAGACCGCGCGCTGCTGCTGCCCGGCGGGCCTTGCGCTCGGCAAGCTGCTGCGGTGATGCGGTTGGCCGCGCTACACCCGGCTTGCGCGGCAAAGGCGTGGAGGGAATGGAGTCCAAACCGTTGATCCGGACTATCTCCTCGACCAGATCCTGCCAGCCGGTGACGTCACGGCGCCAGCTTGGGACCGTGACCTGCCAGTTGTCATCAACCGCAAAGCCCAGCGCTTCGAGTATCGCTTTCTGCTTCTCTGCGGGGACATCAACTCCGCCTAAATCCTTGGATTTCTGCGGGTTATAGCTGATAGAACGGCTCTCCACCGGCGGGCTTCCGGCGCGTGTCACCTCGCTGGGCGTGCCGCCGCAATGCTCGGTAATCAACCATGTCGCGACCGCCAATCCTTCGTCAAGAAAAGTAGCATCAACACCGCGTTCAAACCGCTGGCGCGCATCGGAAGTCAGCATCAGCTTCTGGCCGGTGCGCGCAATGGAGGCAGGATCGAAATAAGCACATTCAATAAGCACATCGCTCGTATCATCAGCCGCGCCTGTGGCCGCCCCGCCCATGATACCGCCAATATCATGTGCGCCATTATCATCGGCAATCACGGTCATGCTCTCGTCGAGCGTATATTCCTTGTCATTCAGTGCGGTGAGCTTCTCCCCCGCCTTGGCCTTTCTGGCAACCTGCGCCCCGCTCAGCTTGGCGACATCATAGACATGCAACGGCCTACCCAGATCGAGCATGACAAAATTGGTGATATCGACCAGCATATTGATCGGTTTTTGCCCTGCCGATTTCAAATGGCGCTGCATCCAGTCTGGCGAAGCACCATTGGTCACGCCGCTTACGGTGCGGGCATAAAAGGCCGGACAGCCTTCCGGATCATCGGTGCGGACATCGGGACCGCTGCCTTCGCCGGCAATATCAAGATTTGCATCATGATAGGCTTCGCTAAGCGGTTTCAGCGTCCCCATTCCTGCCGCCGCCAGATCGCGGGCAATGCCGCGCACACCCATGCAATCCTGACGATTGGGGGTGATCGAGACATCCAGAACCGGATCATCCAGCCCGGCATAATCGGCATAGCTTTGCCCCACTGCGCCCACCGCATCGGAGGGCAGCTCGATAATCCCGTCATGATCATCGCCCAATTCCAGCTCGCGGGCGCTGCACATCATGCCGAAACTCTCGACATCACGGATTTTTGCAGGCTTCAACGTAAAATCGCTGCCGGGAATATAGGTGCCGGGCGGGCCAAAAACGCCGATCATATCCTTTCGCGCATTGGGCGCACCGCACACGACCTGCCATGGCTCATCCGAACCATCGTCAACCTTTAACAGTTGCAGCTTGTCGGCATTGGGGTGCGGCCCCGCTTCGATCACTTTGGCAACGCGAAACGGTTTTACCGCATCGGCCGGATTTTCGATTCCCTCCATCTCCAAGCCGATATCGGTCAGCTTGTCGGTGATTTGGGTGAGGGTTGCATCTGTATCAAGATGCGCCTTGAGCCATGAGAGTGAGAATTTCATGCGCCGACTCCTCCGCTTAATGTCGGCACGTCGAGCGCGCCAAATCCATAATGTTCGGCCCAGCGAAGATCGCCATCAAAAAAGGCCCGCAGATCATCCATGCCATATTTCAGCATCGCCAGCCGGTCGATACCACAGCCAAAGGCAAAGCCCTGCCAGACATCCGGGTCCAGTCCGCAATTGCGGATGACATTGGGATGAACCATGCCGGAACCCAGAATCTCCATCCAGCCGCCCTCGTCACTATGTGCATCACCGCCAATGATCCGGCGGCCCTTTTCGACCGAGAAACCGACATCAACTTCGGCAGATGGTTCGGTAAACGGGAAATAGCTGGGCCGCAGACGCAATTCGATATCGTCGCGTTCAAAAAATGCGCGAACAAAGGTTTCGAGCGTCCATTTCAGGTGGCCCATATGAATATTCTTGTCGATCACCAGCCCTTCGACCTGATGGAACATCGGCGTATGGGTGGCATCGCTGTCACTGCGATAGGTGCGCCCCGGTGCGATCAGATAGATTGGCTCGCCTTTGCCGCCGGTTTGCTTGGCAACGTCCATCATCGTGCGGATTTGCACAGGCGACGTATGGGTACGCAGCAATTTGGGCATGCCGTTTTCATCCACTTGCGGGAAATAAAATGTGTCGTGCATGGCCCGTGCCGGATGGGTTTCGGGGATATTCAGCGCGGTAAAATTATGCCAGTCGTCCTCAATCTCTGGTCCGGTAGCGACAGAGAAACCAAGGTCCGCGAATATTTCCGCCAGCTCGTCCATCACTTGGCTGACCGGATGGATGCTCCCCTTCGGCGCACTGGGCGGCGGCAAGGTCATATCGAGTTTTTCGGTAGCAAGACGGGCGTTCAATGCCTCTGTTTCCATGGCTTCCTTGCGCGCGGCAATGGCATCGGCCACGGCTTGACGGGCGCCGTTGATTTTCGGGCCTTCGCTCTGGCGTTCCTCCGGCGTCATTTTGCCGAGTGTTTTAAGCAGCAGCGAAATCTCGCCCTTCTTGCCAAGTGCAGCCACCCGGATTGCTTCCAGAGCATCGCCGTCGGAGGCAGATTCTATCTGGTCCAGATATTTATTTTTGATCGTTTCGATGTCGCTCATCGTCCTACCTTATTACTACTGGCCTGTTTACTGGTCCGCTTTTATCCGCTGTCGGTTTAGGCAGGCTTTGTCAAAAATCCCAATAAAAAAGCGCCGCGAGATTGCTCTCCGGCGCTTCTTTGAAATTCATGAAGAGCTTCAGGCTTTCGCCAGAGCATCCTGCGCCTGTTTGATGATACCGCTAAATATAGCAGGTTCATTCATCGCCAGATCAGCCATGACTTTACGGTCCAGCTCAATTCCGGCCAGCTTGGTGCCGTGAATGAATGTGCCATAGGTCATGCCTTCGGCGCGGACAGCAGCGTTGATACGCTGAATCCAGAGAGCGCGGAAAGCCCGCTTTTTAACTTTACGGTCGCGATACGCATATTGGCCGGCTTTTTCGACAGCCTGCCGCGCGATGCGGATGGTATTTTTGCGGCGGCCATAATAACCTTTGGCCTGCTCTAATAATCTCTTATGTTTTGTACGAGTGGTCGTACCCCGTTTTACACGTGCCATTTTCTATATCCTTGTAATTTCTGCCAGTCGCCGGGGTTAACCCAGGCCGTATGGCGCCCATTTTTTCACTGTCCGAGCATCGGCATCACATAGCTTCTTGGTGCCGCGGTTCTGACGGATATATTTGCTGTTATGGCTCATCAAACGGTGGCGTTTGCCGGCTACGCCGTGCTTTACCTTACCGGTTGCAGTGATTTTGAAGCGTTTCTTCACACCGCTTTTGGTTTTCAACTTGGGCATTTTGGTCTCCTTTAAGAAAGTACCGTTACAGACACATGTGGCAGCCCAACACTGGCCAGTGCGTCACATCGGAAGGGCGGCAATAGCTAGATTCACCGGAAATGCAAGAAATATTACCACAAACAGGCTTTAATGATGACAGGCAATGGCCTCCAGCACATCATCCACCCGTGCCTGATCTCCCATGGCGAGAACATGGCCGTCCGATTCTGCATGGAGCGGTTCCCCGTTCCAGTCGCACATCATCCCGCCCGCGCCGTCAATAATCGGCACAAGAGCCGCGAAATCATGGAGCTGCAGGCCCGCTTCGCAGACCAGATCGACATGACCGCTGGCAACCAAACCATAATTATAGCAATCACCGCCATAGATAATCTTGCGCGGCGCAACTTTACTGGCCAGCGCCATGAAATGTTCGGCATCATGCTCGTCAAACAGATGCGGACTGGTAGTGGCAAGCACCGCGTCCTTCAATTCGCGGCACCGCGCGGATTTGGCAGGCGCCCCGTTAAACATCGTCGGCCTTCCCACAACACCGACCCAGCGTTCCCGCGCGATCGGCTGGTCAATAATCCCGATAACCGGCCAGCCGTCCTGCATCAGCGAAATCAGCGTGCCGAAAATCGGGCGTCCGGCAATGAAGCTGGTCGTGCCGTCAATCGGGTCCAGCACCCATTGGCGCGAGGCACCTTCGTTGATCGTGCCATATTCCTCACCGATAATGCCGTCTTCGGGGTTGGTTGTTTCGATAATCTTACGCATCGCGGCTTCGGCGGCGCGGTCCGCCTCGGTAACCGGGGTAGAATCGCTTTTTGATTCCTCGTCAAAAGGTGCGCGGAAAAACGGACGGATTGCCTCTCCGGCTGCATCGGCAAGCTGTTCGGCAAGGGCAATATCTTTGGGGGTCATAATATCTCGATTGGCAGAAAGCCTCTATTTAGTCCCACAAACTCGAAACGCTGGTTTCATCGGCAATCCGCTTGATCGCTTCACCCAATAGGGGTGCAATGGTCAGATGCCGTATCTTGTCCGAATCCTTCACAGCTTCGGTCGCGCCAATGGAATCAGTAATCACCAGCTCTTTCAGCACGCTGTCATTGATCCGCGCCACCGCGCCGCCAGACAAAACGCCATGGGTAATATAGGCCACAACCTCGGTCGCGCCCTTGTCTTTCAGCGCCTGTGCCGCATTGCAAAGCGTGCCGCCCGAATCGACTATATCGTCAATCAGGATACAAAAGCGCCCCGCAACGTCACCGATAATATTCATGACTTCCGATTCGCCCGCACGCTCACGACGTTTATCGACAATCGCAAGCGGAGCGTTGTCGAGTCGCTTGGCCAAAGCGCGCGCCCGGACCACGCCGCCGACATCGGGCGATACAATCATCAATTCATGCCCCGCGAAACGCGCCTGTATATCAGCAGACATCACCGGCGCACCGAAAAGATTGTCTGTCGGAATATCGAAAAAGCCCTGAATCTGGCCCGCATGCAGGTCAACGGATAGAACACGGTCCGCGCCCGCTTCGGTAATCAGATTCGCCACTAGCTTGGCAGAAATCGGTGTGCGCGGCCCCGGCTTCCTATCCTGACGCGCATATCCGAAATAAGGGATAACCGCCGTAATACGCTTGGCAGAGGCCCGGCGCAGCGCATCAATCCCGATTAGCAGTTCCATCAGATGGTCATTGGCAGGATGGCTGGTCGATTGCATGATGAACACATCTTCGCCGCGGACATTTTCGTGAATTTCGACAAAAATCTCATCATCCGCGAAACGCTTAACACTGGCATCGGTCAGCTTGATATCCAGATAATCGGCTATGGATTGGGCGAGCGGCAAATTGCTATTGCCGGACATGAGTTTCATTGAGTGGCTTCCCCTGAAAGCAGGCCAGCTATTGTATCAGAATCGCGGGCACTATGGAAATGTTTCAAGCCCCTGTTAAACAGGTGCATCAAGAATCTAAAGTGCCTTTTGTGCAATCCCGGCCAGATTATTGCAACTTTATGACACAGGAGAAGGAAACTATCGTCACAGTCTGACCCGGGCAGGGATTACAGGCAATCATTTGCCACAATTCATTTGCCCAGCGCTGCGCGGCTTTCTATCAGGGCAAAATGAACGCACAGCTTACGATCACCCTTGCCCAGATGACCCAGAGAGTTGGCGATTTGCGCGGCAATGCCGACGCGATGATCGCGGTATATCAATCAAGGCCCGATAGCGACCTGATCGTTTTTCCCGAATTGCAACTGATCGGCTATCCACCAGAGGATCTGGTGCTCAAACCGGCGGTGCAAAGACGGGCGCAGGAGGAATTACAGCGGCTGGCAGAGGCAACGGCAGGACACGGACCGGCCATGCTCGTCGGGTCGATTTTCCGCGAGGATGACAAGCTATTTAACGGTATCGCGCTGCTCGAAGAGGGCCGGATCAAGGCTGTGCGCTATAAGGTAGAACTCCCCAATTACGGCACATTTGACGAAAAACGGATATTCAGCGCCGGCCCCCTGCCCGAACCCGTTGATTTTCGCGGCTGCAAGATCGGCCTGCCGATTTGCGAAGATGTCTGGTTGCCCGCTGTGTGCAATTACCTGAAAACACAGGGCGCGGAAATGATGATCTCGGTCCATGGCAGCCCCTATGAAATCGAGAAAGACGACCACCGTCTGGGTCAGGTGGCGACGCAGCGCGTGCGCGAAACCGGACTGCCGCTGATCTTTCTCAACCGCATTGGCGGTCAGGATGAAATCGTGTTTGATGGCGCGAGCTTTGTTCTGAACGGCGATACCAGCGTCATGCATCAGCTACCCGATTGGGACGAAGCGATTGTCGACACGCATTGGACGAAGGAAGAATCGGGAGAGCAATCCGGCTGGCGCTGCGCCGCGGGGGATATACACCGGCTCGACGATCATCCCGCCGATATTTATAACGCCATGATAGTTGGCTTGCGCGACTATGTGAATACCAACGGATTTCCGGGCGTGATACTGGGCCTGTCAGGCGGTATCGACAGCGCCTTGTCTGCGGCAGTGGCGGTAGATGCGCTGGGCGCGGACAGGGTGAAATGTGTGATGATGCCCTCGCGCTTTACCAGTCAGGAGAGCCTTGATGATGCGGCAGGATGCGCTGAAATGCTGGGCACGCAGCTAGATACAATCTCGATCATTCCGGCGGTTGAGGGCTTTGACGCAATGCTGGAGGACAGCTTTGCCGACAATCAGGTCGATATTACCGAAGAGAATATCCAGTCCCGGATTCGCGGCGTCACGTTAATGGCTTTATCGAACAAATTTGGTCATATGCTGCTGACCACCGGCAACAAGAGCGAGATGAGCGTCGGCTATGCAACCATTTATGGCGATATGGCGGGTGGATATTCGGTGCTGAAAGACGCTTATAAATTGACCGTATTCCGCTTGTCGGAATGGCGCAATCGTAACAAGCCTTCGCTGGGCTTGGGGCCGGACGGGCCGGTCATGCCCGATATTGTGATTACCAAACCGCCCAGTGCAGAGTTGCGCGACGATCAAAAAGACAGCGATAGCCTGCCCGATTACGAGATACTTGATCCCCTGCTCCACGGGCTGGTCGAGGAAGAATTATCGGTTGCCGATCTGGTCGAGCGCGGTTTTGACCGTGACCTTGTGATCCGGATAGAGAAGCTGCTCTATACTGCCGAATATAAACGGCGTCAGGCTCCGCCCGGTGTCAAACTCGGTTCACGCAATTTTGGCCGTGACCGCCGCTACCCGATTACCAATGCATTCAGGGCCACCTGAACCGCAATTTCAGCAGATAAGAGAATATTATGACCATTAAAACCCGTTTTGCCCCATCGCCCACCGGGCATCTTCATGTCGGCAATATTCGCACCGCACTCCACAACTGGATGTTCGCCAAGAAACATGGCGGTGAATTTCTGTTGCGACTGGACGACACGGATGAGGCACGTTCCAAAGAAGAATATGTCACTGCCATTCGGGCTGATCTGGGATGGCTGGGCATAAACCCCGACAGCGAAGAACGGCAATCGGCCCGCTTTGACCGCTATGAGGAGCGTTTTGAGGAACTGAAAGCCGCTGGCCATGTCTATCCCGCCTATGAAACCGCGCAGGAACTGGACCTGAAACGCAAAGTGCAATTGAGCCGGGGCAAACCGCCGACCTATGACCGCGGGGCGCTGGAACTGACCGAGGCTGATATTGCCGGGCTTGAAGCGGCAGGTCGCAAAGCCCATTGGCGGTTCAAACTGGATCATGACACACCAATTACATGGACCGACCTGATCCGCGGGGACCAGCATTTTGACCCGGCCCTGCTGTCCGATCCTGTCATCCGCCGCGAAGATGGCAGCTGGCTTTATATGTTGCCATCGACCATTGATGATATTGATATGGGCATTACCCATGTCGTGCGCGGCGAAGATCATGTCGCCAATACCGCAGTGCAAATCCAGATGTTTCATGCCCTTGGCGCAGATACACCCGATTTTGCCCATGAGGCCTTGCTTGTCGGCACAGAGGGCAAGCTCTCCAAGCGGCTCGGTTCACTGGGCGTCGGCGGTTTTCGGGAGCGCAACATCGAACCACAGTCCATCATCGCGCTGCTAGCACGCATTGGCACTAGCGATCCGGTGGAACCGATTGCTGATATTATGACACTAGTGGACGGTTTTGACTTTTCGCGTTTTGGCCGTGCACCGGCCCGTTTTGATGATGATGAACTCGCTCAGCTTAATCAGAAAATTGTTCATTTGCTGGACTATTCCGCCGTCAAGGACCGCTTGCCCGACGGAATGACCGCTACGGCATGGGAGGCTATCCGCCCGAATCTGCATGATATGGGCGAGCTGGATCATTGGTGGCAGGTCGTTACCGGCCCTGTAACCACTTGCGAACTGACAGCTGACGACCGTGAATTTGTCAATCAGGCCCATGATGCACTGAACGACCTGCCGTGGTCGGAAACAATCTGGAAAGAATGGACCACGGCGCTCAAACAAAGCACGGGCCGGAAGGGCAAGCCATTGTTCATGCCGCTGCGTCAGGCATTGACCGGATTGGATCACGGCCCGGATATGGGCGCTTTGTTGCCGCTGATTGGCCGTGATGCGGCTTTGGAGCGCCTTCAAAATGCCTCTGCATAAATCCGCGTCGGCGGGCTAGAGGATCCAGCAGGTCGATAATGCCGCTGTGCAGTATCTACTGCATCGGGGCTGGTCATAGCTGCATTTGCTCCCTATTTAGCGCTTATGAAAATGTTAAAAGATGTTTCCGTTGGCGGCGGCCTGAAGGATCTGGTCACCCTGCTACGCCGCCATCCCAGAGAGCAGGCTATGCCAGCATTGCTGGCTTTTGCCTGTTCGGGCTTTATTTTCTTTCTGTTCATCATTGACCCGAAGATCAATACTGACATGCCGAAAACACAAGAAATCATATATGTTGAAAATTGGTCGCTGGACCGGACCGATGAAGAAATATTGAAAGATCGCTGGGCTGTGCAATGCCTGAAAGACAAACGCGACGCCAAACGGCGCGAGGCCATGAAAACATTGGGCCGGATGTCTGGCATGGATGTCGAGGCTATTGAACGCGAGGCCGAGGCGGAGAGGCTGGCGCGCGGCGATGTAGAGGTTGAACGACCCGCCGGTATGACATGCTAACAAATAAACATGATGCCCATTATATGGCAGCGGCCATTGCCTTGTCAGAGCGCGCGCGTGGACGGACGGGGGATAATCCCAATGTCGGCTGTATCGTCGTCAAGGACGGAACGGTCATTGGCCGCGGCTGGACCCAGCCGGGCGGGCGACCCCATGCCGAAGCCATGGCTCTGGCGCAAGCGGGCGCAGCGGCCAAAGGCGCGGATATATATGTCACCCTTGAACCGTGCGCGCATAAAAGCGAGCGTGGCCCCACATGTGCCGATCTTGTGAAAGACGCAGCCCCGGCGCGGGTGATTGTCGCCACGCTGGATATTGACGAGAGAACCCGGCGGCACGGCATTGACCGGCTGGGCGATGCGGGCATATCGGTATCGGTCGGCGTGCTGGAACAACAGGCGCACCGCGCTATGGCGGGTTTTTTCACACGCATGGAAAAAGGACGCCCACATGTGACGCTGAAACTCGCCATGTCGCTGGATGGCTGCATTGCCATGGGGAACGGCACCAGCCAGTGGATTACCGGAGAACAGGCCCGCGCCCATGCCCATCTCGAACGCGCCCGCTGTGATGCCATATTGGTTGGCGCCGGCACGGCTACGACCGACAGGCCCGGTCTTGATGTGCGGCTGGCCGGACTTGCCGACCGGTCCCCGCGTCCGGTGGTACTGGGCAAGGCAGAGGTAGCGGATCACTGGACAGAAATATCCGAGCCACAGGCCATTACAGAGCTTGAGCAGGTCAATTGGTTGCTGGTGGAGGGCGGCGCGGCGACAGCGGCCTCTTTCCTGAAAGCCGATATGGTTGACAGATTATTGCTCTATCGCGCGCCGATTATCATTGGTGGCGGATTATCGGGCGTTGCGGATATTGGCCTTGAGAGCCTCGACAGCGCTCACGGCCAATGGCACCGGCTGGACCGGCGCACTTTGGGTGAGGATGTGCTTGAGATATATGAACGCGCCGCCTAGGTTCGCTATTCGATTTTGCCCCGCACTTTATAAAGGCTTTTCATGTTTACAGGCATAGTTTCCGATATCGGCACAATTACCAAAGTGGAAGAACGCGGCGACCTGCGGCTGACCATATCCTGTAGCTATGACATGAGCAGCGTCGATATTGGCGCTTCTATCGCGTGTTCGGGGGCTTGTTTGACCGTGGTGGACAAAGGCGCAGACTGGTTCGCAGTTGATATTTCGGCAGAGAGTATTTCCAAGACAGCCGGGTCCATGTGGCAGGAGGGTCGCAAGCTCAATCTGGAACGCGCCCTGAAAGTTGGTGATGAACTGGGCGGACATATTGTTACCGGCCATGTCGATGCCGTGGGTGAAGTTGTCAGCATAGAGACCGAGGGCGATTCGCACCCGGTCCGTATCCATGCGCCTGCTGAAATCGCGCCCTATCTTGCGCCGAAAGGGTCCATAACGGTCGATGGAATCTCTTTAACCGTCAATACCGTCGAGGATCAGGCGGACGGCAGCACGATTTTCGGGCTTAATATCATCCCGCATACGGCCAGCGTCACGACCTTTGCCGACCTGAAAGCCGGAGATCAGGTCAATCTCGAGATTGATATACTGGCGCGCTATTTGTCACGGATGCAAAAATTGCGTGCTATAGCTTAACAGTTTGTGGCTATTTGGATACTTATCTGGACCGTTAACCCTGAGCTTGTCGAAGGGTGCTTGTGGTCTTGATGCCACGCTTGATCTGGAGACATGCTTCGACAGGCTCAGCACTAACGTGACAAAAACCCTTTTTTGACGCCCGCTTAAAACGGCAACCATCTCTGCTTTTTGCTGAATTTCATATAACCGATATTCGCGCCTAGACGCAGGCCCGCTCCCAATCGCACCGGGATCAGCACCTTATCGCCGCTACGCAAATAGCTCACATGGAAACCGCCGACAAAATAGGCCGCGCCCTCTCCGGCGGGGAAACGCTGAAAAAGTTCTTCTGTATCATAAAGATTATAAACCAGCACAAAAGTATTGGCCGCATTGGCACCAATATCAAATCCGACAGACGGGCCGGTCCAGTAAACAGGGCGGCTGCCCTCAATCTTGTGGTGCAGTTCACCCGATCCATAACGCAGCCCGACAACAAAAGCGCCCGATGCCTCGCGCCCGGCGATATAGGCATTGGGCCGACCCTGTTTCTGCAGGATGTCCTCGATCACACCGGCAAGCCCCTTGGCACCTTTACCAAAAACGCCCTCTGCCGCTCCGATCAGGTCATCATCCTGATAGGTTGAATTATCCTGTGCACTGGCGACCGCTGTATTATTCCCGGATTGAACCGTGCCCGTTTGGCCCGTGCCATATTGCGCCGAACCATTTTGGCTATAACCGTCCTGATCATAGCTGTTTTCGTTCATCGCATCATAGCTTGTGCTATTATCTACCGGCGCACTCTGGGCATTATCGGGACCAGACGATGGAGCCTGATAGCTTTCGTTATAGCCAGGATTATTCAGATCCGCATCAATCGCATCATTGGGATCAATCGTTTGCACCTGAGCATAAGCCGGCGACAAGCCGGGCGCCGATGCAAGCGCGAAAACGGCAAACAAGCCTAATAATTTCCGGCCGATAGTCTCGCGGGGATATTTTTTCACAGACATTTCCTTTGGACACGACTTCGTCATGGGTAAACTCCTTCCCATACCAGCCACTCACGACCTTGGCGCTTCGTGATGACTGTGCAATGAACGGACGACGATCCGAGTCGATTTTGCGGTCTGTTGAGTATGATTTTACATTTTTGGCCCGCAAAGCATGATCTGCATGCTCCTGATAAGCGCGAATAAGCGTCGCGTAGCCACATTTTTTACCGGCTTGGAATATACACGCACAATATCAGGCACTTTACCCATTGCAGCCAGTGCAATGCCCCGTTATAGCGCTTGGTCTTGGCCAAGCCAGTCATGCGGACACGTGGGTGAGCGGCTGAAACCACCTCCCTGCTAAGGAGGCAAGGGCCTCACGGTCCTTCGAGGGTTCGAATCCCTCCGTGTCCGCCATTTTCTTATCCAGACGGTTGATACCCAGTACCGTAATAAAGCCCAGAGTTTTTCAGTGTATCTATTTCAGGGTTGCCTCACGGGCATCAGCATTGATTAGAGAGCGGTGGCTTGAATATCCTTAACTTGCTAGGGATGAGTGCCTCGCGATATGTAGCATGCGGGCACATCCTATCGCTCTGCTTCGTTCATTCCAGCGAACTTAAAAATTCTTTCAGTTCCGGCTTAAGCGGCTGCGGACGGTTGGTTTGTCTATCGACATAGACATGGGTGAAGTTACCAAACGCAGACAGAGCGCTGTCGTCATTGCGGAAAATGGCAATTTCATAGGTGACGCTGGTGCGGCCAAGTTTCCCGACCCGCACGCCTACATGCACGACGTCGGGAAAAGCGACCGGAGCGTAATAGTTGCACTGGGAACTTACGACCAGACCGATGGTATCGCCATGCTCGATATCCAGCAGACTCTCTTCGAGGAGCATCTGGTTTACCGCTGTGTCGAACAGCGAATAGTAAACGACATTATTGACATGGCGATAAGCGTCGTTGTCCATCCAGCGCGTTGTGATTGTAACAAAGCGTTTAAAGGCGCTTCGTGCAGGGAGGTCAGTTTTTTTGGTCATGATATAATGTGCTCCTCGCTGCTATCATCAATAACCATGAAAGCTGCATTGCTCGCCCTTCTGGACTCAATTGTGATCGAATGTGATGATCTGGCGCACGGCCGTTCCGGCTTGAAGACGGTCAAAGCCAGCATTAATCTCGTCCAGTTCAAGATAGCCGCTGAGCAAACGGTCTACGGGCAGTTTTCCTGCTTTATACATTTCAACATAACGCGGTATATCGCGGACAGGAACGCAGCTTCCGATATAACTGCCCTTGATTGTGCGTTCTTCGGCGACAAGACTGACCACATTCACCAGCAAATTCTGATCTGGTGGCGGCAAGCCGGCAGTAACGGTCATGCCCCCGCGCCGCGTCATTGCCACGGCGTTTTCCAGCGCAAGAATTGATCCCGCCATCTCAAAAGCAACATCCGCGCCCCCGCTAGTAATCTCGCGCACTTGTTCTACCGCATCGGCATCGGAAGCATTGACCACATGAGTCGCGCCGATGGACTTTGCCAGTTCCTGTTTTTCAGGTGAAAGATCGACAGCAATCAGCTTGGATACGCCCGCCGACAAGCAGCCAATGACGGTTGCCAGCCCAACCCCACCAAGACCGATAATCACCGCACTTTGTCCCATGCGAATGGCAGCAGTGTTAATTGCCGCGCCAACACCGGTCAGCACCGCACATCCAAATAATGCAGCCTCTTCAAGCGAAAGATTCTTGTCTACCTTTACTAGAGAGCGACGCGAAACCACCGCATAGTCGGCAAAGGCCGAGCAACCGAGATGATGGTTTATCATGTCACCGTCCTGGGTAAGCCGCCGCCCACCAGAGAGCAATTCGCCTGCGCCATTGGCCGCGGCTCCCGGTTCACACAGTGCTGGCCGTCCTTCTGCACAAGGCAGGCAGTGGCCGCAGCTTGGCATGAATGTCATCACCACATGGTCGCCAATAGCCAGATCGTTTATGCCCTCGCCAAGTGCGGCAACAATGCCCGCTGCTTCATGGCCCAAAGCCATTGGCATAGGACGCGGGCGGTCGCCATTGATTACTGAGAGGTCTGAATGGCACAATCCAGCGGCAGCAATTTTCACCATAACCTCATCGTTGCCGGGCGGAGCCAGTTCAACCGTTTTTATCTGTAATGGCTGCGACTTTTCATAAGGGGCCTGTGCACCCATTTCAGACAGGACAGCCGCTCTAATTTTCATGGGTAGCACTTTCTCTCCAATTGGCGGAGGATATTACAGACTTTCAAAGCATAACATTGCCGCATGTATGTTGATCGCGCAATTCGCATTTTTCAGTATTTTTTCAGTTGTGCTGCACGGAAATCTAACAGTTTCACGTCCGCTGGTCGCTGCAATGCACCAGGATGCTCGAGCCATGCCGTGATAATCGGTAATCCGCTTGGTCCGCAGCTCAGCATAACGCTTTTGAGCGCAGCAGAAAACGGAGCGGACGCACAGTATCCCGCAAAAACCAAGTTCAAGTTTGTTTCCCGTCAGCACCTATGTCGCAAAATTCATGCGATAGGTTAGCTTGCTCCAAGGCTATAATCTGTTTGATAAATACTGAAAGCAAGCATGAGATGATTAGTTTGCCCACCCAAAAGTAACAGTAGTTTGGATCATCCGAACCACTTTACACTCCCTGACATTAGGGGAAATTCATCGTGATGAAAACGGATGTTCTGATTATCGGTGCCGGCGCAGCGGGTCTTAGCGCAGCGCTCGCCGCGCATGAAGGCGGCTCCACCGTAACAATAATCGAAAAACAGCCCAAGCTGGGCGGCACAGCCGCGATTTCTGGCGGCATTGTCTGGATAGCTGACAACCGGCAGATGCAGATCCACGGTATAGAAGATAGCCGTGAGGATGCCCTCGCCTATTTCCGTTCGCTGGATCAGGGAGACATAGATGATGTCTCATTATCCGCCTTTATCGAAGAAGGACCGCACGCTCTCGCTTTTCTTGAACAAATGGATGCGGCGCGGTTCACTATGCTAGAGGGGTATCCCGATTATTATCTCGACCGACCGGGAGCAAAACCGGACGGTGGCCGCGCCCTCGACAATGATCTTTTTGATTTTTCCACATTGGGAGATTGGACCGAGAAAATTTTCAACCATGGTCCGGCACCGCGGATGATGCTGCGCGAAACGCCGCTGGGCGGTGGTAGCGGGCAGGTTGATCCAGCGGAAATGGCCAACCGCGAAGCCGGCGATCTGCGCGGCTGGGGTCAGGCGTTAATAGGCCGCTTGCTCAAAGCCTGCCTCGACCGGGAAATTAAGCCTTTGCTGGATGTTGGCGGTTATCGCTTGATCCTCGATAATGGCCGGGTGACAGGGGCGACTGTACGCCGTGATGGCGAGGATGTGACGATAGAAGCCGCGCAAGGCGTAATTCTCGCTACTGGTGGTTTTGAGTGGAACGAAGAATTGAAACAAGCCTTCCTGCGCGGCCCGCTAACGGCTCCCGCTTCGCCGCCGGGCAATAAGGGTGATGGCCTGAAAATGGCGATGGCAGCAGGTGCAAGCCTTGGCAATATGACCAGCGCCTGGTGGGTGCCGACCATTTCTGTGCCGGATGTCAAATGGGAGGGCGGCGAACAACGCTCGATGCCGGTGCTGATCGAACGGACGTTGCCCCATACGATAATGGTCAACCGTTCGGGTAAGCGCTTTTGCAATGAAGCAAATAATTATTCTGCCCTAGCAGGCGCTTTTCACCAGCTTGATCCGGCGACATATTCCTATCCCAATTTGCCCGCCTATCTGATCTTTGATCAGCAATATCTCTCTCGTTATCCGCTTGCCTCGGTCATGCCGGGCGATGATGTTCCAGAATGGATTACCAGCGCCGATACACTGGAAAATCTTGGTACTGCGATAGATATTGATGGAACCAGCCTAGCAGAGACCGTCAAACGCTTTAACAGCCATGCGATCAAGGGCAATGATCCTGATTTTTCCCGCGGGGAAAGTGCTTATGACCGTTTTTATGGTGATCGCTCTCGGGACGGGGCCGCGGCTACACTGGGTCCGATTTCTACCGGGCCTTTTTATGCAGTAGAGATTAAAATGGGCACGCTCGGCACCAATGGCGGGGCTAAAACCGATGGTTCGGCGCAGGTTCTGGACCTTGACGGTAAACCGATCCCCGGTCTGTTCGCTGCCGGGAATGTTATCAGCTGTCCGACCGGTGGCGTATATGCAGGCGCGGGGGGAACCTTGGGACCTGCCCTGACCTTTGGATATATAGCGGGGCGCTCGGCGGCGCGCCGGAAAAATAGCTGACTTTAATCAGCGTAACAAAAGAAGAGGATAGAACCATCAAAATATTGACCATCGGCGCGACCGGCGACCAAGGCCATCCTTTGCTACAAAGATTATTGGATGCCGATATGCATCCAGTTGCAGCTCTGCGTAATCCGTCGGCGCTGGCCAATACGCCTTTTGCCGATGTCGAGACGATTTCAGCCGATCTGTATGACGAGCAATCATTGATAGCAGCGGCGCAGGGCATGGATGCCATCGCAATGCATCTCCCGTTTGTTTTCGATCTCGAGAAAGCGGCCCAATTGGGCGCTAATATCGCAGCAGCCGCCAAAGCCAGCAGTGTCCGGAAAATTGTGTTCAATACGAGCTGCTATGTTGCCGATGAAGATATTGGTAATCCGGCCCACGACGGACGAAGAGCGATTGAACAGGCTATTATTGACAGCGGTGTCAGCTATGCGATTTTTGAAACCAAGGTCTTCATGGACAATATGATCCGCAGTTGGAACAAACCGTCCATCGTCAACAGTTCGATATTTGCTTATCCAGCCAAACCGGACCTGAAAATATCATGGATTTGCCTCGACGATGTCGCAACTTTCATGGTTGAAGCGCTCCAGAATGACGATCTACCCAGCGGGCGTTATGCCATTGGCGGTCCACAGGCACTGGTCGGTGATGAGGTCGCAGCGATACTCAGTGAGGTGATTGGCAAACCCGTCACATTCAAAAGCCTGTCGCCTGATGATTTTGCATCCGCCATGAGCCTTCTCGTCACCGGATCAGCCACTGTCCAGCCCGAATCGATTTACAGCGGTATGGCGAGCTTTTACAGTTTTTATAATGAGCAGCCCGTGTCGCCGCTGATTGCCGATACCGAAGAAATGGCAAAATATTTTAAGACCAGACCCACCCCGCTGGCGCAATGGGCCGCACGACAAGACTGGACCGACCCGACTGATCCTGCTCTGGCCATAAGGATGGCGGGCGCGAAATAGCAAGCCCATTAACAGATTACCGGCTTATGACCTGCCCCTTCAAGCATCTGCAGCAGCAGTCAGAAGCAGACCCGGAGAAACACGGACATAAAGGACTGCCATGCCAATAATATAAGCCCTGAAATATCTTTACCGAAGAATTTGCCAAAATTGGAGTATTATGATGACGCTGTCCCTTTATGATGTGATCATTCCGGCCTATCAACAGACCCTTGGTTCGATGGCCGTGCTGTTGGACAAGGGCGAGGCTTTTTGCAACGAACATGGAATAGAGGAAAAAGAGCTGACCGGAGCAAGGCTAGCCGAAGATATGCTGCATTTTACCTATCAGGTGAAAGCAGTGACCGAGAATTCGCTGGGCGCCATTGAAGGTATCCGGCTTGGCAACTTTACACCAACCATGCCTTCTAAGCCCGAAGATTTTTCTTCATTGAAAGCACGCATAGCAACAGCTCTGGCGGGGATTGATGCGCTGTCATCAGACGAAGTAAACGACTTTCTCGGCCGTGACATGAAGTTCACACTCGGCGAAAAACGGATAGATTTCACTGCTGAAAACTTCCTGCTTTCCTTCGCGCTGCCCAATTTCTATTTCCACGCCGTCACCGCATATGACCTGCTGCGTGTGCGTGGTGTCAAGCTCGGGAAAATGGTCTTTCTTGGTGAAATGCGTACGAAGCTGTAAGTTCTATCCGGCCGAGCAACTCTGATTGGCAGCATAGCTCATCGAACTCTTTATTATGCTAAGGCCCAGCTTCATGCTTAAAGAATCCCACCCGTGATGCTACACTCGGTTGATAAGATAGTGCTCGTCGCTATCTCGTTGATGCGTATCAACAACAGGCTTTCACGGCCACTCAAACCGCGGCGTCGACAGGTCTCCATTTCAGCTGGCCCGAGTTTATAATCCAAATCTATAATCAAAGTTAATCACGAACCAGCAGATCATCCGTGACTTCCATCAAAAGCAGCGGCTCATGCGCGGTATCTGAAACTGCGTCAGAAAAGGCTTCGCGTGTGCGTGGTTCGTCATAGACCATTTTAGCGTCAAATGCCTTTTGCCACGTTTCTTTATCAGGCCACTCGGCGACACCGATGAAACGCCCGTCTTTGTCGCGGTGCAGGCGTGATCCCAGACTGCCGTATTTTTCCTGGATCAGTTCGGTACCGCGCCGCCAAGCCGCCCGGAATTGCTCTTCTTTCCCCGGATGTACTTTCCACCAATAGGCTGCAACAAACATCATTGTCTCCGTTTCAATAATCTCTGCCTAAACATCGGCAGATAAGCGGATTGAACTTTGCTTAATTATCTCAAGGCTTTGGTGAAGTGCGGCCATGACAGATTCGTCTACATCGGAATCCATTAAAGAGTGGAATGCATTGACCAAGGCTTCATCTTCGCGACGGATTTCCGCTTCAATGGTCTCTTGGTCGCTTTTGATGAATGCAGCACGAAAATCTATAAAATGATTCACCTCGCCTTTATCTGCTCCAACCTCGTAACCAGAGTTATCTTCTATTCGGGCAACTGCATCTTTCAGCCGTTTCAGAGCATGCTCACGCTGGTTTACACAATTTAGAAACCGGGCAGTGGTTGCAGGATTAGCAGAATTTTCCGACGCCCATATATAGGCGCCAATGCTTTGCTCGATCCGCATGATGAGGGCTTTCAAAGATGAAATATGGTCTGAAAACATCACGCTAGGCCTTCCTGTTGCATGGCAGTATCCCATCTACGTTTACCGACTTGAATAGTTCCGTTTCGCGGCCCTGATAAACCCAGCACGCATAAGCCAAGCGGGCAGATTAAAAGACGGGCATTAGTCCCCGGCCTGTCACCAGAAAGACTGGAATAGAACATGTTCCGTACCTGCAATTTCAGCAATTTTCAAAAATAACGGAAACTTTGGCTGCGCTGTGCGTTGATATTTCACATGTCAAAAAGGAGATAATGATGAGCGACCGTAGTGAAATACGTGAAGAATTCTGGAAAGCCATGTCCGATAGCCCGAACCTGATGGTAAATTTGCATACATCGAACGAACATAGCGTCCCCATGCGCGCTCATCTTGACAAGGATGCCGATAGCGAATTCTGGTTTTATACCAGCCGCACGAACCGTTTAGCACCAGGCGGTGCGGCAATGGCGCAGTTTGTAAGCAAGGGGCATGACATATTTGCCTGCATTTCCGGTGTGCTGTTTGAAGAAAAAGATGAAACGATAATTGATAAATATTGGAGCAATGCAGTTGCAGCATGGTTTGATCGCGGACGCGAAGACCCGGATATGCTGATGCTTCGTTTTGATTTGAAAGAAGCGGAAATATGGACCGCCGATATGAGCATGAAAGGTGCATTCAAGATGATGACCGGCATAAAAATGAAAGAAAGTGACAGCGGTGGTCATAGCAGAGTGAAATTATAACAGGACTGAAACTGCTCGCTATGCGGGAGTGATAATCTGGAGTGATTATTTCGGAACCAATCAGAGCTTCAATGATTGATTACATAGGTCCAAGCAAAACGGCTCCCCCATTTGGCCTGCTTGGTAACCGATAAAATTAAAGAGAAAGGACCCTGAAATGATGTTACAAGAAAAAGAAAAAAACAGTGACCTTATTGGTAGCGACCGTGTTGAAGGAACCACTGTCTATGGCGCAGACAACGACAAAATCGGTTCCGTTGAAAAACTGCTTATTCAAAAACGCGGTGGTCAGGTTACCGATGCAATAATCTCGGCTGGCAGCTTTCTGGGAATAGGTGGTGAGCATCACAGCATTCCCTGGGCGAAGCTGGATTATGATACCGAGCTTGGCGGCTACCGTCTGGATGTAACAGAAGAGCAACTGAAAGAAGCGCCGCGATTCAAGGCCGAAGATGCAGATCGCGCTTATGACCGCGAGTATCAGTCGAGAGTCTATGATTATTGGGCTGTGGCACCTTTTTGGTGATTATCGCATGATTTAATAATAGCCGGGCAAGCGTCACTTGTCCGGCTTTTTTTGCGTTGTCGCTTCTTAAAACTTGAATGGGCTGCGCGTTTTTTTCTCTTATATAAAGAGCAGCAAGACCCAGCTAATCACTCTCTCCCCCGTCCCATTTCGATGTAAAAGGCCCGCTGACGATCAACAGCGTCAAAATAATTATCGTGACGATTGCCGCCAGCCACAATTCTCCAAAGCCGCATATCAGCCCTATAGCACCAGCAGCCCAGATCGAAGCCGCCGATCCGGCACCCTGTACAAAACTTCCATCACGGAACATGGCCCCGGCACCCAGGAAACCAATTCCGGTGATAACACCGGCAAACACCCGGCTAGGGTCCACCTGCGCCTGTGGCTCTGCGCTAGCTTCCACCAGTTCCATCGAACCAATTGCTATTCCGCATGCGGCAACAGAAATAATGACAAAAGGCCGAAAATCGATCGGCTTCTTCCGCAAGAATCTTTCCAAGCCAATAAGAAAGGGCAATATTGTAGCTGCCCCCATGCGCCATAAAGCCTCGGCAAGACTGATAGCCTCTGGCCCTTTGAAAAAATCTTCCATGAAGAACCAATAGTAAAATAAATGCTAGATTGCACCACTTTCGCGCAACTATTTCTTTCTGATATGCAAATAAGGGGCAATTAGAAGAATATTCAGACGGAGGCGAAGTAGCCAGTGATGCGTCTGCCCCATAAGTGACACCGCTTCGGCGGCAATGAGCAATACGGGTCTTTCGAAAATCTACTACGAATATTATGACGACGCATGGAAAGCTGCCGAAGTAGGGTAAATCTCCGTTGCCAATCGTAATTATGGCCGTTACCGAGAAAAGCGCAGACCGCTATAGAGCGGCTATTGGTGGCAACAAATATATAGGCGTCCTTTTGGCGGAGGACTTTCTTTTGGTGGAGAACTTTTTTGTTGATGGAAATCTCTCAATGTCCAGAAGTTTGACAAAAAAGTTCAAGAAGCTGCAAAAGCGGCTTACTGGAAATAGTGCGCAGCTATATGTTTTTGCAGCGTTCATGATCATCGTTTTTTTACTCGGCGGCAGCTCCCGTGATGATGTACAATCGCTGGTCATCTTGCGTCCCCTCGCGATTGTTTTTGGCGTTTATGCTCTGACCTGTAAGGACAGGGAAGCATGGAAAGGCCGGACATTCCCGCTGTACGTTGCGTTAGCGCTGGCAGGGTTGATGCTATTGCAACTCATCCCCCTTCCACCATCCATCTGGACAAACCTTCCGGGGCGACAGATATTTGCAAATATTGCCGATCTGGCTGGTATGGAACAACCATGGCGACCTTTGACTCTATCGCCATCACGCACATTGAACAGCCTGTTTTCGCTGGTTGTTCCGGTCTCGGCGATGATGCTTTATCTTAATCTGGACAAAAACCGCCGGAAACAGGCTGTTGCCATCATTATCGCACTCGCCGGGGCCAGTGCGCTATGGGCCATCTTGCAACTTACCGGATCAGCGCGCGGGCCGTTCTATTTGTATAATATTACCAACAATGGCGCTGCGGTTGGATTATTCGCTAACCGCAATCATCAGGCTGTATTTCTGGCTGCTTCCATTGTGATGCTCGGCTGGTACGGCGCATCCCACTCGGTTGCCACAAAGCTGGCAGCCTTGAAATTTTATAGTAGTATCGCGGCAATTTTTGTGTTCGTGCCATTGATATTCGTTACAGGCTCGCGCGCTGGTCTTCTGCTTATGATACCGGCGCTGATCGCGGCAATAATATTGATTTATTACGGTCGATACACACTGGAAAGCCAGCCTGCCGCTAACAGTAGGCGCTCGAAGAAAAAACGGTTCGCTTTGCGGCAAATCATATTGATAGCCAGCAGTTCCATGATTATGATCATGGCAGCCTTGTCGATCTATTTTTCACGATCTCTAGCCTATGACCGCCTTCTGGGTGGCAGTGGTGCAACAGAACTGCGCTTACAGCTTGTTCCCATATTCAGCCGGATGTTAGGCGATTATTTCCCGTGGGGAAGCGGCTTTGGTACTTTTGAACATGTGTACCGAATATACGAACCCCATGACTTTCTGAACCCCAGCTATCTGAATCAGGCGCATAACGACTGGTTCCAGCTTCCGATCGAAGGCGGCCTTCCGGTGATAATAATTGCCGCGGTGGTCGTGATTTGGGCTTTGCGGCAGTGTCTCACACTACTTAAAAACTGGAAACACTCTCGTTACTCGAAATATGCTCCGGCGATGGCCGCAATAGTCATACTGCTGTTTCTGGCTGCTAGCATCGGTGATTATCCTCTCCGTATCCCATCACTAATCGCTGTGTTTGCGGTGTCGGCATGTATATTCACAGACGGGGTACGCGCCGTTCGGAGAACCGAAACATAGCTCTAACAATTCCTCATGACACTCGAACTATCTATGAGCAGTTTACGTTCTATTTGGTTTCGTCTAACGCAAATCGCAAATTACGGAAATCTATGATAATGACCAGATGTCTATCCTTATTTTTACTGACACTTTTTGTGGCTGGCTGCGGCGGACCAACGATCCTTGGAGGCAGCCCGAATGTGACTGTAGTTTCCAGTGAAGGCCTCCCCGAGCCGACACGAGTTGACCAGTTGAGTTCAAATCGGCCATACTTGATCGGTCCTTTTGACAAGCTTAAAATTGATGTTTTCGGAATTGAGGACCTCACCAAGGAAGTGCAGATTGATGCCAGCGGGCGCCTATCCTTCCCCCTGATAGGTGTAGTTGAGGCGTCTGGCCTGACTCCAGACGAGCTTGGCAATGAACTCGAAAAGCGTTTGCAAGGTCGATATGTTCGAAACCCTCAAGTTACAGTCAATCTAGAAGAGACCGTTAGCCAGGTTATTACAGTTGATGGCCAGGTAGTTCAACCCGGCCTATATCCGGTTATTGGACGGATGACATTGATGCGGGCGGTTGCAACTGCTGGTGGGACCGCCGAGTTTGCCAAGCTCAATGATGTTGTCATCTTCCGGAATGTTAATGGTAAGCAACTGGCAGGATTATATAATTTAAAGGCTATACGCCGCGGCGCTTATTCGGATCCGGAAGTTTTCGCTAATGACATTGTCGTCGTTGGCGATTCACAGGCGCGCCGTTTCTTCCGTGACATCATACAAGCATCTCCGCTGATCACGACTCCGCTGATCATATTGTTTAGACAGTAATAGATGGTACAAGTATTCCAATTATGAACGATAATTCAGCACAGAGTGGATCAACAGTATATGTTGATGTCGATCCATATACGGACATGTCGCACGAAACACCTATATTGGTGCAATATTGGCAGGCTGTAACTCGACATAAAATAGCGATTGCAGTTATTATAGCAGTCTGCATTGCGCTCGGTATTATCGCAACTTTGCTGATGACACCCTATTATACATCCACAGCCACAGTGGAAATTAACCGGGAACAGGATAAGGTTACGAATGTCGAAGGCGTAACCAGCACGGACAGTGCCGGACAGAATCTTGAATTTTACCAGACCCAATATTCGCTACTGGAATCGCGCTCACTTGCTGAACGCGTTGCCCGCGCCCAGAATCTGGCTGCGAAGGATTCGTTTTTTGAAGCGTTTGATGTTGATCCGGATAATAGCGGCTTTCTGACAGAAGAAACCGGTGTGCAATCGGCTACCCAGCGTAATGCAAGGCTGAAAGCTGCGATAGAATTACTTCAGGACCATATCAGCATATCTCCGATCCGGGGTTCCAGCCTCGTTGACGTTAGTTTCCAAAGCCCTGATTCAGCCTTGTCGGCACAGATCGCTAACGCATGGGTCGAACAGTTTATCGCTTCAAATCTGGACCGGCGTTTCAATTCCACGGCTGACGCGCGAAAATTTCTGGAAGAACAACTCTATGAATTGAAGCAAAAGCTTGAGGATTCGGAACGCAATCTCTCTGCCTATGCTGATAATAAAGAGATTATCACGCTGTCATCGCAGCAAACTCCAGAAGGCAAGACCGTTTCCCACAAAACATTAGCCGCTGCCAATTTGGAAGCGTTAAATACTGCTTTGGCTCAAGCAACTGCAAACCGCATTGCAGCAGAGAGCGAAGCAAGGATGCGCGCTGGTGATAGAAATGCGCTCTTGAACACGACCCTGAATAATCTTCGAGAGGAACGGGCAAAAGTTCACGCTGAATATGCAAAGCTGATGGTTCAGTTTGAACCAGAATATCCGGCAGCAAAAGCTTTGGCGACACAGGTTGCCGCACTCGACAAGAGCATCGCAGCTGAAGAAGCCCGCTCACGCACTGGCACAACTGCGCGATATCAAGAAGCGCTGGATCAGGAACGGCAATTGCTTGCGAAGGTCAATCGCCTGAAAGACCAGTTCAGCGGCGAGCGCCGGGATTCAATCCAATATAATATTTTTCAGCGCGAAGTGGATACGAACAGGCAGCTATATGACGGCCTCTTGCAGCGTTATAAAGAGATCGGCGTTGCCGGCGTAGGCACCAATAATATTTCGGTCGTTGATCATGCCCAACGTGCAGAACGCCCCTCCAGCCCGAAATTGCTACTTAATGTGGCCCTTGCTATATTGGGGGGCTTAGGCCTTGCTGCGGCCTATGTATTCGTGATGGAGCAGATAGATCAAACCATCAAAGATCCGGCCGATCTGAAACCAAAACTCGGCATTGCGCCACTTGGGTCGATTCCGGATCTGGACAAAGAAGACATTATTCACTCATTGGGCGACAAGAAATCGGTTGCGTGGGAAGCCTATCTTTCGATCCGCACAAGCCTCGCCTTTCTGACAGATCACGGTGTGCCAAGATCATTTCTGCTAACGAGTACGCGCCCCAATGAAGGCAAGAGTACGTCCGCGCTCGCACTGGCGGCTGTGCTAGCAAGCACGAAAAAGCGCATATTGCTTATTGATGGTGACATGCGTAATCCGTCACTGCACCAAATGCTCGGCACCAATAACGCTAACGGCCTCAGTAATTTCCTCGCAGGCGAAGACAATCTGGATCAGTTAATCCATAAAGAAAGCGAATATGGTTTTGATGCCATGTCAGCGGGACCAATTCCGCCCAATGCCGCCGAACTTTTAAGCAGCGCCCGTATGCAGGAGCTAGTTACCAAGCTGACTGCAATCTATGATACAGTCATTATCGATGCGCCGCCGGTACTGGGACTGGCAGACATTCCGTTGCTGGCCAATTCCGTTGAAGGTGTGATTTATACGATCGAGGCTGGCGGGGTAAAACTGCGCGGTATTCAATCGGCGATCCAGCGTGTCCGGAGTTCGCATGCCCATATATTTGGCGGAATCGTAACCAAAATCCAGCCGCAGCATTCGGGCTATGGATATGGCTATGCTTATCAGTATAGTTATGGGAACAAAGTCCCTGATCAGGCTTGATAATGCGCCAAGGAGCTAGGTTGCTATGTTGAAAAACGGCATCATATGGATAACCGGGCTAGCGATTGCCCTGTTTTCCGGGCTTGTCGCAATGGGTGCGATTGCCAAGAATAAAGTGCCCGAACTTGCAGTGTCCATCCAACCCGTAAACGGTTTTGCTTCACAGACGCTGGCATCCAATTTCCTTAAAGCTGCGGTTGCGGCAAGTGAAGGCCAGTTTCCTGAAACTATTGATCCGGCCATGAAGGACGTCGCTCGGCACGCCTTTCTATCAGAACCGATTACTCCCGAAGCGATCGCCGTGCTGGCGCTTGGTAGCGCCGAAGATAATAAACGTGAACTGATGCAGGAAGCCTTCGCCCTTTCCCGCCGCGAACGGCTTATCACTGGCTGGATGATTGCCGACAGCGGGGCGCGGGAAGATATTCCGGCGATCCTGGGTTACTATGACACAATGTTACGCACCAGTTCCTCTGCTGCATCGGCTGTAATTCCGATGATGGCGGGCGCGCTCGCGGATGAGAATTTCGTTGAACCCTTCGCAAGCCTGCTGAAAAAAAATCCGCCATGGGCCCGCCGATTTTGGGGTGCGGTTGTCGCAACCCCGGAGGCGGTCGGCAATGCCGCACGCCTACGGGAATTATTATATACTGCGAATGAAGAAAAAGAAAATTACCGGGATGCACCTCTGATCAGTGCGTTGGTCAGAATCAAGCAATTTGAAGAGGCAGTAAACTTATTCCAGCTATTGGAAGGTCAGGAAAAAACGGATTCGCTTCTCCACAATGGCTCTTTTGAAAGTGCCCCCCAATATCCGCCACTTGATTGGCAAATATTTTCTACCGGAGAATATGGCGCAGCAATTACAAAGGGTAAGCTCCAACTCAGTGCGATCGCCAATTCAGGCGGGCTATTTGCAAGACAGCTTGTTAAATTGCCTGCAGAAGTGGTAACGATTTCGGTAAAATCACAATCCGGCATTCCTGATGGCGCAAATATCTTCCTGAATATATCATGTGCAGAAGCATTAAATAACGCTCCACAAAGAATTCGCATCCGTTTGTCGGGTAAATCAACAAATCAGCAGATTAGCAATGAACAATCCGGATGCAGTTTTTATTGGCTGGACATCATTGGCCGCGCTTCGGAAAGTGGAAGCGGCTTTGATGTTGGCTTAGAGTCTTTGTCCCTACGAATAACATGACCAAATCATGAAACGCTTCATCGACTTTATAGTAGCATCGGTTACCTTGCTGATATTGTTACCTGTGATGTTATTCATTGCGTTGCTCAACCGTATCTTCCTAGGAAAACCCGTATTATTTATTCAGGAGCGTCCCGGGCTTGACGAAAAACCGTTCGATTTACTGAAATTCCGGACGATGAAAGATGCCGTGGACACTGATGGCCGCCCGCTTGCTGATTCTGAACGATTGACACGCTATGGGAAATTTCTTCGTGCTACCAGCCTTGATGAGTTACCCGGACTATGGAATGTTATCAAAGGAGAGATGTCACTCGTTGGCCCTCGCCCCTTACTTATGGAATATTTGCCACTCTATACCAAGGATCAAGCACGCCGTCATAATGTCCGTCCGGGAATTACCGGCTGGGCACAGGTAAATGGCCGCAACGCCATAAGTTGGGAAGAAAAATTTGCGGCAGATATTTGGTATGTGGATAATCAGTCCTTAATGCTAGATTTTAAAATCCTTTTTATGACAATTATAAAAGTTCTCAAAAAGGAAGGTATAAGCGCCGATGGGGAAGCCACCATGCCGAAGTTTACAGGCGGGCTTTCATGACACAGAATGCAATCTATGGCATCTACGGTGCATCTGGATGTGGGAGAGGCGTAGCCCCTCTTCTTCAAAAACAGTTTCAGTATAATTCAGACGTAGAAATTGTATTTATAGATGATGGATGCACAAAAAAAGTTGTAAATAATCTGCCCGTATTTTCTTATCAGGATTTCGTACAATTAAAAATCCCTATTAAACGCGTGACGATTGCAATCGCAGATTGGAAGATACGGGAAAAACTATCGGTTAAATGTGCAGCAGATAATCTATGTTTCCATACAATAAAAGCCGCACAGCATATAACGATGAGCAACGTCATAATCGGAGAAGGAGCAATATTTTCTCCTTTCACTACTATTACCAGCAACATCAAAATCGGGAATCATTTTCATTGCAACATTGGAAGTTATGTTGAGCATGATTGTGTGATTGGCGATTTTGTAACTTTTGCACCAGGAGTAAAATGCAATGGCAATGTGCATATTGGTGACAAAGCATATATCGGAACCGGTGCCATAATAAAACAAGGTACACCCGACAAGCCCCTTATCATCGGGAATGGAGCAACTGTAGGTATGGGAGCTGTCGTCACCAAAGACGTTGCTCCCGGTGCAACTGTTATCGGCAACCCGGCACGTCCTTTAGTGAAATAACGCTACGTTATCCCTGGCGCGTAGCTTTCTCAAGCGT
Source organism: Parasphingorhabdus sp. JC815 (assembly GCF_040717415.1). Taxonomy (NCBI): domain Bacteria; kingdom Pseudomonadati; phylum Pseudomonadota; class Alphaproteobacteria; order Sphingomonadales; family Sphingorhabdaceae; genus Parasphingorhabdus; species Parasphingorhabdus sp. JC815. Next base: position 124,296 of record NZ_JBFEFM010000006.1, read on the forward strand.
TTGACGAACAGCGTTACAATATACTTCAATCTGCTCCTCAGTAATCGAAGGATGCGTTAAAAGCATAATGCTAGTCTCGCCAAGTTCACGGGCGATGGGCAGACGCTTTTCAGGTCGCCAGCCTGTTCCGTCAAAAGCTTTTTCCAGATAGACTTCACTACAACTGCCTTGAAACGCCGGATAGCCTTGTGCCGCTATGTCCTCAACGATCCGATCTCTCGTCCATCCGGATTTTAGCCCGTCCTGTTTAATATAACCATATTGCCGGTAATAGGCATGGGTGAACCCGGGATCTGGATCAGGCACACGGACAATACCAGGAAATTCTTGTAAAACAGCTTGCAAAGCGCGAGCATTACGGGTGCGTAAAGCAGTCCATTCGTTCATACGTTTAAGCTGAATACGTCCGATCGCGGCCTGCATCTCCAACATGCGCCAATTTGTTCCAAAACTCTCATGCACCCAGCGGAACCCAGGCGGGTGTTCACGATTATAGACCGCATCCCAGCTTTTCCCGTGATCTTTATAGGACCACATCCGGTTCCATAAATCTTCATCGTTAGTAGTGACCATGCCGCCCTCACCGCCGGTGGTCATGATTTTGTCCTGACAGAACGACCAGGCCCCGACATGGCCCAGCGATCCCACCATCGCTTCGCCAACTTTTGCACCATGCGCCTGCGCGCAATCTTCGATGACGAACAGGTCATGCTGATTCGCAAGCTTCATAATGCCTGCCATATCACATGGCCAACCGCCAAGATGGACCGGGATGATTGCCTTGGTATGGTCAGAAATTACCGCATTGATCGTACGTGGGCTTATATTCCCACTATCTGGCTCAACATCAGCAAAGACGGGTGTCGCTCCGGTTGTTACCACAGATGATACAGACGCAATAAACGTGCGCGGCGTTACAATAACTTCGTCTCCGGGGCCGATACAAAGCGCTTTCAGTGCCAAATCCAACGCTACTGTACCGTTGGCCAAAGCGATGGCATGATGCACGCCGGTCCAGTTCGCGTATTCCTGTTCGAATTTACGTCCAATATCTCCGGTCCAGTAATTTACCTTGTTGGATGTAATGGTAGCCGATACCGCCTGCACTTCCTCCGACGAGAAACAAGGCCATGATGTAATTTTTGTAACCATTATAGAACTGGCACCCTAATTTACTTATCTGCTAATAATGGACAGGCTTGAAATGATATGGGAATAAAACAAACAAAAAATCATTCCATTCTAATGCCCAATACACTGCAGAGTAACCGTACTTCTAAAGCGTTGATTTGTTGCAGCCATATGCTATCGGGCGGCATCTAATGCAACTGCTATTGCCTGCGGGCATCGTACAGGATTAATGATGGCGCTCAATCGGCCGATGAAACACGCGGAAACGCTGCATCCATGCGATTTACAGCAGATGATGCGCTCGTTCGGCTGGGAAAGCGCTTTTAATTGCCTCTCTGCCACCGGCCTTTACCATGTCCCGCTTTACCGTAAACTGGTTGACACATTCTCTGCCTATTGCAGACACATCTCTCGTCAAAATTGTAGCCAAATTCTCAATAGAAGTAAGTTGAAGGTAACGACAAGCAGGCTTTCTTCGAAAAATAGTTGGTATAAGCCGCTTTCGTTTCTATCCAAATCTAAGCCACAAGTGCCTGGCGCTGTTTCAACATTTCTTCTGCACAAAAAGGGTCATTCATGAAAATCATGAGTATATTCGGTACTCGTCCAGAGGGCATAAAAATGGCACCTGTAGTAAAAGCACTGGAGGCCGATAGCCGCTTTGAAAGTTTTGTTTGTGTAACGGGACAACATGCAGAAATGCTTGATCAGGTAAATGCGCTATTTGGGATAACGCCTGATGCCGACCTGAAAATCATGAAAGCGGGGCAAGGGCTAACTCATATCACTACGGCTGTATTAAATGGTATGGTAACCGTTCTGGCGGATGTTCAACCGGACTATGTGCTGGTCCATGGTGATACCACAACATCTACCGCCGCTGCGCTGGCGGCGTTTTACGCAGGTGTACGGGTTGGCCACGTCGAAGCTGGTCTGCGGACCCATAATTTATTATCTCCATGGCCAGAGGAAGCCAATCGACAAATCACAGGCCGGCTCACCAACCTTCATTTTGCACCAACAGCTGTGTCGCGTGACAATTTGCTCAAGGAAAATACACCTGCATCCACTATACATATAACCGGCAATACCGTTATTGATGCGCTGCTATTGGTAAAAGATCGGCTGAATCAAGATTCCAAGCTTAACGCAGAGCTTGCCGGACAATTCCCATTTCTCGACACGTCAAAAAAATTGATACTTGTCACCGGGCATAGGCGGGAAAACCATAATGGAGGAATTGAACGGGTGTGCGAAGCATTGGCTACGATCAGCCAGCGCGATGATGTCCAGATCGTCTATCCGTTACATTTGAATCCTAAAGTTAAGCAGGCAGCGGAAAAGGTTTTGGCGGGCGTAAACAATGTGTTTCTGATTGATCCGCTGCCCTACCTTCCTTTTGTATGGATGCTGAACGCTTCTCATATTGTTGTAACGGACTCAGGTGGACTACAGGAGGAAGCGCCAAGTTTGGGCAAGCCAGTGCTTGTGACCCGCGATACCACCGAACGACCGGAGGCTGTTGACGCCGGGACCGTCAAATTGGTCGGGACGGACTCCGCCGAATTGGTCGCAAACGTCACAAATCTACTCGACGATGAAAAACTTTATCAGCAGATGTCGGTGGCGCACAACCCTTATGGCGACGGAAAAGCAGCAGAACGGATAATCGAAATTCTTTCACAAGAAGTTCAATAAACACTCGCAATTTCAATGTTTATCAAAGGCAATTTATGAATAAGATTTCAATTCTCGGCCTCGGCTATGTCGGTCTCCCAAGTGCGGCCGTTTTTGCTGCATCGGGTATGAAAGTGGTCGGTATTGATATCAATGCAAAGTCCGTCGAGATTATCAACAGTGGCCGCGCCCATATCGTGGAACCGGGTCTCGACGAATTGCTACACAAGGTTGTCGGCAATGGCAGCTTGCGCGCCACCACAATTGCGGAGCCGAGTGATGTGTTCGTCATTGCTGTGCCGACGCCCTTTAAAGAAGGCAATGCACCGGATCTCGCATTTGTTAAATCTGCTGCGGAAATGATTGCGCCTTTAATTGAAAAGGGCAATCTTGTAATTCTGGAATCAACCTCTCCGGTTGGCGCAACCGAACAACTGGCCGCATGGATTCAAGAGGAACGTCCGGACCTTGCAGTTCCCGAGCTCGATGGCGAGGAAGGCGACATTTACCTCGCTTATTGTCCAGAACGGATATTGCCGGGGAAAGTGATTCAGGAAGTGGTCGAAAATGACCGCGTTATTGGCGGAATCACCGCACAAAGCAGCGAACAGGCGGTGCTGTTTTATAATAAGGCGATCAAGGGTGCGTGTCACATTACCAACGCTCGCACTGCTGAATTATGTAAACTTTCCGAAAACTCATTCCGCGATGTAAACATTGCGTTTGCCAATGAATTATCCATGATTTCTGCCAAGCTGGGCGTCGATGTTTACAAACTGATCTCACTTACCAACCGTCATCCCCGGGTAAATATACTGCAGCCCGGTACAGGTGTTGGCGGTCATTGCATTGCCGTAGATCCCTGGTTCATTGTAGATAGCGCTCCTGAAGAAGCACGGATTATCCGCACGGCACGCGAAGTTAATGACAGTAAGCCCGGCTGGGTTGTCGAGCAGGTCACAAAACTGGCCAAAAGCACGGATCAACCCGTTATTGCCTGTATGGGGCTTGCCTATAAGCCAGATGTTGACGATTTGCGCGAAAGTCCCGCGGTTGAGGCAGTCAAATTGCTTGTCGATAAAGCTATTGGCAAAGTTGTTGTCTGCGAACCATTTGTTGATGCGCTCCCGGACTCGATAAAAGAGTTGGGAGTTGAATTGATGAGCACTGATCAGGCTTTCGATAAAGCAGACATTATCGTATTCCTTACTGCGCATGACCAGTTCCGGCACATCCCGACACATCAATGGCAAAACAAAATCGTTTTTGATGCATGCGGGCTTACAAAGTAGCGACGCACGTGAAGATACTCTATTTTCATCAGCATTTTTCCACTCCGGCAGGTTCGGGTGGCACGCGTTCATACGAAATGGCCCGTCGTTTGCTGGCTACCGGGCACCAAGTAACGATGATTTGTGGCAGCAACAGCAATAGCAAAACTGGTGTTGATTCGCCTTTTGTCAGGGGCAAGCGGCGCGGTTTTGTGGATGGAATTGATGTCATCGAATTTAATCTGCCCTATGGCAACAAAGACAGATTTCTGAAACGTAGCTTTTTGTTCATGAAATTTGCGCTTCGTAGTATCGGTGTCGCACTACGTGAACCGGCCGATATTGTATTTGCAACGAGTACCCCACTGACGGCAGCTATTCCCGGTCTCTTTGCCAAATGGATAAGGCGTAAACCTTTTGTCTTTGAGGTACGTGACCTTTGGCCGGAGCTACCCCGTGCGATGGGCGTTATTACTAATCCATTAGTGTTATGGGCTATGGGCGCACTGGAGTGGGTCAGCTATAAATCTGCTGATCGCCTGATTGGACTTAGTCCAGGCATCGTGGACGGAATCGCACGCAATGTCCCGGATTGTACCAAAATTGCGCTTGTCCCCAACGGCTGTGATATGGACTTATTTGCCGCTGATGCCGAGCAGTGGCGGCCGGAAGGGGTTAGTGATAGTGACTTCATGGCGGTATTTACCGGGACACACGGGAAGGCCAACGGCCTTGGAGCCGTAATAGACGCGGCCGCCATATTGCGCGCTCGCGGGACAAAGGGCCTAAAAATTGTGCTTGTTGGAGATGGGGCAGAGAAGGCGTCCCTCATGGAACGTGTAAAAAAAGAGGGCTTGGAAACTATCGTGATATTCCATGATCCCGTACCCAAAGCCCGATTAGCTGGATTAATGGCTTCTGCTGATGTTGGATTACAAATACTCGCCAATGTACCAGCGTTTTATTACGGAACATCGCCGAACAAGTTTTTCGATTATCTGGCGGCTGGATTGCCGGTATTGACTAATTATCCGGGTTGGGTTGCCGATATAGTCGAAAAACATGCTTGCGGCATCGCTATCCCTGCTGCAAATCCGGAATTGTTTGCTGCGGGTTTAACTAAATTGGCGAACACAAATAAGGTTGATCGCAAGACAATGGGAGCACAAGCCAGAATAGTTGCCGCCGATCAATTTAACCGCGATTATCTCTTTGCTAAATTTAGTAAGCATCTCTTAGAATCCTGAATATTTCCCTCCAACGACCGAAAGTTTGGAATAATGGCCTCTCCACTGATGAATAGATTCATTCATTTTGCAGCACGGACTGTCAGGCGCTCCCCTGTTTTGATGAAGCTGAGTTCTGTCGCGAAACGCCAGCGTTTAAATGTCGCATTCTCCAGTTCGGATCAATATTGGCGCGAACGGTATGAAAAAGGCGGTAATAGCGGTGAAGGCTCCTATGAATTTTATGCCACATTCCATTTTTTGGCAAAACAATAATTAAATACTTGGCTCACGCATCATGCTGATCAGTCATGTATTGCCATTTGTTACGCGTGCCGCTGCGGCAGCTTTTGCGCTGCTCAGTATCAAGCTCACCTATGATTTTTTGTCCGCTCCGGATTTTGCTCTACTGAACTATATTCTGTTTATATTGGCGATGAGCACAGCCTTGTCTTCTCCAATACACCGTGTGTTCTGGGCCGAGAATTCCCGCGATATTTTTATCGTAGCAGTATATTCGACATGTACCGTTTCTGCGTTTCTTACGATCACCCTCCTCTCAGTTTATGGAATGACTAATGGACTGGATTTTTCAATATTCATTCTCATAGGCTGCTTTTCGCTTATTTTTGCCAGCTTTAAGATTGCCGAACGGTATATGTATGGTCAGGTTATATTCGATCGCAGCCTGAACGTCGCCCTTGCGATTCCGGCAGCATTTGCATTGCTTGAGTTATTGTTTGTAACTTTTCAATATTTCACCAATTGGCCATCGCTATCCGCACGACTGATCGGGCCGAGCTTAATATCTGTCACAGTTGCGCTGATCGTTCCGACTTCCCGCGCGTATTTACTGACTTTACTGGGAGGGATGCATCGCTTCGCGGACAGCCTCTCATTCATGATCAAGCAAATTTTCTCCGCCAAAGGTGGAAAGATGCTGTTCTTTACAATAGCGATGACGCTATCAATCATGATCGACAGATTGATACTGGGTTATGTTCCAATAAAAAATCCAGCGGCGTCGGCCGATTATCTGCTCGCGCTATCCTATGCCATTGCTATCCAGACTTTTCTTAACATAATGCTCGACTTGGGACGCAAGAAAATCTATCAGAATATGGCTTGGGTAGATGGCGCGAAGGCCTATGCAAGCCGGGTTTTCATGCTTGCAATCCCGCTTGCACTTTCGCTTGTCATTATTTTTCCGGCATTGAAATATTTTACCATAGTTCCTGCATCGGTAAGTATCTATGTCTGGGCTGTGCTGATCTTGCGCTCTATAGCTGGTTTCACAATCAATTTTGCATTCATCGACAGTGTCCAGTCCGGCAGAATTTCTGACGCCTTCGCTCCGATTTTGGCTCTGGTGTTTATAAGCATAGCATTTTTATCCATGCTGATAGTGGGCGTTGATGATCGGACGGCTTCGATAATTTGCGGGCTTTCTTTAGTTACGCTTTCGTTTATCGTAACCGTCAGCTTTTATCGCCGGGTGCCAGCGACCTGACATGACAGAACCCGACAAGCACAAACACTCCTACTATCTGACTTGAAACCCGCGCAATAATATCGGCCCGCTATGCATATTTATTATCTCTACAATCTTTTGCTATTCGGCCTGTTCCCTGTTCTGGGCCGGCGGATTATATTTCTAATTGCTTTAACCTTCCCCTTCTTCCTTCTTTTTCTGCCGGATACGGGGGCGGATTTTATATATTATCAAAATGCCTATGAAACTGTGTATTTTGACACAAGCGCACCGCTATTCTTTCGGTCAGGGTCAGAACTGACGGCTGAAGCGGGCTGGTTCACATACACAGGCCTCTTGCACTATTTATTGCCCAATTATCGTTGGTTTCTAGTAGTTAATTTTCTTTTGTGCCTCGCGTTGATTGTCAAATCTCTTACCGTTTTGAAAATCGATAAAGATAAAATTGGATTGATGGTCGCAGTAATGGTGCCGATATCCTTTGTTACAATTATGTTCTGGTCACCGAGGTCCGCATTACCATTAGCACTTTGTTTTCTGGGTATTGCCTATCTGGAGAAGCGCCGAGAAATATTGGGTATATTCCTGTTTTTCATCGCTTTGATGATACACTCCCAATATGCGGTGATAATATTTATTTTCTCTCTATTTTACTTTTTGAAAAGATATATTTTAGTAAGGTATAAAATAAGCACGATTTTAGCTATATCAGGTTTATTTTTAATAATAGCGTATCTTAATGCAGAATATGTAGTCTCTATACTCGATTTTATACCAACAGCTGCTATCCTCACTTCTAAACTTCATTATTTGGAGAGTTCGGAAACTGCATTCAGAACAAGTGGCCTACTCTCAATATTTGTATACCCGTTATTTATGTGGTTTTGTCGAAAGAACCCGGATTTCCAAAAAATAGGGACAGTGTTGATCATGCTCACGGTATTTTCAATGCTGATCAATATCGCTTTTATTAATAACGCCCACATTGCCGGTAGAATTGCCAGAGCATCAGATTATTTTCTATTCAGTTATGTGCTTGCCACAACGGCATTTCTGCTTAGTCCAAGAATTGGGTCTTTAGTGCTCATACCAATGTTTATTGTGCTACCTTTTCTATTTCCGGATCTTTATAATTTTACTGAGATAATGGGCAGTCTCGGTCTTTATTAATTGATAAACAGAGTTAGAAAATGAATAACACCGATGCCAGCAGTAAGATATCATGGTTGGTTATAGGGCCGTCCCCCCCTCCATTAGGTGGCGTCACAGTTTTTATTAGCCGTTTTGTTGGCAGACAAAGAGCGCGTGGCGTTAACGTTCGCCAAGCATACCCAAACTCACCACTAGCAGCTTTACGGTTCTTGTCAGTTGCAACACAAAGACCTGAGATAGTGATAATCAATTCCATGCGTCTGCCCTTGCTATTAGCTGTATTTCTATTCTTCCCCTGCTCGCGCAAAATTATTGTCGACCATAACCATAGTAGAAAGCTAGCCGAAGCCAGCTCTAAAACTGGTGTGAAAGCCAATTTAAGATGGAGGTTTACCAAACGGTTGCTGAACCAGTTTGATCGTATTTGGCTTGTGGCGCCGCATTTGCGAAATAATTATGCGCAAGCTGGTCTCTCTACTAAATTGACTATTATAAATCCTTTTATAGCTCCCGATCCATCGGAATATAAAAGCGCTGTTTCGCAATATTCGCCCGGTCTTCGCTCACTTCTGCGAAGGGATAGCGAAGAACTTATATTTGCTATATCTGCCTATCGGCTAGTTGATGAGAATGGGCGTGACCTTTATGGTTTTGATCTCGCATTACACGCAATGCGAGCACTACTCGACAAAGGGCTGAAAGCAAAGCTCGTGCTATTCATAGCTGATCCGGTTCAGACAACCGTTTATCAAAATGCTAAATCTTTAATCACGACGCTTAATCTAAGCGATCATGTCTTGTGGGAAGAAGGGCAAAAACCACTTTGGCCATTATTCAAAACTATCGATGCTTATTTACGCCCAACACAAACTGACGGTTGGAGCGTATCAATTGGAGAAGCTTTGGCTTTAAATTGCTCCGTAATAGCAAGCGATGTGGTTCCGCGAGCAAAAGGATGTGTTTTGTTCAATCTCAATGATGTAACAGCTCTACAGAATGCGATGTCCTTAACTATTAAGCGTTAGCTTTAAAACAGAATATTATTAATGTGATCCAACAACCAAAATCCTTGATAAACTAGTCCCGTTTGAGCGCCCCTCTCACTATCAATAAATTGTAAAATATATCCTTAGGTATTGGTTTAATCGGGTGGACGTGACTGGCGCATCAATCTAATAACCAAGCCCATGAAACAAATCATCCAGGACCTATCTTCCGGCGAAACGCAGCTTATCGATTCACCGCGGCCCGCCGCCGGTTCGGGCAGTCTGATAATTGATACAAAATGCTCGCTGATCTCGGTCGGGACAGAACGCATGCTGGTTGATTTCGGCAAGGCATCATTGCTTAGCAAGGCGCGGCAACAACCCGACAAGGTCGCGCAAGTGCTGAACAAAGTTCGCACCGACGGGCTGATAACCACGGTTGAGGCTGTGCGTTCAAAACTCGCACAACCGATCCCGCTCGGCTATTCCAATGTCGGGGTTGTCGCCGAAGCCGGATCTGCGACACGCGGCTTTGCTGTTGGTGACCGCGTGTTGTCCAATGGGCCACATGCCGAGACCGTGCGAGTGCCGCAAAATCTATGCGCCAAAATTCCGGATAATGTTCCGGATGAATATGCCGCTTTCACTGTCGTAGGCAGTATAGGATTGCAAGGTGTGCGGCTGGCTCAACCAACAATCGGCGAGTCCGTCGTGGTCATGGGCGCAGGCCTCATCGGGCTGATGACAATTCAGATATTGCTGGCAAACGGTTGCAGGGTGCTGGCAATTGATTTCGATGGCGCAAAACTGGCTTTGGCGCAAAGCTGGGGAGCCGAAATATGCAATCTGTCCGACGGCGCTGATCCCGTTAGCGCGGGAATGGCATTTAGTGCCGGACGCGGCGTCGATGCCGTCCTGATCACGGCATCCACCAAATCGGATGATCCCGTGCGCCATGCTGCGCAGATGTGCCGCAAGCGGGGCCGCATAGTGCTGGTTGGAGTAACTGGCCTGAATTTATCGCGCGATGATTTTTATGAAAAGGAGCTGAGCTTTCAGGTTTCCTGCTCTTACGGTCCCGGACGTTATGACAGCAATTATGAAGATAACGGACAGGACTATCCAATCGGGTTCGTGCGCTGGACAGAGCAACGCAACTTCGAGGCCATTCTTGACTTGATGTCTGCGGGAAAAATTGATGTCTCTGCCATGATCAGCAAGACAGTTCCTTTCGAGGAGGCACCCGGCGCGTTTCAGGATCTGACAAATGAAAAGGGGCTGCTTGGCGTGGTCCTTAAATATGAAAGTGCGCCCGAAACACGGGCCAGCCGCACGGTAACATTTGGGGCAGGAAATAAAAGCAGTGGTATCGCCAAACCACGCATAGCCATGATTGGGGCCGGAAATTACTCATCAAGAATTTTGATGCCGGCGCTCAAAAAAATAGGTGCTAATGTAGGGCCAATCGTGACATCGGGCGGTCTTAGCGGTGCAATAACAGCCAAACGTTTCGATGTTGCAGAAGCCGGAACGGATATTGATCAAATCCTTAATGATGCAGAAATTCCTGCGGCCGTCGTTGCAACGCAGCACAACACGCACGCATCAATTACCGCACGCTTGCTTGATGCTGGAAAAAGTGTGTTTGTTGAAAAGCCGCTGGCGATTGACCGGGCGCAACTTGATCTGGTCCGTTCTGCTTATGAGAAACAGATTGCAGAAGGAGGAACAGCCCGTTTGATGGTTGGCTATAACCGGCGTTATTCTCCTTATACCGTAAAAATGAAGTCGCTACTTGATAAGGTCAATGGCCCCAAATCCTTCATCATGACGATGAACGCCGGCGCCATCCCTGCCGATGTCTGGGTTCAGGACCAAGACATCGGTGGTGGCCGGATTATCGGCGAGGCTTGTCATCATATTGACTTGATGCGCTTTCTCTCCGGCCATGAAATAGTTGAAATCAAAGCCCAGAAGATGGGTGAAAACAGTGTCGAGACAATTACCGAAGACAAAGCCATCATCCTGCTCCGCTTTGCAGACGGGTCACATGGTTCTATCCATTATCTGGCTAATGGCGCTGCCAGCTTTCCGAAAGAACGAATTGAGGTTTTTGCCAATTCCGGAACGCTTCAGATCGACAATTTCAAAAGCCTGCGTGGTTTTGGCTGGCCTGGCTTTCGAAAACAAAGCGGGTTAAGGCAGGACAAAGGACAAGAGACTTGTATAAACCTGTTCTACCAAGCGATTTGCAATGGCACGCCCAGCCCCATTTCTCCTGATGAAATATTCGAGGTCGCTGAGGCCACTATTACGGTGGCCGAGATACTCCGGGAGCAACAGTGAATCTATATACCAAAGTCCGGGCTTTTGCGCGGCTTGGCTGGCGCAGCTTGTTGGATGTCGGTCTTTATAGAATAGGTTTAAAGACCGGTTTGCACCCTGTGCTTAAAATCATACCGATACCATTGGCTACGGGCGACTTTTTCCCTACCTCCGCCAGATCCGGTCCACTGCCTCCACCAACTCCCGTGTGGCAGGGCAGGGCATGGGCTTTTGGCAAGCCTTGTGCAGGTCCAAGTGATGATCCGCCCGATTGGCATGCCAATATTATTACGGGCGCGCGGATGCAGGATGTAAATCTACGCTGGGACAAGGTCAGGGTATTTTCATCGCAAACCGGTGATATCAAGACTGTTTGGGAAGCCTCTCGGTTTGATTGGGTGATGACCTTCGCGCAAAATGCGGCACTTGGCAAGGTAGGAGCACTCGAAAAACTAAACCGGTGGCTGACCGACTGGACCGAACAGAACCCCGCTTATAACGGACCCAACTGGATCTGCGGTCAGGAAGCAAGTATTCGCACAGCGCATCTGGTCCTTGCAGCAATTTTGCTTGGCAATGAACAAATACTGCTGGCACCGCTTGAATCTTTGCTGCTGCTACACCTTCGGCGCATAGCGCCCACTGTGGCTTACGCGCGCGGTCAGGATAATAATCACGCGACTTCGGAAGCTATGGCCCTCTATGTCGGAGGACTCTGGATATCGCGCAGCTGCACCGACGAAAATCGACGCACAGAAGCCCGAAAATATATGGAAACGGGCCGGGCTCTCGCCGAAAACAGGGTAAAAGCACTGATATTTGACGATGGGGGTTTTTCGCAATATTCGCATGTTTACCACCGGCTCATGCTGGATAGCCTTTCGGTCATGGAACTTGTGCGGCGCAAATTCGATGCTACTGAATTTAGCACTATATTTAACGACAAGGCCGCTGCTGCCAGTGAATGGCTGCGTTTTTTTACAGAGCCCACAAAGGGTGATGTCCCTAACATGGGTTCTAATGACGGAGCGTGGCTATTGCCTATTGGCCCCTCTCACTCCCGCGATTTTCGACCAAGCTGCGCGCTGGCTTCAACGCTTTTCGAAGGACAAACCGCCTTTGCTGAAACTGTTAGTGCGAGCAGCTTATTGCAATGGCTTAATATTGAACCTGAGACGTCAATAGGATTGGAAACTGTTCCGCCGGTTCGATTATTTTCCGATAGCGCAATCGCTGTAATTAGCAGTGGTGATTGGCGCATATACATGCGGCTTCCCGGTACAAAATATCGCCCACATCAGGCTGATGCACTGCACCTAGATATCTGGCGCGGGAGCTTAAATCTGCTCTGTGATGCTGGTACTTACAGCTATGCTAACACCGGATGGGAATATTTCCCTTCCACTGCCGCGCATAATACAATTGAATTTGATGATCGTGACCAAATGCCCCGTGTAGGGCGCTTTCTTTATGGCGAGTGGTTACAGCGTGAAGAGATACACATTGGAGATAATCTTGGTGCGCCTTCAATTACAGGTAGTTACACCGATTATAAAGGCATCAAACATATCCGGACGGTAACTTTTACGAGTGATGGCGTTGCTGTTACTGATACAATAGCAGGACAATTTCATACAGCCCAAATACGTTGGAGAGCAAATGACCCTGCTGTCCGAATATCCACAAATTCACCAGTTATAGAATATGTCACGGAAAATGGCCTATCTTCACTATACTATCAATCAAAAGAACCTATTTCGGTTTATACGGGTATTCTTTCAAACGAAGATACTTTCACAACATATCTAAAGTTCTAGACACAATCTGGGCCTATTTCGCCCAATCATGAATTTGATAAAAGGATGTGTCCTTTATTAAGGAAACTAACTTCAAATTTAGCACAAGGCGCAATTACATTGGGGAAGAAAAAATGCCCCCCTACCCCTCATCCAGAAGTTCAAGCAGCGTCGCCAGACACTCTCTTGCCAGCAGTTTACAGCGTTCCGGAGACCAGCCCTGCTCATCGTCCGGTAAATCGCGGTTGTCCTTAAAGGGCATTTCCAATGTCATCGCCACCGCGCCGAAGCGTTCGGCTATCTGGTTCGTGGACATCGAGAGATTAGCTTTGCCTGCGCTTGCAGTGGGATAGCCCAGCTCGGTCTGGAAATCCGGTGTGCGCGCGGCAAGACGGTTGCGGTAGCTGTTATATTTGCGACCCTGCTCCTCGGTCCAGCTCGGGATGCCTTCAAAACCGGCGATAAACACGGCGGGAATGGCTTCATCGCCGTGGACATCCATGGCAAAGTCAACGCCGCTTTCGTCCATGGCATTACGAACGCACAGGACTTCGGGACTTTTCTGTGCGCTTGGTTCGTGCCATTCGCGGTTCAGGTTTGTGCCAGCATAGTTGGTGCGTAAATGCCCGCGATATGATCCATCAGGGTTCATATTGGGTACGATGTGAAACCGGCATTTTTGCAGCAAGGCACGGGCATGCGGCTCAGCGGGATCGGCCAGCATTTCCAGCGCGCCTTCCATCCACCATTCGGCCATGCTTTCGCCGGGATGCTGACGGCCATAGAGCCACACCTGTGTAGCGCCCTCACCCATTTCGATGCAATCTATCGGTTGCCCCTCAAGCGAATGGCCTAACGTGCGGCATGTAATCCCCTCAACCGATGCCACTTCCGCGATCAGGTCATGATGGCGGTCTATGCTATAAGGCGCAAAATAAGCGAACCAGACGATATTGCTGGCGGCGGTATAGCGGATGGACAATATGCCCTTGTCTTCATCATAGCGGCTGTCGGCGCGGCCCCAATATTCGCGGTCTTCGCTGACACAGGCGTTATAGCCCGGCCACCCCTGAGGATAAGCAGAGTCTTTTAGCCCGCTGATATTCAGTTCGAGTGTATCGCCAATCTCACAGGTGACGCGAAAATGGAACCATTGGAAAAAGTCGCTGTCTTTATCCTTGCGAATCGACAGGTCGGCTTTAGTGCCGGAAATGCTATGGACGGCGATGTTCCCGCTATCAAAAGCGGCGGTGATCTGGATGCTCATGGAACCGTAATAGTGGTTCCGGACTCTCCGGGGAAGTCCCTGAATAACGCTTCAGCCAATTTTGATGCCGCCAGACCCGGTTGTGATGCCGGTGAACCGTCCTTGGCCTCTACCCATGACCGGCCTTCCCAGACTGCCTGATTATCAGCGCGGCGAGTAATGCGGACCGCCATTTCGGTAGCTATTTTATCCTTGGGCTTGCCGCTCAGGTTAATACCGATGCCCAGGCCGACACCCGATCCATAGCTGCCGGTGCTTCCGCCGACCCCGACCGATACCGGAGAACGTGCGCCATTGGCCGTGATACGGCTTTGCTGGACCGTCAGGCGCGCGATATATTCGCTGTTCTTACTGTCATCGACCGGCTCGGTATAGCCCACCCGCTGTAATTCCCGGCGAACCGCAGCGGCATAGGTGCCATGTTCCAATATCGTGCCGGTCTCGGCATCACCGGGGGATGTAATCGTGATGGTCCCGACGGCGATTGGAGAGGCTTGGGCATTATGGAAGCGAGTGACATTAACCGGCGGCGTTGATGCGACACAGGCACTTATCATCATGGATAATAGCGCAATGCCGGATAGTTTCCAGCGTAGCTTTTGCGTAGACATGATATTCCAACTCCTTACTATATATTATCCCTAGCCGAAATCCCGGGACAAGCGGATAAATAATTATATCTATATGGCCTTATGGTTAACCGATGAGTGACTTTCGCCGGATATGAAAGCTGACACGATAATATCAGATTCTTGAGGAGACATTATGCCGGATCGTTTCACTATATTAGTCACGGGCGGCGCCGGCTATATTGGCAGCCACGCAGTATGGGCGCTTAAAGATACCGGATGGCCGGTGGCCGTGATTGATAATCTTACGACCGGATTCCGCTGGGCCGTGCCCGATGATGTGCCCTTTTATAAAGGCAATGTCGAGGATAGCACTCTTATTGCCAAAATTGCCAAAAAGCAGAATATCGGCGCTATAATGCATTTTGCCGGATCGGTTGTGGTTCCGGAATCTGTCGAGAATCCGCTGAAATATTATGATAATAACACTGCGAAAAGCCGCAGCCTGATCGAATCCGCCGTGGCAAATGGCATAAAACATTTCATCTTTTCCTCCACCGCCGCAACCTATGGCATACCGGAGGAAAGCCCTGTGACAGAGGACACAGCGCAAGTGCCGATCAACCCCTATGGCATGTCCAAATTAATGACCGAATATATGCTCCGCGATGTGTCGGCGGCGCATGATCTTAATTTTTGTGCCTTGCGCTATTTCAACGTGGCAGGGGCCGACCCGGGCGGGCGCACCGGCCAATCGACCGCGGGCGCAACGCATCTGATAAAGGTCGCAGTAGAGGCCGCATTGGGCAAGCGCGATAGCGTGGCCATATTTGGCACCGACTATGACACGCCCGATGGCACAGGCGTGCGGGACTATATCCATGTCTCCGATCTGGCCGCGGCTCATGTCCATGCGCTTGAAGCCCTCGTTGCCGAGCCTGAGCGCAATCACTTGCTCAATTGCGGCTATGGGCGGGGTTTTTCCGTGCTGGAAGTGCTTGACGCCGTGGACCGGGTAACGAACCAGAAAATCTCCCGCAAACTAGAAGGTCGGCGAGCGGGCGATCCCGATTCGCTGATTTCGGACAATCGCGCGATCATGAAACGCTTCCCCTGGCAGCCGCAAAATGCCGATTTGGATAAAATTGTTGCACATGCACTAGCCTGGGAGCGTAAATTGGGCGACATTCGCATAGAATGACGCCCCCAATACTTGACTTTGGCGAGGCATAACCCTAACTGCCCACTTGATTATGTCGGGCTGCGTGCGGCCTTGGCTGTTTTCAAGACATTCAAATAGTATAATTCAAACATTAAGGTGTGATACCAAAATGAAGATCCGCAACTCTTTAAAGTCGCTTAAAAACCGTCACCGTGACTGCCGCGTGATCCGTCGTCATGGCCGCACTTATGTGATCAACAAAACGAATCGCCGGTTCAAAGCTCGTCAGGGCTAAGCGTGTTTCGTGGCAGTCGCCTGTTCTCAAGCGTCTGCTCCATTAGGCATTGACACTGTAATATTTGACATCGGGAATGTAATTTCCCGGTGGGACATTCGCTTTCTTTATGAAAAGCTGATCGATGACGCACAGGAACTCGACTGGTTTCTGGAAAATGTCATCACGCCCGAATGGCATTTTCAACATGACGCCGGACGCGCTTTTGCCGATACCAGCAAGGAGCTGATCGCCGAGTTTCCGGATTATGCGGATCTTATCAGGGTTTTCCATCCCCGGTTTAACGAAACCAACCCCGGCGAAATAGACGGTGTTCCCGCGCTGATAGAGCGCCTGCATGACGCCAATATTGCCTTGTTCGCCATATCCAATTTTTCCGCCGAATTCTGGCCGAATTTTCGCGTCGACAAGCCGGTGTTCGATTATTTTTCCGATATTGTCATCTCCGGAGAAGAGAAACTGGCAAAGCCTGACCCCGCTATATACCGGCTGGCGCTGGAACGCTTTGATGTGGCCGCCGGGCAATGTCTGTTCATTGATGACCGGCTGGATAATATCGAAGCCGGTGAAAAACTAGGGATCAAAGGACATCATTTTCAAGATGCACAGGCATTGGAGCGGGAGCTAGTAGCTTTGGGATTATTAGGATAACTCTCCGCCAGACAATGGCTCACTCTCTTAATCATCTGGAACTAACATGGTTTCCATAAGATACTGTCACCCTAATCGTCATGCTGAACTTGTTTCAGCATCTATCGAGAGATCAGCCCTGAACCTGAAAATAGATCCTGAAACAAGTTCAGGATGACGGAATTACATGACCTATGGTGTGACACGGCATGAACTGATGACTACCACAGAAACCCAATGACCCATATTAACCAGCAATCAGCCAGCCTTGCTCAACGCATTCGATAATTGGTCACGGATTATTTTTAACTCTTTGAGTATCAAACTATTATCTACGCCCGGATTCTCTGCTTTCAATGGCGGCTGCTCATCTTGTGACGCATTGACGGCAGGCTGTTTCTGGCGCGATGCCAGAAATTTGCGCGCGCCTTTGATCGTATAGCCTTCTTCGTTGAGCAAGCGGTTGATCGTCTTGACCATTTCGACATCGCCGGGCCGGTAATGCCTGCGCGAGCCAGCACGCTTCAAGGGCCGAAGCATGCCAAACTGCTCCTCCCAATAGCGTAAGATATGCGGCTTGATGTTCAGCTCTTTGGAAAGCTCTCCTATAGTCCGGAACGCCCCAAGGTCTTTGGTCATTTGTTGCTCGATTCAAACTATCCAGCCGCAATAATGCGGTCACGCATGGTTTGGCTGGCGCGGAATGTCAGCACGCGGCGCGGAGCAATCGGAACCTCGACACCGGTTTTGGGATTGCGGCCCGTGCGCTCTCCCTTGTCGCGCAGCACAAAGGTTCCGAAACCGGAAATTTTTACATTTTCACCAGCAATCAAAGCATTGATCATATGATCGAGGATGGATTCCACCATTACGGCGCTATCGGCACGCGACAAACCTATCTGACGATTCATACTATCAGAAAGGTCGGCGCGGGTAAGAGTATCACTGTAACCCATATGAAATATCCCCTGGTAAGAGATTGAGTAAGAGATTGAAAATACTAATCTTCCTATAGCCGAAGTTGTTAAATAAGTAAATCTCGGCATCAATCTAATAGTGGATTTTGTTCATTTCCCGCGATAGGCCGTTTGGATGAACGATCAAATGACAAAAAATACCGATAAATCGGTAAACCTAGCCCAGCTTCTAAACCAGTGCGGACCGGGGGGAGAGGCCAATCCTATCAGCTTGCCGCAAGGCTGGACCCAGGGACGAACCGCTTTTGGCGGGCTGTCGGCGGCGCTGGCCTATCATGCGGCCAACCATATTGAGGATGATTTGCCCGGACTGCGTTCGGCACAGATTGCCTTTACCGGACCGTTATTCGGCGCATTGACCGCGCAAACAAAAATGTTGCGGCGCGGGCGCAGCACTGCCTTTGTCCAGTCCGAGCTTTTCGGTGACAAAGGATTGGGCCTGCACTGTAATTTCATCTTTGCAAGCGAGCGGGATACAGAGGTCAAAACTCACGAAATGGCACAGCCCGATTTCCCGCCCTTGCCCACGGATGAGGCTTTGCACAGCGGGCCGGAGCAGTTTTTCACATCCAAAATGGAATTTGTCGGCAAGCGGATTGATACCAGCATTAAAACCAACCGGCTGACCCGCTGGATGCGGTTAAAAGACCGCGACGATCTGAATGATCCCATAGCAGAGATTTTATGCATGGGAGACAGCCTGCCGCCATCTATCATGGGGATGCTCGACAAAAATGCGATGGTCAGCTCGATGAACTGGCAAGTTAATATCATTGCTGACCATCCCGCTACCACAGATGGCTGGTGGTTGATCGACTCGCAAACCCATCATGCCGATCATGGCGCAAGCAGCCAGTTTATGAGCATCTGGAACAGCGACAGGGAGTTGATCGCCACCGGCATGCAAAGCGTGGCTTATTACGCATGAACTATTAAGCATGAAGGAGGATTAATCCGGGCGCGGAATTACGGCGCTTCTTACGCCTTTTATAGACCCTTATATAGAAAGGCAAAAAGCGGTAACATAGCGGTGCTGTGTTGAGCTTCTGATATTACAGAGCTTAAAACGGGGGCATATAGGAGAATTATCATGAAATCTGTGCTGCTCTATGTAAATGATGATCCAGGCTTGCCGGCAAGATTACAGGCCGCTTTGGATTTGACCCGCGCGTTCAACGGGCATCTGACATGCCTGCGTGCCAATCCTTATCATCCGCAAATGGCCTTTGACGGCGTGACCGGCATGTCGGTCGTCTATGATGTGGCAAAACTCACGCGTGAAGCCGATCAAAAATTGCGCGCCGATATCGAAAACAAACTATCGGACGAGGATGTGTCATGGAGTTATAGCGAGGTTAATAACCATCCGGCCCGCGGTCTGGCCCGTAATAGCGCGCTATCAGATCTTATTGTGTTAAGCGCAGCCGGTGATGATCAGGATAACCGTATGCCGATCGGCATGTTGGGCGATGTGCTGTTCAATACGCATGTTCCGGCGCTGGTTCAGCCAGATGCAGTCAAGAAATTTGACGCAGCGGGCGTTGCCACCGTGGCATGGAATGGCAGCTTTGAAGCCGGAAACGCGCTACGCGCAGCCGTGCCGCTGCTGCAAATGGCGGCAACGGTGCATATCCTGACCGTGGAAGAGAACAAAGACCATGACCTGCCCCCGCTCGCGGCATCGGAATATCTGTCCCGCCATGGCATCACTTCGGAGGTTCACAGTATGACGGCGAAAAACTCTGTTCAGGAAGTGCTGTTGTCAACTTCCGATTCGCTACACGCCAGCTATATGGTGATGGGCGCTTATGGCAAAAGCCGCGCTCGTGAATTTCTGTTCGGCGGCGTGACCCGCAGTCTGTTCAACGAGTGCCCGATACCGCTGATTGTCGCGCACTAGAATGATTGCGGGTGATATGGAATATTTCACCTGAAATCACGGCAAGGCAATAAACGAGGCCAATGTTTGATCATGAACAGGGACTTGGGGTTTTAGTAGCGCCTGTTGACCGTTAGAATGGCGACGAAAGGAGTCTATATGATAGAAATATCCCATAGCGCCACGCCGGATTTTTATAAAGCGCAGCAAAAGCCGGATGATTTTCCGGCGTCCCCGCCCGAAGCACCGCCGATTGAACCAAGTCCGGCGAATAATCCCGGTGGGCCGGAAACACCGCCACCGACACCCGAGCCAGCGCCCGGGCAACCGCCGGAATATCCTGCACCCGATGATATTGTCTAAAACAGGACCGCGAACCAGATATTCTGGTTCATGCGCGGGTGAGCTGCGCCCAAACCGGAAGATGGTCCGATGCCTTACGTGCTGCCGCACTGTCATGCACGCCGCCAGCCACAGCCGCTAACCGGTCGCAATGCATGATCCGGTCGAGCCGGGCAATTGGCCCGCGTGAGTGGAAGCTGCGACCGCAATCAACAAAATTATAGCTGCGCGCGAAAACGCTCAGACATCCGCCAGAGGCACTCCATTCGTTCAGATCACCCATCAATATAGTGGGCGTATCAGCACCATATTGCTGCGCCAGTTTCATTATCGCTCCGGCCTGACGCCGCCGCCATAATCCGGAAAGATCAAGGTGCATGCCAAATACCGACACATCAAAACCCTTGACCTCAATCTGGGCCATCACTGCGCCCCGCGGCTCCAGATACGGGATGTGCAATATATCATGGGCGGTAATCTGCGCTGACTTATGCGCCAATATCGCATTGCCATGCCAGCCCATGGAATCCGTTTGAACATCAAGAGGGGTGGCACGATAATCGCTATATTGTTCAAGCAATAAAGGCGGTATTGCCGCCGCACGCGGCCCGAAACGGCGATCCGCTTCTTGGAGCGCGATAATATCGGCATCCAGTTCGTTCAGCACGTCGATCACACGACCGGGATTGCGCCGCCGGTCGGTGCCAACGCCTTTATGTATATTGTAACTGGCAATTTTCAGCATCAAAGAGTCTGTAATTATTACGCACCGATATATGTTTGGGCCGGTTTCGGTTTGAAAGGGCTTGGAATAATTAGAAGGAAGCGCGGATTATGTAAATGTAATCTGGGTAAATGGAATCCGGCTATTCGTAAGCCAGCGGGCGAAAATCATATGTTTGCGGTTCTGTTGACTAAGGTCAAACACATATTAGAAGAATAAGCATATACTATAATCTACTCCCCTTTTATGACCAGAAAGCCATCATATCATGTCAGCGACTTCCGAACAGACTATATTTCTTGCCACTGACCTGACCGCGCGCGCAGATCGCCCCATGGACCGGGCTATTAAACTTGCAAAGACGCGCAACGCAAAGCTGGTCGTCTTTCATGTGATGGAAAAAGGCCCGCATGACAAAGCGGCGATTGACGCCGCTACAGCAGATATCGAACTGGACCTTGCCAGTCAGGATATGAAGGCCGAGATCATTATCGAAAGCGGGAACGTCGTTTCCAATATTATCGACAATGCCCAGGCGCATAATGCCGCAATGATTGTTACTGGCGTGGCCCGGATTGACAGCCTGGGCGACCTGATTATGGGAACCATGCTGGAACGCGTCATCCAACATAGTCCGCTCCCTATTTTAATCGCCAAAAACCGGGCTACAACAGCCTATAACAGGTTGATCGCGGCCAGTGACCTGTCGTCACCCTCGGCTTATGCGCTTGAGCAGGGCCGCGCCATTTTTCCAGAGATTCCCGCTCATATCATTAACGCTTTCCATGTGCCGTTTGAGGGGTTTCTCCATCCCGATTCTGTCACCGAAGAGTTTCGCGCGGAACAGCATGAGCATATGAAGAAATTCCTGAGTGAACTGAACCTCTCTGACAAAGCCCGTGAAGAGCTGAGTTTCACGATCGAATATGGCGAAACTTGCAGCGTGGTTCAGCAAGCCATAGTGAACCGTCGCTCTGATCTTGCGGTCGTTGGCACACATGGCACCAGCGGTTTTCGCGCCAACCGGATGGGTAGCATGGCACGCGCGCTGATTACCTATTTGCCCTGTGATATATTGGCGGTGCGCCAGCCCCAGAAATAGCGTTTCTCGCGCATCATAATGCGCCCCGATTGGCCGTCTGAACCGGCGTCCCTTTAGCCACTTGTCATAGCCAATGTATTAGTGTATTAAGCAAGCAATACACAGTGGAGGCGTTATGATGAAGAAACTTTTATTGCTTATTCCTTTCCTTGCTCTTTCGGCCTGTGAAGGGTCTATAGCCGAAGCGGTTGGCAATGCCGGAAACAGCAGCTTTACCGATGGCACTCCATTGGGTTCCGCTGAAGTCAATCCGGGAAAATTTGAAGGTGTAACGCTTGCAGGACCGGATAATATTATCTTCACCACCGGACCGGAATATACAATCCGGGCGGAGGGGGACGCCGATACATTGGAACAATTGCGTTACAAAATCACCGGCGGAGAAATCAAGGTCGGGCGCGAAAATGATGACTTGTGGTCCAGCACATCTTCCACTGCGATAATCTATATCAGCGCGCCTTCGCTAAACAGCATCAAGCTGGCAGGATCAGGCGATATTGAAGCAGACAAAATGAGCGGCGACGATACTGCCTTGATCGTTGCTGGCTCCGGCAACATCACAGTTGCCGATCTGCAAACCCCGTCACTCGACAGCAAAGTCGCCGGTTCGGGTGACATATCTGTTGCTGGCACCGCGCAAACCACCAAAATCTCGATCGCCGGTTCAGGAGACATCAACGGCAAAGCACTGACCACCGAAGATGCAACCATCAAAATCGCCGGTAGCGGCAATATCAGCCTGTCATCGGACGGCGCAGTGGAAGCCAAAATCATCGGTTCGGGCGATGTTCGGATTTATGGCGACGCCACCTGCAAAACCAAAGCCATGGGATCGGGCGAGGTAACATGTGGATAGCCTCTGGCGTGGGGTTGTAACGCTTAATCCTTGATTTCGCTTCCCTATATGATTTGTCTTCTGCTAGCCTGGCGCAAAATAACAAGAGGTGGGGATCATGGGAAAGCATCACGGATACCGGATCAGGGAGATGGCTCATGCCTAATCTCTGGGAGAAACATGTCGTTCCGCGACTGATAAAATTTACCTGTTCGCAACCAGCGGTGATGAAGGACCGCAGCAAGATAGTCCCCAAAGCGCAGGGCCATGTGCTCGAACTGGGCTGTGGCGGCGGGATCAACCTGCAATTTTATGACCGGGAAAAAGTGACCAAGCTGACCGGCATTGACCCTTCGGCCGAGCTGCTGGATTATACCCGCAAGGAAGCCGCAAATCTGGGTTTCGACATGGATATATTGGACGGCGTCGGGGAAGCCATGCCCTTTGCCGACAACAGCTTTGATACATTATTAACCACCTTTACCCTTTGTTCAGTGCAAGATGGTAAACAGGTTTTGAAAGAAATGCGGCGGGTGTTGAAGCCGGGCGGAAAAATCCTGTTTCTGGAACATGGCCGTGCCCCTGATGAAGGGCCGGAAAAGTGGCAACGGCGGATTGAACCTATGTGGAAGCATATTGCCGGAGGTTGTCACCTGCACCGCCCCGTCGCTAGCCTGTTTACCAAAGAGGGCTTCGCCTTGCAGGATAATCACGGCCATTATACCCCCAAAACGCCCCGCTGGCTCGGCTGGATGGAATATGGAGAGGCGCGGCCTTTATGAAAAAACTGTTCAGCTTGTTGGGTATTTTGGTCGCTATTGCGCTGATCCAGATGTCACCGGCGCACGCGGCGGAGCGCACCTTTCTGATCTCGAGTTTTGAAGATGTCCGCATTATCGGCAGCGTCAATGTTACTATCACAACAGATCGCGGTGTATCGGCCAGTGCAGAAGCCGCAAACCGGGAGATATTGGACCGTGTCTCCTTACGCAAAAGCGGTAGCCAGCTGATTATATCTGTCAAACCCCGCACCGATAAAAACAGCCGCTATTCCACCGATGAGCCGGTCAGTGTCCGCTTAAGCAGCCATGTGGTAAAATCTATTACCCATTCCGGTTCCGGCGCGGTTTCACTCGACAAGCTGGGGGGCCGTGATGCACGCGTGCGGCTAGGCGGATTTGGTGTTTTGACGATTGATGATGTCGATAGTGATACGCTCACCATCACGATGAACGGCGGGGGACAGCTTGTCATGGCGGGTCAGGCGAACAAGGGCCGGATTACCTTGCTTGGCTCCAGCATATTTGACGGCTCCGCTTTGACGCTGGATACTCTTGACCTCATCCAGCGCGGACCGGCGAGCAGCCATGTTTTTGTGAAAAGGGAAGCCAATATTTCCAATAGCGGCACTGGCATTATCCAGATTGACGGCAAGCCCGATTGCAGCGTCCAGACCGGCGGAGCGGCGCAGATCACCTGCGACTCCAAGCGGTAAAGCGGAGCGAGAGTTTAGTGCACTGTCCCGAACGAATGGTCGATAAATAGCACCCCGCAGATACGCTCGACCTGTCGCCATTTGCAGTAATGCAGGTGATTGCCCAACGCGCGGCTTTTATCCGCTCGAATCGAAGCCTCCAGTCCGGCCTCTGTGCCAAAATTCCGGATTAGCTGCTCGGCTTCAGAAAAATCGGTGGAGTCTATAAATACGGGTGGTTGCAAAACAGGCTCCTGTGCTGAAAACCGGACCTTTGAGGGCCGCTGCATAGAGGGTTCAATACAGCGACAGGAATGATAATTTTGTCAAAAGCGATGGTGAATAAAACTTAACTTTTTTAATCAAAAGGCTGTTCCGGCAAGGCGCATTAGGGCATGGGACTATTTGGGGAGACAATTTGGAGGAGGCAATCTGAGGGTCAATCTGCGAGTAATCCGGATAGGAACCGTTAACGGGAATGAATATGACGAACAATCAGCAACCAAATGGCAGCTCTACCAAAAATGCAGGCGGATTTTTCCTTGCAGCAGGTTGTATTATCGGAACTATCGGTGGCGGATTATTGGGGCAGCCGACGATCGGATTGCTCAGCGGATTGGCAGCTGGCGGCCTGATAGCTCTCGCAATCTGGTATTTTGACCGCTGAAAATTCATTCCGCCCGGGCCGCTTTATGGTTTGCGAACCACCAGATTATGGATGGTAAAACCATAGCCTCCTACAGTGCGCGCTTGTCATCCGCCCCGCCCGCATCTATTATTAATATATGCTGAAACATATTCGCAATATAACGATATTGATTATCGTCATCGCTATTGGCGCAGGATATTATTTTACCCGCGGTGATACAGCCCGTTTGCCCTTAGAGGCAACCACCGGTGTCCAGCCGACAATCACTGACGTCAGGAAAGAAAACTTCCCGACGATCAATGTGGCAGAGGCCGAACCGTGGAACACCGGCGAAGGACCAGTGGCAGCAGATGGCCTGATGGTGGAACGCTTTGCCGAGGGGCTGGACCATCCGCGCAGCATGTACCGCTTGCCCAATGGCGATATATTGGTTGCCGAAACCAACAGTCCGCCACGCGATAATAAAGGCATTGAAGGCTGGATCATGCGTAACCTGATGAACAAGGCGGGTGCGGGCACGCCATCAGCCAACCGGATCAGCTTGCTGCGCGACAATGACGGCGATGGCACAGTCGATGAAAAATTTGCATTTCTGGAAAATCTGAACTCTCCGTTCGGCATGGCGCTGGTCGAGGACACTCTATATGTCGCCAATACCGACGCGGTTCTGGCATTCCCATATGTCGAGGGTGATACAAAGATTACCGCAGAGGGACGCAAGGTTGCCAACCTCAATGCTATGGCACCCAATAATCACTGGACCCGCAATCTTATCGCCAGTCCGGACGGCAAATATCTGTTTGTCGCCGTCGGGTCGAACAGCAACATCGCCGAACATGGAATGGACAAGGAAAAAGAACGGGCCGCCGTTCTGCGCGTGGAATTGGCGACCAACGAAAAAATGGTCTTTTCCGATGGCCTGCGAAATCCTGTCGGCCTGGCTTATGAGCCGGTTTCCGGCAAACTCTGGACGGTTGTTAACGAACGCGACATGCTGGGCAGCGACATGGTGCCGGATTATCTGACCGAAGTGGTTTTTGGTTCGCATTATGGCTGGCCATGGCACTTCTGGCGCGGGCATGTCGATCCGCGGGTGGAGCCGAAAAATCTGGATCACCGCCAATATGAACGCCGTCCCGATTATGCCCTTGGCGCCCATGTCGCGCCTTTGGGTCTGGCTTTCTCCCATGGACAGGCGTTAGGCGCACCTTTTGACAGCGGCGCTGTCATTGCCCGGCACGGATCATGGAATCGCAAGCCATTATCGGGATATGATGTCGTCTATGTCGATTTCGATGAAAAAGGAAAACCACAGGGCAAACCCAAAACCATATTGGAGGGGTTTGTCGATAAAGATAAAAATGCCCGCGGTCGTCCGACCATGGTCACATTCGACCAGACCGGCGCGCTGCTGGTCAGTGATGATGTCGGCGGTATCATCTGGCGGGTATCAAAAGCTGGATCGGGAAAGTCCGAAGCGAAAGAATAAAGCCTATATACCGCTTTCCTACAATCATGTTGCTGTGGTAATTTGCACGGCAAGTTACAGAGTTATTTGCATGAGGGCTCTTTCTCAGTTTTGAATAGTTTTGCGCTGTCGGCCTATGGGGTCGAGGGGGTACTGTCGAGGCGTGTGATTTGTGTGAACTTTGGCGCAAGAAAGCCACGCCTAAGCCAGAGATTTTCCCGCGCGTCCGGCAAGCTCAACCACATATTGCCATGCCGTTCTGCCGGACCGGCTGCCACGCTGCTGCGCCCATAAAAGCGCGTCTTCGCTTTCGAAACTCAGGCCATAGGCATCTGCGTAACGGGCTATCATCGCCAGATAATCCTCTTGCGACGCCACGTGGAAACCCATTCGCAAGCCAAAACGGTCAGACAGGGCCAGCTTGTCATCAAGCACATCACGCGGATTTACCGGATCATCCTGTTCCGCCATTTGCCGCGGTACGATATGCCGCCGGTTCGATGTCACATAGAGCCGCACATTGGCAGGACGCTGCGCTGCGCCGCCCTCAAGCATGGAACGCAGCAAACGCGGAGCGGCGCTGTCTTCCTCAAAGCCGATATCGTCGATGAACAGGATGAACGGCCTCCCTTTTTGTTCTGGCCCTGTTTTGCCTAATATCGCAAATAGTTCGGGCAGGCTTTCGAGCATATCCGCTCCGGCCTCTACCATCGCAAGATCGGCTCCGTCCTGTTGCAATACCCGCACGACCGATTTGACCAAAGCGGATTTCCCCATGCCGCGCGCGCCCCACAGCATGACATCATGTGCAGCAAAACCATTGGCCAGACGTCTGCTATTTTCGAGAAGACGGGCTTTCTGGTCATCAATTCCGCTCAGCATATCGAGCGGGAGCGGCGCGAAATTTTCGATGCTCTGCATGGCTTTGCCAGTCCAGTGAAAGGCCGGTCCGCTGCTTAAATCCGCGGAAGGCGCCGGAACCGGGGACAGCCGCTCCAAAGCATCGGCAATCCGGTGCAGAGCGACGGTTCCTGAATCCCGGTCTTCCGCTTTTGCCATATCAGGCGACCAGCCCGTCATTGTCGATATCATATAGTATATCCGCTCCGCCCATCGCTGCGGCTTTCAGGCCCAAGGCTTCGGGAACCAGATGATCGAGATAATAGCGCGTTGTCACCAGCTTCGCTTTAAGAAATGGATCATTCCCGCCAGCCAGTTCTTCTGTGGCAATCCGATGCTGTTTTTTCATCAACATGCCGCAAGTCGCCGTCGCCAGCATCGTCATGAACGGATAGCTTCCGGCCAGCCGGTCATCAATCGACGCATCACCCATCCATTTGGCCACATTCTCAGCCGCCATCGCCAATGCCATCAGCGCGTCGTCATCTTTCGCCTCTGCCTTTATATCGGTGATCAGCGCCGTCATCGCATCGCCGCCGTCAAGGCCAAGTTTCCGGCCGACCAGATCAGCGGCCTGAATACCGTTTGTGCCTTCATAAATCGGGGCAATGCGGGCATCGCGGAAATGTTGGGCCGCGCCGGTTTCCTCGATAAAGCCCATACCGCCATGCACTTGTAAGCCGATGGACGCGACTTCATTGCCGATATCGGTGCCATAGCCTTTGATGAGCGGTGTCAGAATTTCCGCCCGCGCTTTAGCACCTTCCAGCCCCAATGTCGCACCGTCCACATGGGATGTCGCATAATAAAGCAGGGCGCGCGCAGCTTGCGTCAACGCCTTGCTACGCAAAATCATCCGGCGGACATCGGGATGCTCGATAATCACAACCGGCTGTTTGCTCCCGCTTCCCGCGCGCGCCGATTGCACTCGGTCGGTGGCATATTGGATAGCAAGCTGCGTGGCGCGTTCGGCAATCTGCACGCCTTGCGATCCGACGTTGATGCGGGCGTTGTTCATCATCGTAAACATGGCTTTCATGCCGCCAAATTCACCGCCGATCATCTCGCCAATACATTCGTCATTTTCACCATAGGCCATGACACAGGTCGGAGAGGCGTGAATTCCCAGCTTATGTTCAATCGAAACGCAGGTAACATCATTCGCCGTTGCCGGAGCGCCATCCGCATCCAGATGATATTTGGGGACAATGAACAAAGATATGCCCCGTGTCCCTTCGGGTGCGCCGGGTGTGCGGGCCAATACCAGATGGATGATATTGTCGGTCAGATCATGTTCGCCAAAGGTGATGAATATCTTTTGGCCCTTGATCTTATATTTGCCGGCATGTTCGCCGTCCGTAATCGGCTCTGCCGTCGCGCGCAGGGCGCCGACATCGGACCCCGCCTGTGGTTCGGTCAGGTTCATGGTGCCGGTCCATTCGCCCGATACCATTTTGGGCAGATAGGCCGCTTTCTGCTCATCGCTGCCATGGGCATGGATTGCCTCAACCGCCCCAAAACTTAACATCGGGCATAGGGTGAAAGCAAAGTTCGCCGCGCCGCATGTTTCAAGAATCAGCGCCGACAAGGAGTAGGGCAATCCCTGACCACCAAATTCTTCCGGACCGTCAATCGACGCCCATCCCCCCTCGACAAAGCGGGCATAGGCCTCCTTGAAGCCAGCGGGCATGGTCACGGTGCCGTCATTCCATTTGGCACCAACAGTATCGCCGATACGGTTTATCGGCGCAAATTCTCCGGCTGCAAACTGGCCAATGCCTTCAACGATAGCCTCGACCATATCGTCGCTTGCACCGGCAAAACGCTCATGCTCGGCGAGAGCGCCGACATTGGCGATATGTTTCAGGACGAAATTCTGTTCTCTGCTGGGCGCTGTAAAGCTCATAATCAATCTATCCGCTATTGCTTGAAATCTCGCTGCGCTATAGCGCCCTATTATGTCAGGCTCAAATGATCATATCGACGATAGCGCGCGACGTTACGGAAATGACGTAACAGGGGAGGCAAAGGCAGCTGCAATTGCCGCTGCTGCCCGGCGATTGCAGTCCGGGAAGCTGGTCGCTGTGCCGACCGAAACCGTTTACGGGCTGGCTGCTGATTCTACCAATGCCGATGCGATTGCCAATATCTACCGCACAAAAGGCCGCCCGGATTTTAACCCGCTCATTGTTCATGTCCCGCATTTGGTTGCTGCGCGTAAACTGGGGGTATTTAATCAGCTTGCAGCCAGATTGGCAGAATGCTTCTGGCCCGGCCCGCTGACGATAGTCGTCCCGAAAACACCGGATTGCCCGGTAGCACCAGCCGTGACTGCTGGCCTTGATAGCATCGCTTTGCGCTGTCCCGCTCATCTGTTGATGCAGGAATTGCTCAAGGTTTCCGGACTTTTCCTTGCCGCGCCATCGGCCAACAAAAGCGGAGGGATCAGCCCGACCATCGCCGCTCATGTGACACGCAGTCTGGGCAACGATGCCCCGATGATATTGGACGGCGGGCCATGCCATAACGGTGTTGAGTCGACGATCGTCGCAGTCAGGGGCAATGTATGTCAAATCCTTCGCCCCGGTCCGGTAACACGGGAGGAACTGGAAACCGCTCTGGGCAAGGCCGTGGTCATCACTGACAGCAAGAATGTCGCTGGCGATAAGAAAATTGAGTCACCGGGGCAGCTATCAAGCCATTACGCTCCCGCCAAACCTGTTCGCCTTAATGCCGTTAATGTAGCGACGCACGAATATCATATCGGTTTCGGCACGATAAATGGCCATTATAATCTTTCCGCCGACAGTGATCTTGCCGAAGCGGCCAGCAGGCTATTCGCCGCAATGCACCTGGCAGATAACAGCTCTTTATCATGTATCGCAGTAGCCCCTGTTCCCGACAAGGGTATAGGCACAGCCATTAACGACCGGTTGACCCGCGCCGCCAGTTGATAAGTTGCAAAGGAGCAACCGATTCAGATCATTTGGTTGCGATATGCAATTTTATATTGGTCCCGGCGGATTCACGACTTATGAGAGGGATGGGAGGGCTGGAATAACCATAATGTCGGGGCGCAATATTCATTTTCCGGATAATAGATTTCTGACGTTTTTTTCTGCTGCCCTGTTGTTTGGATGCAGCGCAACCGACGCAGAAGAAAGCCCGCAAAACCGCGCCCCTGTTCCCGCAGCGACAACTATTGTCCAATCTGCCAACCAGAATGAAGTCATTACCGCCGCTGGCACGGTGCGTTTGCGCCGGGAAACGGAATTGGGGTTCACCACGTCGGGACAGGTCGCCTCTGTTGCATATGAAGAAGGGGACCGGGTTAATCAGGGGGCTATTCTGGCCGCTCTGGACAAAAGCACAGTGTCTGCCGAGCTGGAATCGGCGCGGGCCGAACTTGACAGAACAAAAGCAGAATTTGAACGGATACAATCGCTATATACCGATGGATGGGTCACCAAGGCGCGCCTGGAGCAAGCCGAGGCGGCGACACGTTCCGCGCAGGCCCGTGTCAATGCTAGCGGCTTTGCGAGCAGGACCGCGCGAATACGAGCGCCCGGCAATGGCATCATATTAAACAGAAATATTGATGCGGGGCAGATAGTATCCGCCGGACAAACGGTGATGGTTATCGGAGAATTGGATCAGGGGTTTGTTCTGAAAGTGCCCTTGACCGATATCGATGCCGCCCGTGTACGCGTGGGGATGCGCGCAAAAGTGTCGGTTCCGGCAGTATCGAGCGAGCCGATTGACGCGGTGGTGAGCGAAAAAGATGGCCGGGCAGACGCGCGGACCGGGACTTTCGAAGTCAGCTTTCGCCTACCGGCCAACAACAAGCTGCGCTCGGGCCAGCTTGGAAGTGTAGATATCGCTGTATCCCGCAGCAATGACGGCTCCGTTACCATTCCCGCTACTGCGATATTTGGCGTAAGATCCGGTGAAGGGCTGGTATTCGTAGTCGATAAGGACAAGCGCGTGAAGCGACGTAACATTGTGATCGGCAAACTCACCGATGACAATCTGGAAATTACATCGGGCCTGAAAGATGGCGATGTCATTGTTTCCCGCGGGGTGGAAAAATTGCGCGATGGTGATCGTATCAAACCGGTCCGGCCAGCTAAATGACGGAAAAAGTGAGAGCGATCACCATTCGCGGGACTGCCCTGTAGGATGCTTGCTGAGTTTTTCATAAAACGCTGGCAGCTAACCTTAGTGATGTTCCTGTTGCTAACCGTCATGGGAATCAGCGCGCTTTTGAACATCACCCGTGCGGTGGACCCCCATTTCCCCATCCCGGTCGTCAATATCATTGCGGTACAACCGGGTGCGGATGCCCAGGATATGGAAGAGACTGTCGCCAAGCCCATCGAAGAGGTGGTTCAGGGGCTGGATGATGTCATCGAGGTAGAATCGACCAGCACCGATGGCGGCACGATGATCAATGTCGAATTCAGCAATTGGTCGGGCAATGTCGATGGTTATTTTGATGATGTTGTGCGGGAAGTATCGGCCATTCGCGATCAGCTACCTAGCAATCTGCAACGGCTAGAGTTCCTGAAAGTCCGCACAACGGAAGCAGCCGTCGTGCAGCTTGCGCTGGTCAGCGAGAATGCGTCCTGGCGACGAATGGAAAAATATGCGGATGATCTGGCTGATAATCTTACGCGCTATCGCGGCGTCCGCGAGACCAAGATATTCGGCCTGCCCCAGCCAGAGGTTAGCATCGCGATCAACCCGGCACGCCTGTCGGAACTGAAAGTACCCGCAAGCGCAGTTGCCGATGCCGTGCGGCAAGGGGGCGTGGAATTGCCGGGCGGCGCGGTGCAAAGTGGTGGCCGCCGGTTGAATGTCGAGGCCGGCGGCGCGTTCCGCGACCTTGAGGATATAAAACGTCTGCCGCTTCGCGCATCTGATGGGACATTATTGACGGTTGCCGATGTTGCCGATGTGCAATGGGGCGCAGAGGAACAGATTTACCGGACGCGGCACAATGGCAAGCGGGCAATTTTCATTACCGCTACGCAAAAAGACGGTGTGGACGTCACCCGGCTCAAGGCACAGCTGGACATAGAATTGCAGAACCAGCGCGAAATATTACCTCCCGATATCCAGTTGATTGAACAATTTGACCAAAGCCGCGATGTTAAAAGACGCCTCAGTGAACTGAGCCGTGACTTTTCTATAGCGATTGGATTGGTGATATTTACCCTGCTACCTCTGGGCCCGCGTGCCTCTGGCATCGTCATGATATCCATCCCGCTCTCTTTGGCTTCGGGAATGCTGGTAATATACGCGCTGGGCTATAACCTTAACCAGCTTGCCATTGCCGGGTTCATTGTCTCGCTGGGGCTGCTGGTTGATGACAGCATCGTCGTGACCGAAAATATTGCCCGTCATTTGCGTATGGGAAAAAGCCGGGTGCGGGCAGCTATTGATGCCAGTCTGGAAATCCGCGCCGCCGTGATCGGCTCCACTCTGGTATTGATCTTCGCTTTTGCGCCATTGCTGTTTTTACCCGGCGGAGCAGGAGCTTATACCCAGTCCTTTTTCGTCACGATCATGGCAACCGTGGCCGCTTCTTTGATCATTTCGCTCTCCCTGATCCCTTTTCTAGCCAGCAGGATATTGCGCCGTGACGAAGATCCTCAGGGGAATGCCGCGCTACAATGGATAAATGACAAAATACAGACATTCTACCGGCCATTACTCCACAGGGCGCTGACCGCGCCGTGGAAAACCGTTGGTATTGCGATGACTCTTTGTGTGTCCGCTTTCGCGCTGGTTCCGGCTATGGGCTTTACCCTGTTTCCTTTTGCCGACGCGCCCTATTTCCGGGTTTCCATAGAAACCGAGCAAGGCAGCAGTCTTGATCAGACCGATATTGCAGTCAAACAAGTTGCCAAAATATTGGAAGGCGAACCAAACATAAAGGTTCGTGCAGAAAATGTCGGCAATGGCAATCCGCAGGTATTCTATAATATCGGTCCGCGTGCGGAACGCACCAATTATGGCGAGGTGCTGGCCGTTCTGGATCATTGGGATGCACAGGAAGGCGCGGAACTGGTCGGGCGGTTAAGGCCGAAGCTTGACCAGATTGCGGGCGCGCGGGTCAAACTGGAGCTTTTCATGAACGGCGCGCCGGTAGAAGCACCTATCGTCATACGCATCACCGGCCCCGAACTGGATATATTGAAAGACCTGGCCCGGCAGGTCGAGAATATATTGCGCGAAACCAAAGGCGCGCGGGATGTTAATAATCCGATTGCCACCGATAAAATCGATCTTGATATCGGGCTTGATGAACGCAAAGCAGCTTTACTGAATATCCCGCCTGGCGAAACGCGCCGCGCTATCCGGCTGGCATTAAGCGGAGAGCGTTCGGGAACCTTCCGCGATTCAGAAGGAGATAATTATCCCGTTACGGTCCGCTTGCCGTTAAATGGAACACAGCCGGTGTCGGCACTGGATGATATTTATCTGGCAACACGTAGCGGCGATCCGGTGGCTTTGTCGCAGGTCAGCAATCCGGAACTGATCAATGTAACACCGCAAATTCAGCGCTATCAATTACAGCGCTCTGTTTCAGTAACCGCGCAGGTGGATTATGGCGGCGTCCCTGCGAACGTCACCGACAGCGCAGTGGAAAAAGTCCGCAAGCTGGACTTTCCCGATGGATATGATTTTTCAATCGGCGGGGAAAGTGAAGCGATTGGTGATACATTTGGTGATTTCGGCCCGATTATAGTTGCCGCATTATTATTGATTTTTGCCGTTCTGGTTGCCGAGTTCCGTCGGTTTCGGGAAACAATTGTTGTCGCAGGTGTCATTCCGCTGGGAACATTTGGCGGTATAGTTGCTCTATATGTTACGGGCAACAGCATGGGTTTCATGGCGATAATCGGGTTTATCGCGTTGATCGGGATCGAAATTAAAAATTCTATCCTGCTGGTTGATTTCACCGCCCAGCTACGCAAACGCGGAATGCCGCTGCGCGAGGCGATCGAGGAAGCGGGCGAAGTGCGCTTCCTGCCCGTTCTACTGACGTCCGTGACCGCGATTGGCGGGTTGCTGCCCTTGGCGCTGCTCGGCGGGGCGCTCTATGCGCCAGTAGCGATCATCATCATTGGTGGCCTGATCAGTTCGACCTTGCTTTCGCGCATTGTTACTCCGGCTATGTATTGGCTGATTGCACGGCGTGAAGCCGATAAGGAAGATGCCGGGGAAAATGGCAGCCCCTCCCCCGATCAGATAGCACCGGCCTAGCTGCGGCTACTCATGGCAATTGGCGCTTTCCTACAAGACCGGCATTATGATAACAGATTGTGAATAGTCACCTGCTTGGAAAACGCGGCCTCGTGGACTTGCCAATCCGTAACCGAGGCTCGATTTATTTTTTCGAGAATGTGGCAGAAGGAAAAGCCTGCTTGGTGTGAACTTAGTGAACTTAAGGAAGCCGTGAAAAGTTGAGCGCTTGACTTGTAATTAGCCGTAACTTTTATTCCCGAAGGATATACTTATCTAAAAAGCATAGTTACCCAAAACTTCCCAACGGCAATAATCGCCAAAGGAGATTACCATGACTACTCAGGAAGCAATTTTCGCAGGCGGCTGTTTCTGGTGCACCGAAGCGGTGTTTAACGATATTGTCGGGGTCCAGAGTGTTGAAAGCGGTTATATCGGCGGGAGCAGTGCCAATCCCACTTATCGGCAGGTCTGTTCCGGCACGACCGGCCATGCAGAGGCTATTAAAATTGCCTTTGATCCCGATGTTGTCAGCTATGATGATCTGCTCGATATTTTCTTTGCTACCCATGATCCGACCCAGCTCAATCGTCAGGGCAATGACATTGGAACGCAATATCGCTCCGCTATCTTTCCCTTGAATGACGACCAGCGCACTGCGGCGCAGGCCGGCATAGAACGAGCCGGTGCAGACAGGTCAGAACCGATTGTTACCACCATAGAAGGGCCAGCAACATGGTATGTTGCTGAAGATTATCACCAGCAATATTGGGCCGATGAGGGGCGCAGCAATCCCTATTGCATTGCAAGCATTCCACCAAAACTGCAAAAGCTGAGAACACGCTTTGCGGATAAGTTAAAGGATTAAGCCGATTTCCCATAAACCGATCAAGAAAGCCGTTTTTCCGGTAGCGGGCATGGGCACACGTTTCCTGCCCGCAACCAAAGTAATGCCCAAAGAGCTGTTCCCCGTCGTTGACCGGCCATTATTGCAATATGCTGTTGATGAAGCATTGGAAGCGGGGATCGAACAGATGATTTTCGTCAATGGCCGCGGCAAGGGAATGATCGAGGATCATTTTGATATCGCTTATGAGCTCGAACGGACCATGGCAGACCGCGGCAAGGATTTGTCCAGTCTGAACGATAGCCGTCTGCCGCCCGGTAACAGCATATTCGTAAGGCAACAGGAACCACTGGGGCTGGGGCACGCGATCTGGTGCGCGAGGGATATAATCGGGGATGAACCTTTTGCTATCTTCCTACCCGATGAATTCATGGTCGGTAGCCCCGGCTGTATGAAACAGATGGTCACGGCCTATGAAAAACTGGGCGGTAATATTGTCTGTGCGCTGGAAATCCCGATGGAAGATACCCCGTCCTATGGCGTGATTGATCCGGGTTATCGCGATGGCCCGATTACGCAAGTTAAAGGACTGGTTGAAAAACCGAAGGCTGGAACCGCGCCGTCCAACCTGATTTTGCCTGGTCGCTATATCCTTCAGCCAGAGGTTATGCGGATATTGGAAACGCAGGAAGCAGGCGCAGGGGGCGAAATACAGCTAACCGATGCCATGGCACAGATGATCGGGAAACAGCCTTTCCACGGCATGACATTCGACGGACAGCGTTATGATTGCGGCTCAAAGACCGGATATGTTGCGGCCAATCTGGCATTGGCGCTGGCGCACCCTGAAATTGGCGGGGATATTCGTTCAATTGCCGAGAAATTACTGGCTAAATCTAACAGTTGATCGGTGGTTTTATATTCAGCCCTTCTTAATTCGCAAAAGCGCAGATCATTGCCATAGGAGAATATCATGCGCCTATCGTCTATTCTCGCAGCGACCGCGACTATCAGCTTGCTGGGCGGTTGCGTAGCCAGCAAAGTCGTTACAGCTCCGTTCAGGGTCGCTGGCACAGCGGTTGAAACGGCCGTTGACGCTACAACCCAGAGCCAGTCCGAAAAAGAGGAGGATCTGGGCCGCCGTATTTTGGCCGAGCGCAAACAGGAACGCAAAGCCTGTCTCAAACGCGCCGAAAACAAGGCAGAACGCAAGCAGTGTAAAAAAAACCTATAGCGATGATTAGACCCGTCTACGGACCTTCTACCATCAGCAACGGCGGGGCATATTGTTCAACGGTGTTCGGTATTTTGGCTATTTTGGCGATTTCTTCTTTAAATAAACCGACCCGTTTTTTCCAACGGTAGTGGGTCGATGCTGAAAATATCCCCTTGCCATGTTCCTTGCCATAGCGGGTCCAGAACCGGATCGCAGCTTGCGGATCATAACCGGCATTGGCCATCAACCAGACCGACAGCCGGTCAGCCTCTATCTCCGTAGCCTTGATCCGTCCTGCGCTTTTGCCAAACTGGCCGAAAAATCCGCGATTCACATCCTGCGAATCCAACCGCTCACGATGTTTAAGGAGATTGTGCGAAAGTTCATGCGCCGCAATGGCCGCCAGTTCGTCATCGCTTAAAACATATTCCGCCAATGCCGATGAAATACTTATTATTTTTCCGTCCGCAGACGCATTGCGGTCCTTACTCACCCGTATCTGAAACTGGCCGGGACAGGTTTGCGCCGCAGTCATTTCAATTTCCTGATGCAATCCCCCGCGCAGAAGGGATAATTTTATAGAGCCCTCTGCCGCTGCCTTTCGCAGCATCGCGTTAATTGCTGCAATACGCCGATATTCCGGCTGCTCCTTGGCTAATTTTTCTTCATCAATTTCAATATCTTCCACCGGCTGACCATTGATAGCAATTAAGCCGTCACCCGTTACCAACCCCGCTTTCGCAGCCGGACTGTCAGGCGCTATAGCATTCACGGCAAGCTCACTGAAAAAACCATGGGCGTGACGGGCCGTGGCGGTATCTCCATATTGCTTGAGGTCATGGAGCAAAATCCCGAGATTAGGCACGGTCTTTTTGCAATATTTCGCATTGGCCGCTGTCAACCTATAACCAACCATATGCATGTGCTGGTCAAGCCGCTGAAGGGCTTTATGCGCCAGCACCGCATGGTCAATCGTGCGCTCATCCGCTCTTGCCGGCAATGATTGCACAGTGATTAGCAAAGCCAGAACAGGAAATAAAAACCGCATCATCGCTATCTTTTACTCCAGCATGTCTTTCACGCCGTTGAACGCTGCTATATCAAAAAAGCCCTTCCGAAAACATATTCCGGAAGGGCTCTTTTTATCTATTGGCCATAATGGCTATGGACGCGGTGATCAGGAAGGTTGTTCCCCGTCACCATCAGTAACGACATCACCCAGCGGGGTATCGCCTGTTGCTGCATCTGCATCCTGAGCCAGTTCAGCTTCATGCTGTTCTTCGGCAGTATCAGCCGCGATCAATGTTTCTTCAACTTCTGCTTTAGAGTCGAAGGCATCATCTGCTGCGCTGGCGGATGCTTGCGCTGCTTCTTCCGCTTTCAATTCCTGAGCAGCGACCATTGCATCAACCATCTTTTGTTGCTGTGCGCGAAGCGAAGCATCACGGCTGGTCGCCGCGATCCGTGCCCGGTTCATGCCAGCACCAGTACCAGCCGGGATCAAACGTCCAACGATGACGTTTTCTTTCAAGCCGATCAGTTGGTCTTTCTTGCCCTCTACCGCCGCCTGGGTCAGCACCCGGGTGGTTTCCTGGAAAGAAGCCGCCGAGATGAAGGAACGCGTTTGCAGGCTTGCCTTGGTAATGCCAAGCAGCACCGGCTTGCCTTCCGCAGGTACCTGCTTCTTGGTCAATTTCGCGTTATATTCCATCATTTCTTCAAGGTCGATCTGCTCGCCGGGAAGAAGCGTGGTATCACCACCATTGGTAATCTCAACTTTCTGCAACATTTGACGAACAATCGTTTCAATGTGCTTGTCGTTGATTTTCACGCCCTGCAAACGATAGACTTCCTGAATTTCCGAGACCAGATATTCAGCAAGCGCCTCAACACCCATGACTTCAAGAATATCATGCGGGTCAGGTGAACCGGAAACCAGATTATCGCCTTTTTTCACGAAGTCGCCTTCCTGAACGTCGATAACTTTCGTTTTCGGTACCAGATATTCTACTGGATCGCCTTCTTCCGGAACAATCGCAATCTTGCGCTTGGCTTTATAGTCGCGCAAATATTCAACGCGGCCATCGACCTTGGCAATGATTGAGTTGTCTTTCGGAATACGCGCTTCGAACAATTCGGCAACGCGTGGAAGACCACCGGTAATATCACGGGTTTTCGCAGCTTCACGAGACACACGTGCGATAACATCGCCCGCTTCCACTTCCTGACCATCATTGACTGACAATGTAGCGCCATTGGCCAGCAGATAGCGCGCCGTTTCACCGCTATCCTCGTCAAGCAAGGTCAAGCGTGGACGCAGATCTTCCTTGTTAGCGCCGCGGCCCGATGCCCGATATTCTGTAATCACGCGCTGCGCGATACCGGTTGCTTCATCTGTCTGCTCGGTCATCGTTTTGCCTTCGATGACGTCCTGATATTTGATGACACCCGGCTTCTCGGTAATCACTGGCATCGTGAATGGATCCCATTCAGCCAGACGGTCACCCAATTTCACCTTCGCGCCATCTTTGACCAGCACGCTAGTACCATATGGCAGCTTGTCAGCAGAACGTTCCCGTCCATCGGAATCGATCACAGCAATCACACCGGAGCGAGCGAGCGAGAGAAAACGTCCGTTCTTGTCCTCAATAACCGGCATATCACGATATTCGACTGTACCTTCGGCTACCGCTTCCAGATTGGATTGCTCGTTCAGCTGTGCAGCACCACCGATATGGAAGGTCCGCATCGTCAGCTGCGTTCCCGGCTCACCAATCGACTGAGCCGCGATAACACCAACAGCTTCACCAATATTCACCGGTGTACCGCGAGCAAGGTCACGACCATAGCATGTACCGCAAACGCCCATTTTGGATTCACAGACCAGCGGTGAGCGGATCCGTGCAGACTGGATACCCAGCTCTTCGATCAACTTGATCGCAGCCTCGTCCAGCAAGGTACCGGATTTAATCACGACCGAGCCGTCTTTGCTGTCGACAATATCTTCAGCCATAGTCCGGCCCAATATCCGCTCGCCAAGCGACGCGATAACCGAACCGCCCTGTACGATGGCTTTCATTTCAAGCGCATTTTCGGTGCCGCAATCATTTTCAACAATCGTACAATCCTGCGAAACATCAACCAGACGCCGCGTCAGATAACCGGAGTTAGCGGTTTTCAATGCGGTATCGGCCAGACCTTTACGCGCTCCGTGAGTGGAGTTGAAATACTCAAGAACGGTCAAACCTTCTTTAAAGTTCGAGATAATCGGCGTTTCAATAATCTCGCCGGAAGGCTTGGCCATCAGGCCGCGCATACCGCCCAGCTGTTTCATCTGTGCCGGGCTACCACGGGCGCCAGAGTGGCTCATCATGTAAATCGCATTGATTTCACGCTCACGGCCATCCTCGTCCAGCGGCGTTGCCGACAGATCTTCCATCATGGAGTTTGCAACCTGGTCACCGCAGCGGCTCCATGCGTCGATTACCTTGTTGTATTTTTCCTGCTGCGTAATCAGACCGTCCTGATATTGCTGTTCGTAATCAGCAACCAGAGCGCGGGTTTCCTCAACTGTTTTATCTTTGGAATCCGGAATGATCATATCATCCTTACCAAAGGAGATACCGGCTTTACACGCATGGCGGAAACCAAGGCCCATGATCGCATCAGCGAACAAGACCGTATCTTTCTGACCCGTGTGGCGATAAACTTGGTCAATCACATCGCCGACTTCTTTTTTCGTCAGCAAGCGGTTCACAATATCAAATGGAACCTTGTGTGATTTTGGCAGACATTCCGCGATCAGCAAGCGCCCCGGAGTGGTTTCAAAACGCTTGAGGATGGGCTTGCCTTCCTCGTCGGTTTGCGGAACCCGGGTGGTAATTTTGGAGTGCAAAGTCACTGCACCGATTTCAAGGGCCTGATGCACTTCGGCCATATCGGCCAAGAGCATACCTTCGCCCGGTTCACCTTTGCGGTCCATGGTCAGATAATAGATACCAAGCACCATATCCTGTGACGGAACGATGATCGGCTTACCATTGGCTGGGGACAGGATGTTGTTGGTCGACATCATCAGGACACGCGCTTCCAACTGCGCCTCAAGGCTCAGCGGAACGTGGACAGCCATTTGGTCACCGTCAAAGTCGGCGTTAAACGCAGAACAGACCAGCGGGTGAAGCTGAATCGCCTTACCTTCGATCAATACCGGCTCAAAGGCCTGAATGCCCAAACGGTGAAGCGTTGGCGCACGGTTTAGCATCACAGGATGCTCACGAATGACCTCTTCAAGGATGTCCCAGACTTCCTTACGCTCTTTTTCGACCCATTTTTTGGCCTGTTTAAGCGTCATCGAAAGACCCTTGGCATCAAGCCGCGCATAGATAAACGGCTTGAACAATTCCAAGGCCATTTTCTTTGGCAGACCACATTGATGCAGTTTCAATTCAGGGCCGGTTACAATAACCGAACGACCGGAATAGTCGACGCGCTTACCGAGAAGGTTCTGACGGAAACGGCCCTGCTTGCCTTTCAGCATATCGGACAGCGATTTGAGCGGACGCTTGTTTGCACCGGTAATGGTACGGCCACGACGACCGTTATCAAACAGCGCATCAACCGATTCCTGCAACATACGTTTTTCGTTGCGGACAATGATGTCCGGCGCACGCAGTTCCATCAGACGTTTCAGGCGGTTATTCCGGTTAATCACCCGGCGATAAAGATCGTTAAGATCAGAGGTCGCGAAACGGCCACCATCCAGAGGCACCAGCGGGCGCAATTCGGGTG
Organism: Parasphingorhabdus sp. JC815; assembly: GCF_040717415.1. NCBI lineage: Bacteria > Pseudomonadati > Pseudomonadota > Alphaproteobacteria > Sphingomonadales > Sphingorhabdaceae > Parasphingorhabdus > Parasphingorhabdus sp. JC815. Next base: position 165,727 of record NZ_JBFEFM010000006.1, read on the forward strand.
GAATCACCGGAATAATTTCAAGGATCATCCATTCCGGTTTATTTCCGGAGTCGATAAAGCTCTCTACTACCTTAAGGCGTTTGATGATCTTCTTGGGCTTCAGCGTGGACTTGGTTGTTGCCAATTCCTCGAGAAGATCTTCTTTCTCACGCTCAAGATCCAGGTCCTGCAACATGATTTTGACAGCTTCGGCGCCGATACCGGCAGAGAAAGCATCTTCGCCATATTCGTCTTGCGCTTCGAGCATCTCATCTTCGGTCAGCAACTGGAATTTTTCCAGAGCGGTCAAACCGGGCTCAATAACCACATAGCTTTCAAAATAAAGCACGCGCTCAAGCTGTTTAAGCTGCATATCGAGCAGCAAGCCAATACGGCTAGGCAGTGATTTCAGGAACCAGATGTGCGCGACAGGAGCCGCCAGATCAATGTGGCCCATACGTTCGCGGCGAACCTTGGTTACCGTGACTTCGACACCGCATTTTTCACAGACGATGCCTTTATATTTCATGCGCTTATATTTACCGCATAGACATTCGTAATCTTTTACAGGTCCAAAAATACGCGCACAGAAAAGACCGTCACGCTCTGGCTTGAAGGTCCGGTAGTTAATGGTTTCCGGCTTTTTGATTTCACCGAAAGACCAGCTACGAATACGTTCTGGCGATGCAAGACCGATTTGAATCTGGTCAAATGTTTCCGGCTTTGAGATCGGGTTTGCGAAATTTGTTACTTGGTTCATTTTTTCTTCCTTCGGGGCCTATGCCCAAAATTGAAATGCTAGGGGCGAGAGTGAGTTTTAACGCCTCACTCCGCCGCTATCGCTACGCCGTCGTCATCGTCGTCTTCATCACCGAAGCTGGAGAGCTCGATATTAAGACCAAGCGAACGCATTTCCTTGACCAGAACGTTAAAGCTTTCGGGCACACCGGCTTCAAAAGTATCGTCACCCTTGACGATCGCTTCGTAAACCTTGGTCCGTCCGATCACATCATCCGATTTGACCGTCAACATTTCCTGCAACGTATAAGCTGCACCATAAGCCTGTAGCGCCCAGACTTCCATTTCCCCGAAGCGCTGTCCACCGAACTGGGCCTTACCGCCCAATGGTTGCTGCGTGACGAGAGAATATGGTCCGATCGAACGGGCATGGATCTTGTCATCGACCAAGTGATGCAGTTTGAGCATGTAGATATAGCCCACAGTCACTTTGCGGTCGAATTTATCACCGGTCCGTCCGTCATATAGGTCAACCTGTCCGCTGCGGTCCAATCCGGCGAGTTCCAGCATATCGGAAACATCGCTTTCATGCGCTCCGTCAAACACAGGGGTCCCCATAGGCACACCGTTACGTAAGTGGCCGACCATCTCGACTATCTCGGATGTTTCACGGGTATCAATATCTTCGTGATATTGTTCGCCGTAAATGACCTTGAGCTGCTCTTTCACTGCATCAGGCGGCGCGGCTGCCTGTGGATCCGGATTGGCCAGCTTCCATTCTTCCAGAGCTTTTGTCACTTGCTCGCCCAAGCCGCGTGCGGCCCAGCCAAGGTGGGTTTCAAAAATCTGGCCGACGTTCATACGCGATGGCACACCCAATGGGTTCAGTACGAGATCAACCGGCGTTCCGTCTTCAAGGAACGGCATGTCTTCTTGTGGAAGAATGCGGGAGATAACCCCTTTGTTACCGTGACGACCGGCCATTTTATCGCCGGGCTGCAACTTGCGTTTCACAGCGACAAACACTTTGACCATTTTCAGAACACCCGGAGACAATTCGTCACCGCGTTCCAGCTTCTCGCGCCGATCTTCGAAGCGTTCGTTAATTTCCTTGATCGCTTCATCATATTGTGCGCGAGTTGCTTCAAAATCAGACTGGACCTTGTCGTCCTTGACGGCAATTTTCCACCAATCGGCATTTTCCAGCTCAGCCAGACTTTCTGCGGTAATTTCCGCGCCCTTTTTCATCGGTTTCGGCGCAGAAGTTGCTATCTGACCGATCAGCATGTCTTTCAGGCTGTTGAAAGTCGCACGGTTGAGGATGGCGCGTTCGTCATCACGGTCTTTCGTGAAGCGCGAAATTTCTTCGCGTTCGATCGCCAGTGCACGTTCGTCCTTGTCGATGCCGTGGCGGTTAAACACACGAACCTCGACCACGGTCCCGGCAACACCGGGAGGCAGACGCAGAGATGTGTCGCGGACATCGGATGCTTTTTCACCAAAAATTGCACGGAGCAATTTTTCTTCCGGCGTCATTGGCGATTCACCTTTGGGGGTGATTTTACCAACAAGAATATCACCCGGCTCAATTTCGGCACCGATGTAAACGATACCCGCTTCGTCGAGGTTGCGTAGCGCTTCCTCACCGACGTTGGGAATGTCGCGGGTAATATCTTCGGGGCCAAGCTTGGTATCACGGGCCATGACTTCAAATTCTTCGATATGGATCGAAGTGAAGACATCGTCTTTCACGATACGTTCAGAGATGAGGATACTATCCTCGTAGTTATAGCCATTCCACGGCATAAACGCGACAAGGCTGTTTTTGCCCAGTGCCAGCTCGCCCATATCGGTTGATGGACCGTCGGCAATTGTATCGCCTTCCTGAACAATCTCACCCACTTTTACCAAGGGGCGCTGGTTGATACAGGTGTTCTGGTTCGAACGCTGGAACTTCTGGAGCGTATAGATATCGACACCGGACTTGCCGGCTTCGACTTCGCCCTGCGCGCGGATCACGATACGGGTCGCATCGACCTGATCGACAATACCGCCGCGTCGCGCCGCAATCGCCGCGCCGCTATCGCGGGCCACGGTTTCTTCCATACCCGTTCCGACAAAGGGTGCCTCTGCTTTTACCAAGGGCACAGCCTGACGTTGCATGTTCGATCCCATAAGGGCGCGGTTGGCGTCATCATTTTCCAGGAACGGAATGAGCGAAGCCGCGACAGATACGAGCTGCTTGGGCGAAACGTCCATCAAGGTGATCTGGTCACGCGGTGCGATCAAAAATTCGCCAGCTTCACGGGCAGAGACAAGCTCTTCGACAAAGCTACCGTCTTCGTTCAGCTCGGCGTTGGCCTGCGCCACGGTGTGCTTTTGCTCTTCCATAGCGGAGAGATACACAACGTCATCGGTGACCTTGCCGTCTTTAACCTGGCGATAAGGCGTTTCGATAAAGCCGTATTTATTCACCCGGCTAAAGGATGCCAGCGAGTTAATCAGACCAATGTTCGGGCCTTCCGGCGTTTCAATCGGGCAAATACGGCCATAATGGGTCGGGTGAACGTCGCGGACTTCAAAACCGGCACGTTCACGGGTCAAACCGCCCGGCCCAAGCGCCGACACACGGCGTTTATGGGTAACTTCGGACAAGGGGTTCGTCTGGTCCATAAACTGGGACAGCTGCGAACTACCGAAAAATTCACGAACGGTTGCAACGGCTGGCTTTGCGTTGATCAGGTCGTTCGGCATCACGGTGGACACATCAACGCTCGACATGCGTTCTTTAACCGCACGTTCCATACGCAACAGGCCAACGCGATACTGGTTTTCGAGAAGCTCACCCACCGAACGCACACGCCGGTTGCCGAGGTTGTCGATATCATCCACTTCGCCCTTACCGTCTTTCAGATCGACGAGAGTTTTGACAACGGCCAATATGTCTTCTTTACGCAGGACTGTATAATCATCCGGCGCATCAAGATCGAGACGCATGTTCAACTTAACACGGCCAACAGCGCTCAGGTCATAACGATCCGGATCGAAGAACAAGCCTTCAAACAAAGCCTCGGCAGTTTCGCGGGTTGGTGGCTCACCGGGGCGCATAACACGGTAAATATCGGACAATGCGCCATCACGATCTTCGGCTTTGTCAGCTTTCAGAGTATTGCGAATCCACGGCCCGGTTGTGACATGGTCGATATTCAACAGTTCCAACTGGTCAATACCGGCAGCATCAAGCTTCTCGAGATTCTCGACCGTGACTTCATCACCGGCCTCGATATAAATCTCGCCGGTTTTTTCGTTAATCAGATCATAAGCACTATAGCGTCCAAAAATTTCTTCTGTTGGAATGACGACATTTTTCATGCCATCTTTTTCCGCTTTATTAGCGCCGCGCGGTGTAATCTTGGTTCCGGCAGCAAAAACGACTTCCCCGCTATCGGCGTCAACAATATCAAATGTTGGCCGCTGGCCGCGCCAGTCTTCGGTTACAAAAGGAATGGTCCAGCCATCTTTTGAACGCTTATACGAGATGCGACCGTAAAATTCGCTAAGGATTTCTTCTTCGGAATATCCTTGCTTCAATATGCCGGTGATTTCCGCGCTCTTGGTACGGCCCTCATCCTCGATCTTACCTTGAATCTCAATCGCGCCCATTGGCTCTTTGATGGTAATCCGGTTGCCGTCAACTTCGACGATTTCGGCTGGTTGCTTCATACCGGCAACACGGACCATTTCACCAACCGAGAAGGGAGGCTCTTTTTCTTTTACTTCAATGATTGCATCACCAAGCGAGCGCAGCAGCGCGGTCACCGGCAGCTTGCGTTTACGGTCGATACGAACGTTGACAATATCTTTGGCATCAAATTCAAAATCAAGCCACGAGCCACGATAAGGAATGACACGCGCAGCAAACAGGAATTTGCCGGACGAGTGGGTTTTACCGCGGTCATGGTCAAACAATACACCGGGCGAACGGTGCATCTGGCTGACAATAACGCGCTCTGTGCCATTGATGACGAACGTGCCGTTCTTGGTCATCAAAGGCATGTCGCCCATATAAACGTCTTGCTCTTTAATATCGAGAACGGAGCGCGCTTCGGTTTCAGGATCGACTTCAAAAACGATCAGGCGCAGCGTCACTTTCATCGGCGCTGCATAGGTTATGCCGCGCTGACGACATTCTTCAACATTATATTTAGGATCTTCCAACTGGTAGTTGACGAAGTCCATTTCGGCAGTGCCAGCAAAATCACGGATCGGAAAAACACTACGCAATGTTTTTTCAAGGCCGGAAACATAACCAATCGACGGATCGGAACGCAGGAATTGCTCGTATGATTCGCGCTGGACCTCGATCAGATTCGGCATATCAATGACTTCATGAATGTTGCCAAAGATTTTGCGGATACGTTTCTTGCGGGTCGGGGTGAGAGCTGTTGTCTTTACCGAAGATGCTTTCGTCGCCATGTATTTTTGCCTTCTCGCCATCACCGGATTACCACTTCTTTTGAAGTGCTTAACCAGTGGAAAATCAATCATGTGGGGCGCTCCAAGACGAAAAGCCACGCACCCTCACCCCCAAATATTCCGGGCGAAGAGTCGTAGCTTATAGCGTCCTGAAAACCGGTCAGATTTCATTTCTTTCGGCGCACTGCGCAACTGCACACCCTGTCTCGAAATCTGTGGTAGAGCGGTTCTATAGGAAAATGCAGGATTTCGGTCAAGGGGTCTGGGCAGCTCCGTTAGTGATAGGCTGACCTCGCCCTAGCTGCAAAAGCCCGGAATCCGGCTTTATAGTGTTTAGCCTATACGGGGTGCGGAAGTAATTTCATCAGCTCTCACCCTGAAGCAACTATCTATCAACCCGTTTTTCGCAAAGAGACGGCTTTACTGGTCTTTACCCGCTTACGGTCGGTATCTCGCTTGCTAATCTCGCTTTTATTGTCCCGCATGTTAACGGTCACATCGCTCCGCCCTGCTACGGCGGAGGCTGGAATGGCCTTGCTGAACAAATAGCCCTGCACCTGCATGCAGCCTTCTGCTTTCAGTTGATTAAGCTGACCGTCACGCTCCACACCCTCAGCCGTTGTCACCATGCCCAGGCTGGAGGCCAGTCCCGTCACGGCACGGATAATCGCCCGGCAATCTTCACGGCTGTCCACCTCATCTACAAAACAGCGATCAATCTTGATCTTGTCGAACGGAAAGCTTCGCAGATAATTGAGCGAACTATATCCGGTGCCGAAATCATCCAGCGCAATCCGCACTCCGAGGGACCGGATTTTGTGTAGCAGTTCCACATTCGACTGGTTGTCATTCAACAAAACGGATTCGGTAATCTCCAATTCCAGCCGATGCGGAGCAACGCCGGTTGCAGCCAGAGCGTTAATGATCGTCGGCATCAGGTTAGGGCTACGCATCTGCGCCGGTGACAGGTTGACGGCAACGCTAAGATGTTCGGGCCAGTTGGCGACCTCTTGCAAAGCAGAGCGGACGACCCATTCGCCAAGCTGCACGATCAGCCCGGTTTCCTCTGCCACGGGGATAAAGACATCCGGCATGATCAGTCCTTTTTCCCTGTGATGCCAGCGGAGAAGGGCTTCATAGCCAATGGTTTCCTTGGTTTCGATATTGACCAGCGGCTGGTAATAAAGCTCCAGCTCGTTGCGCTGCAATGCCAAGCGCAAATCCATTTCGATATTGCGTTTGTCCTGAACCGCCTCGTGCATGGATTGGTGAAATATGGAAGCGCAGCTTCGGCCATTTGCCTTTGATTGATATAAAGCAATATCAGCGTGTCGCAAAAGCTCTTCGGAGTTCTTGCCATGATCGCGGGCAACGGCGATGCCGATGCTTACACCCACGACTACCCGCTGCCCTTCGATAATGACCGGTTCGGACAATTTGTCTATCAACTTATGCGCGATATTTTGTACCTCTTCCAGAGATTCGACACTGCGAAGGGAAATCGCAAATTCGTCTCCACTAAGCCTCGCCACAACATCTTCGATACCGACATTTTGTTCCAGACGGCTGGCAACGGCTTTCAACACCAGATCACCAGCGCCATGCCCCAATGTATCGTTGATCGTTTTGAAATGGTCGAGATCCAGATAAAGAACCGCCAGTTTCTGGTTCGGCTTCATCCGGCCAATTGACCGTTGCAGCGACTGATTAAACAAAGCCCGGTTGGGCAAGTCGGTCAGGCTGTCGAAATGGGCCAGATGCGCGACACGTTCTTCCGCCAGCTTCGCGCTGGTTATATCTGCGGCGACACCGCGAATAAAACTGCCTTGCCCCTTTGCAGACTTGATGTTGCGCCCTGATAATTTCCACCAGCGGCGCTGACCGTCGAACAGGATCGGAACGTGAATTTCACGGAAAGTTTTTCCGGATGTCAAACATTGTGCAAGCTGGTTACGTTCAGTCGATTCTTCAAAAAGATCGATCAGCGGCATATCGCGGAGATCGCGGATTTCCATATTTACCGCCGTTGCAAAACGGGCAGACGGGCTTACGATTCTTTGATTTTCATCCACTTCCCACAACCAGTCGGAACTTTGCTCGGAATAATCATGCAGCAGCAGCCGCACCGTTTCCGCTGCATTTCTGAGCTTCGCCGCATGCAGATGACGTTGCACAAAATTAAAGAAAAATAGCCGGTAAATATAATCGATGCTCAATGCAAAAACGACCAGCAAAACGACGGTGCTAATGGCATCGGACTGTCCCGCCATCAGAAAACTGACCGCATATACCACTGTTGTAATCGACAGATTATAGGTCTGTGCCCGCGGAATACTGCCGAATATAAATCCGCCGAGGATCAGGCTGCCAAGTGCTATTAACCCCATGTCCATGGTATAGGGTAGCTGTCCGAATGCTAATGGGACTGCCGCAATGCAGCTAAAACCAATCGCACTCAAAATGCTCTCGGAATGGATGACTTTTATCGCTTTTTTGTAATTTACAACGTCGGCATCAATATATGACTGGCGATAGAAGTTACGGATTGCCACGTAAAATGCGACAGCGCCATATAGACATGTCAAACCAAGAAATAGGGGATCAGCATAGATCGCCAGTTTGACCAATATATATATTGTTAGCGGTAATACTGCCAATGACCCTATTCGGGATATCTGGCCGATGGATTTGAGTTGCTCACGCGCAACCAGCTCCGTGGTTTCAGGATCAGCATTGATCTTGAAGTTCCACACTTTCTTCTGCATTTCCAGCAGCCGCTGGAGAGTAACCGTCTCCCCCATATCTTATTGCGTCCCGTTTACATAAAAATCCTGTAAAATAATGTAACCATGTTTCGTTTTGAAGTGGTTAACGGCCTGAAAAGCACGGTTTTTTCCCAGTTTTTCGGGATATTCCGTTACCCGGGACACAATTACAATCAATCATCGCCATGAAATGACAAGAAAAAGGGCGGCCTTCCGAATCGGAGACCGCCCATAATTCTTTAGGTTGTCACCATATCAATCCACCGGATCAATCCACTGGTCCGAACCCGGCCCAGCATGGTGACTAAATTGTTTATTTCAGTTCGACGGTACCGCCAGCAGCTTCGATCTTTGTTTTGATCTCTTCAGCTTCATCTTTGCTGACGCCTTCTTTAAGCGCTTTCGGTGCGCCTTCGACAAGAGCTTTCGCATCGGTCAGGCCAAGCTGTGTGATGGCACGAACTTCTTTAATCACCTGGATTTTCTTGCCGCCGTCGCCGGTCAGGATCACGTCAAATTCGCTCTGCTCTTCAGCAGCTTCGCCACCGCCTGCAGCAGCAGGTCCGGCAACTGCAACAGCAGCAGCAGCAGATACGCCCCACTCTTCTTCAAGAGCTTTGGACAATTCAGCCGCTTCCATGACGGTGAGTTTCGATAGTTCTTCAACCAATTTAGCAATATCAGCCATTTTAAAAATACTCCAAATTTCGAATTAAATTAAATTATATGCAGGTCATTCACCCGTAGCGGCATAAGCGCCGACTACACGTGCAAGGCTACTGGCCGGCTCGACAAGAACACGGGCGATCTTGGTTGATGGTGCCTGAAGCAGACCAACAATCGTACCGCGAAGTTCATCAAGCGAAGGCATAGAGGCCAGGGACTTAACGCCAGCTTCGTCCAGAAGGGTATCACCCATTGCGCCGCCAACAATTTCAAGATTGTCGTTGGACTTTGCAAATTCGACTGCAATTTTTGCAGCCGCCACCGGATCATCCGATGTGGCAAGAGCGACCGGACCAGACAGCATATCTGCTATCGGGGCATAGTCGGTTCCTTCCAGAGCGCGTTTGGCAAGGCGGTTTTTAGAGACTTTGAAGCTTGCACCCGCTTCACGCATCTTTCCGCGCAGCTCGGTAGATTGAGCAACGCTAAGACCCAGATTGCGTGTTACCACAACAACCCCGGCTTCTTTGAAAGTCGCGTTCAGCGCAGCAACGGCTTCGGTCTTTTGACCACGATCCATATTTTGCTCCTTCACGTGGATTTTGGCCGAAACCAGAATCCATCACTTAAATTCCGTCACGCCGAACCTGTTCCGGCATGACGAGCGAATGGCCAGACAAAAGTCCAACCGTTTTAATCCGAAGGGGGGTTTTTGCCGCACTGTCATAGAAAATATGACCCGCGTACCGATGAGCCATAATCCGGCCCATTAAAAACTGATCCCCGTCTAGGCTGGAAATTAAGAGGGTCAAATTACCCCCACCGGCTGTCTCGGACGGAAATTGCAATATCGAAACATCACAATTTGTGACGCTCATTTAGCCGGACAGACGGATAAGTCAAGAGAGACATGAAGGGTGTAATAGGGGAGCATGAGAATGTCCGGTGGATCTGATACCCCACAATCGCCGTGCGGTCACAAAGCGCTTTCCTACAGCACGGCCCGCATGATACGATCAACGCAGCTCTTTCCCGGCTCGCATATCAGTCCCGGTTATCAACAAGCGGCACGACAATTGTTGGAAAATCCTGCGGGAAACGAAGAATCGGCAGATGATAAAGCGTCCTTGGTGTGAACTTAGTGAACTTAAGAAAGCAGATGCTCAATTTTATGCGAAGGAAAAATGGCAAAAAAAGCGCGTTACCCATCGGCACAATCTATTCAGGCATTAGCCGATGAAAATAATATTATTACGATCAAGGCAACACCCAATGCGGGCGAGAATCTCATAGTGATATCCCAAGGCATAGCAGAGCCGGTCAGGCTGCACATCCGCGTAACGGCAACAGCCGAGGATGGAAAAGCAAATGAAGCTATATTGAAATTACTTTCTAAAGCCCTTGGCGTGCCCAAAACCACTCTCACATTAGTCCGCGGGGCCAAAGCAAGAGTAAAGAGGATACAAATAGGCTAATAAGGGATATTAATTATAATAAGGGCCGTTTTGCTAATGCGGTTTCTTAATGCGGTAAATTTGACGTGACCGACCAAAGGAGAATGGAAATGTCGATTGATCTTATTATTGATAAACGCAAACATGACCTTGGCGGCGGGTTCGAGGTTGGCCGCGTTCTACCATTTCGCAAGCGCCGGATGGTCGGGCCGTTCATATTTTTTGATCATATGGGGCCAGTTGATCTGGCGCCCGGCATACCCCGCGAGCTGGATGTCAGGCCACATCCGCATATCGGCTTGTCAACGGTCACCTATCTTTATGATGGCGCGATGACGCACCGGGACAGTCTGGGCTTCAAACAGGAAATACGGCCCGGCGAAGTGAACTGGATGGTTGCGGGAAACGGCATTACACATAGTGAGCGATTTGAAGAGGCGCGCGCTCATGGTGCCCATATGCACGGGATACAGGCATGGGTAGCGCTGCCCAAGGAATATGAAGAAACCGACCCCGCATTTTACCACCACGAAGGTCAGGATTTACCCGAATGGGATGAGGCGGGCCTGCATGGTCGCCTGATCGCGGGATCGGTTGATGGTATGAATGCCAATGTCAAAACCCACTCGCCATTATTTTACATGCATCTGGAAATGGAGACCGGTGCGAGCCGGTTACTGGGAACCGAACATACGGAACGCGCAGTCTATGTCGCCAGCGGCCATATAGAGATTGATGGCAAACCGTTGGAAACGGGACAAATGGCGGTACTCTCGGAAGGCAAGGATGTCCGAATTAGCGCACCTGTAAAATCTGTAATAATGGTTTTGGGCGGGGAACCGATTGGCGAGCGCTTCTTGTTCTGGAACTTCGTATCATCTTCCAAAGATCGACTGGAGCAGGCGAAGGAAGACTGGAAACAGGGGCGCATGAAACTGCCCGATGCCGATAATGAAGAATACACTCCGCTGCCCGAAGAGAAGCCGGACGCGCAGCCGATGAGTTAATCATCGGGAAATATTGTGCGGCGGGAATCCATGGTGCATTTGTCCATAGCACATCCGCCGCATGATATTTTACGCTAGAATATTAGAAGTCCGCTATTATTCGGACTGGCTCATAGCTTCCAGTTTTCTGATATCTACCGTGTTCACCAATGACCGAAGAGCTTCGATAGAACCGGCCTTGCCATCAACTTCGACGTTGAAACGTTCGCCCACGATAACGCTATAGCGGCCATCCTGCCGGTCGCTATCGAAACGGATTGTCGTTAGGCGTCCGTCAATTTTTCCGGTCCGTTCGGTAACGCTGCCATCCTGACTTTCCGATTCTACGTTAAATGCACTGCCCAAAGACGCCAGACCGCCCACAGCACCCAGATCGGTAATGGTAAGCTCTACGCTATCATTGCCTTCACCATAGCGCGCCGAGGCTTTTGAGGTTCCCATGCCGCCAACGGACGAACCACTGGATTTCAAATTGGAACGTGCAAGCCCGCCCGGCAATGATTCGGGGAGCATCGCGGCAAGACGTTTAGGCGCGATCGCGGTTGCTTTCCCGCTTTTCGCTTTTTCATTGACCGCGGCCATTTTTTTGCCCGCTTCCTCTAACTTCCCCAAATCAATCGACCCGACACCCGGCACACTCATCTCACCGGATAAGCTGCCTGAAAGGCTGTCATTGTCACTGAAACTCGGCACACTGCTGGACATCAGCATGAGCGGAGCCAGAAGCATGCTGAAAATCATTCCGGCTACTGCCCCGACAACGACGATAACCACGGTGTAGATAGTTGCCTTGTCTTCTGGCGCCTTCATCATCACCGGTATGCCAAGATAAAGCAGATATAATCCGTATAGTCCCAGAATGGCCAGCATCCCCAGCCCCGGAATAAGTTGGAATATTGCGGCCACCCAAGCGGCAGTGGCGCTATATGCAGCCAGTTTGAAAGCTTTGGTCCGGTTAGCGGTTCCGTCAAAGCGCGGAGCCAGAAAATCAATCACCAATGCCATCAGGAATACAGCAATCAATGTGAATATGTAACTGACAACCGCCGATGTCAGTGCCGAAAAGAAGGATGGGCGATGCGTTATACCCAAAAAGCTGGTGCCAAAGACCATAGCATTAATAAATGTGGCAACCGGCCCAATGGCTGCCAACGGGATGACATGCGATTTATAAACATCCGCAATGCTTGTTGTTTCGGCATCAATTACCGGCCACTCTTCGCGTGGTTTCAATAGAATTGCCTTGGTCCGCTGGACCAGAGCATTCCTCGCTTGTTGTTCACTCATTTAATATACCCCAGATTTACGGCCCATATTACATGGCCCGAGTTATGCGCCCGTTATATCGTACCGGCATGAAGCCGGCTCCAGTGTGAAATATCTCACCACCTCAACCGCTAATTATCCGCTTTTGGAGAGATGGTAGTTTTCGTCTGGATGCTTGATACTAAGCGACAACCTAACCGCTAAGCAAGCCCCGTTCTGTACGCAACCTGTGCTATATGAGTGAATACAATTATCCCGTAACCGGATAAGAATCAGCCGGCTCAAGAAACTATTTTAAAAAATGGTGGAAAACTGGTGCTGCTAGAGAGAATTGAACTCTCGACCTCGTCATTACCAATGACGCGCTCTACCACTGAGCTACAGCAGCACTAATTTTATTGTCAGGCCATCTGACCCAAGCATCGCGCCTATGGCGAAATGGTTACGGACTTGTCAAGTAGAGTTGCATTTTTGATTGATCGCTGGCAAATGCTCTGCATGCCCACACCGCAACACCCATCTGAAAAACAACGCAAAGAAGCCGAAAAAGCACAGCGGCTTGCTGAACAATTGCGTGCCAATTTGCGGCGGCGTAAAGCGCAGGACAGGAACTTGAAAGCAGAAAATCCGAGTAATAACGACGCGGATTGAGTCCAGCTATGCCGAAACCATTGCCCGTTCCGGTGCGATAGGCTCAAAATCCATCACTGCATCAATAAATTTTTGTGCCACCGGCGCTACTTGTCCAGTCGCCGGATCGAACCAGACATAGGTCAGTTTGACAACGGTAAGTAAAGTGTCACCGCGGACAATATGTACCAGCGCGGAATAGCTTGTTCGCCCAAATCGGGTAATACGCAAGCATATGTCTATCATGTCATCCGCCTTGGCCGGAGCCAGATAATCAACCTCTGCATGGCGCACCCAGTTATCACCGCCAAACATCTCCATAAATTTCCCTGACTGCCCGTCAGCACTATTTACGGCCACCAACTCGCGGTAATATTCAGTTACCCCGATATCGGCAAACGCAAGATAATGGGCGTTGAACACAATGCCTTGCATATCAGCTTCGACATAACGCACCCGGACAGGCGTTATCAGACGAAAACCCGCACGCGGGTCGGTAGATTCTTTTGTCATTGCGGTAATTTCAATCCTGAATTTGTTATAAGTTGAACGCTTTGGAAAAACGAAACCCTATAATCACATGATAAGTCAATGGGATACTATAGCGGCTGGCACTGCTGCTTGAGCCACTCTAACGCATCGCCATTCAATTGTGGCCCGACAATATCAACCACCTGTGCATGATAATCATCCACCCACTGACGCTGGCTGTCTGACAAGATAGCCAGATCAATCAAGCGCCGGTCAAGCGGTGCAAATGTGAGGGTTTCAAAACCGAGCATATCCTTTTCTGCCCCGGCGATTTCACGCCGCTCCACCAGAATCAGATTTTCGATACGAATACCAAAAGCATGGTCTTTGTAATATCCCGGTTCATTGGAGCAAATCATCCCTGCGACAAGCGGTTCGTTAAAACCACCAAAGGCTGCAATCCGCTGCGGTCCTTCATGGACTGAGAGATACGCACCTACGCCGTGTCCCGTGCCATGGGCATAATCAACGCCGTCAGCCCACAGATATTGCCGCGCCAATATGTCCAGTTGTCCGCCGGTCGTGCCTTCGGGGAACACGGCTTGCGCCAAAGCGATATGACCTTGCAGAACCTGTGTATAGCGCTTGATCATTTCGTCTGTTGGTTCGCCAACTGCCATGGTTCGGGTCACATCAGTTGTGCCGTCACGATATTGCCCGCCGCTATCAACCAGATAAAGCGTGCCCGTTTCTATCTTGCGATTGGTTTCCTCATTCACGCTATAATGGCACAAAGCGCCATTGGGTCCGGCACCGGATATTGTCCGGAATGACAGGTCCATCAACTTGTCCGATTCCCCGCGAAACTCTGCCAGCTTTGCCGCAGCCGACAGCTCGTCAAGACCGCCCTTTGGGGCTTCACAAGAAAACCAGTGGAGGAATTTGCTAAGTGCCGCGCCATCACGCTTCTGCGCAGCTTTGTGACCAGATATTTCAGTGTCATTCTTAATCGCTTTGGCAAGAATCGTCGGATCCCTTTTTTTGACGATCTTGGCTCCTGCGCCTTCGAGCTGGCCGAATATCGCGGCGACGGAGCGTTCCGGATCAACGCCGACCCTTTGCTCATTATATTCGGTTAGCGCAGTTGGAAAATCACTATAATCGCGCAAAGAAACCGCATTACCGAGATGGACCCTGACCTCGTCGGTCAGTTTTTCAGGTGCGACAAATAATTCAGCGCTACCGTCCGCTTTGATAATCGCATAGCTGCGCGGAACCGGGGTATTGTCAATATCCTTGCCGCGAATATTAAAGGCCCAGGCCACTGAATCCAGCGCTGCGATCACGGTCGCGTCAAGACCTTCCTCGTTCAACCATGCAGCAATATCTGCCCGCTTTTCACTGGCACTTTGGCCGGTAAATTCATCCGGCTGCACGTCTATCTTGATCAATGAAGGTTCCGGCTGATCTTTCCATATTTTATCAATAGGGTTGGATTTCACCGCCGCTAATTTGGCATTATTTTTGGCCAGCTTTGCCTCTGCCGATTTCACCCAGCCCTGTGTGTGCAGCCATGCGTCATAGCCGATAGTTGATCCTTCGGGTGCGTTTTCATCCAGCCAGTCAATCATGCTCTTGTCCGCCGTGCCGACATATTCATACAAGTTGCCGTCCACCTGATCGCGCACCTGAATCGTATATCGTCCATCAACGAACATTGCTGCCTTGTCTTTCAGGACGATTGCCGAACCTGCCGAACCGCCAAAACCGGTTAGCCACGCCAGACGCTGGGCATAATCGCCGACATATTCGCTCATATGTTCATCACAGATCGGCACGACAAAACCGTCAAGACCGTCTTTTTCCATTTGCTCACGCAAGGCAGCGAGCCTTGCTTCATAGGTGGACATCAACATCGGCTGTTAAACTCCTTGAATTAGCTGGTTAGCAAACACATAGGTATTACAGACGATTTTCGCTACCGATTTCACGGAAAAGAGGTGTTATGAAACAGCTGTTGTTGCCGCTCCTGCTGCTCATCAAGCTGGCTGATGCACCTGCTTCGCGCAATCTGAAACAGAAAAGATTATGACAGAAAAACTGAAAAATCCCCCCATCGCCGAGCTGAGGCCCCATAGGTATGAACGCCATGGATACACGATTAGCGACCCCTATCACTGGTTAAGGGATCAAAATTATCCCACAGTCGATGATGAAGATGTGCTCGATTATCTGAAAGCCGAAAATCAGTGGTTTGAACAGAATATGGCGGGGCAAAAAACGCTGACCGACACATTGTTCACAGAGATGAAGGCGCGGATCAAGGAGGATGAAAGCTCCGTCCCGCAAAAAGATGGCGACTGGCTTTACTGGACTGCTTTTGATGAAGGCGCGCAATATAAAAAATGGTATCGAAAAGCAGTTGCGGGCGGCGAACCCGTCTTGATACTGGATGAAAATGCCCTGGCCGAGGGCAAGGAATATTTCCGACTTGGCGCATTCTCGATCGCTCCGGACGGGAAGCTGCTCGCTTTTTCCTATGACGATAATGGTTCGGAACGGTTCGAGGTTCATTTTCTCGACCTTGCCAGCGCAAAGGAACTGCCCGATGTCATCCCGGGCACCTTGTCGAGCCTTGTCTGGTCAGCTGATTCCAAAAGTCTCGTCTATGGCCTTGCCAATGAAAACTGGCGCACCGACAATGCCCGTGTGCATGTTCTGGGCACACCGATCGAGAATGACATTGAGCTTTATAAAGAGCCACAGGACGGTTTCACCGTTGGCGTCAGCCTGACCCAATCGGAAAAGTTCATCGTCATTGCCACGGGTGATAATGAAACCAGCGAAGTGCGCTTGGTTCCGGCGAACAATCCCACTGCCAAGCAATTACTGATCTCCCCCCGCGAAAAGGGCCGGGAATATTCGGTCGAAGAGCATGACGATACGCTCTACATCCTTACCAATGATAATCATGTGAATTTCCGGCTGGCAACAGCATCGCTGGATGATCCCGGCAAATGGACCACTTTAATCGCCGGATCAGACTCATTTTACCTGACCGACATGACAGCGTTCAAAGATTTCTACGTGACCGAGGGCCGCGAAAATGGCCTGGACCAGGTCGAGATCCGGTCTTACTCAGACCCGGAAAAGGTCGAACGCATTACTTTCCCCGAAGCCAGCTATAGTGCCGGACTGGATGACAACCCCGAGTATGATATTAGCAAATTGCGCCTGGGTTATGAATCCATGGTCACGCCGGACACCATTTACGATTATCATCTGGCAGACAAGCGTCTGGAAACACTCAAGATTCAGGAAATCCCCTCCGGCTATGATGCCGGCCAATATACAACAGAGCGCCTGACCATAAAAGCGCGTGACGGAGCCATGGTTCCGGTTTCGCTGGTTTATAAAAATGGCACGAAGCTGGACGGCAGCGCGCCGCTGCATCTCTATGCTTACGGCGCTTATGGCTATGCTGTGCCGCCCGGTTTTTCGACCACGCGCCTGTCGCTGGTTGACCGGGGTTTCATCTATGCCATCGCCCATATCCGCGGCGGGGATGATCTGGGCCGGAACTGGTATCTGCAAGGCAAGCTGATGCAGCGCACCAATACGTTTAACGATTTTGTCGATGTTGCTACAGGGCTTGTCGACAAGGGATATACGGCAAAAGGCCGTATCAGTGCATCAGGCGGTTCGGCTGGCGGAGAACTGATGGGCGCTATCGTCAACAGCAATCCCGATCTATGGGGCGCGATCGTCGCGCATGTGCCCTTTGTCGATGTGCTTAATACAATGCTGGATGAAAGCCTGCCGCTTACCCCCGGTGAATGGCTGGAATGGGGCAATCCTGTCACGGATAAAGCCGCGTTTGAATATATCCGCAGCTATTCCCCTTATGATCAGGTAAGCGCCCAGAATTATCCGCCCATGTTGATCACCGGCGGTCTGAACGACCCGCGCGTAACTTATTGGGAGCCGGCCAAATGGGCGGCCAAATTACGCGCGATAAAGACAGATGATAATATCCTGCTCCTGAAAACCAATATGGGCGCTGGCCACGGCGGTAAATCGGGCCGATGGAACCGGATTCAGGAAACAGCCGAGGAATATGCCTTCATTCTGTGGCAGATGGGCATGAGTGATGCCGGTTAATGAGGAAAAAACCAAGGCGTTTTCCCTGAATATCGTCGCGCAGCCCGACGATATTGACGAACTGGGCCACGTCAATAATGCCGTCTGGGTCCGCTGGATTCAGGATATGGCCACGGCTCACTGGCAGGCCATAGCTCCGCAAGCCTATATCGACCGCTATATCTGGGTCGTATCACGGCATGAAATTGATTATCACGGCAACGTCAGCGAAGGTGACACCGTGACCGGGCGAACATGGATATCCGAGCCACCCAAAGGCGCGCGATTCTGGCGCAATGTCAGCTTTTTCGGACCGGATGAAAAATTAAAAGTCTCAGCGAAAACCAACTGGGCCATAATTGATCAAACACGCGGGCGACCTGTTCGCGTGCCAGAGCAACTGGCAGAGCTGTTTCTCTCGCCTTGATGCCATTTAGAGCACAGCCAAGATTTCGTCATCTTCTGTGTGACATTAGATGATATAGATTTTCTCTAAAGAATTACGGCGAAGCTATTGGAGCCACCGCAGCCAGCGGCGAGGACTGGTCGTCTCGCTGTTCACCGGGTGCGCCTAATCTTTGCGGCTCTAATACCGCCGCCGTTTCAATGACGTCCAAAGCCCGGCGTCCTTCATTATACTGGCGGGCCTTTTCCATCCATCGGTCAATCTGTTCATCGCCCTTGTCGCTACCCGGTAATTTTTCGATCTCCGCGATAGCTGCATCGACATTGCCATTTTCGATATAGCGTTTCGCACGCTGGAAACGCTTTTGCGGCACCGGAGAAGGACTGCCTTCCCGGCGGATTACGAACAGTTCTGACATTTCGCGTTTGAAATCTGTCCAAAAGCCCTTGCCTGATGATCCACTCGTCAATGTCGGACCAATATCATTCAGTTCTGCCAATAATTCATCCAGCGTTACCGGTTGGCGCGAGGCATTGATAATCGTCGTTACAGCTTTGGGCTGGGCATCACCAAAACGCAGCCGCAATTGCGATTCGAGATAACCCAGCGGTGATCCGCGGTCCAACGCGCGCCTTGCTGCAAAGGCGATCAGCAAGCCTTCGGCCCGCGCGGCATTGCCGGACGCCGCCTGCGCCTGAACATTGATCCGCGCCAAACGGTCTTCCAGATCAGCAACCCGCACCGCCAGAGCGCGTTCCTTGTCCGGTGTCAGCGCCGGGATCTCGTCTGGCACAGACTCAACCGGTGGCGGTGGCATCACAGTTCCATCAGGCTTGATCCGCTTTGCCAATGCTGCCGCAGGATCGTCTGCAACCTTTATCTGGCCAGTGCTCCTATCCACCACCGCGCCGGACGCTTCGCTGCCACTATCAAACAGGTCATAGCGCGAAAATATCCAGCCGGTCAGGATTACCCCGCCGACAAATGCAACAACCATCAGAATCAGGACATTCCGGGTTAAATTGCTCTTTGCATCCGAAGACGTCGTTTTTTCGTAGTCCCGGCTCATCCTATTTCCCTATATATTGCTTATGCGCTCTGCAATTACGGCCATGGCCTGTTTCGATCATATATCGGATATCAGTCCGATAGTATAATATACGATTTATAATTGACATAATGCGCTCGCCAAAGACAGTAAACTATCGTCATTTGGCCATTCCGCTGCCTGAACAGTTTTCCAGCCACTACCAACAGCTTCAGCGACATTGGGGGACAGCGCCACGACATCGTTTACCGACCGGTCAAGACCAAGACGGTCCATCTCGCTGGACAGTATTTTTCCTGCTCGGGGTGAATAAAGCGATATTACATGGCCCTGACGCAGGGCTTCCTGCGCCTTTTTTCCCAGGGGCAAAGCCCGCGACCGATATACATGACAGAGCGTCATATCATGCTCAGGAGGTGTGTAATCTATATGATGTTTGCCGGTCAGCCGCAAAAGCCTTTGATATTGACCATCAGGGAGCGCCGCCAGCAACTCTCTCACCCCTCTGTCTCCGGTTTTTACGACATTCAAGCCCGCCTGTAGCGCAGCAGTCGCAGTTATTTCTCCCACTGCCAGCACAGGTAATTCTCTATATTCTTCTAACCGCTTGCCAGCTTGGCTTACCGCATTGGCGCTGGTTAACAGCAAGGCGTCGAACTGTGCCGCAGGCGGCGGGGTCCAATCCATCGGATCTATTTCAAACAATGGATCAATAATGACGGATAAGCCCATTTGCTCCGCGTGTTTAGCTGTTCGCCGGGCGCCATCTATTGGTCGTAAAATTAGCAGCGAGCGCGACATTTAAGAAAAGATCGCTTTTAATTCTTCGCTGGCTTCCCCAAGCAATTTGCGCGCAAGCAAAGCCGGTGCCTCTACATCTCCCACATCAAATTCAGAAGTTTTGCTGATATTTTCGCTCCCGTCGGGCATTAATATTTTGGCACGCAATTTTATCCTCATCCCGTCAACCGTTGCAAGAGCGCCAACCGGACTATGACAATCCGCAGTCAGCTCTTTCAAAAACGCACGCTCCGCCATGATGGCGCGAAACGTGGCATGATGGGATATTTCCTTTAGCACGCCGCGCAAATGGCTTGATCGGGATAGGGTTTCGATACCTATCGCGCCCTGCGCGGGAGCGGGCATCATAATATCATCGGGCAAGTCGGTGCCAATATCATCCATGCCCAGACGGAGAAGACCAGCAGCCGCCAAAAGGGTTGCCGAAAATTCACCATTTTTAATTTTGGCAAGTCTGGTGTGGACATTGCCGCGAATAAGCCGGATATCCAAATCGCCCCTGCGTAACAGCAATTGCGCCCTGCGCCGGGGTGATGCCGTGCCGACAATCGCGCCCTGTGGCAAATCATCTATGGAACCTGCACCAATCAAACGGTCGTGCGTATCTGCCCGTTCCAGCATCGCTGCAATAATCAATGTATCGGGGCGCAGAGTCTCGACATCTTTCATACTGTGGACCGCGCAGTCGATTTCCCCTTCATGCAGAGCCCAGTCAAGTTCCTTGGTCCAAAGCGCTTTACCGCCAATATCCGCCAAAGCGCGGTCCTGTATCCGGTCGCCGGTTGCGACTATCGGCACAAGTTCAACCATATCCGGGCGCCAGCCATGGATTGAGAGCAGTTTGGTAGCCACCATTTTTGCTTGTGCCATCGCAAGGGGCGATTCACGTGTGCCAATCCGTAAAGGCCGATCAATACCAGGCAGTATGTCCGGTTTGTTATTCTTTGTCATATTACTTGCCCTAATCCCCCCATGGATTAAGTTAAAGGGTAATGAGCATAATTTTGGGAATTGAATCAAGTTGCGATGAGACAGCAGCGGCGTTGGTCACGTCCGATCGCAGGATATTGTCACACAAGCTGGCGGGGCAGGAAGAGGCGCATGCTCCTTTTGGCGGCGTTGTGCCCGAAATCGCGGCTCGTGCCCACGCAGAGATAATTACTCCGTTAATCGAAGCGGCGCTGGCGGAAGCTGATCTGGAACTGGGTGAGGTTGATGCGATTGCCGCCACCGCCGGGCCTGGACTGATCGGCGGGGTCATGGTGGGTCTGGTAACCGGCAAGGCGCTTGCCATGGCAGCAGACAAGCCCTTGATCGCAGTCAACCATCTGGAAGGACATGCGCTGTCCCCGCGCCTTGCCAATCCGGATCTGGAATTTCCATATTTGCTGTTGCTAGTCTCGGGCGGGCATTGCCAGATCTTACGCGTCGACGGGGCCGGACAATATCGCCGTCTGGCCACGACCATTGATGACGCTGCTGGAGAAGCGTTTGACAAAACAGCCAAAATATTGGGTCTCGGCTATCCCGGCGGGCCGAAAGTGGAGGCGCTGGCCAAAGCTGGCGATGCGACAGCCGTGCCATTGCCACGCCCCCTAAAAGGATCAAAAGAACCGCATTTTTCTTTCGCGGGCTTAAAAAGCGCGGTCGTCCGCGCCTTTCAGAGCGGCGAGCATAGGCCGGAGGACATTGCTGCATCATTCCAACAAGCAGCAGTAGACTGCCTGAAAGACCGACTGGAGAAAGCCATAGAGGACCACGGCGCAGCTCCGCATCTCGTCGTCGCCGGAGGAGTTGCCGCCAATGTCTCCATTCGTTCCATGCTAGAACAGCTTGCCAGTGATTATAACATGCAATTCACTGCCCCGCCCCTCTGGCTCTGCACCGACAATGCGGCGATGATTGCATGGGCAGGTGCCGAACGTTTCGCATTAGGATTGACCGACCCGCTGGATTTTGCTGCGCGTCCGCGTTGGCCACTGGATCGGGATGCAGAAAAAGTTCGCGGGGCAGGAGTAAAAGCGTGAGCATGATAAAAGCAAAAATCGGCATCATCGGTGCAGGAGCCTGGGGCACAGCTTTAGCGCAGGTTCTCTCGGAAGGGCAGGATGAATTACTGCTTTGGGCGCGTGAGGATGCGGTTGTGGCGCAGATTAATGACAGCCACGAAAACCGGACCTTTCTTCCCGGCCATCCTTTACGGCATAATGTGCGCGCGACACATTCTATGGATGAGATGGAGACGTGCGAGGCTTTATTGATTGTCACCCCCGCCCAGCATCTGCGTGCCAGTATTGCGGCGCTGACCAATAACGACACCACGCTGATCCTGTGTAGCAAGGGCATCGAAGAAGCGACGGGGCAATTGATGAGTGAGGTTGTCCAGGAGGTCCGCCCCGACAACCCGCTGGCGGTCCTCTCCGGTCCAACATTTGCCCATGAAGTTGCCCAGGGCCTGCCCACCGCATTGACGCTAGCCTGCGATTCCGAAAAATCGTGGGAGAGGCTTTACCCCCTGATCGCAAAACCGACATTCCGGCCTTATTTCTCGGATGATATCATCGGCGCAGAGATTGGCGGCGCGGTCAAAAATGTGCTGGCCATCGGTTGCGGCGTTGTAGAGGGCGCCGGCCTTGGCCAGAATGCCCGTGCATCCCTTATCAGCCGGGGCTTTGCGGAGATGCTGCGCTATGGCGCGGCACGCGGGGCGCGAGCGGAGACCCTGACCGGTTTATGCGGTCTGGGGGATCTCGTGCTAACCTGTTCATCGACCAGTTCGCGCAATTTCTCGCTTGGTAAAGGGCTTGGCGAAGGCCAATCAGCAGCAGCCCTGTTATCGGACAGAACCACCGTGGCCGAAGGGGCGTTCACCGCTCCGGTGTTACAGCGTGACGCGGCGGAAAGAGGCATTGATATGCCAATTGTCGATGCCGTTTGCGCGTTATTGGCGGGCGAAACCGATTCCCGAACCGTCGCTTCACAGCTCATGACCCGCCCTCTGGTATCCGAACAACGCTAGCCAAAAGATGACAAGCCGGTTTGAGTGCGGTAAAGCCGTGCGCTGTAATTTTATTCCCGCTTCATGGCCCGCTTTATCAGCCGGAGACATATTTTTTGACCAACCCTGAATCTTCCGGCCCGAAATCTTCCGGTCCAGCACCTTCAGGCGGACCGTCCGGAACCTTGAGTGGCGAGGCGATGCCCTCTGTTGATGGCACCTCTGCCAAAACGGGACAGGAGGATGAAAACACCGAAGATATTGCCGCGCTGGCCAAAGGGGGCCGCACCAATATATTCGGTTTTTTGTTGCGGCTGGCGGCGCGTCTGCCGTTTCTGTTCATCGCGGGACGCATTTACGGGGCAGCGGCTTTGGGCCGTTTTGCCTATGCCATATTGATTGTCGAATTTGCGGCGCAGCTCGCAACGCTGGGCCTGAAACGCGGATTGGCCGAACAGCTTAGCCGCACTGGGCGCCCCCATGTCCATGTCGTTTGGGACGGGCTTTTGGTCAGCCTGTTTGCTTCGATGCTAGCGGCTTTATTGTTGATACTGGTTCCCGAAATCATGTTTCCCAACAGCGAAATAAACGGTTTCGACCGGTTTTTACCGCTGGTCATTTTTGCCATAGCCGGCGCGGATATCGCGCTGGCTGCGCTGGCTTACCGCTATGATATCGCATCCACCGTCCGCGCCCGGTCGATCGTCGAGCCATGGACGATCAGCATCGCCGCCTTTCTGTTTTCTTATTATTCGCTCAGGGACGGCTTGATCCTGTCTTATGTCGTTTCCATGATAGCGGCGCTGGTCGCGTCACTATGGCCGTTTTTCAAAAGCTATGGCCTGCCCTTTGGCTGGCGTCCCAGGCCGCTTGCCATTGCAAGGCTCGCTCGCCGGAACATGCCGCTGGCCGCTGCCGATGCGGCAGAATGGGGTTCGCGGCGATTGGACCTTGCGATTCTTGGCCTGTTTGCTTCCCCTGCAATTGTTGGCGTCTATTATATCGCGCAACAGGTCGCCAGCTTGCCGCAAAAGCTGAAAACCAGCTTTGACCCCATATTGGGGCCGGTCATCACCCGCAATCTGGAAGCGGGTAATATGAAGGCTATCGCCAATCAGGTCAGTCAAGTCGGTTTCTGGATCATCGCTGCACAGGCCGGTATTGCCCTTGCTCTGGCCATTCCCGGTGAAGCAGTGATGGGACTGGTCGGTCCCGGCTTTGTCGGCGGCACCGGCGCACTGGCTTTCCTGCTAGCCGCAGAGGCCGTAGCCGCAACTGCCGTGGTCAGCGAATCGGCACTGGTCTATGTCGCCCGGCACCGTAACCTGCTGATTTCGCTCTCGATGCTGCTCTTACAAGCGGCCCTAAGCGTCGCCTTTATCCAGATTACAATGCGGATGGGCTTGTCCCCGCTTTATCAGGCTGCTGCCGTGGCCGCTGCATTATTGGTTGCGCTGGCCTATGCTTCGATCGTCAAGGCTATTTTGCTGTCAAAGCTGCTCCACGCGCCGGTTAACGGCTGGCGCTGGTCGTTGGTCATCGCGATGATGGTCGCCGGTTCTGTCGGCTATCTCGCCACCCATTTACCCGAATGGGCGGAACTGATTGTCGGCATCCCGATGATATTGGGCAGCTATGCGTGGGTCATCTGGAAATGGGGATTTGGACCGGAAGACCGCAAATTGTTCAAGATGAAGGATTGAGCGGTTTTGCGGTGATGCAATCGCGCGGAGGCATGGGCTTTTACTGGCTTAAATCCATACCGCCCCCCTCGTCATTCCCGCGTAGGCGGGAATCCCGCTAGGCCGCGTGGATAAATACCGGCGCTAAATTGTCGTCACTAGTAATAACTCTTAAGCCACCATAGTGATTGCTTGTGGGTGAAAAGCGGTCATTTGTCCAAACACTCGCGGAGCATATCAAAGCCGTTAGAACATAGCTTAACGTTAATCCATTTAGTGACGAATACTTCGCGACAAAAGCCATCACGATCCATGAAATTGTTGCCTGCATTCTTTTCCCACAGGAGGGGTTGAGCAACCGATTAGCAACACACCAAGAATCAAAATTAGACGCATCAGTATACTAGACACACATTTATATATTTCGGCAATTGGGCCGGTTGCCAACTATTTGCTGTTACTTCCATTTAATCAAGTCGAATGACCGCGAGAGGCTGGTTTGCAGACTACTACTTGCCATCCTCAAGTCTTTCGATAGGATCGCGCCATCCCTACCACAAACTCTTGAAAAGATGTTCAATGATTCTAGCTGCAATTCTGATGGCACAAACTGCATCGCAAGTTGAGCAGTTTGACGCACATGACGAACGTTATTCCGTTGAGACGCAGACAGGTATGATGGCCTATACCACCTGCATTGCCACGGGTGTCCATGAGCGTAGAGAACAAGATAGCTTTAGTGAGAAAGATGCTGAAGACGTAAAGACTGCGTGCCAGAACGAATATGATAGTTTCGTGGCAAATGTGGTAAAAGACTTAGACGGAGCGATAGGCGTCGCTGCCGCAAAGAATTTGGCTCGTTCTTTTTTGGATAAGTTAGACCCACGAGCGGCCTTTGTTCCGAGGACCCCAGCGAATTTGACAAAACTTCCGGTAGCAAGACTTGTTGGCGACTGGCAGAATGGCCGCGGGGTGCTAGCCACCGACATGGGTGTTCGTTTTGCAGTGAATGGTTCGATAGTCGGTACTATCTCATCTAAGTATGAAGGCACCGCCGATGGCCTCACGAGTTGGAAAATTGTCAGTGATGGAACGCAAGACGCTGCGTTTTACGCGTCTTATACCGATGGGAGATTGGTCAAATATAACCTGATTCCGTCGTTTCCTTCCGAAATGAACTTCATCAACGCTTCAGACATAGCTATTCAGCGATATGACCTTGCAATCGAGGACAACGACTTAATCATCAGTTACGTCAAGCCCACCGGTGGAGTAAGCCTGCGTTTCCATCGAAAAATGAAAGGATCGCAGGCCGCTAGCCAAGAGTAATCGGATATTACCACAAATATTCTCGACGTCCGCAGAATAGTCGAAATCAGACTTTAAAACCCTGCTATTCCCAATCAGTGGCAGATCATGATAGCCAACTATAGTTATCCGTTAATCAACGCTTGGAGATTATATGATCGAAATATTGGCAAATAGCGGAACTTTTGCGAGTGAATTAATTGCCAGAACATCCGATACGGCAAGTGTTCAGAGGATTGTACAAATCTCACTGGCCCCGGTTTTTCTTCTCGCAGCTATCGGCGCATTTCTTAATGTTATGAACGGGCGATTGATCTGGCTTACCGAGCGCGTGGACCGTTTGGACGAGAGCGAGAAAATGGGACGACATGATCCGGCATTGGAAGAGCTTCCTGTGTTGAAACGTCGTCAGACATACGCGCACACCGCCGTCACCTTGAGCACTATCGCAGCCTTGCTGATATGTACTGTGGTAGCCTTGTTATTTATAAGCGCCTTCATCCGCCCACCCATAGGCACTTATGTTGCGGCAGTGTGGATTTCGGCCATGGTGATGGTTTTCGTGTCGCTGCTTTTCTTTCTGCTGGAAACCAAATTCGCGACCCGTCCTGCCAGTGAAAGGCGGCGGCTGTCCCGAAAAATTCGCAGGAAGAAAGATGACACGGACAATAGCGCTACAAATTGAACACATGTTGAGCATTACCACCCAAAAATGCATTCTTCGTTTCCGAATCCAGCTCTAGATCGTCCAAGCCCGTGAGTGCGCGGGACGGTGTAATCATTGGATAATTGGTCCCGAACAATATTTTCTTGCGCCCATGACCGCGCATGTACTCAATAAGCTCGGCAGGGTAACGGCTGACAGTATAGGCAGATGTGTCAATATACACATTCTGATGCTTGGTCGAAACAGCAATGGCTTCCTGAGTCCAGGGATAGCCGATATGGCCGGCAACAATTTTCAGTTCTGGAAAATCGAGTGCCACTTGATCGAGATATAGCGGACGACCTGGCTCTGATGGCATCAATGGCCCGGTATGTCCGATCTGCGTACAAAACGGGATGCCAAGCTCACAGCACGCAACATATAATGGATAAAATCGCCGGTCGGTCGGTGCAGTTTCCCATAGCCATGGCAGCACACGCATTGCCTTGAAGCCGAGTTCCTCCACGCATCTTCTGACTTCGGTCATAAGTTTTGACGGTTTAGAAATATCAACCGAACCCACACCGACAAACCGGCCATCGGATGCCTCGACGAATTCGGCCACCTCGTCATTCGAAATCATGATTTTGTTTGGAGCATACCAAGCACTAATCAGCATTTTGTCGATATTGCCCTGATCCATCGCGGCAATCGTCGCTTCGATCGGCAAGGCTTGTGTTGGCTCTTCTGTCTTCGTCCATCGCCTTAGAGAAGCAAATATGGAATCCTGTGAATGCCTTAAAGTCGGGTGCTGGCCCCATGCATCTATGATCATCTGCAACTCCTGTTTGTGGATTCGTCAGGGATCGTAGTGTAGATCATCACTCTAGAGCAATACTCCAATAGGGCTACCACATGACTGCGAGAGAGAAGATATTAGCAGCGAGCCGTGATTTAATTGACGAGCGTAGTTTCGAAGCCGCTACTGTCGGTTCTATATGCAGGCAAGCCAGTGTCTCGAATGGAAGCTTTTTTCATGCCTTTTCCTCCAAGGAAGACCGGGTAGCGGAACTTTTTATGGAAACGCTGATATCATATCGTGATCCATGATAGCATGCGTTTCGCACCATCATGAAAGCGCAAGGCAAGCGGCTATCCGGATTTAGAAGTTTTTGACCATGTAACGCGCGTCCGCGCCATAGGACTCCAGTTTTTTGGTCAGTGCCGGAGTTGACTGAACGACAAATCCGTTCGATTCCCAAAAGGGGACCGAACTGTTAACAGAAACCAGCGCGATAGCACCCCCGTTTTGCTGCGCCATTTTTTCGTCTAATCGATGCAAAATCTCTTTGGTATAGCCTTGGCTGCGAGCATCGTGATGCAAAGCAAGGTCATGCAGATACAGCGTAGCGGATTCTTTTGGTACAGTGCCAAGCGGACTGTTCAGTGGCGGAATAGCCCCCAATTCCCACGGATAGGAAATGCAATAGCCCAGGATAGTATCTGATGGATCGGCCAAAGCGAAACAACCAGCCGGATAAAGCGCAAGCCGCTCCTTGAAAACCGCGACTTCTTCAGGGTGGTCGGGAAATGCTTGTTCAGCAACCGCCATCACACCATCAATATCTTTATCGCTCATTTGTCGCCAAATAGCTCTTGTCATGATACCTCCAAAAACACAGATTCTAGTTTTCCTATTCTTAGGTAGCAATCTTAGCCAAAACTTCCTTTTGCCTGGGAAGGACTATTGGATTAACACCTGAGGCCGCAGCAGCTTCGCAATTGAGCGAAAAGGAACAATAATGATACCATTTGTGACCTTAATGGACAAAAACGGCAATGAAATCTCGGTCAATCCTGAAATAGTGCAATTTGTGCGTTTGGTAGACAGATTAGATGACGAATGCCTGATCGTATTTGGCAAGGACCAGTTGCTGCGCGTCCGTGGCACTTTGGAAGAAGTGACCGACATATTGCGGGCCGGATGACGGTGTTGTTATCCGGATAAACGCTTAACCGCGCGGTGCTTTTCAGATGGGGCTTTTCTGGCTGGACTTAACCCAAACGCTGGGCCAGCAGTTTTTGCAGATCCGCTTCGGGCCGGGCGCCATAGTGGGAAATCACTTCGGCTGCGGCAACCGCGCCCATGGTCAGACAGTCTTCCGGCGAACGGTCTTCAATATAGCCGCTGAGGAAACCGGCAGCGAACAGGTCGCCTGCTCCAGTGGTATCGACGACTTTTTCAACCGGCTCTGCATCAACCGCGCAAGACTTGCCTTTGTGGACCGCGATTGCGCCTTTTTCGCTACGCGTCACCACAAGCGTTTCGACCTGTTTAGCGGTTTGCGCGACGGCGGCGTCAAAATCTTCGGTTTCGCAAAGGGATTTAATTTCGTCTTCATTGGCGAACAATATGTCAATTTTGCCGCCCTGAATAAGACCGATAAAATCATCGCGGTGGCGTTCGACACAAAAACCGTCGGATAGTGTGAAAGCCACTTTGCGGTTATTTTCTTGGGCAATATCAATCGCCAGCGCCATCGCCGCCTTGGGTTCTTCGGCATCCCACAAATAGCCTTCCAGATAGAGAATGGCTCCGCTGGCGATCAGGTCCGCATCGACAGAGGCAGGGGCCAGAAACTGGGACGCACCCAAAAATGTGTTCATCGTGCGCTGTGCATCCGGCGTTACCAATATCAGGCAGCGCGCGGTTGGTGGGTCATCGCTGATTGTCGGCACATCAAAATCAATCCCGGTGGCGCGAATATCATGGGTGAACACTTCGCCCAGTTGATCGTCGGCAACCTGTGCAATCAGGGCGCATTGCCGGCCCAGCGTGGACGCACCGGCGAGCGTGTTGGCCGCAGAACCGCCGCTAATTTCGCGGGCTGCGCCCATATCACGGTAAAGCTGTTTGGCGCGATCCGCATCAATCAAGGTCATCGAGCCTTTGACAAGCTGCTCCTCCTCCAGAAACGCGTCATCGGCTTGTGCAATAACATCTACAATCGCATTGCCTATAGCAACAATATCGTAACGGGCTTCACTGGTCATAAACATGTCCTTATATGGGATCGGCTATGCGCCGTGGGTAAGGGGAACAGGCCGCTGGTTCAAGTAGAATTGACCCGCTACGGGTTTTCGTGACATGGAATACACATGATCAGCGCGTTTCTTTTATCCATCGCCCAATTGTCGGACCGGCGGATATTATTGCTGCTTTTGAAAGTGTTTCTCATCTCGCTATTGCTATTGGCGGTTTTCGGGGTTGGAACATATTTTCTGCCGTCATGGTTGTTCACCTTCTTCGCGCTTGAAAACGGCGGTTTCGCTGCGGCTGCGGTAGCGACGATTATCACGGCATTGACTGTCATATTTCTGTTCCGCGTGATCGCAATATTTGTCCTGAATATTTTTTCAGACGATATTGTCGATGTGGTGGAGGCCCGCCACTATCCGGCTCGCGCGCAAACGGCCAGAGCGCCGGGCTATATGCTCGGCCTGAAAATGGGGCTGGCTTCGGTGGGACGGGCGATGGGCTATAATATATTGGCTTTGCCGGTTTACATCATATTGCTGGTGACTGGCATTGGCGCGCCGATTGCGTTTTTTACGGTCAATGCGATCTTGATCGGACGGGATCTGCAAGACATGGTGGCTGCGCGGCACTCCCCCGATTTCAAGCGAGGCAGTCCTGACCAGATGAGCGACAAGAAAGAGGATATATGGCAGATCGGCAAGCTATCCCGTTTTGGTCTCGGCCTGACTATTGCGTTGTTGCTTGCGGTGCCTTTTGTCAATTTTCTTGCGCCGATAATCGGAGCAGCTATGGCTACCCATCTGGTTCATCGCAACCGCGAAAACCGCCTGCAAGAAAGCAACTGACATGATCCGCAAGCTTATCGTCCTTTCTGCTTTGCCCGCCCTGTCCGCCTGTGTTTCGGGCGGCGTGATACCTTCTGCACCAGCAACTTCCGCGCCCTCGCCGCTTAGCAATGTGCCCGGACTGGAAGCGGTCATGGGAAAAACTGCGGGGCAGATCACACGGCTTTTCGGTACTCCGCAGGCGGATTTTGCGGAGCCCCCTGCCCGGAAATTACAGTTTTCAAACGGCGCGTGCGTGCTCGATGCCTATCTTTATCCTCCACGCGGAGGCGGTGAAAAGCGCGTTACCCATGTCGATGCCCGGCGCAGTGACGGTACCGAGGTTGACCGCGCCGCTTGTGTCAAAGCCCTGCAAAGGCGCTAAACCTGCGCTAAGAAACACGTGGGGCATCCCATTCCGACCGGACAACGGCTTCCGGTTCTGTGGGCAGTCGCGCGGCTTTCTCGCGGTCAAATCCGGCCGGATCAAGCTGTGACAAGGCCCAGACCGCCGACCCGCGCACAATAGCATCTTCATCATCTAATAATGCCATTACCGACGGGATAAGGGTGGCATCATCACTATTACCCGCTGCAATCAAGCTGTTACGAACCATCCGGTTACGCCCGGTGCGTTTAATCGGAGATCCGGAAAATATCTTGCGAAAGCCTGCATCATCCATCGCCAGCAAATCCGCCAGAGCCGGAGCCGCCAGTTCAGCGCGCGGCAAAAACGCCTTGTTCGTTGCAGCGGCATTGGCAAATTTATTCCACGGACATACGGCCAGACAGTCATCACAGCCATAGATGTGATTGCCGATTGCCTTGCGGTATTTGTGCGGGATCGGGCCTTTTGATTCAATCGTCAGATAAGAAATACAGGCTTTCGCATCGAGCCGGTAAGGCTCCGGGAACGCATTGGTCGGACAAATATCCTGACAGGCGCGACAACTGCCGCAGCGGTCCTGTCCACTGGTCGATGATCCCAGATCAAGCGTCGTATATATCGCGCCCAGAAACAGCCAGCTTCCATGGTCCTGACTGACCAGATTTGTATGCTTACCCTGCCAGCCCAGCCCCGCCGCCTGAGCCAGCGGTTTTTCCATAACTGGTGCGGTATCGACAAAGACCTTCACCTCGCAACCGGTGTTCTCGACCAGCCAGCGGGCCGTGCGTTTCAATGCACCTTTGACCACATCATGATAATCTTTTCCCTGTGCATAGACGGAAATCCGGCCATGATCGGGGACTTTTTCCAGTGCGAACGGGTCGCGCATCGGAGCATAGCTTGTTCCCAGCATAATGACAGAACGGACATCCGGCCATAAATTATGCGGACTGGAGCGTTGTTCCGCTCTGCTTTCCATCCAGATCATTTCGCCATGCTGTCCGGTCGCCAGCCAGTCATGCAAACGCCGGGCCGTGACAGGAGCCAAAGCCGCAGGGGCGATGCCAAAGGCAGCAAAGCCCTCTGCCCGCGAACGATTTTCGAGCGATTCGATCAATCTTAACTTGTCATCAGCCATGTACCGTCATTATCACTGACCACGCCCCATTAGGAAAGCCGTAAATGACTTCCAGTGAACAAGAGATTTTTCCTGCCCAGGCTGAACACGCTAATGTCCCCGTTAATGCGATTGAAACCCGTAATATTATCAAACGGTTCGACGGCGAAACAGCCGTTGATGGTATCGACCTGACCATAAAAAGAGGAAGCATATTTGGTATATTGGGTCCAAATGGTGCGGGTAAAACCACGACTTTGCGGATGTTGCTGGGCATAATTGATCCCGACGAAGGCGAACGGTTTTTACTTGGCTCTCCCGACCCGATCAGCAAAGCCCATCAGGTCGGTTATCTGCCGGAGGAGCGCGGGCTGTATCAATCCATGAAAGCCTATGATGCGATTGCTTTCATGGGCGCATTGCGCGGTTTACCGCTGGCCGAGGGGCGCAGACGCGGGCGTCAGATGATGGAAGATCACGGCCTTGGCAGTGCAGCCGACAAGCAGATCCGTCAATTGTCAAAAGGCATGGCGCAGACTGTCCAACTGCTAGGCACGATTGTCCACAAGCCCGATCTGATCATATTGGACGAGCCGTTTTCGGGTCTGGATGCGCTGAATCAGGGAAAACTGGAACGGTTGATCCGCGCGCAAACCGACAAGGGTGTGACAGTCATTTTCTCTACCCATGTCATCGCCCATGCAGAACGACTGTGCGAGGACATCGCGATTATCGCCAATGGTAAAATCCCTTTTGCCGGCAAAGTGTCCACCGCGCGCGACCGGCTGCGCCCGCAAGTGCATCTTGAAACGCGCAATCTGGATGGAGCGTGGCGATCTGCAATCCCCGCTGATTGTGAGCCTTTGGGGCATAACTGGCATTTCACCCTACCGGAAAATGGTGTCGAGCCATTGCTTCGCGCGTTGATAGAGGGCGATGCGGGTATCGAATCCCTGTCCATCGAACGCCCCGGTCTGCATGATGCGTTTGTCCATATTGCCGGAGAAGCAGTCGCGAAGGAAATGGATGACAATGCCGCTATGCATAATAGCGGTTTGGGGGATGCGATATGATCGAAACCATCCGCGCCGCCTTTGTTATTGCCCGCCGCGATTTTACCGCGATTATCTTTTCCAAGTCCTTTTTCTTCTTTCTGCTTGGCCCGATGTTTCCTTTGGCCATCGGCCTTGCAGCCGGAAGTCTGGGGCAACAGGTCAGTCAGGATATTGACAGACCCGTTATCGGAGTGGCGTTAGAGGACAGCCAATCAGCAAAGCTTGTCAGTGCGCGGGCTGCTCTGGTCAAGAATCTTGGCGGTGCCGCTTTACCGGAACTATTATTGCTATCCGATGTGAACCCGGCTGATCCCGATATTCAGACCAAGCTCGACACCGCATCCAAACCGCTCAACGCGATTATTTCCGGGTCACTGGAAGCGCCCTTGCTCACCGGATCGCAGCGCGATGTTAAACGGTGGAGCGGCAAAATAGCACTTTTGACGGAAACCGCCTTGGCCGGGTCCAATCCGGTTAAGGTAAGAACGGATTTCGTCGCCGAGACCGATAGTTCGGAACAACGGGCCCGTCTGGCCATCGCGCAGGGCGGTCAGATCATCCTGATCCTGCTGACGATGATATTGGCCGGCATGGTATTATCCAATCTGGTCGAAGAGAAAACCAACAAGATAATTGAAATTCTTGCCGCTGCTATTCCGATGGATGCGATATTTCTGGGTAAGCTTTTTGCGATGCTGGGCATGGCGTTGGTCGGGATAACCGTCTGGTCAACAATAGGCTTCATTGGCATTTCGGTGATGAGCACGGGGATTCCCGCCTTAGCAGCGCCTGCTGTGGGATGGCCGCTTTTCTGTATATTGATGGTGCTTTATTTCTCGATGGCTTATCTGCTTCTTGGCTCGCTGTTCCTGGGCATTGGCGCAATGGCAACGACGGTGCGGGAAGTGCAGACCCTGTCCATGCCGGTCACCATGGGGCAACTTCTGGTTTTTTTCCTTGCGGCTTATACGGTTACAAAATTGGAGGAACCAGCCGAATGGCTTGCCGTCATCTTTCCGTTCAGCTCCCCCTTTGCGATGATCGCACGCGCAGCGCAGATGGACAATATCTGGCAGCATGGTCTGGCATTAGTCTGGCAGGGACTGTTCACGCTGATCATCATAAGGTTCAGTGTGATATTATTCCGCCGCAATGTGATGAAATCAGGCAATAGTGCGCGTAAGAAGAAACTATTTGCCCGTATGCGTGGCTAGAGATTTTCTCGCTTCAACGATAATCCGCTTCGCTGGCGCATTAAATTGTCGTGATTTTACGATCATTTATGGAATCTATGTTGACATAGCTGTCAATAAAGGCAGATTGGACTGGTTTTGAAACGCAACTGATTGCCAGATAAGGTAACAGCAGGAGAGAACTTATGGCCACTAATCCCGTCTTGGACGCATCCAACCTCACTACAAGCCCTACAGCTGCGGAAGCGCTGGAGAAATGGTATAAAGCCAACCCCCCGGTTGCTGAGGCGAATCCCAATCCCCGCGATGTCAGTCGCGCCGAACTGTATAGCAAGGATTTGTGGCGCGCACCTTTTGCAGAAATGCGGGCCAATGCCCCGATCAACAAGGTCGAGGATTCGGCCTATGGTGCTTATTGGAATATCTGTAATCACAAAGCGATCCAGCATATCGAGGCCCTGCCCGATATCTATTCATCCGATGTTGATATTGGCGGCATAACCATCGCCGATCGACGCGAAGACGATGATTCGGACTTCCAGCTCCCGATGTTCATTGCCATGGATCGCCCGAAACATACCGGACAACGCCGCACCGTGGCTCCGGCATTCACGCCCACGGAAATGAAGCGGATGGAAGACGAAATCCGTCACCGGACCGCCGAAGTGCTGGACGGTCTGCCGTGGGACGAAGAATTTGACTGGGTAGATAGGGTTTCGATTGAACTGACGACCGGCATGCTGGCCATTTTGTTCGGATTTCCATGGGAAGACCGCCGTTTGCTGACTTTTTGGTCAGACTGGGCCGGTGATGTCGAATTGTCATTGGCAGCGGAACTGGATGAAAAGCGGCGGCAAATCCTGTTGGAAATGGGGGCTTATTTCCAGCAACTCTGGAACGAGCGTGTCAATGCCGAGCCTACGCCCGATCTGATTTCGATGATGATCCATAGCGAAGCTATGAAAGACATGGATCACTTCGAATTTATAGGTAATCTCGTTCTGTTGATTGTTGGCGGTAATGACACCACCCGGAACACTATGTCCGGTCTGGCTTATGGTCTTGACCAATTCCCCGACCAGCGCAAGAAACTACAGGAAAATCCCGACCTCATCCCTAACGCGGTTCAGGAGATCATCCGTTGGCAAACCCCGTTGGCGCACATGCGGCGCACCGCTCTGGAAGATGCTGATCTGTTCGGTCACCAGATCAAAAAGGGTGACAAGCTCATCATGTGGTATATTTCCGCCAATCGTGACGAGAGCGTTTTTGAAAATGCCGACCAGATTGACATCGAGCGTGAAAATGCGCGGCGCCATCTGGCGTTCGGCTATGGTATCCACCGCTGTGTCGGCGCGCGGCTGGCTGAACTGCAAATTCGCATTCTGATGGAAGAAATGGCCAAACGCCGCATGCAGGTTAATGTTACCGGGGAAGTGAAACGGGTACACGCCTGTTTCGTCCACGGCTTTCGTAAAATGCAGGTCAAACTGTCGAAATATTAGGTTCCAAAGGCTTTCAGACTACTGATAAGCTCTTGTTCAGCTGTTCTGATGTACTCTTCCTTGCTGGAACCGAAAAAGGAACCGGCAAGGAAGGATAGCCTATGGCAAGTCTGAATCGACGCAAACTTATTGCGGCCGGTACTATCGGAGCAGGGGCCTATGGCTTTGCGTATGTCACCGGCTTTTTCGGCACCAATGCCAGCGCAAACCCTGAAGCAGGCAAACAATTCAAGGTCACTTATAGCCCGAAAATATGGAAAAACCGCCTTGGCTCGGCGCGCTACCGGATATTGCGTCAGGCAGGAACCGAACCCGCCCATTCCAGCCCGCTTAACAAAGAGAAGCGCAAAGGAATATTTGCCTGTGCAGGCTGTAATCAACCCCTCTATTCATCGGCAACCAAATATGACAGCGGCACCGGCTGGCCCAGTTTCTGGGCGCCGATCAAGGGCCGCGTCGGCACATCGACCGATTATAAAATCGGCATAGCCCGTACCGAAGTCCACTGTAGCCGCTGTGGTGGGCATTTAGGACATATTTTTAATGATGGCCCCAAACCGACCGGCAAACGTCATTGCCTTAACGGACTGGCACTGAAATTCATTCCCGCTTGATAGTCGCGCACCTCAAGGAGGGGCGTTTTAGGTATCGGCGTCCGGTGTCTCCATCTGTTGCCAGAACTCGAGCTTGATGCCGTCACAATCCAATATCCACGCAAATTTGCCATATCCCTCATCGACCTGATCCAGAACTTCAATGCCTTTTGATTTTAACTGCTCCACATAGCCATCCAGATCATCGACACGCAGGTTGATCATGAATCGCGCTTCACTGGGTTCCAGATATTCGCTTTGCGGCTCAAAATGACTGATCAGACTATAGGGGTCTTCACCCTTCTCCTCTGACCAGCTTAACATCGGACCATATTCGCCATCCAGGCTCAGATAATCTTTATACCATTTTCGTGTAGCCGCTGGATCCTTTACAATATGAAATATGCCGCCCAATCCGGTTATTTTTGCCATTACCATCTCCATAATATCCGACTTTTGTTATAATTTACACTCGGATACACTGGTCTACATTCACGGAAAATCCGGCACCACTCGCCAAAGTAGCAGCCCGCTATCGCGTAAATATACAGGTTGCAGCCAATCAAACGTCTTGCCCTCCGACAATCTGGCCCAAAAACCGTCGGGATGTTTCCTTGCATAAAGCTGCAATTCTGCTTCATCGGGACATAGCACAATATAGCGAATATTCCTAGCTTTCAGGGTAGAACGGGCCATTTCAGGATGTAACGTAAAAATACGGATCTGATCCGCCATCGCACGGTCATTGCGGTGGTGACTTGTTGCCAGCACATCATGGTGCGTCTGCACCAGAATTTGCGCGCCAAAGTCAAAGGGCGCGATAATATTGGCGATCGGCAAGGCGTTGAGCCGGGCCAGCGACTCAGGCGAGCCGCAGGCTGGTGCGGCGCGTAGCACCCGTTCTTCGCTGTTATCACCACGGTCACTAATCCCGTTATAAATACCAAGCGCCAATGGACCGGGCAATATCAGGAACACCGTCGCCACCGTCGCCAATATCCGGCGCTCAGGGCGTTTTATCTTGCGCGCGCCACGAAAGGCATGATCAACCGCCCAGCCGGTTAACGGCACGGCATAGGCAGCCGCCACGGCAGCAGCGCGCTGCACAAACAAGGAAATGATAAAGGCCCAGATCAGGGCATAAGCCAAATGAAACAGCTTGTCCTTGTTAACCGCATCTGGACCAGTCGCCTCAAGAGCAATGGCATCAAACCGCTTCCATCTCATATAGGCCAGAGCGCCCAGTCCGATGATGATAGAGCCGCCGAAAAGGGATATATTCTTGTCCCACGATTGTTGCCAGACCGGCATGCCCTCTGCCACATTGACCAGCCAGTAATCGCGAACCAGAGGGTCCATCTCCCCAAAAGCACTGCCAACGCATTGTGGCGCGGCGGTATATAATATAGACAAAGCGACGAGACCGGCCAATCCCAAAGCCATGAACCGCACCCATGCGCCCGGCGTGAAACATATGGCGGGGAGGATGACAACCGCGCCTGCCAGACAGGCGATCAAATGTGCCGGAGAAATCGCATCACAATGATTAAGCGCCGGATCAAATTGGCCGTGATTGACCAAATATAGCAAGATGCTGCTGCCCAAGAACCCTGTGAGCGTCCAGAAAAGCCGGACACCCTCATCCAGCGAAATGACCCAGCGCCAAGCGAGGAGTGCGATGAAGGCAACTGACAGTGGCAGACCTTCCAGCGAGATAGACAGCCATAGCGCAAGCACCGCGCCCATGACGAGACCTGCCTTGCGTTTTTCGGGCCGCAACATGGTCCAGAGCGCCGCCAGCGCAAGCACGATTTGCCAACCATGGTGGTCAATCCGCATCGGGCGAAGCTGCGCCACAACCGGCACCGCCGTCGCTGTCAAAGCTGCGGAAAGCAGCGCAACCCGCGTAGGAAAAAGCTCAGCGGCAATTTTTGCCACCAACCACATAGCGATGCCCAAAGCGATCAGCGGCACGGCTACCATGGCCGCCGTTTCGGAGGCCGCAGTGCCGATGACCGGGCCAAGCATGACGATGAATAAAGCCAGAGGAAGCTCAATCAACCGCGGCCAATGCATGGGCTGACTATCCGGAGAGCCAATCCGGTATTGCACCGTATCAAACCAGCTTTGCCCGCCGAGCCAATCGCGCAATTGCACCTGACGCAATTGATCATCCGGTCCCCAGCCAAGACCAGAAGCAATCTGGTCCCATGAGACAAAAACCAGCAGCGTACAAACGGCGAGCCAGATAAGGAGGAGTGGCCCCGCATTGCGTCGTGACGGTACCACGTTCATGATGCCGGGGCAGAACCGCCCTTGTGCCTCAGATAGAGCCACGGCACCCGCTCGGCATCAAATTGTGAACGGTGGTGCCGGTCATAATATGGCGGCATATGATCGCCGACGATCAATATATCTGCTTCGGGAAAATCGCTCGCGGTTATTTCCGCGACCAGCGCTTTGTCGATGGCATCAAAGATCGCAAATTGCCGGCAGATCATCGGAAAATCCTTGGCCAGCTTTTCCGACACTTTCCGGCAATCATCCACCTCCAGATTCAGGCCCGTTGGCACTGGCAAATGCGTGTTTAGCGTCAGCCAGTAAAGAAAAATGGGCTGCTCCGCTGTTTTAAGTTTTTCTGCGAGCAGCTTTGGTATCTGACGGTCACATGCTCCTGCGAAAACGCCTCCGCACCACTCCACGCCCTTGGCTTGCAGTTCCGGCCAGAATTGCCGTTTCTGAAACCCGATATTGGGATACCATTGGGCGCGCTTAAAAAATCCCCCCTGAAAACTGTGCATCGCATAAGTGGCATAGCCTTTGGCAGCCAGCCGCGCCGGTAAACAATTTATTTTTTTCGCCTCGGCCGGATCAAGCAATTCGTAATAATCGCCCCATTTCCCGCACATCTCACGAAACTCGCCCGCTGTAGTACTATTATAATAAAGGCTCGTTCCCCGGCTTACATCATAGCGGGCCTGAATGGCGCTATTGTCATAATAAGCGAATAATTTGTCCGACATGGCCTGATTGTCATGGGGAACGCCCAGCGATTCCACCATGATCAAAACCAGATGACGTTTACCATCAGCGCGGCTGGCAAAGGCGGTTTTTTGTGTAGCAGATTCAAAATTGGCGCCCGGTGGAGCTTCACGGAAATAATGGCCGCGCATATTCTGACCCATAGCGAAATCCGCGCCAGCCAGACCAAATATCAAAGCACCACCAAGCAATATATAAGATGGCTTGGCAAAATTAGTGTCCCGTTTGAGCAGGAACCAGCTTGCGATTAATATAGCAAGGATAACAACAATGGCCGCAATATATTCTGCGGAGTTGGTGGTCTTGATTTCGGCAAAAAATTGCAGGGAATAGACCAGCGAACTCATGCCAAGATTGAACAGGCCCGCAACGAATGACAGGATTGAATAAGCCATGATGGCGGTAAAGGCGGCAAACTGTATAATCCGTGGCATGCGCTTTACAATCAGGCCGATTATACCGCCCACAGCAATTTCAAAATAGCGCGGCGGCGCACCGACAAACCACATCGCTATGAACGGCATATTGGCGAGCACAAGCCAGATCAAAGCCCAGTTGACGAACTTGCCAAATTCCTTTGAAAGACCGGATCGCGGCGCATCCACTGCGATAGCTGTCACCGGAACACTCCAAACTTACGGGTCAAGTAAACCGCGAAAAAACTGATAAAAACCGCTGCGCCTTTGGCAATAACGGGCAAAATGCCCAGA
The DNA here is from genome assembly GCF_040717415.1 of Parasphingorhabdus sp. JC815. Classification (NCBI taxonomy): domain Bacteria; kingdom Pseudomonadati; phylum Pseudomonadota; class Alphaproteobacteria; order Sphingomonadales; family Sphingorhabdaceae; genus Parasphingorhabdus; species Parasphingorhabdus sp. JC815. Next base: position 205,675 of record NZ_JBFEFM010000006.1, read on the forward strand.
TCGGTCATCCAGCTAACAATACTGACTGTAATGCCAAGGCCCAATATGGCAGTAGCGACAAAGCCTATGCGTTGCAGTTGCAGCGCCGTGCCCTGTCTGGCTTTGCCGGGAAAGACAAAGCTTGATGAAATCAGCCAGTGCACAATGATACCCGCACTATAACCCGCCGCAGAGGCCCAACCAGGATCGAAAGCAAAAGCAACCAGCACCATGAACAACGCCACATCGAAAGCGAGGCTGATGATACTCGCCAGCAAATAACGCGTGATGGAAAAACGGTGCAGCAACGCCAGCGGACCGGGCAGATTTCCTGCCCATTGCCCGGCGACAGACCGTCTATCCTGACCGTTGCGCTCCATATACCGGTTACGCCGCCTTGGACGGCTTGGTTTCGGGCGTATCAACCCGCGTCGGCACATCACGCATGCTGTTCAGCGCGGCAGCACGATCCTCGCTGATTTCCGAAGCGATTACGCTTTGCGCGCCTTCATCGCCTGCTTCATGATATTCGGCGTCTTCGTTGACGTTCCACACGTTCCACTTGCGCGAACCGGCTTCGATATTTTCCACCGTCAGCATCGCGGTCATCATCGCGTGGTCCTGATTATTATAGCGGTGCATGCCATTTCGGCCAACCATGTGAAGCGTCGGGAAGCGCGATTCCAGATCATCGCGCATGGACGTTACATTCTCTTCGTAGTTATCATCATAGACAGGATAGGCTTTTTCCTGACGCACAACCGCCCCGCCGACGACATCTTCCGGCTCACATAGACCAAGTATCGCCATTTCATTTTTGGCTAACTCAATCAAATCATCATCACTGGACGACCACAGGCCATCATTTTCAAAGCAGAAATATTCCAGTCCGACACAGGCGATGGACGCATCAGGGACCATTTCCGGTGACCAGCTACGGAAATTCTGCACGCGGCCCACCTGAACGCGGTCATCATGGATATAAATCCAGTTATCAGGAAACAGATCTTGGGATCTGACCATCAATGCGACGGTCAGAAAATCCCGGTAATTGAGATCCTTCGCCTCCGGTAGCGATTTTGGCAGAGGGTGAATACGACTGGCCAGTTCGCGCATTGGTGCGGAGCTGATGACATGTTTGGCATGTATAATGGTTTCGCCAGCATCCGTGGAGGCCGACACACGCCAGTTGCCATCTGCATCTTGTGCCAACTGTTTCAAGCTGTGCCCCATAAGCACTTCATTGCCTTTGGACCGGACAAAATCACGCGCCGCATCCCACATCATGCCGGGGCCTAGGCGGGGATAGCGAAAGGTTTCCAAAAGGGTTTTGGTTTCCATGCCGTCATTGGGTTTTTTGTTCAGGCCAAGCGAGCGCTTCAACCCGTCAACCACCGCGCTCCACAGGCTCAATCCCTTGATCCGCTGCGCGGCCCAATCGGCGGACATTTCATCGCACGGCATGCCCCAGACTTTTTCGGTATAGGTCTTGAAAAAGATCGAATAAAGCTTCCACCCGAATTGGTTGACGGTCCAGTCCTCAAAGCTTTTTACATTTTTGTTCGGGAATAGTTTCGCTTTGGCATAGCTACCCATACATAGAGCAGAGCGCCAGATTCCCAAATTCCATAATGCTTCAAAAGCGCGTAGTGGATAGCTGTAAAATTTGCCTTCATAATAGATGCGGCTCATCCGTGGCCGCTGGATGAAATCATCGGGCAGGATTTCATTCCACAGGTCGACCACTTCCTTTGATTTTGAGAAAAACCGGTGTCCGCCAATATCGAAACGGAAACCTTCATATTCTACGGTCCGGCTAATCCCGCCAACATATAGCGGGTCTTTCTCGATAACTTTAACCGAATAGCCTTTCTTACTGAGCAAATAAGCGGCGGTCAGTCCTGCTGGCCCGGCACCGATAATGGCTACATCTACCGGGTTATTCGCATCCGTCATAAGTTCCGTCCCTGTTCAAAATACCCGATCGAAATCGGGCACTCGGCTATGCCAGTTAATTTTTCAGGGACCGGCATGAACGAAATTGGTTAGCAGGTGGTTAAGACTGGTTTGATTGTGGTTGCCCATTCCTTGTATTTGTTGATAATCGCGCTCATGCGGCAACCCAAGATAATCACAACCTTAAAAGACTATTCTGCTTCCTTGTTACTGGCCGATCTGATGGCCGGAATAACCGTAGCGATGGTCGCCCTGCCTTTAAGCATAGCGATTGCCATTGCATCGGGAGCGGATCCTTCAACCGGCATTATCACCGCGATTATCGGGGGATTTTTCATTTCTGCTCTGGGCGGCAGCCGTGTCCAGATTGGCGGGCCAACCGGCGCGTTCATTGTCGTAGTTTTCGGGGTCATTGCCGATCACGGATATGACGGACTTGTTCTTGCGACCAATATGGCGGGTATAATATTGATTATCGCCGGTTATTTCCGGTTAGGGAACCTTATATCCTATGTGCCCGAAGCCGTGGTCAGCGGGTTTACCATTGGCATTGCCGTCATCATTGCGACCAGCCAGATCAGCGATTTTGCCGGATTTTCGATTGAGAATCTTCCCGCTGATTTTCTTGAAAAAATACCGGTGCTTTGGGAATCGCGAGGGTCGTTTAACAGTTCTGCACTGATGATAGCTATCATCACTCTCGCTTTGATTATTGGCTTACGAAAATTTTTTCCACGATTTCCAGGGTTGATTGTCGCTGTCGCTATCGGCTCACTACTGGCATTATATTCGGGATTTTCCGCAGATACTATTGCTTCACGTTTCGGGGATTTACCCAATCGTCTGCCTTATATAGCCCTGCCGGACATGTCGGTTGAACGCTTGATCACGCTTTTTCCTTCGGCATTGATCATAGCCTTTCTGGCAGGAGTGGAGTCCCTGCTATCCGCCATTGTAGCTGATCGGATGATCGAGGGACACCATCGCCCCAATGCCGAAGTCACCGCACAGGGCGCTGCCAATATCGCTTCGTCTCTATTCGGTGGATTGCCGGTCACAGGCGCCATTGCCCGCACTGCGACCAATATCAAGGCCGGTGGCAAAACACCTGTCGCAGGTATAGTCCATGCCATCGTCATCCTGATCATCATGCTTGTTGCAGCTCCGCTAGCCGGGTATCTCGCGATGCCGGCACTCGCCGCGCTATTGATCGTCACTGCCTGGAATATGAGCGAACCGCATAAATGGAAAGATCATCTGTCGCTTCCCGCATCTGACAAAATAATGCTTATAACGACATTGGTTCTGACAGTGCTGATTGATTTGACGGTAGCAATCGGGGTGGGCGTTGCCATCGGTCTGGCGCTCAGGTTGCGAGACCGCAATCTTTCACCAGAAGAGTGGAATACGCCGGAACGCTAATAACCCGAAGTTACCTCGTCCAAACCGTTTTGCAAATCTTGCGGCAGCATTGGTTCGCTTAATAGTCTCTCCATCGCTTTCCAGCGCCAGACGGGAGCATCGCCCTGTGCTTCTATCCACTCCCGCACCATATCCTGACCAAGACCATAGTTTATCACATAGCTGCGATACTGGTCGTTGAAATCGAGGAGTTGGCGGGCTCGGTCTGCACTCACGAGTTGATATTTCCGGATTAGCTGCGCGGCCTGTTCGCGGCTGATCTCTCCGTCCAGATATTGCTGCGCGATTGTGATGCGCGCACCCGACAAAGCATCTTTTGCATTTTGAAGTGCCCAATAGTCTTGCGCTCCTTCGGGATTCAAACCCGCCAGCGGATAAAGCACATCCCGTTCATATTGCAGACGCTCGTGACCCGGAAAGGCCAGCCTGATACCATAGTTTGCTGATCCCTCAGCAATGAGCGATTGGGGAGAATAGAGCGGATAGACAGAAAACTCTTTCCAGCCCAGCTGATTGGCCAGATTTTCTTCCAGCAACATATTATAGACATGATGCCCCGGATAGCCCTCGTGGCAGCCAAGATCGACGGCGCGCGAAATACGGATCGGCAGGTCGGTATTGATCTGGATCAGGCTTTGGTATTTGCCCTGATAATAATTATACCCGCTCCAGCTTTTCCCTGTCACAAATTCCATCCGGAAGTTTTCATCCGAAGGCAGGTCAAAATATTTTTCCGTGCGGCGCTTGCACTCTGCGATCGCTGTATCGAAGACAGTTTTCAACCGCTCCTTCGGGATTATATATTGGTCCTCAAAAGCCTCAACCCGCGCGGCAAGATCGCCTTCCCCGGGGACAAGCCTGTCAATCTTGGCCAGCACGGGATCAAATTCTGTGAGCGGGCGGATTGCGGGGCTAACACCGAATAATCCTTTTGCTTCCTCGACAAAGGGCAGTGTTTTGCCAGATAGCATTGCATGGCGGGTCCGGGCCGCTTCCAGCTGCGCCAATAAAAAGCGTTGGCGAGCGCGGTTTCTATCCCCCGAAAGCGCTTTTGTGCGCGCAATCAGGCGCGTAATGTCTTGGCCCAGTTCCGCCAGACTGCGCCCATCCTGTTTCGCCTGCTCCTGCCATATTTCCGGTCCATAATAAGCATCGACATATCCCGCTTCTTTTTCCCCCATCGCGAGCGTCAGCAGAATATAATCGATGGCGATCCGGTCGAGTGGAGATTGATGATCCCGTCCGGATATAGCAGGTTGGGCAGCCGGTTTTACCGTAGCTGTTTCAGGCTGAGCGGCAATTTGGACCGGCGAACAGCCCGCCAGCAATAGCGCAGCAGAAAAGGCTGCGCCCGCCTTCAAAGCACCGCCTTTAATTCCTGCTCTTCTTTCTCGTCGAGCGCAGCCAGATGTGTGTTTTGCGGAGCAAAACGCAGGATACAATAGCCGACAATGGCCGAGAGGAATGATCCGCCCAGCACGCCGATTTTCGCTTCCTCGATCAACAGCATATTACCCGGGAAAGCCAGCGCCCCGATAAACAGGCTCATGGTGAAACCGATGCCGCAAAGCATGGACACACCGTAAACCTGTAGCCAGCTTGCGCCGCCCATCCGTTCGGCAAATCCGGTCTTTACCGCTATCCAGACCGCCGCAAAAATCCCGACCTGTTTGCCCAGAAACAGACCCAGCGCAATACCTATCGGCAATGGCGCAAAAATATGCTCCAAGCCGATGCCATCCAGCGATACACCAGCATTGGCAAAGCCGAATAACGGCACGATAAAAAAGGCGCTCCACGGTGCAATGGCATGTTCCAGCCGGTGTAACGGCGATACTTGCGAATCCGGCGCACCGGGCGTGACGATAATCGGTATCGCCATCGCCGCCAGCACCCCGGCAATCGTGGCGTGCACTCCGGACATCAGCACCGCAAACCACAGCAACACAGCAAAGAAAAGATAGACCAGCAGGGATCTTACATTCGCTTTGTTCAGCGTATACATAATGCCAAGGATAACAGCAGACGCCAGTAGTGCCGCGCCGTTGATTTCAGCGGTATAGACCAGCGCGATAATCGCCACTGCGCCCATATCATCGACAATGGCGACCGTGACCAGAAACAGTTTTAGCGATGTCGGAGCCCGTGGCCCCAATAATGCCAGCACGCCGATAGCAAAGGCAATATCTGTCGCCGCCGGTATCGCCCAACCATTATAAAGCGCGGGCATATCGCGCACAACTGCCAGATAAATGAGCGCCGGAACGACCATACCCGCGGCCGCAGCCAATACCGGCAAACGCCGCCGGTCCCAGCTATTCAGCCGCCCGTCAACAAACTCGCGTTTAATTTCAAGACCGACTAACATGAAAAAAATCGCCATCAGGCCATCATTAATCCAAAGATGCGGCGTCATCGGGCCAAGTTTTTCCGATATTACCGGCCCTTTTATCTCGTGGAGGAAATGATGATACATGTCATAGAGCGGGCTATTGGCGACAATCATCGCCAGCGCGGCCGCGACCATTAGCAATATACCGCCGGACGCCTCACTTCTCAGAAAATTCCGAAGCGCAGAAATGGAGCCGGATCGCGCTAGTTTTTCAGATGACATAAAGGCCCTTTTGTTGATCAAACAGAGCGTAAACCAATGCGCAGACATAGCTCCAAAATCAAGGGGGCTATCGGATTTATGCAGTCTATATCGCTATATTTCGGTCATGCGCTGATAATATACCCCTATCGGTCACGCGAAACAGTGTCGGTTGGTTGATAGCGTTGCTGCCTCGTCAGGCCACCCTTGCCCCGCGGGATTTTTGCGCCGATCCCCCGGATCGGTCACACGAAACAGTGCCGGTTGGTTGAAAGCGTTACTGTTTCGTCAGGCCACCCTTGCTTGCGCTGCGGGATTTTT
>NZ_JBFEFM010000007.1:0-98006 GCF_040717415.1 Parasphingorhabdus sp. JC815
GCCGACGCCGATCCCCCGGATCGGCTCTACTCGGCAAAAATGGTGGACAGGATAGGATTCGAACCTATGTACGCTTACGCGGGCAGATTTACAGTCTGCTGCCTTTAACCACTCGGCCACCTGTCCATCTGGTTGCCTGTCTTCACCGTTTGACGGTGAGATGCGGCTCAATGACGAAAGCATCGCGATGTGTCAAGCCTGCCCGGCTGAAATTACATATTCGCTATGAAATCATCCGGAATCACATCAATAACCATGAAAAAATGGGTGTGTCTGCGCGGTCAAAGGGCTAAGGAGCGGTATGGCACGCAAAAATAGATCTATAAAAAAAACCGGCGGCGGTTTGAAATTCTGGGGCAGGCATGCGGTGGAGGCCGCATTGGCCAATCCGCACCGCTTGGTAAAGAAAATATCCGGCACACGCGAAGCGCTGGCGACACTGGACATTCCTGATGGATTACCCGTTGTTTTCAGCGATGTTGCCGATCTGGGCCGGGTCATTCCGCGCGATGCGCCCCATCAGGGCATGGTGCTGGATGTAGATCCATTGCCAGACATCTGGTTAGGCGACATGCTGGACAAAGCCGCTGATACCGGACGGCCTATTCTGGTATTGGATCAGGTCACTGATCCCCATAATGTTGGTGCTATTCTGCGCTCTGCCGCCGCTTTTGATGCCGCTGCGATAGTGACACAGGACCGTCATGCACCACCCGAATCCGGAACATTGGCGAAATCGGCGTCCGGAGCTCTGGAAATTGTACCTTGGGTGCGGGTGGTCAATCTGGCGCGGGCGCTCGACGACATTGCGGCTGCTGGCTATTGGCGCATCGGAATGGACGGCGAGGCGCAGGATACGCTTGGCGATATCATGGGGCAAAGCAAGCTGGCGTTGGTCATGGGCGCAGAAGGTGAAGGCTTACGTCAAAATGTTGCCGCCCATTGCGATGCACTGGCGCGGCTGCCAATGGCACCCAAAATGGAAAGCCTGAATGTATCAAATGCGGCAGCCATTGCTTTATATGCGGAATATACCAGAAACTTGGGGGGCTAAATGAAACAATTAACCAGATTTATAGCGGCCATGGCCGCACCCTTGTTATTGACAGGATGTTTTCTGTTACCAGGGAAATTTGACGCTAATCTGAAAATCCTCGACGGCGAGCGCTATGAATTCGCTTATACCGGGCAAATTCAAATGGTTATGCCGGATGATGACAAATTGAAAAAACCGAGCAATGAACCATTTGATCCGGCCAAATTGAAATGCCGGGATTTTGTGTATGAAAGCAGCGGAAAGATTGATCCTCAGCCACCAGTCTACGGGGACGAATATGACCCCTATGGGATAGACGCCGAAACGGATGTCGACGACCAGCCCTATATAGTGACGGAACGAGCCTGCAGCGAAGAAGAAATTGCGACACGGCAGAAAAAATATGAACGCAAACAGGCGCGCAAACAAAAAAACTATGCAGAAGAATCAATGATGGCTGGTGCGTTTTTTGGCGGACCGATACCCGGCGATGTTGCGAGCATGCGCGCCTTTGCTAAAAAGCTGCAAAAATATCATGGCTGGAAAAAGGTCGAATATGCTGGTGGCAGTATTTTTGACGTAGAATACCAGCAAACCGGCCCGATCGGCAGCTATTTCAGCTTTCCTGTTCTGCCGGACGCACAGATGCAATATCCGTTTTTCCAGATCGTCCAGCGCGCCGATGGCGCATTGGAACTGCTCGCCCCTGCAATTGCAGGACAGGGTGGTTTATTTAATATGATTATGAAAGAAGGCGACAAAACTGCCTCAAATCTAGCAGAGATTGACGGCATGTTGACGGTGGAAACCAATGGCAGAGTTGTGACCAATAACAGCGCCGACGGCTTTACCGAAAAAGGCGACATGAAAGTGATGAGCTGGAAAATCGGAAAGGGCGCTGTATCTGACCAGGAACCACGCGTACTGATCCGCTTTTGACAAGCAGCTTCTGTTTAATAGCCATAAAAAAAGGGAGCCCGATAAGCTCCCTTTTTTTACATCAGAATTATTTGGGCCGTTTAGTCCTCGTCAGCGATCCTCACCTTTAATCCGTCAAGATCGTCACTTAATTCAATCTGGCAGCTCAGACGTGATGATTCATTACGATGGTCGCTGCTTTCCAGCAAATCATCTTCATCTTCGCTCATTTCCGGCAGCTTGCTTGTCCATTCGGCATCGACATGAACATGACAGGTGGCACAAGAACAACAACCCCCGCATAGCGCAAGCAATTCGTCAAACCCGTTGTCGCGAATCGCTTCCATAACGCTTATGCCATTATCAACGGTAACGGCCTTTTCTTCACCGGATCTGTCAGTAACATGAATTGTCGGCATCTTAACCCCTCAAGCTGTGTTATTTTAGAATCCGGCACGCTATGTCTGGTGGAACAAAAATAATCAAGGCCGGAAACGGCGAATTACACAAGGGACTCCCGCAATGGGCCTATCAAAAGAGACGATCAGGGCAAGTCTGGATATGATTCGCAAAGTCGAACCGCGCTTTGAAAAAGCAATTGCTGCTGCCGGTTATCCGGAACCCCGAATCAATCCACCCGGTTATCAGACGTTACTGCGAACGATTGTCGGCCAACAGGTAAGCGTGGCTGCGGCGACATCTGTCTGGAACAAGCTGGAGGCTTTATTGGGGGAGGGATGCCCGGCGGAAAAACTGATCGCAACCGATTTTGACGCGCTGCGCGCTTGTGGATTGTCTCGCCAGAAGCAGGGCTATGCACGCAGTCTGGCGGAGTTGATAATGTCGGGAGAGCTTGATCTCGACAATCTGCCGGATGGTGACGAAGAAGCGATTGCGCTGCTTACAAAAATAAAGGGCATTGGCCGCTGGTCAGCAGAAATTTACCTGCTCTTTGCTTTGGGTCGGCCCGATATCTGGCCCGCAGGAGATTTGGCGATTCAGGCGGGCGCAGGCAGCATATTGGGCCATGACACACGGCCATCGGAAAAGGAATTAAGGGAAATTGCTATCCCCTGGTCCCCGCACCGGGGGGCTGTCGCGATTTTCATCTGGCATCATTATAATACAACTGTGATGTAGCGGATTATTTCTTTAACCCCGGATTTAGCTTCAAAACTTCTTCCATAAAGGAACGCGGCTTTTTCCAGAAATCGGTTTTCGGGTTGAACCGATAACCCAGTAACGCAATGGCCTCGCTGGCAAAATGCACGCAATTGCGTTTGTTCAGGCTATAGCTTTTCTGAGGCATATTACGCCATTTGGCGACCAGAGCCATAAGATCACGATATTTATCATCCGCCACGGTGACGGTGAAATGCGGATTGCTGTTGGCAATATATTTGGGCTTTGCCGTTTCCACTTTGCCTTTTACCGATCCCCATAAAATACCGGGGGAAATATTCACCGCAGTGAAACCGAAACTGGTATCAACGTTTTGGCCGTTCGACAATTTTCCCTTCAGCACAAAAAAAGCATGGGGGAAATTCTTCCCGAAATCATGGGAATAGAAGGTTACATTTACTTGCGCCTGCGCTGGCATGGTGGCCAGAAATAATGGTAACAGGACTGCAATAAAGCGCAGCCGCAACATCACAAAAAACTGTTTAGCCACTTATTAATCTTTCTTATTCCTGATTTGCTGATCCAACCAGAGCGCAGCCCGTCCGGGCGAACGTTTGTCCGTTTTACGGTCCACCATATAATTGGCTTTTCGCATATTCTCTACGGTGATCGCACCGATCAAGGGCTTGATTGCGCCCATGAAATTTTTATCATCGCTAAATCCCTGCGCTATTAAAACCATCGCATCATAAGGCGGTATTGCTCCTTTTGGATCATCTAGTACGATCAGACCATTGGCAGCTATCCGCCCGTCAGAGGAAAAAGCCGAAATAACATCCACTTCACCGCTTGATAAAGCGGGGTACATGAAGGTCGGATTAAACGACCGGGTTTCCTTGAACCGGATCGGATAGGCTGCTTTGACCATTTCCCACTCCGGTCGTTCCAGAAACTCCAGATCCGTTCCGAAAGCAAAACCGGACGACACGCGCGCCAGATCATCGAGCGTCCTGAGCTGTTTGCTTGCTGCATCTTCTGACCGAACAGCAAAAGCATAGCTATTTTCAAAGCCCAGCGCTCCGGCCATGGCAACACCATGTGTTTCTTTGCTCCATTTAGTGATTTCCGGCAGCATTTCATTGGCTGGAAGTGGATCATTACGTTTCATCTGGTTGGTCCAGATAGTGCCGGAATAATCGACATATATATCAATATCACCCGCCGCCACGGCCTGAAACACCACTGCCGACCCCAGACCGTCCTGATATTCCACTTCATAGCCTGCTTCCTTCAGGCGCAATCCGATCAGTCTGGCTAATATAAACTGCTCGGCAAAGCTTTTTGAGCCAATCACAACCACATTATCGCGGGTAGCCATCATGGGTAGCAGCGCGGCTCCCAATCCGACACAAAGCAGTGCGGCTGTGCCCCATGCGATAATTTTGCGCCGCTCGAGAATTGCCCGCTCGATCAGACCAAGTAACAGGTCAACGATGATCGCCAATCCAGCCGAGGCAAAGCAGCCAGTCAGCACCAAAGTCCAATTTTGCGTTTGCAGTCCTGTAAAAATAAGGTCACCCAAACTGGATTGCCCGACCGTTGTGGATAATGTCGCTGCGCCGATGGTCCACACCGCAGCCGTCCGGATTCCGGCCATTATCGTTGGCGCGGCAATTGGCGCTTCGACCAGCCGCAGTTTTTGTGCAGCGGTCATGCCCAGCCCGTCCGCCGCCTGTCTCACCGCCGGATCAACGCCGATCAGGCCAGTTACGGCATTACGTAAAATTGGCAAAAGCGCATAAAGGGTCAACGCCAACAAGGCCGGTATAAAGCCAAGAGCGGAAATGCCTCCGCCGATCTGCTCTCCCAATAATGCCGACAAGCCCAGCAAGGCCGGATAGAATAAGGCAAGCAACGCCAGCGCCGGGATCGTCTGGATAAGGCTGGCAAAGCCCAGAACGATTGTTGCCACTTTCGTGTTACGCGCTGCCCATATCGCTAGCGGCAGACATAAAGCCATGGCCAGTAACAAGGCAGTAAAACTAAGCTGCACATGCGCCGCCAGCAATTCGGGGACACGGGCGAATGCTTGCTGCCAGACACCCGGCTGCCCGCCCGTTTGCAAGCCCGTCTGCAAGCCCGTTTCCGCGCTCATACCGTTTTTTCCAGTGCGATAAGATGCTCAGCCTGAGCCCGCGGGATTGCGACCAGAGCTTCGGCTGCCTCACCCGCATTGCCAGACAGCATCTCGGCCGGCGTAGCATCTGCCTTGATCTCTCCGCCCTCCATCACCAATATGCGATCGGCCAGATACAGCGCCTCGGCCATGTCATGGGTCACGATAATCGTAGTCAGCCCCAGCTTATTATGCAGCGCTTTATATTCATCGACCAGACTATCGCGCGTCACCGGGTCCAACGCGCCAAAGGGTTCATCCATCAACATCAACCCTGGCCGCGTGGCCAGCGCCCTTGCAACGCCCACCCGCTGCTGCTGGCCACCGCTTAGCTGGTGTGGCATCCGGTCTGCCATTTCCCGAGGCAAATCGACAAGGTCGAGCAATTCCGCTACCCGCTTTTGCCGGCCGGTTTTCGTGCCGGCCAGTTCCAGACCAATAGCGATATTGCGCGCGATAGGCATATGCGGGAACAGGCCGATATTCTGAAACACATAGCCGATCCGGCGGCGCAGAATATGTGGATCAACCGCCTTCACATTTTCACCTGCGATACATATCTCTCCGGCAGTCGGCTCGACCAGCCGATTGATCATTTTTAGAAGTGTTGATTTACCGGACCCCGACAAACCGACCAAAGCGACCAGACTGCCCGCCGCAATGTCCAGCGATACTCCATCCACAGCTTTGATAGCGCCGTAGCGCCGACCAAGATTGTGGAGACTGATAGCAGGTCCCGAAGCTGATGCCTTTACATTCATCCGGATCATTATTGCCGCGCTTTGACCAATATGTCCAATCGCACTTGACCTGAAGTTCAAAAACCGCTCGAATGAACAAAAATGTCAATAAGACAATGATTGCGGCTAGCAAAAATCACTAGGGTGGGGACAGAAAATGGCATATCAAAACGGACAGAAATCTATATTTATCACTGGCGGCGCATCGGGGCTGGGCCGCGAAGTTGCGCGCTATTTCGCTGATCGGGGCTGGTTTGTCGGACTAGCGGATATCAACGATATCGGCCTCTCCGAAACCGCAGCGATGCTACCCGATGGCATGAGTTCCACGCATCATCTTGATGTAACCAACCGTGGGCAATGGGCGTCGGTTGTCGAAGAATTTGGCGCCCTGACCGGCGGTCAGATGACCGTGTTATTTAACAATGCCGGCATCGGTACCGGCGGCGCTATTCAGGAGATGACCGACGAGGAGGTCGATCTGATGATCGCGATTAACCTTACCGGCGTGATTAGCGGAACACGCGCGTGTTTCGATCTTTTACGGGACACGCCGGATAGCTGTGTGCTTTATACCGCATCAGCCGCCGGTATATACGGTGTCGCGGACCTTAGCGTTTATAGCGCGACAAAATTTGCGGTTCGCGGCCTTGCCGAATCGCACGATATTGAATTCCGCAAATATGGGATCAAATCGCGCTCCCTCATGCCCGGATTTATAGATACCAATATTATTTCCGGAGTCGCTGATGGATCTAATCAAAGCGGTAAGGAAATGCTTGAATCCTCTGGAATCATGGTCAGTCCGGTGTCCATTATTGGCCCGGAAGCATGGAATGCGGTCCACGGCGAGAAAGTCCACACACCTGTCAATAAAATGGCGAAACAACTGGCCTTTGCCGCGCGTTGGATACCGGGACGGCTGCGTAAACAGGCCGTCGCACGTGTTGACAGCCTAGGCGGAGTGCTAGCCGGTTCCGATCAGATATAAATAGACCACGCTATATTTAACAACTGGCTTCGATTATTTTCGCAAGCTCTATATCGCGCTGCGACAATCCGCCATTCTCACCGGCATCATGGGTCGTCAGCGTGATATCGACACTATTATAGACATTAAACCATTCAGGGTGATGGTCTGCTTTCTCGGCATGCAGGGCAACACGGGTCATAAATGCGAAGGCTTCGGTGAAATCTGAAAATTTGAACTTGCGGCTAATTGCATCGCGTTTGTCATCATATTTCCAGTCTTTTAGCGTGGCCAGAGCGGCTTCACGCTGTGCATCATTAAGTTTTGCGACCATATTTCGATACTCCTGCCTTGGCTTTATCGTTGTTTCATGGCTTAAGTCTCCCCCATGAACCAAGGGGCGTCAACCAAAATGCGGGAAGAAGGGGGCAATTGTTTGCGCGCCACAGCCCTGTCGTGTGTGCGCGGCGATAAATTGCTGTTCCGTGACCTCACCCTTGCCTTGATGCCGGGAGAGGCAGGATTGATTACCGGACCCAATGGCGCGGGTAAATCCAGTTTGCTGCGGCTTATTGCCGGATTGCTCGATCCATTTTCGGGATCAGTCCATGTCCCTGAATCCATCGCATTATGTGATGACCGGATGGCGCTGGATGAAAATCTGCCGCTGTCATCCGCGCTGTATTTCTGGGCGAAACTGGATAGTAAAAGCGATCAAGATGTTGCGCGGGCCATTAACGCCATGGATATGGGACATCTAGCCGAAGTCCCCGTTCGTTATTTCTCCACAGGTCAGCGGCAACGCGCTCGATTGGCCCGGACTTTCCTGAACAACGCCAAGCTGTGGCTGCTCGATGAACCGGCCAACGGACTTGACAGTGCCTCGGTAGAACAATTGGGCCGGGCCATGCAATGTCATCTAGGCAGCGGCGGCATCATATTGGCCGCCAGCCATATCGCTTTGCCGGTCGCATTTGATACGACGTTACGCCTTTCGAGAAAATTATCTGCGCCCTTGGCACATCAGGTTCACCAGGAATCCGCTCTATGATCGGTGCGCTCAAAACACTGATCTGGCGAGATGTCCGGCAAAGCTATGCCAGCGGCGGGACGTGGCTGCCGGTCATATTCTATTTGTCGGCAGCAACACTCTTCCCCTTTGCCGTGGGACCGGATCGTGATTTGCTGTTACAGACAGGTGGCGGGATATTATGGATTGCCGCTTTACTGGCGACCTTGCTGCCGCTGGACCGGCTGGTTCAGCCTGATCTTGATAACGGGCTTTACGACCAGCTATTGGTGCGCGGCATTACCGACGAGTGGATCGCCTTTGCCCGGCTTATTTCGCATTGGTTATCTTTTGGGCCACCGCTGTTATTGGCCGCCTTGCTAGCCAGCGGTTTGATGGGGCTGGAAGGGCCACCGCTCGGCCTTTTGCTGTCCAGCCTAGCGATTGCAACACCGGCGCTGGCAGGTCTGGCAGTCATGATCGCAGCACTGACTTCCGGCCTGAAAGGAGCGGGGGCACTGGGCGGATTACTGTTGGTACCGCTCGCCATCCCGTTGCTTATTTTCGGGGCAGGTAGCCTGTCGGATCAAAGCAGCAGCGCGCTGTTGTTCCTGAGCGCGGTGTCGTTACTACTCGTCGCTATTACACCATTTACGGCAGGAGCGGCGCTAAAAGCGATGCGGGAGTAGCCCTTAAATCCCTCCGTCAGTAACCTCGTAACCCGCTTTTTCCAGACCGGCTTTCAAATCCGCTGTGCATGCTTTCAGCGCGTCTTTCTCTGTCGAGCGAATAACGAAATTTGCGCCAACCTTGCCGGCACGAAAAAAGGGATAGCTACCAATCTGGCAATCGTCATGGGCTTTTTCCGCCGCGATCAGGACATCGGCAATCTCGCTCTCAGGCGCCCAAGCACCAAGCGTTTCAGACAATAATGGCGCGCCGCCTTCCAATGTCCCGGTTAATCCGTCCAACATTCCTGCCGTAATATGCGGCACACCGGCCATCAGATAGAGGTTGTCGATCACAATCCCCGGCGCACCGGACATGCGATTTTCGATCAGCTCTGAACCCTCTGGCACCCTCGCCATACGCAAGCGACCTTCATTTAGCCCGCCTTTATCCGCATAATGTCTTTCAAGCATCGCGCGTGCATCCGGGTGAATGACAACATCCACATCCAGCGCTTTGGAAATGGCATCCACCGTAATATCGTCGTGGGTCGGGCCGATACCGCCGGTGGTGAACAGATAATCATTGCGCGCACGCAATATATTCACCGCTTCGCCAATAGCATCTATGTCATCGGCAACCACCCTGACTTCTGCGAGCCTGATACCCTGCACATTCAGCCATTTGGAAATTTGCGGAATATTTTTGTCCGCTGTCCTGCCCGAAAGGATTTCATCTCCAATCACGATCAAGGCAGCGGTATAAATGCGGGAGTTGCTCATAGCATCCGGATATAGAGCAGTTCGCCAAATCATCAACGGCGATTTTATGGCAGACTATATGATGGATCGGGGGCCATGGTTATAATTTGCCATGCGAAACAGATATTCCCTCTGATTGCCCCTCGTCAAACGGGGATAATGTCCATATATACGGGATATGACTGATTATCTTACTGTAGAGGAAGCCACTCCGCAAAGCCGGACCGGCGCGATCAAACTTCACGGACCCGAAGGTTTTGAAGGCATGCGTAAGGCCGGACGGCTGGCTGCTGAGATTCTCGACGCGCTGGTGCCGCATGTTGTGCCGGGCGTGACCACAGGTGCGCTTGACGATATGGTCCGTGAACATGCGTTTCGCGAAGGCTCCGTGCCCGCGACTCTAGGCTACCGCGGTTTCACACATAGCTGCTGTATCTCGGTCAACCATGTGGTGTGCCACGGGATTCCCGGCGATAAAATATTGAAAGAAGGCGATATCGCCAATATTGACGTGACCGTCATCGTCGATGGCTGGCATGGTGATACCAGCCGTATGTTCCTGATCGGTAAAACGCCGGTTAAAGCCAGAAAGCTGGTGCAGAACACGTATGAATGTTTGATGCTGGGCATTGAGCAGGCCAAACCCGGCAACCGAATGGGGGATGTTTCCCACGCCATTCAAACCCATGCAGAAAGCAACCGATATAGCGTCGTGCGTGATTTTTGCGGCCATGGTCTGGGACAGATGTTCCATGATGCTCCCGAAGTCGTCCATGCCGGACGTCCCGGCACAGGCCCTGAACTGCGCCCGGGAATGTTTTTTACGATTGAACCGATGATAAATATCGGGAAATATGCTGTAAAAATGCTGGACGATGGCTGGACCGCCGTGACGCGTGATCGCTCGCTGTCGGCACAGTTTGAACATAGCATCGGGATTACCGAGGACGGGTGCGAGATTTTCACGAAAAGCCCTGCTGGCCTCGACTGTCCGCCTTATAGCTAAGCATCAGACTTGACCGAACGGCCTGAATTTAGTTAGTCAGTTAATATAAGGGCAGGCCCATGCAGGTTTGACCGGTTCGGGAGAAGTGAAGATGCGTCGTTTGGGATTGTTTTTTGCCACCTGTTTGCTGGCCGCCTGTCAAAACCAGAGCGCAGAGCAAAAGATTGCATCCGCCACTCAGGAAGATCACGGATGGAGCAATATCGGTTATGATGCCAAGGAACAACGCCACAGTCCTCTCGACCAGATAAACGACAACAACGTCGATAAACTGGGCATTGCCTGGTTCAAGGATTTACCCGACGCACGCGGTCAAGAAGCCACACCCGTAATGGTTGATGGAAAACTGTTCATCACGACTGCATGGTCCAAAGTATTTGCCTATGATGCGAAAACCGGCAAGGAACTATGGTCTTTTGATCCACAGGTTTCCGGTGACAAAGCGGTTGATGCCTGCTGTGACGTTGTAAATCGCGGGCTTGCCTATTCGCGTGGCCGATTATTTTTCGGGACTCTTGATGGCCGCCTGATCGCACTGGATGCCAATACCGGCGCGCGTTTATGGGCAACCCAGACCACCGATAACAGCAAGCCATATACGATTACCGGCGCACCGCGGGTGGTAAAAAACATGGTGATTATCGGAAATGGCGGCGCAGAATTTGGTGTGCGCGGTTATATCACCGCCTATAATATCGCTGATGGAACGCAAAAATGGCGTTTCTACACGGTCCCTAATCCCGAAGGGAAAGCCGACGGCGCTGCGAGTGACGAGATTTTTGCCAAGGCCGCCAATAAAACATGGGGCGACGGGGAATGGAAAGAATCCGGCGGTGGCGGCACCGTATGGGACAGCATTGTTTATGATGAAGAGCTTGACCAGCTTTATTTCGGAGTCGGCAACGGAAATCCGTGGAACCACGGGCTACGCTCGGGTGGTGAAGGGGATAATTTGTTCTTATCCTCAATCGTTGCGGTTGAGCCTGATACCGGAAAATATCTCTGGCATTATCAGGAAACACCTGCTGAATCATGGGATTATACGGCTACCCAGTCTATCATCATTGCCGAAATTGACTGGCCGGTAAGCAAAGAGCAACCCGCCGGTGAGGAAACGGATGAAGATGCCGACACGCAAAAAAATGCGCTCACCAAGAAACGCAAAGTGCTTTTTCATGCGCCGAAAAACGGCTTTTTCTTTGTTATTGACCGCACCAATGGCCGGTTGATGAGCGCGGAGCCTTTTGTCGAGAATATCAACTGGGCAGAGGGCTATGATCTGGAAACCGGGCGTCCGATTGAAAATCCCGCAGCGCGTTTTTATAAAACCGGAGAGCCTTTTGTCGCCATTCCCGGCGCTTTGGGCGCGCATAACTGGCATCCAATGAGCTATAACTCCGACACCGGGCTGGTTTATATTCCGGCACAGCAAGTCCCGCAGGGTTATGAAGTGCCGACATCCAAACTTGACAAAACCCGGGAGCGGCTCGGTTTCAATGTTGGTATCGGCTGGGCGATTGGCCAGCTTCCCGATGACAAAGATGTCTATAAAGCGGCTATCGCAGCGACAACCGGACAGCTTGTCGCCTTTGACCCCAAGAAAGGCGAAGTCGCATGGTCGGTTGATTATCCCGCTGCCTGGAATGGCGGCACCATGACCACGGCAGGTAATCTGGTGTTTCAGGGAACCAGCCTTGGCCTGTTCAAGGCATATGCGGCTGACAGCGGTGATGAGCTATTGAGTATGGATGTGCAATCTGGCGTTGTTGCCGCGCCTGCCACTTATATGATTGACGGGGAACAATATGTTGCTTTCCTGACCAGTAAAGGCGGGGCATTTCCACTCGCCGGCGGCGTTGCTGGCGGAGCATCGCGCAAGATTCCCAATATCCCGCGGCTGATCGTGATGAAGCTGGGCGGTAAAACTACTCTGCCGCCGCTGCCAGAAAAAGGCGAAGTCGTCTGGAATCCGCCAGAACCAACCGGCACGCCTGAACAGGTTGCCGAGGGTAAGGCAGTCTACGGTCGCTTTTGCATGGTCTGTCATGGTGACAGCGGCGTGGGTAACGGCTTTACACCAGACCTACGCATATCAGCCACTCTGGACAGTGAAGAGGCATGGGCCTCCATCGTGACCGATGGCGCATTGAAACAACACGGGATGGTCGGTTTCTCTTCCCAGCTAGATCCCGCTCAGGTTGAATCGCTACGTCATTATATCATTGACCGTTCCAACTGGACGAAAGCCAATGTCCCCAAAATTACCGCGCCCGTCGCGCGGTAATTGCAGCGGCTCTCCATTGATTGCGCCTTAATGCTCCAAGCAGAAGATCGCCGGTCCATAAGGTTTTCGTGAAAGTCTATCGTGCTGTCACGGCTCTAATGTCCGTTACTCCCGTATAGACGGGAGCTCCTGGAACCGGAAATATCTGTCACCAATATTGCCTAAACATTAGGCTTATGTTTGTAATAATGCCCGTTTTTTGGGCAGCATTGAAACAGCTTTCATTTGCCTATAGCAATTATTTGGCGATTCCTTGCACGATTCCAATCTGGCATGGTAGTTGAATAGCAAAGGGCAAAAGCGCCCGGCGTTGGTGCCGCATCCACTTGTTCAAGTCTTAAGGCAAAAACAAAAGGAGAAGGCAAAGCGATAGGAACGAATGAAATGAAAAAAGTCGAAGCGATCATCAAGCCTTTCAAACTCGATGAAGTGAAAGAGGCCCTGCACGAAGTGGGTGTCTCGGGAATTACCGTTACCGAAGCGAAAGGCTTTGGCCGTCAAAAAGGCCATACCGAATTGTATCGCGGAGCCGAATATGTCGTGGATTTTCTACCCAAGGTAAAACTGGAGGTGGTGGTCGACGACACTTTGGCCGAACGCGTTGTCGAAGCGATATCCACCGCTGCCCAGACTGGCCGTATCGGCGATGGCAAAATCTTTGTTATCCCGGTTGAATCAGCACTGCGTATCCGCACCGGCGAACGGGACAGCGATGCAATTTAGGGCAGCGCCATTAAAAACGATGCAATTTAGGGCAGCGCTAACAAAAACGATGCAATTTAGAGCAGCGTTCTAAATATCCGATAAAATTAAAGCAGACTATAGACTCCTAACATCCAGCATAATCATATCACCGACTAACCAAGGGACAAAATAATGGCCAATACTGCTGCAGACATCATGAAATTGATCAAGGAAGACGAGATCGAGTGGGTTGATGTCCGCTTCACCGATCCGCGCGGCAAATGGCAGCATCTGACGATGTGCGCCAATGTTATTGATGAAGATATGCTTGAAGAAGGCTTTATGTTCGATGGCTCTTCAATCGGCGGATGGAAAGTCATCAATGAATCGGACATGATTTTACGACCCGATCTGGATGCCATGTATATGGACCCGTTTTCAGCCACGCCGATGATGATATTGGTCTGTGACATTGTCGAACCCGGCGATGGTTCGCTCTATGGCCGCGACCCGCGCTCTACTGCAAAGCGGGCTGAATCCTATCTCAAATCCACCGGCATTGGCGATACTGTTTATGTCGGACCGGAACCGGAATTTTTCATGTTCGACGACGTGCGGTTTGAAGATGGCTATGACCGCTCCGGCTTTAGAATCGATGACATCGAACTGCCGACCAACTCTGGCCGCGAATATGAAATTGGTAACATGGGCCACCGCCCGCGCATGAAGGGCGGCTATTTCCCGGTTGCGCCGGTTGACAGCGCCATTGATATCCGCGGCGAAATGGTGGCCACAATGCAGGAAATGGGTCTGCCGATGGATAAACACCATCATGAGGTTGCCGCCGCGCAGCATGAGCTGGGCATGATGTTCGGCACATTGGTCGAAACCGCAGACCGGATTCAGGTTTATAAATATGTCGTGCAGCAGGTTGCCCATGCCTATGGCAAAACCGCAACTTTCATGCCCAAGCCGATCAGGGATGATAACGGTTCCGGCATGCACACCCACATGTCGATCTGGAAAGACGGCAAACCGCTTTTCGCCGGCAATGAATATGCCGGATTGTCGGAAACCTGCCTGCATTATATTGGCGGCGTGATTAAACATGCCAAGTCGTGCAACGCGTTCACCAACCCGACAACCAACAGCTACAAGCGCCTTGTCCCCGGCTTTGAAGCGCCTGTACTGCTCGCATATTCCAGTCGCAACCGCTCTGCATCATGCCGGATTCCTTATGGAGCAGGTGACAAAGCAAAACGGGTAGAATTCCGTTTCCCCGATCCGCTCGCCAATCCCTATTTGTCTGCTGCTGCCTTGCTCATGGCCGGGCTCGACGGGATTGAAAATAAAATCCATCCCGGTGAAGCAATGGACAAAAACCTCTATGACCTGCCACCGGCAGAACTGGCCGATGTGCCTACGGTTTGCGGATCATTGCGCGAAGCATTAGAGGCATTGGAAGCCGATCATGAATTCCTGCTTAAAGGAGATGTGTTTACCAAGGACCAGATTGAGGCTTATGCCGCGCTGAAGTGGGAAGAAGTCAACCGCGTGGAAATGACCCCAAGTCCGGTTGAATTTGATCTCTATTATTCAAGCTGATTACAGCGTGATTTGCTTGTAAAAAAAACCGGGGCAATGGCTTGTCCCGGTTTTTTGTAGCTATGACGTTTTATCGACCTGGTTCTTTGGGTCGATAGCGTCTTTTATCTCTGCATTATCCGCGCCCAATGTTGGTGGATCGGCATATATATTTGCCGGACTGGCGGAATAATGGACCGGATGCTTGATTGTGCGATATTTACCGATTTTCTCGCCTTCCCGCTCGGCCCAGAAGCCCACCTGCTGCAAATGCGGGTCCTTGAGCACATCGGCAATCTGGTTATAGCGCATCGCTGGAATATTATGCTCATCAAGCAGCGCAAGCCATTCATCGGTAGTTTTGGTCGCCGCGATTTCTTCGATCAAAGCATAAAGAGCGGTGATATTCTTTGTGCGTTCGGAATATGTAGCAAAGCGCGGTTCCTGAAACACTCCGGGTTTTCCGCCCAATTCAAAAAATGTTTCCCATTGCTGGTCGCTATAGGGGACCAGACCGATATATCCGTCTTTGGTAGGATAAGGTTTGCGATTGGGATTGACCGACCGTGTATAAGCAAGACGGCCATTGCCGGGAATGAAGGTTTCACCCCACAGGTTTTCGACCATGTTGAACCACGTAAAGGCTTCAAACATCGGCACTTCGACAAACTGCCCTTCGCCGGTTTTTTCCTTGTGATACATGGCGGCGAGCGTCGCATTAACCGCGAACAATCCGATAGTTTTATCCGCCACAAGCGACGGCGCATATAAAGGACGGCCACTGTCGCCGCGCATTTCAAACAGGGATGCAAAGCCCGATGAACATTGGATCAGGTCGTCATACGCCTGCCGGTGGGAATATTCTCCGCCTTGCCCGAAGCCCGCGCAATGTACATAAACAATCCCGGGGTTAATCGCTTTCACCGCTTCATAATCAAGCCCCAGACGCCCCATGCCAGCCATCCGGACATTGTGGAAAAATACATCGGCATGTTTCAGCAGTTCCACAAGCACCGCTTTATCGGCTTCTTCCTTGGCATTGAGGGTGATTGATTTCTTGTTGCGATTCAGCGACGTGAAAATCGGACCGAGATCGCCGGTCGGACTGTCACCGGCATGGCGCATCATATCACCGGCAAATTTGCCTTCGTCATTTTCAACCTTGATAACGTCCGCGCCCATGTCCGCAAAATTCAGGGTAGCGAATGGCCCCAGAACAACTGTGGACATATCAACAATTTTCAAACCCTTTAGCGGACCCGTTGGTTCAACATCCCATTTCAGCTCTGGCCATCCGTTCATCTTTCAATCCTTAAATTATTAGGTGCATCAATTGCCATGTCTGTTATCAGTTTTAACTGATTGATGAACTGTTTATTTGAAGGATATGCGAGCATGGGTATTTCTGACCGACAAGCGCCGGTTTTAATTGCTGTAGGGGAAGCCAGCGGCAAGTCATTAGGACTGGAATGGCCTTCTCCGGTCGACCTTGCTTCGGGGGCAGTAAAAACCGCACTGGCGGATAGCGGCAATACGGAAAAGCTCGTCGATTCGATTGATTGCCTGCTCGCGACGCGGCTTTTCTATGACAGCGGGGTCGGACATCAATATGGCTCACCCGACAATCTGCCCGACGCGATTGCCCAGGCATCGGGCCTTAACCCCGCTCAGCTAATCTATGGTGATGTGGGCGGGCAAAGTCCCCAGAAATATGTCAACGAACTGGCGGTTCAGCTTCATGAAGGTAAGATCAAGGCAGCCGTGATTTGCGGAGCAGAATCCGTTGGCACAGTAAAACGTGCGAAAAAAGCCGGACATGACATGGACTGGAACCAGCCTTCCGATCGTGATTTTATTGATAAGCGCTCCGACTTTGCCGTGCTCACCATGTACGAGATCCGTCACGGTATTATCTCTATGCCCATGGCTTATGGTTTGCTGGAAAATGCCCGGCGCAAAAGGCTGGATATGGACCGGAATAGCTATGCCGCAGATATGGCACAGCTCTGGTCGGCTTTTTCCAGCGTTGCATCCACGCGTGAACATGCGCAATTTGCGAAACATTGGAGCAAAGAGGAATTATTGCAGGATGGCGGCGGCAATTACCGGCTTAACGATCCCTATCGCCGCTGGATGGTGGCACAGGATGCCGTTGCACTGGGCGGCGCGGTCATCATGACGACCGCTGGCCATGCCGCGGATATGGGCATTGCCGAGGACCGGATGATTTACCTGCATAGCGGCGCGGATTCCAGCGCGCCAATCATTAGCGAACAGATGGACCTCTCCCGTTCACCGGCAATTGATTGGGCGCTCGCGCAGGCGCTGGACCTTGCCGAAATGCAAGCTAGCGATATTGGTCCGATTGATATTTACAGTTGTTTCCCGGTCGCTGTGTCACTGGCGATAGAGGCTTTGAACCAGCCAGACCGCCCTCTATCCAGCTATACACTGACAGGGGGGCTGAGTTTCTTTGGCGGTCCAGGCAACAGTTACAGCACCCATGCTATTGTCGCTCTGGTGCAGGCGCTAAGAAAAGATGGCAGCAAGCCGGGCATGATTTCTGCTAATGGCGGTGTGATTAACAAGGAATCAGTCGGCATATACGCAGCGCAGCCCGTCGCGGGTGGCTGGACGCCGGACCGGATTGCTACGCCCAATATCCTGCCGCCGGACAAGGGCACAAAGCCCGCGCATTTTGCTAGCGGAAACGGCGTTATCAAAAGCTATGCTATACCTTATGTCAAAGATGTGCCCGGAGCCGCAACCGTGTGGATGACAGATGAAAATGGCACCCCGTGCTTCGGAATGCTCGAAAATGCGCCCGTCGATACGGATTTGATCGGCGCGACGGTGACGATTAGCTCAGACGGGAAACGAAACCACGCCGTTTTGAAATAGGGTAGAAAAGGGTTTTCGGGGATTCTTTTTTAGACCTCAAGCGCCGGGCGCGGGCATCCGCCCGCTTGGCTTTCCTCGCATAAGCTCGGGCGCGCGGTCGCGCTTGCCTCCGCTTCGCGTCGGTTTGGCGCTCCCTAGAGATGGCGCACCAGGGCGCAACCTAAAGAATATTCACCAGTCCGGGCGCAGCGAGGCAAGGCCGCCAAAAATATACTGGCGTCCGCCGCGCCTTATTGGCGCGTAGCCAAGGGCGCGGATGCGCCCGCCCGGCGCTTGAGGTCCAAAAAAACTTCCGCCGCTTGAGGTTAAATAAAAGAATCCCCCCTTAAACAGCAACCACTTCCTGTTTTATCGCGCCGAATATAGAATTTCCGTCCTCATCCAGCATCTGGATTTTGACGACGTCTCCTGCGCTCATAAACGGTGTTTTGGGCTTACCTTCCGCGATAGTTTCAATCATCCGGATCTCCGCAATACAGCTATAGCCATGCCCGCCTTGGGCCACAGGTTTTCCGGCTCCGCCATCGGCATCCTGATTGGACACGGTGCCCGATCCGATAATAGTGCCCGCACACAGGGGGCGGGTTTTTGCAGCATGGGCGACTAGCTGTGCGAGGTTAAATGTTGCATCGACTCCGGCATTAGCGCGACCAAATGGTTCGCGGTTATAATCGACTTGCAGCGGCAAATGTATCACCGAGCCTTTCCACGCATCGCCCAGTTCGTCAGGCGTTACGCACACCGGAGAAAAGGCGCTGGGCGGTTTGGACTGGAAAAAACCAAAACCCTTGGCAAGTTCGCCGGGGATCAGACCGCGTAGCGACACATCATTACACAGCATGACAAGTTTAATATGATCCGCTGCATCCTGCGCGTTGACACCCATCGGCACATCGTCGGTGATAACGGCAATTTCGCCTTCCATATCACAGCCCCATTTCGGATCACCCAGCGGAATCGGATCACGCGGGGCCAGAAAAGCATCGGAGCCGCCCTGATACATCAACGGGTCACTGTAAAAACTTTCCGGCACTTCTGCACCGCGCGCTTTGCGGACCAGTTCAACATGGTTGATATAGGCGCTGCCATCGGCCCATTGATAGGCGCGGGGCAGCGGAGAATGGGCTTCGCGTTCGTGGAATCGCTCGCATGGAACGCTTTGATGCTCCACATCGCGGTATAAAGCTTCAAGTTTGGGGGCGCAGTCCTCCCAATTGTCGAGAGCCGCTTGCAATGTCGGTGCAATGTTACTGGCTTCACAGCAACGCGTCAGATCTTTGGAAACAACGACCAACCGGCCATCACGTGTGTCGTTTTTAAGCGTTGCTAGTTTCATAATCTTCCCGTTTGCTGTTCGAGGTAGAGTGATTGTGCGCCTTTATGCGGTAACAATCAACAAGCGCGAATATATGCCGCGTTAATGGTCATCGCGTGCTTTTTCATGCAGCCACGCCGCATGTTGCGGTGCTTTTTTCGTGCGGCTCCATTCTTCCAGCATGTCCGGCGCAACCCGCTTCAACTCGGTCATTTCTTCTGCTGTTCCGGTATCATAGGCCAGTTCGAGCCGGTGGCCATTGGGATCAAAGAAATAGATAGATTTGAAAATACCGTGATTGGTCGGCCCGATCACTTCGATCCCTTCTGCCTCCGCACGCGCTTTTACGTCCATCAGGTCATCCATGGTCGGGGCCTGAAACGCAATATGCTGCACCCATGCCGGTGTATTGGGATCTTTGCCCATTTCCGGCTGCTCGGGCAGTTCGAAAAATGCCAGTATATTGCCGCCACCTGCATCAAGAAACACATGCATATAGGGGTCATATTCCCCGGTCGAGGGCACATGGTCTTCAGAAAAAGCAACGGTGAACGGCATATCCAGCACACGCTGGTAAAAGTCGACCGTTTCTTTGGCATCCTTGCAGCGATAGGCGACATGGTGGATACCGTTTATTTGAGGTGCTTTGGCCATTATGCCGACTCCTTTGTATCGAGCACACCGCGGGCCACCTGGTCACGTTCTATGCTTTCAAACAGGGCTTTGAAATTGCCTTCCCCGAAGCCGTCATCACCTTTGCGCTGGATAAATTCAAAAAATACCGGCCCGATTTGCGGTTGGGCAAAAATTTGAAGCAACAGGCGCGGTTCGCCCCCTTCGGTGGTTCCATCGAGCAGGATACCGCGGCTTTTAAGGGTCGAAACATCCTCCCCGTGCCCGGGCAGGCGCTCGTCTAACATATCGTAATAAGTATCAGGCGGAGCCGTCATAAGCGGAACGCCGAGTTCTTTCAGCCGGTCCCAACTGGCAACAAGATCATCACAGATTAGCGCAATATGTTGAATCCCCTCACCATTAAATTCGCGTAGAAATTCCTCAATCTGGCCTTTGCCGCCCTCACCCTCTTCATTGAGCGGTATGCGGATTTTGCCATCCGGAGCGGTCAGCGCCTTGGACGTCAGGCCGGTATATTCTCCTTTGATATCGAAAAAGCGGATCTCTTGAAAATTGAACAGGCTTTCATAATAATCCGCCCAATAGGCCATTCTGCCGCCATAGACATTATGGGTAAGATGGTCGATTATATGGAACCCGGCTCCAACAGGATTACGATCGACACCGGGCAGATATTCAAAATCTATATCATAGATGGAAAGCGCATCGGGATTATTGTCATCCGCATAGCGGTCCACCAGATATAGAATCGCACCACCAATGCCGCGAATTGCAGGAATGCGTAATTCCATCGGGCCGGTTTCAATCGCCACTGGCTCTGCGCCTTTTTCAAGCAACTGGTCATAAGCCTTGCGCGCATCATTCACGCGAAATGCCATGCCGCAGGCCGATGGTCCATGCTCACGCGCGAAATACCATGCCGCCGACCGGGGTTCGTAATTTATAATCAGGTTGATTTGCCCCTGCCGCCACAGATGCACGTCCTTGCTGCGATGTTTGGCGATACGGGTAAAGCCCATCACTTCAAAAACAGGTTCGAGTATATTTTTTTCAGGCGCGCAAAATTCGACAAATTCAAAGCCATCCAGGCCTATCGGGTTTTCAAAAAGATCAGCCATGTGTAAATTCCTTGCGAGCGGCACTTAATTAGTTACAGATGTAACTATAGCGATTTGCCGCACGATTGGCAAGGTTTCTTCATTTTGTCGCCAAGTGGTATGTTAGAAAATATCGATAAAGCCCATTGTCACCCGCAATCTTCCGGGCGTATGTTCAGCAGCCTATGGGCTCAGCCGCCAACATCCGGTTTTTCCCGATAAAAATGGACTTGCATCTGCATCGGGCCGGTTAATTCGACATGATGCAATTGTTGCGGCTCGATCAATTGCAAGTCACCTGTAACCATCAGGCGGCTATCCCCGCTCTCTTCAATTACATATCTCAGGCTGCCGTCTAAAACCTCCAGCACCCCCCACGCCCCCGCTTTGGTGCTATGAGCCGCTTGCAAGGCAGAGGGCAGGCTGTCTTCGTTAAAGACCGGAGTGGATTTATAGGGAGCGGGATTTCTTGTCATAAACTTTAGATCACAACATGACGGATGATTATCATAGCAATCCCGAAAATTGCGAACAGGATAGGCAGGATCAGCATCTGGCCAAAAATTGCACCAAAGCTCATCGGTCCGCTCTGGGTCTGGAACTTTCCTTCGACCCACTCGCTTTTCTGGTTCTTACGGCTTGCTGCACCTATGCTGTTGAGCACAAAGCCGGTGCCAAAATACATCAGGGCGAATAATCCACTAACCACGAGAACAAATATCGCGCCGCCATCATGTCCCATTGCCACGGCCAGAGCGCCAAAGAAAATAGCATAGCAAGTCATCATGATGCTCCAGACAGAGCGTGGCAGACCAAAGGTCCGCGATTCATGTTTTGCCGTAATCCCGTGATCTTCGGGCGAGGACACTGACTTGGCGTCCTCTTTTGCATCATCATGATATATATCATTCACTTGTGCAGCCATATTATGTTCATCAAGAAACATTTTCGGTCTCCTTCTTTTCCGAACCGGCAGCTAATCCTTCAAGTTGACCATCGCGGTGGATGGAAATGCCGGTCATCAAACTATCGGCAATACGTGCAGCGCGTTCGGACAGAAACTGGCAAGCGGCTGCACTGGGCATTACTTCCGGCAATGTTTCGTCAAACAGTTTGAGCCAGTGGGTAAAATGGGGCCGCGCGATATCGGGAATAGCCAGATGTTTAACCATCGGGTTGCCGCGAAACCGGCCTGATTCAATAGCGATAGATGTCCAGAAGGCTTTCATCCGCGCCAGATGTGGCGGCCAATCGGTGATGATTGCATTGAATACAGGACCCAGCATCTCGTCTTCGCGTATTTTTTCATAGAAACGCTCAACGAGCTGCGAAATCCGCTCTTCGGTAATCCCCATAGCAGCTGCATTGGCAGCTTTCTCTTCTCTGGCGGCAATGGTATAGGAATGGGTCATAACAGAATCTTCTAAAGAGGTATATAATATACTCTTTATAGCTGCCTTGAAATTAAAAGCAATATATAATATGCATGTTTTATGAGATTAACTACGCAAACCGATTATGCGCTACGCACGTTAATGTTTCTTGCCGCTCATGACAGCAGCCAGACCATTGATGATATTGCGACCGGCTATGGTATTTCCAAAAACCACCTGATGAAAGTTGCCCAGCGTCTGGCCGGTGCGGGTTTCATTATCAGCCAGCGCGGACGCGGTGGCGGCTTGCAATTGGCCCGTGAACCTGCGTTGATTAACATCGGCACTGTCGTCCGCACGATGGAAGAGGTGAACCAGTTTGTCGAATGTAGCCCCGGCTCGTCAAATCAATGTGTGATCACGCCGGTTTGCGGGCTTACGCACATATTGGCCGATGCGGTCGAGGCTTTTCTGGCTCATCTAGACAGATTTACACTCGCCGATGTCATGGGGAAAAAGGAAAGATTTGCCGAGATATTTGCGCTGGAAAGAATCGACGGCTGACAGGCTGTGCTCCATCAAATAATTTCAAGGGCTTGATAGCTTCATCAATATTAATCCTGAAACAATCAATGTTGCAGCGGATATTCTCATGGCATTGACTGGCTCACCCAGCAATATGATGCCGACAAGGAAAGCTCCGACCGCGCCAATCCCGGTCCAGATTGTATAAGCGGAGCCCAGCGGAATGGTACGCATAGCGGCGGCTAACAACCAGAAACTGGCGACCATCGCAACCATCGTAATCACCGATGGAACCAGCCGGGTGAAACCTTCTGACTGTTTCATCGCGTAAGCCCAGACCACTTCAAAAATACCGGCAATGAATAAGTAAATCCAGGCCATCAGCCCTTCTCCTTTTTTCGGGCCAGGTCGTCCTGGAAATATAATCTCGATATGAGGGAGGTCGTCCTCCAAATATGGTTCTAATATCTAACAGTGCATTGGCACGTTCAGCCTATCAGGCATATTTTTGCGCCAGCTCCCACATGGCAACCGCGGCTTTTGCAGCTTCTCCGCCTTTGTCCTTTTGTGATTTGTCGGCACGGGCCAGCGCCTGATCTTCATTTTCCACCGTGATGATGCCATTACCGATTGCTGCGCCATCAAGAGTGAGCGCCATAATGCCACGCGCACTTTCGTTGGAAACAATTTCAAAATGATAGGTTTCCCCGCGCAGCACAACGCCCAGTGCGACAAATCCGTCAAACTGGCCACTGTCGATAGCCAAAGAGATCGCTCCCGGCACTTCCAGCGCACCGGGAACAGTCAGCGTTTCATAGCTATGCCCGGCGGCGTCCAGCGCCGCTTTAGCGCCATCGAGCAACATGTCGTTCAAATGGTCGTAAAATCGCGCCTCGACGATCAGAAATTTAGCCATATTTTATCTCGATTCTCGTTGGTTTGATAAGCTGTTTAGGGCGAAACTACGCTCTGTACTATCCCCCGGCAGTATCGCCGCCGGGAATCGCGCGCTGGCCAGTGATTCGCAAGCCATAAGCATCCAGTCCGACAAGATCATGACTGGTATTGGACAGCAATTCCATATCGCTCACCCCTAGTTCGGTAAGGATTTGCGCGCCCACGCCATAATCACGCAACTGGTCCATATGCGGCCCCTCTTCCCCCGCAAGTTTACGCACCTGATTCGACAGAAATTGCTTGTTCTGCTGGGTAATGAATACGATGAGGCCTGCACCTTCCTCGCCAATGATTTTCATACATTCGGACAATGTTTGTGCCCCCGGGCCGGTTCCGCCGAAAATATCGCTGAAAATTGTCATGGCATGCATACGCACCAAAGTCGGCTTATCGGGATCAATATGTCCTTTTTGTAGCACGATCTGTTCGGTTTCCGTCGCCTTGTTATAATAGGTGATGGCCTTCCATTCACCGCCCCAGCGGCTCTCGAAGGTTGCTTCTGCCCGCCGCTTGGCAAGGTGATCATTTTGTAGGCGATAGGCGATAAGGTCGCGGATTGTGCCGATCTTCATGCCGTGATGCTGGGCAAATTCAATCAGGTCATCAAGCCGCGCCATTTCGCCATCATCCTTCATGATCTCGCAGATCACACCCGACGGGTTCAGCCCCGCTAGACGGGAGACATCGACCGCTGCTTCGGTATGGCCAGCACGCACAAGAACACCGCCATTGCGTGCTTGCAACGGAAAGACGTGGCCGGGGGTTACTATCTCGTCCTTGCCCTTGGTTCCGTCTATCGCAACAGCCACTGTGCGCGCGCGATCAGCGGCGGAAATACCAGTGGTCACCCCTTCGCGGGCCTCGATCGACGTAGTAAATGCAGTTTCATGAGCCGTGCGGTTATTCTGGCTCATCATATCAAGGCCAAGCTCTTCGACCCGATCCTTTGCCATCGCCAGACAGATCAGCCCGCGTCCATATTTGGCCATGAAGTTAATCGCATCGGGCGTTGCCATCTGCGCCGGAATGATGAGGTCGCCTTCATTTTCGCGGTCCTCGTCATCAACCAGAATATACATGCGGCCATTGCGCGCTTCGTTGATGATTTCTTGTGCGGTGGCCATGACGCCGCTACCGCCGCGGGCAAGATATTTTTCCAGCTTGCCAAGTGTTTCAGCTGTCGGATTCCAGTCCGGCTGCCCCAGTGCACGCAGGCTGTTAGCATGAAGTCCAGCCGCGCGGGCCAGACCGGCACGGGTTTCTGCGCCGGATTCGATCAATTCGGTCAGTTGCTCTATCAATATCTTGCTCATGCTTGTGCCTCCATCAGGTTTGGCTCGCCAATATCACATTGCGGTGTGAGGCGTCTACCGTTATGTGATATTAAATGTGATAGGGCCGTAACAACTTCAAGTCTTATAGCCGGATTTCACCTGAAACTGGCACAATCAGTAGCGTTTGCAAAAACATTAAAGTTTATAGAAACGCTTTTAACTCACCGACAAACTGGTCAAACTGGTCATGGTGCAGCCAGTGCCCGGCATTGGCGAAAGTTTTTACGCTCACATTGTCACCAAAATGCTTCATGCGCCCGTCCTTCTCCGGATTGCTGGCCCAGCTATCGTCACCATAATGCAATTGGGTCGGGCAGGTGATATTGCCCCAAAGTTTGTGGATGTCAGATTGTTGCAAATCCACAGAATCCCAATGCTGCACATAAGGGTCGAATTTCCAGCTATAGCTACCATCCTCGTTCCTAATCACCGCATAGGTGGTCAGGTGACGGGCCTGCTCATCGGATAAATGGCCATTGGCTTCCTGCATCCGTTTCAGGGCGTCATCGAAAGTCGCATAGCGTTTGACCTGACGACCAGCGGCGTTGCGTTTTTCCTCTATCGAGTTGCGTAGTCGCTGGAGCTGCCCCACCTCCTCACGCTCGGCGAGCATTTCGGGACCCGGGCCAAGCCCTTCGATCGCGACCAGCCGCCGGACCGTATCGGGGTAAAGGCCCGTATAGCGCAGCGCAATATTTCCGCCCATGCTGTGCGCGACAATCGACACCGGAGACAGGTCAAGCTGATGAATGAGCTGTGCCAGATCCGTCACCATGGCCATTATTCCATAATTGCCGTCTGTGCTCCACTGGCTATCGCCGTGCCCGCGAATATCGGGGGCAATGATATGCCAGTCATTGCACAATTCCTGCGCCACCCAGTCCCAGTTGCGGCAATGGTCCTTGCCTCCATGCAACAGTATCAGCGGCGGCTTATCCGCATTACCCCAATCGACATAGCGCAGCCGGAGCCGCTGGGAAAAATAGCTTTGCGATGCGGGGCCGACCATATTCATTCATCTGTCCTGTTTATTTATGAGCCGAGGGCGTTGAACCCTGCCGTAAGCCTTGAAGAACCATGATGTCTCTATCGCCGCAAAAGCCATTCGACAAGCGTCTGCATCTGGTTATGATTTATGTGGCTAAGCATCGAGCGCTGATGCCGCGGACTTGGTTTCGTCCGCTTCTTCGCGTTGCCCGACATTAAGCCGCGCGGCTACCCAATTGATTGTTGGCCCTTGAATAAGGCTGGAGAGCAGCACCACAAAAAACACAATATTAAAAATTGCGAACGCGCCGGGAACACCGGCAACCACAGGGAATGTCGCCAGCACGATCGGCACCGCCCCGCGCAGCCCCGCCCATGAGACAAACAGCTTCTCCCGCAAGCTAAACTGGCGAAATGGGGCAAGACAGAGAAAAACACTCAACGGGCGCGCGACCAGCATAAGAATGAAAGTGATAGCAAGCCCCGGCACGATAACATCGACAAGATCGGTCGGCGCGACCAGCAAGCCAAGCGTCAGGAACATCACCACCTGCCCAAGCCAGGCCAGACCATCCTGGAATGTCGCTACAATTTTTTTGGTGGCATACGTGCGATTCCCGGCAACGATACCCGCAAGATAAGCCGCCAGAAAACCGTTACCCCCCACAACTTCTGCGAAACCATAAGCGATAAGCGCCCCTGCTATCGAAACCACAAAGGCCAGACCACCATGACGATAAGGCGAGCGTTTGAGCACTTCGGGGATTAGCCAGCCGACAGTCAAACCGATTGCCCCGCCCATCGACATTTGCAAAAGATAATCCGGCACAAGGTTTATCACCGGAGCCTGCGGCACAGTTATGAGCAACAGCACCGCACCGACAAGAAAAATAGCCGTGGGATCATTCGCCCCGGACTCCAGCTCAATTAAAGAGGGCACATCCCCGTCCAGATCCAGCTTGGATGCGCGCAATATCGCAAAAACCGCAGCAGCATCGGTAGAGGCTACCACCGCGCCTAGCAAAGCCCCCTGTAACCAGTCCACGCCAAGGATTAACACAGCCGCCGCCGCGATTGTGCCGGCACTGATTACAACGCCAAATGTTGCCAGCACCAGCGCCGGCGCGGCCACCCTTCGCACAATGCGCCAGTCGGTATCGAGCCCACCGGAAAAAAGGATGAATATAAGGCAAGCGACGCCCACCCCTTGAGTGAGAAGATAGTCACTAAATGCAATTCCGCCCGGCCCGTCCACTCCGGCAACCATGCCCAGACCCAGAAATCCGATCAGGGCCGGAAGTCCGAACCGGCTCGACAAGGTGCCAGCGAACACCGTCGCCAACAATAAGCCGCCAATGACAAGTAATGCGATTTCCGGGGAATCTGGGACCATCTAGCTTTTATGAATATCCCGCTGCGTCATAGCAACAGGTCTCTGAAAAATATGTGCAATACTTATAGAAGCATCCCCTCTCTTCCGTTCACACAGAAATCATTATTTACGCATATTTATCTTATTTATCTTATGATACGAACCTATTACAGGAGCGGGACAAATATTCATGATAAAACGGCCAATGAAAAAGAGCTGCAATTTCAAGGCGTGCGGGGCATTGCTTTTATTCCCGCTTTGCTGGTCAGCCGGTGCCAATGCCCAGGAAGCACGCCCCTTAACCGCGCCTCCTCCCTCTATAGATGTGTCTTTCAATATTGGCGCGGTGAGCGATTA
This sequence comes from Parasphingorhabdus sp. JC815, assembly GCF_040717415.1. NCBI lineage: Bacteria > Pseudomonadati > Pseudomonadota > Alphaproteobacteria > Sphingomonadales > Sphingorhabdaceae > Parasphingorhabdus > Parasphingorhabdus sp. JC815. The sequence goes on from NZ_JBFEFM010000007.1 coordinate 27,814, forward strand.
CCGTTTTCGCGGGCTAAGCTTTTCCGACCGCGATCCTGCCTTGCAGGGCGGGATTGATATTTATCATCAATCCGGGCTGTTTGCCGGGGCGTGGGCGACTACCATCGCGGAGTATAGCGGCTCGGATATCGAGCTGGACCTTTATGGCGGCTATGCAGGCGAAGCAGGCGGACTGGAATATACCGCGAGCGCTTATTATTATGTCTACCCCGGCGGTAAAGACGCAAATTATCTCGAGCTTCAGGGCATTATTGGCAAAACCATCGGGCCGGCCCAATTGGAAGTGGTGATGGCTTACACCCCGGATCAGGATAATGCCGTCGATAATCTTTACCTTGGCGCGGGGGCAAATGTCGCTATTCCGAACACGCCTTATACCGTCAAACTACGCGGTGGCCGCGAGAACGGCGCCTATGATAACAAATGGGACTGGCAAGCCGGAATTACCTATTCGCGGGACTGGCTGACTATCTCGGCAAGCTATATCGACACCGACTATTCCGGAATTACCGAGGCGGGCCGCAATGGACGGGCCGGATTTGTGGCTTCTGTAACAGCAAGTTTCTAAATCGCTGATACTTATATGCCTAAAATGGGAACACCGGACCAGATGACAGGAAAAACAGCAAAAGACCAATCCCCGCCGCGCCTGTTTCTTTCGGTCGACATGGTCGGGTCAACGCAGTTCAAAGCCCGCTTTACCGGCAAGGATAGCGCCGACTGGCTTGACACATTCCGCACATTTTTCACCAATTTCCCGCTGATGCTGGCCGGTCAGGTCGGCTTTGAATTTCTGGACGACGAAGGCTCCACACCTGCGGTTGATGTCTGGAAAGTCATGGGGGACGAGATGATCTTTGTCGCACAGCCCTCCAGCCCCGAAGAAATGACCGCAATCCTCTGTGCTCTGCTTCGCACCATGCAGCTTTACGAGGACCGTCACTATGAAAAATTACCATTGCGCCTGAAAGGCACGGCATGGCTTGCCGATTTCAATGGCCAGAATATCGAAATAGATATTCCCGAATTAAGCGATGACGGGGGGCAGCATATCGACTTTATCGGTCCGGATATTGACCTTGGCTTCCGCTTATCAAAATATTCGCGGCCCTCTTCGCTGGTGCTGTCTATCGAGCTGGTCGATATATTGCTGACCGCGCAGAACAGCAGCATGGCCGCGCTATATCTCGTTGGCAGCGAGATATTAAAGGGCGTGATGTTTGGCCGCCCCTATCCGATATTCTGGATGCACCTTGCCGATGAGGAATTTATGTTCTTTCCGTGGGAAACAGAAGCCTGTTCGCTCATGGACAAAGCCATGAACATGACGCCGACCCCCGAGCCCGAATTATTGCAAGCCATAGGCGATATGCGCCATTATCTCAAAAAAATGCAGGGGATTGAGCAGCCCGTAATGACGCTGGGTTAGGGGCATGGGGGGCAAGTGTTGGAATACCCTAATCATCCCAGCACCGTCATTCTCGCGAAGGCGGGAATCCAGCTAGGCCGCGTGGACAAATTCGATAGGTCGTTTCAACGTTTGTTATGCAGCCCATAAGGTCGGTTTGGGAGGACCGACGCCACAAGTGGGTCGAAATTCCTACGGCCATGCAGCATTTCCCACGTGCGAGGGTCGACTAACAAAGCGGCGTCGGACAAGGCCGCAACCTACTGAATTAGAATGCTGAATTCCCGCCTGCGCGGGAATGACGAGTGGGGGTTCTGGGGTGACGATGCTTTAGGAAATTTCAGGTTCACTCTGCGTCGCCGCGCCTTCATAACAGATCACCAATATCGCAATATCATCGGATTGCGGCACGCCGCCGGCAAAGCTGTGGACGCTGCTCACCAGCCCCTCGGCCACGAATTTTGCTGATGGTTTGGCCTTCGCCTGCGCCAAGGCCGTATTTATTCCGTCCGTGGTGTAAAGCGCCTGATCGGCATTTTCTGCCTCGGACACACCGTCGGTAAACATCACCAGCGCATCGCCCGGCTGTAGGGTGAAATGGTCGGTCAGATAGGACACATCGTCAAATACGCCCAATGCCATGCCCGGCTGTTTTGCCATGCGTTCCACCGACCCGTCAGCCCGCACGACAAAGGGGGCTTCATGGCCGCCATCGCTATATTCCACTTCGCCTGTCCGCAGGTCGAGTATGCCGCAAAAGGCCGTCACAAACATTTCGGCGGCGTTATCGCGGGAAAGCTCTGCATTGACCCGTTCCATGATTTCGCCGGTGCTCTTGGCATTCAGTGCAGTGGCTTTGAATAATGTCGTTGTCATCGCCATGAACAAAGCAGCGGGGACGCCTTTGCCGGACACGTCTCCAACCACGAAAAACAGGCGGTTGTCGTCGATAAGCGTGTAATCATAAAGATCGCCGCCGACTTCCTTTGCCGATTCCAGCAAGGCATAGACATCAATGTCATTGCGCTCTGGAAAGGGTGGAAATTTGCGGGGAAGCATGCCGATTTGAATGTCCCGTGCCGCGGATAATTCACCCTCGACCCGCTCGCGTGCCGCTGTTGCCGCCTCCACCTCGACCAGATAGCGTTGCAGCCGCGCAATCATGGTTGCCATAGCATCGGCAAGGGAACCAACCTCGTCCCGGCGCGATCCGCTAATTGCTTTAATCTCTTCCATCTCCTCCACATCCGGCTGAAAGCTGTTCCGCTCCATGTTGCGGGTGAAACTGGTCAGTTTCAACAATGGCCCGACAATCCGGGTAATCAACAACCACCCGACCAGCATCGACAGCACAAACATCGCCAGCCCGACGCGCACCGATCCGACCAGCGCGGCAAATAAACGGTCATCCAGTATCGCAAGGCTGACATCTGCGCCAATTACATACGTCCGGCCATCGGGCGCTTTAACCGGAAGGTAAATCGAGCGGAACCGGCCAAAGGAATCGTCATATTCATCAAAACGCACACGGCCATCACGAAAACTTTCATACAAGGCTTTTGGCGCGGTTTTATAATATGCAAAGTAACCAGTCTGTGTTCCCGCTTCGATTTCTGCTGGTGTCGCGCTGGTGGAAACAGTGTGGATTTCCTCGCCAAACAACATGTAACTATAGACATAATCAAGATCGGAACGCTCGGCAAAGCGCGACATGCGGTTTTGCAATTGATTAAATTCGCTGCTTGAGATCGAGTTTTCATCTTCGATGCGTTGATGATAGCCGTCAGGGATAATTTCACGCACGGCGTGGGCCGCTGTACGCAACCGACCGTCAATTCCTGCGACAATCTGTTCGCGGTCAACATAATATAATACCGCTGAATAGGCGATGGCCGCGACAAGATTCAAAACGAATAATAGCAGTAGAAGCTGTGTTTTTAGACCAAAGCGGTGGGTGCGTAGCGCCGCCGTTTCATCATTATATTTCATCTATATTGCCCCCGCCTAATCATCCGGTATTCATCGGTTCATTCCATACCGCCGCTATTAACCATATTGTGTTAAGAAATTCGTGCCATAGGAGCCAACTCTATCTGTGGTGATCTAATAATATCAAAGTAATTATGAGGCGAGGGGGAAATACAGATTCTTATTAACCGCCTTTTCCGTGTCCAGCCCGGGGAATGGGCAAAGCTATCACAATTCGGATTGCTTGCCTTATTGCTCAATGCGGGTCTGGGCGTCGGGTTCAGTGCCAGTGACGCTGCGTTTATCGGCAATGTCGGACCGGATAAGCTGCCTGTCATCTTCATCCTGACGCCATTGGTAATGCTCGTATACACCGCGCTTTTTTCCTATTTGATGGTGCGTTTCTCGATTGATCATGTTGTCGATGTGACATTGGGAATATTATTTGCGGGCGGCGTTATTTTATGGGCCTTGTTCGAAGCTGCCCTGTCGCCGCAATGGCAGATCATCCTATATTATGCCCTGAAACTCTATGTCGTCATGTGGTATATTGCGCTCTATTCGCTGTTCTGGAATTTCACCGACTCCTATTTTGATATTCAGGATGCAAAACGGTTATTCCCTTTATTTGCTGCTTGTTGTGCACTGGGCATGGCGATGGGCGCATCTCTTGTCGGTTTATTTGCCGCATCACTCCCCATGCATTATTTCATGCTGGTCTGGTCCGGCATTATATTGCTTACGGTGCCGGTTGCCCAGCTGTTGCGACGCAAGTGGAAGCGTATCGCGGATAGCGACATTGATATTGGCGGGGAAGAAATCAACGTGCGTAGCCAAATCGCGCTTGTTGTCTCTGCGTTTGGCCGGTCGCCTTATGTATTGCTGCTCACTCTCACGCTTTTTGCCACCCTGTTGCTCACCAATTTTATCGAGTTTCAATATTCCTCGGTCTTTGAGATCGGGCGCAGCGAAGCACAGCTAGCCGCCCTGTTCGGGCAGCTTTATGCCGGTGCCAGTATATTCAACCTGCTGGTTTGCCTGTTCCTGTTTAACCGCCTTGTCGGACGTATGGGTGTGCGTAATGTCGCGCTTATTTTGCCAATAACCTATTTCGCGGCCTTTGGTTTTTTCTTTCTGGTTGGCGGTCCGATGGCCGCTTTTGCAGCCTTTTTCGCCTATCATGGTGTCTTGACGTCAATTGAATATAATAACCAGAACCTGCTGTTTAACGCAGTGCCCACAGCGATAAAGCGGCCTTTGCGAACAGTGATTGAGGGGCTGGCCGAACCCTTGGCCAGTTTTTTGTCCGGCGGGTTTCTGTTACTGGCCGTGGTCAGCAGCGACATGCGGCAATTATCGGGCATTGGTGTCATTATTGCCGGCCTGCTGATATTTATCGTGCTGGCATTACGGCATTATTATCCCGCAGCGATGACGATCAACATGCGGCGCGGCTGGATGAACTTTGCGATGAATGCCGAAGCAAGCAAGGCCACAGATAATATTCGCAATAATCCGGCGACAGAGCCGGACCGGAACCGGACCAGAAAATTGATCAGCCTGCTAGAGCGGCTCGACCCCGCTTCACCGGACAAAACCAGTGAAACGATCAGCGCATTGCAAAGCCTGATCCTGCCGGGTGACACTGGCGTTGTTCGCCAACTGACGCGTATATTGCCACAGCTTGAACGGGCGCACCGCTTGGCGGTTATTGATATGCTTGAAATTATCAATGATGCCCAATCCATAGCGTTGATGGTCGAAAGCGCCGCGCAGCTTAGCCCGTTTGAGCGCCGCAAGTTTGAGGGGATATTGCTTAATTTCGGGGATATTGCGATTCCCGGACTGGCCGACTGCCTGTCCAATGCCGACATGTCCTATCGCACACGATCGCTTTCCGCCCGGGCTTTGGCGATGTTGTCCCCCGCCCAATTTGGCTCCCAGCTTGACCGGCTTGTCGAAAGCGAAGCCGCTTCTACGCAAAAAAGCATATTGATGGCGCGCAGACTTGGTGCGGAGGCCGATCAAACAACGGCACTGCGCCTTTTGGTAAAAGCGATTGAAGAACGCGTTGCAGAATCAGTGGATTTCATCCTTGAACTCTTGGCACTCAGTGGTCGGTTGCCAGATTTTGATCTGCTGATCGTTTCGCTACACTCGGCTAATCAAAAGGTGCGCGGCAATGCTATTGAAACAATCGAAAGCGGATTAAATTACCGCACATATAAAATGCTCAAGCCGCTGATCGAGCGTGAGGATAAAGCATCCCAATCGCTACCGCCGTATAATCAGGCCGGGATATGTGCATTGCTTGACGATATCCTCCAGACATCCCGGCCTTTTGAAGTCGCCGCCGCCGCGCAAGCGCTCTCTCGATATCTGGAAACATCCGATCTGGCTGGCCATTTACGAAAAGCGCTGATAGCAAATCCGGCGGAAATGGTGCGCTCGACTATTGCGATACTGCTGAATATCAATGCCGAGCCTACAGTCATTGATTTAGTGGCCGCTTTGCAGCAACGCCCCGAATTTAAGCATGCCTCGACACAGTCATTACTGGCATTGGTTGAGCATCTGGACCCTGCCAGAGAAGGTTCAGGCGATGTTGCAATTGACCAAGGTTCCGGGAGGCTATGGATAAAGCGCAAAAATATTGATGATGTCGCTTGCCGTTTCCCCGAGCTAGCGCTGATGATGTTGCGGATACAGGATGGGCGCGCCTATGCAGCATAAGCAAGTCAATCAGTCGGGCATCGCTATCCAGACCCTGTTACTGCGGTATTTTCTGCCGGCCATTGCCATTGTCGCCATTGCGCTGGCGATATTGGTTTATGACCGGATTTACGGCACAATATTGGAAGGTTTCGATGCCAAGCTGGAAACAACCAGCGCGCTTACCGGCGCTTTGATTGATCCGGCTGACCATGACTGGTTAATCCACGCAGCGCGCAAGAAACAGGCAGAGGGCGTATCGTCGGAAAATGACAGCGCTCATGCAGAGCAATCCCCGCAATATATTCGCAATGCCCTGCCGATGCGTAATATTCGTGAAGAACTGGATCTCACCTATCTCTATACCCAGCTAATAATAGGCGAGGGAGACATCCTCTATATTCTTGACGCCTCGGAAGGGGATGACCATTCCCCTCTCGGCTCGTCGGACCAGCTTCCGGCAGAGACGATGGACGGATTACGCAAGGTCGCAAAAGACGGTTCGGTCTATATCTCGCCGATTGAATATCAGGAACAATGGGGCTTGTTAAAAACTGCTGCGGCTCCGGTAGGCAGCATGGATAGCGACATCGCCGCCAGCGCGGGCGCGGATGTAAATATTTCGGTCATCCAGATTGCGACCCAGAATATCCTTTTTGTCAGCGCACTGATCGGACTTGCTTCTTTGATCATCTGCGGGTTGGTGACATTGATTCTGGTGCGGCGGATCGCCCTGCCAATCGCGCAGCTTAAAAATGATGCGTTAAAAATAGCAGCGGGCAAACTTGCTCCGCCCGAACAGCCTGGCTCGCCGCGTGAAGCGGCCATTTTGGGCGATAGCCTTACCAAAATCACCCGCAAAATTACGGGCATGAGAGACAAAATCCAGACCGAGATAAAACACTCCAAGCGCGAGCATGATAGAGCTTTTATCGACAATATTTTGCCCGTGGAGCCACAAGACAGAGCCGTCCGGCTGGTTGATAATGAAAGGACCTTGGCGCTATGGGTAGCCCGAACCAGCCCCCTGCCCGGGATGAACCTTAAGATATATGCCATGAAGATGCTGTCACAACGCATCGCAGAAGATAGCGAACTGGCATCCAACTGGAAAAATCTTGTTGATACCGCGCAGGACATTGTCATCATATTGGACCGCACCACGGGCACAGCAAATGTAACAGGCGAGACAGCGATTACCCTGTATAAGGACAAGGAAAGAACAAAGCCCGTCCTGTTATCACCGGGCAACAGCATCGACCTTGACGGCACAGGGCGCATCACTGTGCTTGTGGACCAGTGCGAAATATCACTGAACCTGCAAAGGAATGCGGCGCTATGAACCAGACTGACATAGCTTCCATCTGCTCGGCACTGCGCGCGCATTTGCCCTTTGCCGATTTGGCCCAAGGCGAGCTGGAAATCATCGCGCGCCATGGCAAAGAGCGGACTTATAAGCCCGGAGCGCTTATTCTGCCCAAGGGCAAAATTGCCGATATGCTTGTCGTTCAAACAGGCGGCGGCGCGATGATAAAACAGGGCGCAAGAAATACGCCCGCACCCGCGGTATTCGATGCCGCCGGACTATTATTCGGGCTGGCGACCGTCGGGGATTATATCGCCGGACCAGATGGCATGGACGCCCTGCTTTTCGCCAAGCCGCATGTCTATACCATGGCGCTGGAATGTCCGGCCTTCACCATCGGCGTGCTGCATATGCAAGAAAGCCACGCGCCATGAAGATCCGCACGACCATAATATTCTATACTGTGCCGTTGTTCATGCTGCTCGCCTGCGTCAACGGAGCGTTATTATATGTGCAGGACAGGGCAGAAATGGCCCGTGCCCTTGATGCACAGGCCATGGCAGCGGCAGTAACCACCGCGCAGTTTTTATCCGCCAGAAGCGATGCGGATATATTAACACAAGAAGATAAGAAACGCCTGTCCGGAGCAGCAGCAAATATTACCGGATTAAATCGGGTGATTTTCAAGCGGGATAATGCACCGGACATCAATTTGATAGGGTCATCTCGAAACAGCGGCCATTATGTTTCTGCGTCCACGCCAGCTGGGCCGGGCGCGTCTGTCGTAGCGCATATTGATGCAACACCTATGGATAGACAATTAGCCGCGTTAAAAACTCGCATAGCTTTGCTGATCTTTGGCGCGGGCTGTATTGGCGCTATATTGGGATGGTTTCTGGGGGGCCGGATAAGCCGTGAGTTCAATCATGTCATCACGTTGACAGACCATTTTTTTGACGAAAAAGCTGAAGCCTCCCGGACTAAATTGACAATTCGCGAAACAATCGACCTCTCCGGCGCGGTGCAGTTAATGCGGGCGAGCATGCGTGCCGCCCTGTCACGGCAAAGCAAGCAAATGGCATTTGTTGAAGATAATCGCAACGAAAGCAACAGCGTGCTTAGCTATAGGGATAGCTGCTTCCCGCCGATCATGTCAGAGATTTCAGGAACTGTGATTGCCATCAGGATGTTGGGCAATGCACCGGCAGGATGTTTCTATGCGATAGCGGAAAACGGACAGGAAGCCGCAGTCATTATCGGAGAATGTAGCGGCAACACCCCTGCTTTGGCATTGGCTAATGCTCTTGCTGCGCGGAGTTATTTTGAACGCAATATGTTACATGCTCCTACAGAAAACATAGTGGAAACAGGACGACGGGCATTTTCTATTGCCGAGATAAACCGGGTTTCATGGAGCATGGCTTCCCCGCCCGCGCAACAAATCATAGCATTGCTTAAAGACAATGATACCCGGCGCGCCCACGCCTATCATGCTCTAAATCCCGCATTGAGCCCTGATAAAATGTTAGAGGATTTGGCGGCTTTGCTAAAACCGCATGGGGTCATCGCTGTTCTTGGCGGCGAGCTTGACGCGGCTGGCAGGGCTGGCGAGGCGTTGAATCAGCCGAGCCATTGCCGGGAGCCAGCCCTATGACAGTGTGGAACGCGCGTCATCCACTGTTGGCGCGATAACAAAGATGCTTGTAAACCCGCTAATGTCAAAAACCTCCTGCACCGATTTCGCCAATCCCGTCAGGATCAATTTATGCCCGCTCGCTTTTGCGGTTTTCGCCCCTTTTAACAAAACGCGCAGCCCCGCTGAGCTGACATAGGGAACATTTGCAAGATCCAGTATCACCACCGGCTTTTCTTTCACCCGCTCAGGTAAAGCTGCCTCTAATATCGGGGCGGTATTGCTATCCAACCGGCCCGAAGCATGAAGTATATATGCGCCGTCTACGGCTTCTTCATTCAGGTCCATATATATTTTCTCTTTTTCAATCTGTGACGAATGAAGCCATTTGCAACCCGTCAGAATATTATTATTGAAATTGCGTTATATTTATACGTCGGTTAATTTTACATGGTATAATTCAGCAAGAGTCCGCTAGGGTCAAGACATATGGAAGCGCTTTTTTCCCGGACATTAGAAAAAGATCGCGATGATTTTGCGGCTCTGCTTGACGCGATAGAAAGTTTTTTGCGGGAACAATATATTCCCGACAAGACGGCTCAGCGCATCATGATTTCCTGTGATGAGGTTATCAGCAATATTCTTAATCATGCTAAAACAAGTGAAATAGCTGTTATTTCGGTCAATGTGAGAACAACACCCGAAAATGTTTCTGTCGAAATTATCGACAATGGTCCGGAGTTTAACCCGCTCTCGGTCCCTCCTCCCGATACCGGCCTATCGCTTGAAGACCGTAAAGCTGGCGGGCTTGGAATATATCTGGTGCGGGAGTTAATGGACGATGTCCGCTATATTCGAGAAAATTCGCAAAACCGTCTACTTTTTAATAAGATTCTTTCGTTATAGAGATTCTCTATTAGACTATTTAACTATTCGATCGGGAGTATACATGTTAGCGGCAATAATAAGGCGTAATGGAGCATTTCGATACATTCCATGATAGCATCATCAGACCATCCGAAACCAGCGCAAACCAGCGGCGACCCACTCACTCTTTGTTACATTGACGAGAGAAAGGGTCTGGGCGTCCGCACGCTCGTGGATACTGAAGCAAATGAAATAATCCATCATTTTAGCGGCGAGATTAGAACCGAGATAGAGCAGCACAGCCTTCAGATATCACATGACAGTCACATCTGTGGCACGGAATATATCGGCTTTCTCTTACATAGCTGCGCGCCGAATTGCCGGTTGGATATGACTGGTTTCAGCTTGATTACCATGCGCGATATCTCTGCCAATGAGGTGCTGACCGTCGATTATGCCGCGACCGAGGATTATTTGTTCCGCCAATTTGCCTGCCATTGCGGCGCATCCGATTGCCGCAACTGGATCACCGGACGACGCGAAACAATCTCTCCCGATGGCAAATCCTATCTTGAAACGCTAAAACGCGGACCCGTAATATCCTGCACCGCGCCACCCGCAATGTGACTGTCACCGAAAATCCGGATAGAGCTTTGAAAAACGGACTTTGGTGGGAACGGGAAGATTTGTGCTATCTTGATGGCCGCCTGCAATTTGCCGGTCAGGATGTCAGCTCATTGACAAGCCAAACCGCCGGGCCATTATATCTTTACAGTGCGGAGCGGGTTACGCGCAATCTTCGGCGCCTGACCGATGCGTTAAAACAAACGGGCAGCGCCCATCAGATATATTATGCAATGAAGGCCAACCGGTTTGTACCGCTTTTGGAAATGATAGCCAGAACCGGGCTTTGCGGCGTTGATATTTGTTCCCCCGGTGAACTGGACCGCGCGCTGGCATCGGGCTTTGCACCATCGCAAATCAGTTTTACCGGAACAGGTGTATCGGGTGATGATCTGGACCGGCTTTTGCAATATCCCGATGTCCACATAAATTGCGACACAATTGGCATGATCCGGCGGATTGGTGAACGCAAACCAAACAGCAGCATCGGCATAAGGGTCAATCCCGCCATGGGAACCGGATATGACGATAGCGAAAAGCTGATCTATTCGGGTGGTGGCACGACAAAATTCGGCATCTATCGTGAACAATGGCCCGAAGCACTGGCGATGGTCCGCAAATACGGGCTAATGGTCAATACACTGCATTTTCATGTCGGTTGCGGCTATCTTTCGGGGCAGCTTGACCGCTGGGAAAATGCAGTAAAAGCCTGTGCATCATTCCTGAAAGATCTTCCCGATATCAAAACCGTCAACATTGGCGGCGGCCTTGGCCTTCCTCATCGCAAGGATGATGAACCGCTGGATTTCGGGCAATGGGCAGACATATTGTCACGCCATATCGGCATTGAAAGTCCGTATGCCGGCCTGACCATTGCGGTTGAGCCGGGTGATTTCATCGTCAAGGATGCGGGCATGCTGGTCTTGACCGTCAATGATGTGGAAATGAAACGCGGCACATTATTCGCTTATGTCAACGGCGGCTTTAATCTCGCTCCCGAACCGGCATTTTATGACCTGCCGTGCGAACCGGTCGCTTGCATCATGCCTGCGGCTAATGACGACCCGCTAATTCCGGTAACAATTGCCGGAAATATTAACGAAGCGCTTGATATCTGGGCAATAGAGCATCCCATGCCAAATCTGCACGAGGGTGATTTTATCGCATTTATCAATGCGGGCGGATATGCAGCCTCAATGGCGTCAAACCATTGTATGCGCGGCGCGGCGACCGAATTTCTGGTATAATATTGCCACTGACAAAAAACTTTGCATCACTGGCGCCCTTCCGTCGCTATTGTTGATGCAACAGTCATCTACCCAACGAAAAACCACGGCCCCATGACGAAAACAAGTCGATCTGCTCGTCCAAAGCAGCGATCGCAAAGTCATCATATATCTGTACTTGCAATGCTGGCAGCTAACGGTCAAACATCTATCGCTAAAAAATGCACAATATATATTTTTTCAACCGGGACTTGCCTCAACTTGTCAACCAAAGCTCAATACTGACAAATATTAGTAACAGCCACATCATTAGAAAGTCATCGTTTTGCCACACAGATCAAAAGAAGTGCTTCTCGAAGAAATATTCAAGCTTCAGACGCAGCTGGCTAGCGCAGAGAAGGCTCGCAAACATGACGCGGAATATGCTGACGCAACCGCGGAACGGCTCCAGCTTCTTGAGTCTGTTCTGGACGTAGTACCGGTGGGCGTCGTGGTAACGGATACTGACGGCAAAATATTCATGGGCAACAAACAGATTGAAAATATGCTCAAACATCCCGTCTTTCATTCCGAAAGCGCGGATAACTATAGCGATTGGGTGTCGTTTCACAAAGATGGCAGGAAGGTTGAAAGCAAGGAATATCCGCTGTCCAAAATTATCCGGGACGGTGAGGAAGCCGCCGAAATTGAGGTGCTTTACCAGCGAGGTGACAATAGCAAATTCTGGGTCCGCATCATCGGCAAGCCCGTATCGGATGCAAACGGAAAGCGAATAGGAGCAGCAGTAGCGATGATCGATATAGATCAACGCGTTAAACTGATGGAGCAACAGGATCTTTTGATTGGCGAACTCAATCACCGGGTCAAAAACGCGTTTAGTGTGGTAAAAGCTATCGTCAGCCAATCTCTTAGAAGTGCGGAGGTTGAAGAAAATATTCGCGAAGCCATCGATAATCGTCTGCAAACATATGCGAACGCGCATGCCCAGCTTGTGGGTTCTGATTATGACAAGGCATCGGTAAGCGCAATCTGCGATAATATTTTATCACATATCTCGGAACAAAGGATTGAAACGAACGGACCTGATTTTCAAATACCGACCAGACAGGGCATGGCACTGTCGATGGCTTTATATGAACTGGCGACAAACGCTGTCAAACACGGCTGTCTGTCCGACCCTAATGGCAAGGTCCAATTGGTCTGGAATATTTCCGGCTCTGAAGGTGCCCAGCAAAATATTATTTTTAATTGGCAGGAACGGGGAGGGCCAGTGGTAGTTAAACCTGTAAGAGAAGGTTTCGGTTCCTTGATAGTCAAGCAAGCTCTTGAAGCGGAAACCAGCGGGCAAGTATCAATTGAATATAAGCCGGAAGGCCTGGAATGGACACTTGCCATGCCATGTGCATAGGAGCGACGTCATGTGTATAGAGACGACAAACGACAATATGACTGAAAAAATTGAACATGTCCTGATCGTTGAGGACGAGATATTTGTTGCTATGGAAATGAGAGCGGCACTTATGGATATTGGCGTAAAATATGTGGAAATTTGCGGGCAACTCAGGACAGCGATTGATTATGCCGAAAAGAACGAAATTGACTTTGCTTTAGTGGACGTAAATCTGGGGCCTAACCAGACATCCAAGACCGTGGTGGATATTCTTCGCAGCCGGGACGTCCCCTTCGCCTTTGTCACCGCATATGATCCCGATCAAATTGAATTCCGGGATCAAAATGATCTTGTTTTCAGGAAACCTGTATCCCGCCGTTGTCTGGATAAGGTATTCCATTAAATAATATTCCGATCCGTCGCTCGTCTGCGTCAGGCTTCACAGGCCATGCACCAATTAAAACCAGCGGCACGGCCTGTCCTTCGCAGCCGCGGCCTGCCAATGGATTGCTCCGAAAAAAATAATGGCGGAGACGGAGTCCGCTTAGTATCTGATATAATAAGTTGATATTATTGAAATAAATATTTTCTATATTTATTTTCCCCACATCCATCCCCACAATTCTGATTTGAATATCGCGTGTTGCAATATATCTAGAGGAGATTTCGTAACTTCCAGCTCTAGTGATCAGAGATGATTACCCTTCATTTTAAGCGTGCCAGCGCCCTATGAGGCTGAAGGACTAACGGAGAACTATTCGCAAATATTTCAGCATCCGAGCTATACTATTCCCGTATGAGGCTTCTTAAGTAATGTTATAGTAAACGGGAATGTAGACAGCTTTACGTGACGCGTAAGGAAGTTCTCACGGGCGAACACCCCAACTGGATGCCAGAATGCTGTCAAATAATTACTCTAGACACGTAGGGGGCTTATAGAGCAGCGTTACATGAAGCCGAAATTCAAAACTGCACCTTTTCCATCATGAATTAATTTAGCTAAGTATCGAGTTATCAAGCTTTCTAAAACCCATTGTCCCATAAAAAATACTGCTATTGCGAGCAAGCATAACAACCCCAAAGAAGTAGAGCCAATCTTACTAAATGCGGCCAATATTTTTACGATAGCCATGTTTGAAAGTTTTCAGGTTTTCGGCAATTACATCGTTACACGTCAATAATGCCGCATCGATTGCGGGTGCTGTCGTAAGAAACTCCAGAATTTGTTGCGCTTCCTGATCAGAGATAGCTGGGTATTTTCCCAGCAGGATTTCAATATACAAGTGTCCACTCTCTGCCACTTGTATGGCAGGTTTATTAACGAGTTCATTCATATTATGCATTTCAATTTCAGTCACGGCTAGCGAACTGGAAAACAGTCCTCTTGGTGATGTCGATAAAAGGCTCACTAGGAACCTGTTCATTTTTTAGCTTGAAAAATGCTTAGGGGGCGCGCGCACTGATATGGCATTATAGCCATTTCTCAAAAGAATATGTTCGGCGATAAACGCAGAATATGTAAGGCGTGAAGAAGGTTCTGTTCTTCCATGGTATGAGGGCAAGTCGCTGAAGGACGGCACTTCCGGAAGTGTGTCGGGGCCTCCGCCTTTCGTACCTTTCTTTCTGGTATTTTTTAATGTGTGGGATGATTTTTCCAATGCTGCGGTGACGGAGCCTGGCGCTGATGTCAGATGAAAAGTAATTTCACTATTACTAGAACCTGGAGCGTCCGGTACCGTAAATTGCAATACGAACGACAGGCTAGCGGCGACGAAAAGACAGCGGAGTAACAGCTTCAATATCCACTGTGGATTATTCCGAAAATCATTTTCCGACATTACCATAATGCGACCTAGAAAATTTCATCCATAATGCAATGGAATTACCAAGAATGGCATAAACTTTGGGAGGCTCGGGCTACATTCCCCAATGAAGAGTGAATGAAATTACGTATAAATTGAAAAATGGTGGTTAGCTTCATAAACAGATGCCAAGTGAAATCTTCATAGCGTTATCATATCCGCCGTGGAAGAAATAACTAATGTAACTAGCCGCAACATCCGCTTAGTTGCTGCTTAGCGCGCCCATGATGTCTCGCTCCATTCAATCTGAACGTCACCCTGCCATGGACGGCATAGATCGATCGCTTGCTCCACAGGATCACTTAACCACGCCGATACGTTTTTCTGGTCAAGGATTACCGGCATTCGGTTATGCACCTCTGCTGCCTCACCAGCCGCGTCTGTCATAACCATGGTATAGCAATTGCCCCATTCATTGCCTGGCCGCCATAACCCCGCTACCGGGATTAGCTCTTGATCCGGTATGGATACCCAAACCTCTTTCATTTTTCCCTTGGGTCCATAGGCTTCAGCGTAACGCGTAACCGGGATGATGCAGCGATACTCTGGCTGCGTCCATCGCTTCCAGAACGGCGATGATAGCTTATCTGTGCGTGCGTTGTTGACCGGCTTGGGTTTGGGATGCTTGCCCTGTGCTTCGGCTCGTTTTCTTGCGTCCGCCAATATTAGTGGAAAGCCCCACGTCATCTGGCTGATTGTGCGCTTGCCGTTTATAACCCTCATAATCTCACCTTGCCCTTGCGGGTGGATGATAGGCCCAGCGCTATTGAACACTTCAGCTTCCAATGCAGCCAGCGCTTTTTTTGCTGCTGCTGTTTCAGCTTGTTGGTAACGATTGCACATGAAATAGGTTTATCATGCAATACCGCCGATAAATCCAGAAGTTTCACCTTCTCCGGGCATCGCCATACGCATAGTTCCCCTACATCCGCGTTGACGGCATCTGGCTCGCCGCTCGATATCTTCAAGATATAAAAATTTGGCTGTTTGGCGCTTTAGCAATTCTTTACCCGTCAGCCAACGCAGCTTTTTACACTTACGGCAGACCAGTTCCAGTCTGATATCTGGATCCAGATCAAGCACCTGTATATTGCGTTTCCAGTTCACCAGAAATCCTCGCCGCTGGGAATACGGGTGAATGCTATCTTGCCGCCTACATTACCGCCCTTGGGTGGTTCCCAGAAGCCAATGCTGGCAACGGTTTTGCCATATTTAATGTTAAGCTGGTCGAGCGCCATGCCTAGTCGCTCCCATCTTTGTCTCTCTGTGTCGTCATTGAGCAGAAAATCGAGTTGGAGGTGGTTTGCAGGCGTTAAATTGCCAAGAGTGACGCCAACCCGCAGAACCTTTGACTTGGCTTTCATGCGACGTTCTGCGCGTTCCCACAGCGTCTTCAAACCAGTGAGTATCGCTTGATCATCATTGACCTGTGGCAACGAGAGAGTTTCTGCAAAGCCATCGTCATAACATTGCAGCCAAAGCATTAGCGATTGGCAGTAAAATCCGGCGCGGCGTAACCGTCTGGCCGCTTTGACAAGCAGGATACGCGCTATTGAGCGTGCATCTACCATGGTTCTGGCATCTGGCGGTAAAACACGGGCATGACCATACATGCCGCGCTCGGTTGGCGGCGGCTCAATCGCATAGCCATGCAGCGCATACCACAGGCGTTCCCCGGTGACATTGCGCCATAGGGCACGCATCTGTTTGGGTTGAAGTTTCAGAAGCTCTGCGGTGGTAAATACGCCAGCTTTACCAAGCCTGATGCACATACGCTTTCCAACGCTGGGGATATCATCAAGCGCAACCTTTTCTAATGGCCCCGGCATTAAATGTGGATGCCATATTGTCAGACCATCCGGCTTTTGTGTTCCACCGGCGATCTTAGCCAGATGACGGTTTGCTGCAAAACCGATACTGCACGTCACGGTGGCTCCGATATTATACCGGATTGCCCGCTTGATCTGCTCGCCGACGCTTGCAGGATCGCGCTGCTGGCGCTCATCCAATCTGCATGAGAGCTCATCTATGGATTTAACCTGGTCTATCGGCACAACCGATCCGATCTGCGCCACCAATGCATTGTGCGCGCGTCTGTAAAGATCTGGTTTCTGTGGCACGAGGATAAGGTCACGGCAGATACGCCGTGCCTCGTCTACCATCATGATGTTCTGGACCCCCATTGCTTTCGCTTCGCGGCTGCATGCAATGATACAGGTCTTTCCCCCTTCATAGGGGACGACGCCTATCGGACGTCCCCGCAGCGAAGAATCGCGCAACTGCTCGACCGACGCAAAGAAACCGTCAAAGTCGAGATATAGGTGCTCTGTGGTGGTTGGTTTGCGCATGTTGGTCTCTGTGATTCGGGGGATGATCACATGAGAACATTAGGGGAACATCTGTCAAGCTGTGACTGATTTAAGAGAGAGATTGCTGTGGATAAAATCCATCATAGACCGTTAGGCGCGTCTTTGAGTACCAACACAAAAATATGCCGGGAGGATGAAGCGCGATCAATGAGAATCAGATAGTGTGATTTGGACCGAGACATCCAAGGAGCCCCGGCCCACCTACCTACTTATTCTCCAACTTGAGATTCAATTAAGGAATCTTCCTCAACCTTTGTGGTAGTGTTAGCGGCAATTGCATTGGGTGCCGCAGGAGCAGTTATCTGCATTGGCTTAGGTGCAGTTTGCGCGATGGCTAGCTCAACATCTTCATCAATAAAGCCTTTTACAACGCCGCCCATTGGCAACACTGCGCTAGTGCCGGTGGTAAAAAATCCAGCGATAGGGACGAAAGCAATAGCGCCCACAACTGCCGCAGTTCCTGTGACACCTTTATCATCAAAAGCCCCGGTCAGGCGGATCTGACGACCGTTAACGCGAGTAAATAGTAGCTTGGCTTCAAGTTTACCGGACTTGCCCCACATTCCTTTATTCCGAACACTGATCAGTTCACCCCAAGCCGGAGAACCAGCCGGGATAACGATCACTCCGTTGACTTCGACGGGGGCCGATACTTCAAGCTGGAAGCGCTGACCAACTTTGGCCAATTTTTTCTTAGTGGTGATTTCTTCAGACATCGTGAGTGAAATAGGTGTTCCCGCACGAAGCACGGCGTTTGTTGTTACCAGCGCTGGCAGTGCTGGATTTTCTGCCACAGTAGGTACAGCGGGAACAATTGTTGTTTCTTGAGCATAAACGGATGACGCTGCCAGCGAAATGCTGACAGCTAGCATTGTAATTTTCTTCATATTAGCCCCAATTTTAAGCCTGAACTTCCCTCAAGTCAGGTGCGAAGGTATAACCTCCGATCAAAGCCTAGCGTATATTTTGTGAAAAAGTCGTTGAGAAACTGATTATAATGATTTGATATATTCGGCCATACCTAGAAGAATTTCGACTCTTTAACTTTTGTGGTCCATATCATTACAGGTAGGGGGCTGCATGCGCATCTGTGAGTTCATTTTTGCATTCATCATTCTTGTAATGATGATCGTAGGATATCAATCCGCTTTTGCGCATGGAGGAAGGACAGGAGCTGATGGTTGCCACAATGACCGAAAAAAATGGCGGTCGACACTGTCACGGGAGCAATACAAAGCCGCAAGCGGTACGACGTTCAAATGGAACCATCTATTATCCTAACTGCACTGCTGCGCGAAGTACCGGAGCTGCACCTGTCCGGCGAGGGCAACCCGGTTACGGAACACATTTGGATAGGGACAGGGACGGTATCGGATGCGAATAATTCCACTACTTAAATGGGTAGAATTTCCTCAATTGAAAAAGAAACTTAAAGACTTGCTGATCGGTGTCGCGGCGACTGCGTTTATCGTTCTGATCATTGCCTGGCCAATTCACGGACTGCTGACAGGTTATTGAAAGATCATTAGCTGATGATTTCTCAATTATAGGCTATCGTTGCCGCCAAGCAGTCATTCACCTGCACGCCGGTGAGAGTGTGGGCCGATTTCGTGTACAAAAGGTCCGTTTATTCGTTTATGGGTATCGCAGCGCGTGAGATAGATGGCAGTTTGGTGTAGCTCTCCAAAATCAGGTGATTTATTTTGTACAATGGTCAAAAGCGGCAAAGCTGCACAAAAGATGCGTTAATTGAACAGTAATTCTTGTGAGTGAATTAATCGCGACCAATGATGCTGCCAAGTTCAATAACCTTTTCCGTCACTATATAATTGGATATCGAATGTTCACATCGAGCTGTTTTCCGACGTCACCATTTGCACCGTTAAATGATTGAAAGTTGGGTGGATAGCAGCTGTTTGAAAAGTTATAAATTAACGACGCGTATTGGGCCGATGAACGAACCCGCTACGCGGGAGATGCTGGCGGGTGAAAAGCCGCCCATCAGCTAACGGCCCATTTCCTGCTGTAGGAGGCGATGTCGTCTTGCTTTGGCTTTTACGCTCTCACCATTGCCATGTAAATGTCTGATGTTGGGTGAAAGCGGACATTCAAGATACGCGATTCAAACATTAGGAATTGGGCAGATTCCGGACCGTCGGCTTTCGACCTGTAAAACCGAGGAACAGACATATGGGGAGTAAATCGGCTCCTTTTAAATGAGAGACTCGGATGCAAGTGCGCCGCTACACCACTTATCGCATTTGATGGTGATTTTGTTATGAGGAACAATGACCAAAGAATCAAAAGATGTGCACGCATCAAAAAAATGAAAGGCCGTCGCACGCCGAGCGACCTCTTGAAACACGCGAAGTGTTTCTCGACACACAAGTTACCGCAGGCTGAATTACGACCTAGACATTAGCACCCTGCCCGCACTGTTTGGCCACATCGATGCCGATCGATTGCGCTTGCATATTACAGACATCACGCTGGCCGAGATAAAAAGTCATGTCGCGGCAGACGCCGAGGCTGCCGTCAAGAAGATCTCCGATGCTCGAAACGTGGCAGCGCATTGGAGCAAACGGGCCCCCAGAGCCTTTGGCAAGTCGAAAGGCAAAGCCAAGAAACTCAATGCCGAGACGGCCGGAAAGCTGGCCTATGATAATTTTCAGGCTGGCCTGCGCGGACGCGGCTGCACCAAGCACGCAGCGGTGATCAGTCTGCTATACCGGTTCTGCGCGCGTATTTTGCACGGGAGGCACCGTTTGCTTCCCCCAATCGAAAGAGTTTCCGGACACCTTTGCTATAAAGAAGCTCTCGCCCTGGTGCGCTGAGAACGACGCGGCAATGTATGTTATCACAGCAGATCAGGCCATGCTGCGCGCCGCTGAAACAAAAGAGCCGCTACGCGAACTGAATAGTCTTCCGGCGCTGCTCGAAATTGTTACGATCAGTCACTCACCGCAGGTCGAAAGCGTCAATGCAATCGTGGAAGACGATAAGTTCGTTGCTGCGCTGGAGACGGAATTGGAGGTACGGATTTTAGAACTAGGTATCGTCTATATGGGGGACTTGGCCGATGGCGAGGCCGAAGAAGTGGCGGTTTCCAGTGCGCCAGTGATAATTAATTGGACCGTCATATTCGCAAGCGAGGCCGATTACGGAATTATAGTGGAATTCGATGTTGATATCATCGCGTAGGTCTATTTCGAAGACCGGTCCATAGCGAGCTATGACAAGGAAGGTGACGTCTATTTTGTTGCCGAAACCACACTTGCCGAGATTGAAGATCGCGTTTCCATAAAGATGTTCGGGCGATCCGATCATGATGGAGCAATTTCGCAGCCGGAAATGCTGCCGCGCGATATCGACATTTATGGCCCAAGCGATTTCTATTAGGGCCAGTCTGATCTAGCCGGGACACCAAGATTGCGCCGCAGTAACGAGTCGAATTCCTCAAAATTGTATTTGAACCAATATGAGTCTAAGAAGAGGATTCATATTCACTAGATACTTGATATTCCCATGTATTTAAACGTGATACATTTTGACGGGATAACAGATGGGTCTTTTTTGAAATATAAATTTGCATGAATTTTTAATGAAATTCATTGCATAGTAAGATATTTGCGTTTACCTAATGAGCGCAGCCCATGACAGCTTTGAGCAATCTTAAACGCCACCTGCGCCCAGGTCAGGCTTATCGTCGCAAGGACCTCGCCAAATGGTCCACTGCGGTCGACCGGCATGTGCGCCAGCTTATAGACGAAGGCCGCCTCGAAAAGGTCTCGCCAGGGCTTTATATGACCCCGCGTAAAACCAAATTCGGAACTGCGTCTGCAAAGCCAAAAAAACTTGTCAAAGCCTTTTTGGGCGACGATCGTTTTCTGATGGTCTCGCCGAGTGCCTATAATGGTCTCGGCGTCGGCACGACGCAGCTTTATAATGAGCCGGTAGTCTACAACCGCAAGCGCCACGGTCGTTTCAAGCTCGACGGCCGCATGTATGATTTTCGCATGCGCTCTTCAGTGCCCAAGTGCCTATCCGAAGAGGTGCTGCTGGTCGACTTGCTGCATAATCTTGAACGCTTGCCGGAAGACGAAAAGGCGGTTCTTTCCAGCGCCCTCAAGACAGCAAAACAGATGGATCGCCGTCGTTTGTCCCGCGCTGTCGATGATTTTGGTTCCGCTCGCGCCGAACGTCTTTTGGCGCCGGTTCTAGCTCCCGCATAGGCGGGACTACGTTAATGTTGCTGCACGAAAGCGAAGATTTTGGTGATCTTATCGATGTCTGTTCTCGCGAGCTTGCGATTGATCAGGGCCTAATCGAGAAAGACTACTGGATCATGCATTCGCTTTGGGGCCTTCAGCAGCTTGGCTTCCAATTCGAACTCAAAGGCGGAACTTCGCTGTCCAAGGGCTTTGGTGTGATCCACCGCTTCTCGGAAGATATCGACATTCTTATTCATCCGCGCAATGGCGATGTGCCTTGTGGAAAGAACCAGACTAAATCCAAGCATGTCGAAGTCCGCCGTGACTTTTTCGACACATTACCCGACCAACTCACTATCCCCGGCATCACATCAGCTCAGCGGGACGAGCTGTTTGACGATCGCTATATGCGCAGTGCGGGGATCCGGATGCAATATGCGTCGCAAAATGATCTTCCTGACGGGGTAAAGAGCGGCATCCTTCTGGAAGCCGGCTTCGACCAGGTGTCACCTAATCGTCCATGCTCGATCAGCTCATGGGCTTACGATAAAGCGGAGGCCGAAGGGCTTGATGATCTAACCGACAATCGCGCAGTGGATGTCGCCTGCTACGAGCCTGGCTATACTTTCGTCGAAAAGCTGCAAACCATCTCGACAAAGTTCAGGCGTCACCTAGAAGACGGAAGCATGCCAACCAACTTCATGCGCCATTATTATGACCTCTACTGCTTGCTCGACTGCGCTGAGGTGCAAGCGTTTATCGGCACGGAAGACTATTTCGCGCACAAGCAAGCCCGATTTCCCATATCTGACGAACAAAACATAAGAAAGAACCCGGCATTTACACTGAACGATGAGGATATTCGTGCCAAATTGGAGGCGGCATATGCGAAAACAGTCGCGCTATATTACCGCCAACAGCCGCCTTTGGCGGATATCATCGCCCGCATACAGAAAGAAGCCACAAGACTCTAACAAAACTAAAGAATCGACTGCTTGACTGTTTGTGCGATAGTCTTCCATCTACCGTCATGAATAATGATTTTGCATTGCTGTCTCCAACGCATTTCGAGGAGCTGGCGCGCGACTTGGTGGGGGCCGAGCTCAAAATCCGTTTTGAGGCTTTCGCTGAAGGCCTCGATGACGGCATGGATGGACGCCACTATGCAGGCGAGGCCTCGACTATTTTGCAGGCCAAGTATTAGCACCGCTCCGGTTTTTCAAAACTGAAGTCGACGATTGTCGCAGAACGGGTCACGCTCGACCGGCTGGTGGGCGATGTCCTTACAACGGGATCGGCAAAGGGCGAAGAGAAGCAGCCTTTCAGGTTTTACGTCTGATGTGAACGCCGACCGACTTCAAATTGCAAGCAACTCTCGGAAGCGTATGCTTTTAAGGACTGAGAAATTGCATGTTGACGTCTAGGGCTGGGCGCAAATCTGAAATTACAGTTTGTCACTAGTGTACCAATTTCGAATTTGCACCTGAAGATACTTGAACTTTGGGCAACGCGTGATTTGAACGCGGTCGTTGTTGAAACTGTATTTTCAATGGTACGCCTAGGATTGATGCGAGGCAGTCCCGCTGCGCTGATCTATTGCGATCTTGCGAAGGATATAGCTTATGAATTCTCGCACATTGATGGTGTTGTCCAATCCTGCGGGTCGTATACACCCTGACTGTGCGCTTGGGTCTAATTGTGGCCCAGCGCCGGCCCTGAGATCAGTCTTGCCGAGAACGTTGCCTGTATGGAGATAACCTGAGCGAGCCCGATAGGCTTGATCAATAATTTTCTCAGCTGCTTCCCCCAAATAACGCGAGGTGACGTCTCTTACTCGCTTACGAATTGAGTATATAGATTGACCGCATTCAACGCATTTGTTGGGGTTTTGTTCAGGTGCGCTCGCAGCCTCCAACGCCGAAAGGTAAAGCATTCTGGCAGCGTCTTTCATCGTCAGACTTCCCTCGTTATCAAGTTTTATAGCTTGGTGGAAAAGCCGGGCGGCGTGGACGGCACTGCTATCGCTACTTTCAATTGTCAATTGGTCTAAGTACCTGAGCTGAGATGAGCTTATCGACAGTCGACCGCGCATGAGTGGGAAGTCATCGAGCCAGTCAGGGGGGCACCAGCGAACATTGGGCTCTTCAGAAAATTCTTCATGCCCAGAAGTTGTGCAATATTGATAGCTGCAGTTCGTAAAGACAGAAAGGGCGTCGAGAATAGGTGCTGCGGTATTGTAAAACTGGGTTTGCCGATCAATTCGGTCATATCCCGGGATATTTAGGCTGAGCGCCACTGCACCGCTTGTTAGCCCTGTTAACTTTATATAATCGGCAGTATAGTTCGCCATTTCCACATGGGGGAACACCGAAATCTCTACAGTGTACCATTCAGATCGTGGATGGTGTAAGATCCTCCGAGCGTTCTCTACGCTTTCAGAGACACCTTCACGAAGAGATTCGTCGTCTGTCTCAGGTCGGCACCACAGCTGGTCGATCACACCGCGCCGATCATAGCTGATACCGAACTCCACCACGGTGGACTCGCTGAAGCTAACTCGGCCAAATCTAACGATTTTATTCTCGCCATTTTTATAAGGCTGAAAGAGCCAGGCGTAAGGACCTAAATAATGCCGCAACGCGGCCCAGAATGCTCTTAAAAAGCGATTTGAGTTCGCTACATTATCAGCATTTACTTCGTACCACGTCTGTCCTGGTCGGCCACTCACGAGCTCAACGCCATATTAGTAAATTCCCGGTCTGATGGTTCAAGGTAAGTCTAAAGATCCCTTGGCTAGTCAGCAACCCCAAACGAACCGCACTCAGGCGAGGATTATCAAACGTGACCTTCGACCAACTTTGAAACGAGTAGCCAGCGCCTTTGGGCTTTTGACTGGCAGGTTTTAGGGACGCTAAAAGCGAACCGGAAAGTTAGCAATTGAGGCTCATTTAGAACCGACAGTAGTTGGGCCGATTGAGGGTTGCCCGCTATTGGATGCCGGAAGGGATAAAGCGGACCTAAGGCTAACCGCCCAGAAGCAGACATTTCGAACTATTCTCAGATGAATGCGACTATTCCTTAAAATACATCGTGTATGCACTCAATTCGATCCAATCGCTGAGGCATGGCACGCAGCCTTACCTTGACCCAAACTGCCAAAATATCTCGCTAGATCGTATTAGCCACAGGGCAAAGTCTCGCCGTCTCAAGTTATCTGGACTATGTCCATCTTACTACAATCGGAGACAAGTTATCGTTAAACTGACAACACCTTCTCCCAGCTGTAATATTTCGGATGTCAGCCATGGATCGGTCTCAGGGGTCCTGTCGTGTCTGAAAGGCGTCCTGCTCACCGTCGAGAAGTGGTAGGGGGACAGGGCGATTGTGCTCAATCCAGCAAGACTCTCCCTTACTGCCTGGCAAAGGTGGGCGCATGCCTTGAATTAGCCAAAGATCAAATGGAGTTTCGTCTACATGGAGTTCCCAGTCTAAGCCGCGGTCAACAGTGAATGGTTTGAGTGTGCTTGTGACCATTCTTAGCCATTTTCTCTTTAACACTTCATCCCCTTCAAACTGTCGTGCGATATGATCAACAGACACACGCACAAATTTTTCGGCAGGCTTACCTCCGATGAAGAAGTTTTGCGATGACAAGGCATGAAATACAATGCTAACATAAAATTTTGGTAACACAGGATATAGCTTCACAAGTTGCGCTGACAGCTCCTGTTTTTCTAGGTCAGTGTAAGTGTCTTGTGAATGATAAATGGTCCAAAGAGGCATTTTCTTTCCTTTCAATTTCTGTTCTCGGATCGTCGCCAAGAACCTTCCAATTCAACTTAGTAGATGGTTTCAAGATCGCCGCGAAGACAAGGTTCTTCGACAGCTTCAACCTCTTCCTCAGTACTCGCCACAAACTTGCTATCAGTCGTTGAGCGCATAGCAAGCGCAGCTCAATATCGTGAGCAACAAACTCCAGCACGCTCGCTTTCAGCATGAAATCCACTGAAGCGACACGACACAATAGCCGGCACAATATACGGTCAGCAGCTTAATCCGTCAGCGCTTGCGGCGCCTCCAGCCCAGTGCGATCCCCATCAACAGTATTGAAAATGATCCCGCTCCTGCCCATAAAAGCCAGGTAGGAATGCCCATTGCGAAAGCTAGATTGTCGACCCTACCGGTCTTCCAGAAAACCCACTCGCTTGCTAGGCGGGTTGCCAACAGCTCGCTTCCGGTTTCGAATACAACAATTCCGTTGCCGGTATCCGGATCGAGTCTAACAGCCGTGTTGATCGCCGGTTCGTTGTTCCCGTCGTGGCCGAAAATGAAATCTCCCGCATTATTCGGTGTGTAGAGCATCGTTCCCAAGCCCCATATATTAGCGCCCATCTTGGACGCGTGCGGCTGGCGCATCAATCGCATGCTGGCTTCAGACAGGACGCTATGCCCTGATCCCGGACCTTGTACTGCCAGAAAAAGAGCCATGTCCCGGCTGCTGGTAAAAAGGGAAGTGGACGCCAATGAACTATAATATTGCAGGGGCTCTACATTCCCCTTGAGATCGAAAATTTCTGCGAGACCCAGTCCTGCGGCTTTTTTATGGTCAAAACTGCTCTGCGACATGTTCAACGGTTCGAATATACGTTCTGCCATATAATCGGTAAATGGCTGGCCCGATACTTCTTCGATCAACAGTTGAAGAAGCGTGTAGCCGCCGCCGGAATAGTTCCAGCTGGTGCCGGGTTCGCTGCCGACCTTAACGACGCCGCTTTTCCCCGGAGATGCATCCATCGCTCGACTGAGCGAGCTTTCAAGGGATTGCACCGCGCTTTCGGAATCGAAACCTGCATAGCCCAGGCCGTCGTCCAACCCTGCTGTATGGCTGAGCAGCCGCCGAGTGGTTACACCATCATTGTCGAATGGGCCGGAGGGCAGCTGCCAGCCAGTGATATAGCGTGATACCGGTTCGTCCAGGTCTATGACACCATCTTCGACAAGAGCCATGACGCCCCATGCGGCGAGCCATTTGCTCAACGAAGCGACCTGGAACACCGAATTCTCGTCAACCGGCTTCCCCGTGGAAGTGTGATAGCTTGCAGCAACCTCGCCGCCTTCGATCACAAGCATGCTCAGATTGCCGCGATGTTCCTGCTCAACGATATCGGCGGCCGCCGCAATGAAAGATTGAGCTGAGGCATCAGCGGCGATTGGCCGCTTAAACCATCCCTCGCTGCCGATGACAAAGATCAACCCGGTCCAAATGATGATAGACGATAGTGTTAAGGCTGCTATGCCGATCATTCTTTTCATAACATTCTCCATTCACTTGCAGAATATGCCGCGCCCGCCGAATTTTACGGTGAGGTCTTCTGGGTGTTGAGGTCGATGGCGGCCGATTCTGCCCATAATTTGTCTTGCAGCGGAATCTTCATCATCATTCCGCAAAAGCCCGTGGATCAGGCTCCTGGCCCGCAATCGATGCATCTCTGCGGAGGATTGGGACCAAATCCAAGAGCATGGTTCAGATTTCTGAAGGCTGTGCGCACGCCCTCTTCCAGCACCGGGTGGTAAAACGGCATTTGCAGGATCTGCTCTACGGTCATGTTGGCCTGAATGGACCACGCCAGCAGATGCGCGATATGTTCAGATGAAGGGCCGATCATTTCAGCTCCGAGGAACCGTGCGCTGCCATGCTCTGCGTAAACCCTAAGGATTCCCTTGTTGACACCCATAACGCGGGCACGGCCCTGTTCCTCGAACGACACTTCGCCGGTCGCGAAGTGGCATCCTGGACCTGTCATGAGCGAGGCATGGCTGGCCCCAACCATCGCGATTTGGGGATCAGAGAAAACGATGCCTATCGGCGTTCGGCGAAACCGTCTGTATGAATGCGGAAAGCGCGCCGCGTTCTCTCCGGCCAAACGGCCTTCATCAGCCGCCTCGTGCAACAGCGGTAGGTCAAGCGCAACATCTCCAGCGACGAATATGTGGGTGTCGCCAATGCGGCCGGACAATGGATCATATTGAGGCACGCCCATCTTTCCGAGCGGCAGGCTGGTATTCTCGATACCAATTTTATCAATATTGGGCCGGCGACCGGTGGCCGCGACCAGATAGTCGAAGCTTGATTCCTGATCCGCCCCTTCGCCCCAACGCACTGCGATCTTTGTACCTTTGCGTGAAATCTGGGTGTCAGCGTACCAGACGGCAGGAAACTCGCCAGAGAAAGTATCGGTTGCATATTTACGCACCACTGGGTCGGTAAGTGGCCCGACCAGACGGCCTCTTCCGAAAAGACGCACGCGCACCCCCAGCCGGTGCAGCGCCTGGCCCAATTCCAGCCCGATAACACCGGCACCGAAAACCGCGACCGAACCGGGGAGATCGGCCCAGTTAAATATATCATCATTGACGATCAGTCTTTCGCCGGCGGCGAATAGCGCTTGTGGTATGGCGGGTCGCGAACCAGTGGCGATAACGATCGTACGGGCATAAATCTTGCGCCCGCTGCTCAACCGAAGCGTGTGATCGTCTTCGAAGCGGGCATATTCCCTGATTATCTCGCCCTTGTCGAAGCCATGGACAGCTTCTGTGACAAATCCGACAAAGCGGTCACGCTCGCTGCGCACCCGTCCCATAACGGCTTTGCCGTCGATCTCTGGTCTTTCATAGCGGACCCCGAACAAGGGAGCCTTGCAGCCAGCATGCGCGGCCTCGGCTGCTGCGATCAAGAGTTTGGAAGGCATGCAGCCCACTCGCGCACATGTGGTGCCCAGAGGCCCGCCATCGATCAATGCAACGCGATCGCTATATTGCGAAGCTTCGCGATAGGCCGACATGCCGGCTGTGCCAGCGCCAAGGATGGCAACATCGAAATCAAATTCAGTTGCGCCAGATATAGGCCTGTAGCTGTGAGTGATTGCCTTTTGATTGGTCATGGAAAGAGATCCTGATGATTTTAGAGCGAGCCAGACGGTGAGAGCAAAAACCCGCGCACTTGGCTTTGCCGATCAATGCGTCGGAAGCCTGTTGTGGCCGTCTCCATCTGCCGCGCACGTCGAGGCCGCAATTTTTTCAGGCCGAGCGGTCATGCTGCCGACTTCCTTAGGTCTGAGTGTAGCCCGAGCTCACCAACTAATGTCTCGACCAATGGATCGAGCGTTGCAAAGGCTGCTTTATGCGAGGCTTCAAAGCGTTTGTCGCCAAACTCCTGATACTCGATCCCGATCTGGTAAAATGCCTCCACACCGAGATAGCGCGATGCCGTGCGCACATGCGGGGTCAAGCAGTCGTGTCCTTCATTGGGTTCTCCAGGGGCAAAGCCGAACTCACCCCAGGATGTGAGCAGGATGAGTGTCTTGCCCGCAAATATCGGTTCAAGCGGATCATCGCCGCGGGTGAGGTCGAAGGTAAAAGTCTTGTCGATTCTCACAACTTGGTCGAACCACGCTTTGAGCGCGGCCGGCATGCCGTAGTTATACATCGGCGATGCCATGACGATGATGTCGGCGCTGGCCACTTCGTCAATCAGTCCGTCTGATAGCATAAGAAGCTGTTGCTGGTCGGTAGACCGCTCCTTTGCGAAAGCCGCTGCAATCCAGTCTTCAGTGATAATCGGAGGCGGATTGGCGCCGACGTCGCGCAGGACTACCTCATCCAGCGGACGACGTTCACGCCAGCTTTGCACGAAACTGTCAGCCAGTTCCCGGGTAAGCGAACGCGTGGTCCGCGCGCTGGCATCGATGCGTAATAATCTAGTCATTTTCAGGTCTCCTAAAGTAGCGGTAATCCCAGTTATCGAGCAATCTCGCGGCCAAAGCGCAAGCCGTCTACTTTACTGAGGGGTTTGGAGTGTCTGGATGATGAAATGGGCGAAATTTACCCTGCATCAGCCCGTTTTGACAAGGTCGGTAGTCCAGGCGTTCGGCGCAAATGCAGCGTCCAATTCGGTGGCAGCGATATGGTTGGTATAGTTCGACATCACCTTGAGAGATGTACCTAGAATTACCTCCAAGATATTCTGCCGGGTGTAACCCGCGTCAAGAAATGCATCGACATCTGAAGATTCGGGCCATCCGCGCGTTTCATTGATCACGGCGGCGAAAGTACGAAGCGCCTCAAGTTTCGGGTCACTGATCGGTGTATCGGTGCGCAGGGATTCAATTATATCTTTGGGGACACCAACACCTTGAGAAATGGAAGTATGGGCAGCCATGCAATAATGACAGCCGTTCAACCTGTTATTCGTCATCAGAATGATTTGGCGCTCGGTTTCTGACAGATCGGTTTTGTCGTAGATACCTGCCAGCGTCATATAGCCTTCTAGCAGGGCCGGGGCCTCGGCCATGGTTCCCAGCAAGTTGGGAACAAAGCCATATGCGCCTTTGGCGGCAATCAGCAGCGGCTGTGCGGTTTCAGAAGCGGTTTCGAAGCTGTGGGTGGTGAAAGGTGTCATTTCAAATAGTCCTTTATATTGGTTCGTGCCCGGTGAAAGACGCGAACGGGAGAGGGTAAGATGCCGGATTGAACGGCAACTGTGGGGGTAGCGAGCCGTCCGGCGGGGTTAGAGATCTTCGACCTTGCTGTGCTTGATGGTCGGCCATTTCTCTTCAGCCGTCAGTTCGGAGGCAAAATAATAAGCCACGCCATCGTGAACAATTACATGGCTTGCTCCGCCTGGCGCAACAGCGTCCATCGTACTAAGAACAACCGTGTCGACGCCATGGACACCCAAGCCGGCGCCATCTAGCGTATAACCATTAGTAATAATATATTCATCAGCCGCTTGTGCGGTTACTGAGAGCCCAGCTGAAAGCGCGATGGCAAGGGCAAGGTTGGTTAGAAAAATCCGCATAATTTATTTCCTTGAAATTTAAAAAAGGGGGACGGTGACCGATGAAGCCGGGTTCGGGGCAATGGGCATTCCCGGTCACCGTCCGTTCGGCTGGAGCAGGGGGAGAGGGATCAGTGGCTCCAGCCAAAGATCGAGAGGATTGAGTTACTTTCTGCGATAGGCGGCGTTGATCGCTTTGACTGTGTTGTCAGTGTTGTCGACTGCACTGGCAATCATTCGAAAGTTCACGAGCGAAGCATCGTAACCGTTATAATGCTCGGTGATCGCACCGGCGGTCGCATCAGTGACAACCATCACTTCAAAGCCCGCTTCGATCAGCGATCGCATGTGCGATTCCGTGCAAAGATTTGAAGACATGCCGCCCAGGATGACCTTTGAAATCCCTGCCTTGCGTAGCTGTAGGGCCAGGTCGTTGCTGTCAGGCCCGTAAACCTTGTGAGGGCTGGTCACGATTGTCCGGCCGTTATTTATGTAAGGCTTGTACTGGTCGAGCCAGTCAGCACCTGACCCTTCAAAGGCTTCGAGGGTGAGGGCATGCGGGCGGTCGAACATGCCGATGGAGTGCATCAGCTTTTCAAGCGTGCCTTCGAACTGCCATTGATGGTCGTGTTTGAAATAATAGTGGGGAGAGACGAACACCGGCATACCGGTTTGATGGGCAACCTTGAAAAGCGCACCTAGGTTTTCAACAGTACGGTTTTTGGTGATGCTTTCACCCACGACGCCCCAGGTCACGCCGTTGGGCGACAAAAAGTCGTTTTGCGGGTCAGTGATGACGATCGCGGTGGTCGCAAGATCGATCTCGAAGCCGGGCATCGGCAATCCGTCGTTGACTGGCGGTTGCGTTGCTGTTGCGGCGCGTGATTCTTCCTGTGCGGCTACGCCGCCGGTAGCCATTCCAATTGTTGCGATAGACGCGAGCAGGGCAAATGCCAGCTTGCGCGAAGGCTTGTGGGGGTGGTTCATCATTTATTCCTCAGCAAGTGTTTCAATCTGTCTACTCGCCTTGGGTCATAAATCCGGACCACCAGCTCAAATTCTGTGGTTCGCGGGATGTGGCCTTGGAGTTGACGATGATTGGATTAAGCCAACAGAGAGCGGTGGTTCTTGACCGTAGCCGCCAAAAATTTGATTTGGTGTGCCAAATTTGAAGAAATGCGTTATACGAGGCACTGGATCGGCAACGACGGGGTAGGCAGGAAGCACATTGGAAGAAGTTTCGAGCCTTTTCGCCCGTAAGGCGATTGCGCAGGCGGAGCGCGCGGTTGCCAAACGGGCGTTGGCGCTCGTCGGCATAGCTCAAGAGACGCTTTTCGACCCCGCGAACCACATACCTGTGCGACAGCACCACCTCCTGTTTGAAACATTGGCTCGGGAAGAACGCCCACAAATCAGCTTTCACATGCGAACATCGGGTTCGATGCGTTGCGAGGAGTTCGGGCCACTCGGGCTGACGATTAAATCCGCACCTACGCTGCGACGATCGTTCGAGCGGCTTGATCGCTATGCAAGGCTCTACAATCCTTATTCCGTCTTCGCCTTGGCGGACAAAGGTTCGGAATGCTGGTGGATGAACCGGAAGCCGGTTCCGGATAATGATGGCGCCAAGCTGTCGAACGAAGCGGCGCTGGGAACGTTCGTCTCGCTTTGGCGCGATGCGAATGGCGACGAGTTCAACCCCAAGCGTGTCCAGTTCAGTCATCTGCCGGTGGGAGATGTGCGACCACTTGAAGAACATTTCAGATGTCCTGTGACCCACGGCGCGGAAGTCGACGCGATTATCATGCATCAACAGGACGTTGATCGACCAAACCGTGTCGGTGACCAGCATATCTGGAAGTTTCTCCGCGAACATCTGGAGGAAATCCTTCGCACTACTGAACCGAATCGGATAGATCGCGAGGTGGTAATCCAGATTGCCAACAGCCTGAGCGATGGCGTGCCGCGCCTCCAGGATGTGGCCTGCCATCTGGGCGTGGGGAGCCGTACCTTGCAGCGCCGGTTGTCGGATCTGGGTCACAGCTATCAATCCCTGGTCGACGAGGCACGACGGGAAGTTGCTCTCAAGCTCGTCGGCGAAACCAACCATTCGCTGGTGGAAGTTGCGTTCCTGACCGGTTTTTCGGAACAAAGCTCCTTCACCCGTGCCTTCAAGCGATGGTCGGGAAAAACGCCGCGGACCTATCGCGATGAAGGGCCGAGAGTGGTGGTTGTTCAAGATTAAGGGTTCATGGATTTTCATCATTGTACGGGAACGGCTGATGCTGTTTGAAGGGCTCAAAAGCGCTCGTAGACATCAGCAGCCCTCTAGAGCCCAAGCTCGGACAGTCCAGGATGATTGTCAGGACGCCGCCCTAAGGGCCAGCGAAAAAGCCGCTCAGCCTCTGTGATCGGACGTTCATTGATGCTGGCATGGCGGCTGTGCATCAGGCCGTCTTCGGCAAATTCCCAATTCTCGTTGCCAAAGGCACGAAACCAGTTTCCGCTGTCATCATGATATTCGTAGGCGTAGCGAACCGCGATGCGATTGCCGATATATGCCCAAAGTTCCTTGATTAACCGGTAGTTGAGCTCTTTCGCCCACTTCCGCTCCAAAAATTTCCTGGCTTCTTCGCGGCCCAGGGGAAATTCGGAGCGATTCCGCCATATGGTATTTTCAGTATAGGCCAGGGCAACCTTGTCTGGATCGCGACTGTTCCAGCCATCTTCGGCCAGTCTCACTTTCTCGCGAGCGGACTCTGCATCAAACGGGGGCAATGGGGGACGTGACATGGTTCAATCCTTTATCTGGTGGGGTGAGAGAGGAGGCTGAATGCGATCCTCACAGGGGAATTCTGCTGGCGTCCTCGCCTTTGCCGCACCTGGTTGCGCATCGGCGGATCGGGCACCCGATGTAAACTGGAATATGAGCAGCAACATCAGCAGATAGAGACCCGCGATATTGCGGAATACAACGAAATCGCCATGCTCGCGGCTGACGCCATCCGGTGGGAAATAATCCATGGCCAGCTCTTCAGCGGCTGGCAAAGTTATCAGGCTGAAAGTCACGGTTCGATCTCCCCGGACGCGCTTCCGGTCGTCCGTGCGCCGACGGAAAGCGCGGCTGTGCCATTCGGGTGAGTGGTGCGGCCCGCGCCAAGTTTGGTCGCAACCTCTGTCCAAGATCCGGTCCTCAGCGATTTTGGCGAGAAGGCATTATCACGCATCGTCCACCGCAAGGTAGATGCCCTCCGGCGAAGGACCATCCTGCTCGGGCAGAACCTCCAGATCCGCTCTGCGCCCCTGAAGGCTGCTGTTTCCAGAGAGTTAGTGATGACCCGGGCGATCCCGGTGAGTTGCAGCATGTCGCCTGTTTTGAAATCCACGAACAGCAAGCCGGCGCGCGGATTGACGAGAAAATTACCGAGTGTGTTGAAGTGGAAATTGCCGGAAAAATCTGGGATCGTCAGCTGACTACGGTCGTCGATCCTGACAAATTCGGGTTTACCACCTCTGTGCGAAGCATCGATCTGCCTGGAGTCACCGCGGTCGACATAGGATGCCACGAAAAAGGTGTCGGCGGTCGATATGATGGCACAGGCCTCCTCGCTCAGTTCGCCAGATTCCGCGACCTGCGCCGCCTTGGTCTGGTCCGTTTCCCGCGAAAAGCTAATATCACGCAACTGGATATATTGCGGGCAGTTGCCAAAGGCCTGACCGACTTCAACTTCCAGAGAACCGTCGGCGGCGCTCTTGATGTCTCCGTTCATCCGGTTTCGACGCCGGGTGTGCAGTTCGATGCCGAGTATGCCGATGGCCCCGCCGGCATGCGCGCCGGCGGATGCGGGATCGGCAGGATCAGGCGTGCCGCTAATGGTTAGAGACCGGGGTGACGGGGAGCTGATGAAGCCCGGAGCGCCAGTAAGCATTGTCGGCCATATATCACCAGAATGATCGACAGTTGCCACAATGATAAACGGCAATCGCGCATAAAAGTCACGGTGCTGCTCGGGCATAAAATCGCGAACGACTTTTGCGCCGACATGCTCCATCCGTTCAGCCATGCCGACCGAGCGCTGCAGTGCTACTTCGCCTGCGTGGAAGAGCCCATCTGTTGGTTCGCCGGTCAATCTGTTCATGGCCAAGGTCCCTGTAGCAAGAGTGGCGAGGCAGGGATGCTGCAGGAGCGAGAACAATGCGCACCGCCGCCTCGTCAATGGCGTCAGGCCGCTGCGGCGAGCCCGACCGGGGTCTGGGGGAAGGCGACGAAGCCGGGCAGTGCTTCGATGCTTGAAAGCCAGCGATTCACTTCGGGATAGCCCGAGAGATCGACATTCCCTTCAGGCGTACGCGCGATATAACTGTAGAGCCCAACGTCTGCGACGGATGGTCTTAGCCCGCCGGCGACCCAGTCGCGGCCTACCAGTTCTGCCTCGATAACAGTCAGAACATCGTGCGCGCGACCGATCACTTCCTCAGGGCTGAAGGTTGCACCGAATACGGTTATCAAGCGCGCTGCTGCGGGTCCGAAAGCAATCTGTCCCGCAGAAACCGACAGCCAACGCTGAACAGTTGCTGCCTCGGCTGCGGTCTCTGGCAACCAGTCTGTGCGGCCAAATTTCTTCGCAGCATAAACTAGAATTGCGTTGGAATCAGCGATGACCGTATCGCCGTCGACTAGAACCGGGACCTGGCCAAAACGGTTCATTTTCAAATAGTCGGGCTGCTTATGCTCGCCCGCGCCGAGATCGACGTCGATGACCTCAACCTCGGCACCGATGAGCGAAAGGAATAACCGCGCCCGATGGGCATGGCCGGAAAGTGGAAAGTGGTAAAGTTTCATGGGATCGCTCCAGATTGCATGGGGCCGATATGTTCGACTGGTCCTATGTAGAGGAATCCATTTGCCGTAAGAACCGCGATTATTTTGAATTCAGCATTTCGCAAATTGAAACAATATAGTTTGTTTCTCCCTGCTGTCCCGCTAACCTGCGTTCTTCATTTCCTGACGGAGGAAGAAAATGGACAGGATACAGGCCATGCGTGTGCTGGTCCGCATCGCCGATAGCGGAAGTTTTGCGGAGACTGCCCGCCAGTTAAATATGAGTCCGCCGGCTGTGAGCCGCGCCATCGCGGGACTGGAGAGCATAGTCGGTGCCCGTCTGCTCACGCGCACTACGCGATCGGTCAAACTGACCGAGATTGGCGCACGTTATGTCGAGGACTGCCGGCAGATCCTCGCTGCTGTTGAAGAGGCGGAGGCCGCCGCATCTGGATCCTTTGCAAGGCCGACTGGCAGTTTGACCATCACGGCTTCGGTGATGTTCGGGCAGATATATATTCTGCCGATTGTTACAGAGTTTCTCGACACCTATCCCGAGGTGACAGGCCGTCTAGTGTTTCTGGATCGCGTGACTAACCTAATTGACGAAGGCTTGGATGTCGCTATCCGGATAGGTCACCTTCCTGACTCCAGCTATAGCGCGATCAAGGTTGGATCCGTCCGGCGCGTTGTCTGCGGTGCTCCGGAATATTTCGATCGAGAGGGTGTCCCCGCTCGACCTGCCGAACTAGCGACGCACCGGATTATTGCGGCTACCAGTGCCTGGACCTCGCTGGACTGGAGATTTGGTCGAGAAGAAAAGGAGACTGTTCGGGTCTCGCCGGGTCTGTTCTGCAATTCCAATCCCGCGGCAATCGAGGCAACGCGATCCGGTTGGGGTCTCACCAGGGTTCTATCCTATCAAGTCGGACCGGATCTGGTTTCGGGGCAGCTTCAGACAGTTCTCGAGGAATATGAGGAAGAGCCTTTGCCGGTTCACATCGTCCATCCAGAAGGCAGGAATGCGTCTGCAAAGGTGAGAGCATTCGTCGATTTTACTGCTGAACGACTGCGGGCAAACCGCTTCATTAATTGATTCAGTGTTTCATTTATTGGAATAATATCTTTCGTTGAAGGTCGATTATCACGTAAGCCGGACGATCCTATCTGCAAATCCGACCCCGCTTAAGGGGCAAGATATGGAGTTAGAAATGAAATCGAAAATAATCATAACAGCCTTCGCAGGCATTGCAGGCTTCACCACAGCGCCAGCGCTGGCCAATAATTTTGATGGCCCCTATGTTGGTGTTCAAGCGGGCTGGAACAGAGCTGAAGTGGCTGATCGCACCATCGATACTCAGACTGTTGATGCCGAAGTATCGCGCGATGCCGTCGTGCTTGGCGGCTATGCCGGATATAATCACAAGGTCAGTGACCGCTTCGTGATCGGTGCAGAGGCTGGATTCAGCGGCGCATTTGATGATGAAATCCGCGCCCGGACGTCTGGCAATTCGATCATAATTGATCCTCGTTACAGCTTTGAACTGACGGGGCGCGCAGGTTATCTCGTGGATGACAAGACACTGGCATATGTGCGCGGCGGCTATGCCAATGCCCGGGTTCGCACAACACTGGTTTCTGATAATGCAACGTCGCGTGCATCTGACAATCTGGACGGCTGGCTGGTTGGCGGAGGCGTTGAACGCATGCTGACCAACAATATCAGTGCGCGTCTAGAATATCGCTACACCGACTTTGGAAACAATGGTGGTCTTTATGACCAGCACCAGGCCTTGGTCGGCATCAGTTACAACTTTTGATCCGCTTGATGGTGCCGCCGTCCTGAAAAGACAGTGGCACCAACGCGGTCATGGAATTCATCATGAGATGGACTTATTCAAAATTTGACGAACCCTGTCTAGGGTTCAGCTTGTTCAAGCTGCAGTCGATCGTGAATGCAGCGTTCGGCAGCGGTCCTCTGACCGCGGCGCTTTTGAACCTGGCTGCAGTGGTATTGGTTACGCTGGTTAAGCGCTACCTACCTGACCTTCTGTGCATACTCACTGTACACCGCTGCAATGGCTGATCCTGTATACGAACGGATATTAAGCCAGCTCAAACTGGCCTTGCTTAACGATTGCGGCTGTGAGGATACACTTTCTAGGGCCGAGGAGGGCGCACGCGATGCAGGGCTTTCCGGCATTGATATCGACGCCGCGCTGTGCAAACGCAGCTTCGACGTGCGAACCGCGGCAGTTCTCGCCTTTGGATGCGCGATCAGAAATGGTGATCCGGTTGCTCGAGATTTAGCCAGAGAAAGGGCTCAGGCCTTGGGTTTGACAGCCGAAGAGTTGGATTTCTTTACCAGCTTTGTCTCAGAATTTCGTGGACTTACACGGTAATGATAGCACGTCCAGTTGCCTATTGTCGATTGTCTGATTGCCCGGTTCAGCGATTGTCATTTTGCAACAATGGAAATCTCCGTTGACTGAGCACTAGAACAGCATAATGAAGGCAATATTTATGGCAGGGTGGAAATGCCTGCAAGAGAGGATGAGACTAAACGCGACACGTCAGAATCTTGATGATTCACGTCCGCTAACCACCCAATTTGAGACATAACGGCTTGGCAGTGCTTCGCTATTAGCAGACCGGCAGCTTGAGCGGTTCGCGGATTACAAACTGACGGGCGGTTCACGACCCAGTATCTGTCGTTAATCGGCAAAAGGGCGCAGCCCAAAGGCAAATGTTTCTAAGAGAACAAATCCAGACTAATTAGCCCCGTCACCGATCAGTGAAAAGGGAGCCCATGCACTTGGATGCGCCCAAGTGTCGGTATTACTGTCCGCGCTTCTGTCATTACGGATCTCGCGCATTGCTTGCTGGAATGCCTGCGCTCTTGTTAGCTGCGGATTGTCCTTTACGATGGATATGGTCCGCACAGTGAGCTTGGCGGCTACGTCATCTCGCACTGGCCAATGCGAGGCTAGCAAATTCCTTGCTCCTGCATAAAAGAACGAACGGGCTAGGCCTGATAAGCCTGGTGCTCCTTCACTGCCATCACCGGCTGCTGTATTACAGGCAGACAAGATTACCCAGTCAGCATTTAGTTTGAGTGCTGATATTTCCGAAGCACTCAAATAACCATCATTGCGCTCGCTCGCCCGTAACGGCGGGGTTAGAACAATCCCTGGTTCGGCTGTCCCGCTAATTTCGCCGGCGAGCAGGCCGTGGGTGGCAAATGCAATAATATTGGCATTTAGATTTTGGGTGCGCACGAAATCCTCTGTCGCTTTTTCAGCCAAGTATAAAGCGTTTTGAGGTTTTCCAAACTCTTCCCACATCGCAGTCAACTCGGTTGCAGTTCCGGGAAGTCGTGCCATCTTCCTGAGCTCGGATATATTGGCAACACTCGCCCCGCCGCGCGTTGACGAACTGCTGAACACGCGTTTGAACGAACCACTGCCGTTTATAACGCCACGTTTAGACCGTTGATTGCCACGGATTTCTGATTGACCCGTTAAAACGGGGTCACCAATACCCAGAAACGGCGTGTTAGGCGTTCTCCCATCTGAAGCGCGATATTTACGCAATAACTCGAGTGATTGAAGCGATGGTATTACAATGAGCGCATGAGCATCGGCAAACCACTTGGCGGAACGCAAAACATTTGGGTCCCCGCTATCGCCCTCTGGAACTTTACTTACCAGAAGTCCGAAAGGAAGACTCGAAAGCGATCCGCTGGCTGACAAAAACACGTGTTTCTTGCTTTTCAGACCTTCGTAAATAGGCTCAATCAGTTCACGGTAGAGCGCGTATGAAGTCTCAAAAGAGAACGGATACGCGCCCCGACCCTCTTCAGACCATGCCACCCACTCGGCGGCGTTTACGTCGACATTCGCACCAACATCCCACAACAATCGTTTAACGAACGCATCTATTTTATCACTGCCCCAGTCAGATCGCACCCAGCGTAAACCTTCGTCCGACACCAGCATTATATGAGTGCCATATGGTGTCGGCACAACCATCAACGCTGCCTCATCCGAGGCCAATACCTTTTGCGCATCAGAAAGCGCGAGCGCTTCGGGCCTTATCAATGCAAAATATTCTGGCGCTTCATTGCGCAGTCTATCATCAATGGTCTCCAGCCGAGCTTTCAGCGTTGCAAGCCAGTCACGCAAATTGCTGCGTTTCTCATCACTTGCGCTATCGCTTTCGCCCAAAGTTTTGATCAGCGCATTCTCGGTTTCGATCCATTGCTGTGATAGCTCTTCTCGCTCCATCACCAGCGGTTCCAAAGGCCCTGCAGCCTTACGTGCCACGGTCGCTGTGATAGCTTTGCTTGCCGCACCCGCCAATGCATCTTGTAGTGCCATAAAAACTTCTTCGCGCAATCCGGCCTGCGCTGTAGCATCTAGTGGATCTGCTCCTGCCGCTATCGCTTCTTCAACTAACCCGGGGCCGCGAGACCATGCAGCATTCGCGAATAACGTAAAAAATGACGATTGGTTTTTCTCCTCACGCCCAAGCTGCGCTACTTCGCTCGGTGTAAAACCGGCAACTTTTCGAGCAGCGCGAATATTGATCATCAGGGAACGCGCTGGTTCTACTGCCAAATGCGACCGGGAAGGTATATCCATGCGGACATAGGAGAGGTTATTCAGGCTTAGAAGCGTGCCGGGATACTTATCACCTAACACCTCACGTCTAAGTCGCAATGCTTCGGCATCAAACGGTTCGGCCTCTATAGGGCGGCCTAGATCCCACAGCACAGAAGCATAATTACTCAAGCTAACCAGTGTGTCAGGATGCTTTTCTCCAAGCACCTCGCGCCTAAGATGCAGGGCTTCGGCAAAAAGCGGCTCGGCCTCGCTGGCACGTCCTAGATCCTTTAGCGCTGAAGCATAATTGTTCAGGCTATTGATAGTATCTGGATGCTTTTCTCCAAACAATTCGCGCATATGCCGCAGGGCTTTGGCAAAAAGTGGCTCAGCCTCGCTGGCACGTCCTAGATTCTGTAGCGCTGAAGCATAATTGTTCAGGCTATTGATAGTATCTGGATGCTTTTCTCCAAGCACCTCGCGCCTAAAACGCAGGGCTTCAGCCGAAAGTGGTTCGGCCTCGCTGGCACGTCCTAGATCCTGTAGCACTGAAGCATAATTATTCAGGCCACGGATAGTATCTGGATGCTTTTCTCCAAACAATTTGCGTCTAAGCCGCAGGGCTTCCGACAAGAGCGGCTCCGCCTCGCTGGTGCGGCCCAGACTATTAAGAACCATTGCATGGCCGCTCAAGCCAGCCAGAGTATCAAAATGCTTATCTCCCAGCACCTTGCGACTAAGACGCAGCGCTTCTGCATATAGCGGCTCGGCCTGTTTGTCGCGCCCTAGCTCATGCAGCACAGAAGCGTATTGATTAAGGCATAGTCGGGTAAAAGCATGTTCTTCTCCGAACTCGTCTTGAGATAGCTTTAAGGCTTCTGCATATAACGGTTCGGCCTCGCTGGCGCGACCTAGATCCTGCAACACAGAAGCATAGTCGCTCAAGCTCTCGAGAGTGTCCGGATGCCTTTCACCTAACACCTCACGTCTCAGCCGCAAGGCTTCGGCAAAAAGCGGCTCAGCTTCGCTGGTACGCCCTAGATTCTGCAACACATCTGCATAACCGTTCAAACTCGCCAGTGTGAGTGTATGATTGTCGCCAAGCACCTCACGGGTCACTCTTAGCGTTTCAGCAAAGAGCGGTTCGGCTTCAATATAATTGTCTGTGTCATATAGTTTGATTCCGGCCTTAAGCATTTGCGAAGCTTGTTCCAGCTTCTGGTCGTCATCCGACGATAAAGTTGCTTTGGCTTCGAGAGAAACATTCTGCGCCATGGCTATGGCCGGGTCCAATATTAAAATAGCAAGAGCGAAGAACAGTCCACTCCTACTAACAACGCTAACAGATAACGATCGAACCGGCGCTCCGTATGGGTAGTATGAATCTATAGCGAACAGGGACAATACTTTCTCTTCATTTACAAACTGCTACGCTTCTATACTAATGCCGATTAGTCAAGTTTCTTGCTCCGTTTGCTGCAAGTCACATTAATCACGATTGGATTTGCGGTCGTGTTGGCGATGCCCATTTTTCGTATGAAACATCAACAACATCGCGGACCATCCATTGCCCCCCATAAGCGGACGTCAGGTGAATTCCATCCGGCGTCCAACTGCAGTCATATCTCGGTCTTCTCAGCCAAGGTAAGTGCATCTTCGATGTCGACGCCTAGGTATCGAACGGTGTTCTCAATCTTCGAATGGCCAAGCAAAATCCCCCGTCGTGAAATCTCTGATTTCAAGAATGCCTTCATACGCTGAGGGTCACCGAACGTCTGTCAAAGCTCATAGCCCACCGTAACTCAAGAAATGTAACTGGGCACAATCGAGATTTAAGTATAGCCTTAACTTGAAATATGGGTTTTAAGGGCACGCTCAAAAGAAAAAGCAATGAACGGAAGAAGAGTGAAAGACGCGGTAGAGAAGGATCCATTGCTGCCCGCCGAACGCGCAAGATCTGATTTCGTGCGCGATTTGGTACAGCGCAACATAAGTTCCACATCTGGGCCGTCTTCATGCCCGGGGCCGACCCCTAGGCGGATAGTTCAATTCTGGGATGATCTGGAGCGACTGCCTGACGACGTCGAAGCTTGTATGAAATCGTGGAGGAAACTGGAGCGAGATGGTTTTGAATTGGAAGTTTTTGATAGGGATTCGGCGAGCAATTTCATCCGCGATCGCTTAGGAAGCCGCCACGAACAAGCCTTCGCTCGTTGCTATCACCCTTCAATGATGTCTGACTATTTCCGCTATGCGTATGTGCTGGTTGAAGGGGGCTTCTACATAGACGCCGACGATGTCTACCATGACACTTCAATCGGCCATCTTTTTGACGACGGTCGACTAAAGCTTCAACCCTTCTGTTACGATATCGCAACATCTCAAATGGTGGCACCATCGGTTTTTACTAAAGCCGGAGCCGAACAACCTGGGTGGATTTTTTACTTTAACACGACCCCCATGATTGCGGCACGTAACCACCCCATGATTGAGAGAGCCTTGTTGAACGCTGCCGCATCTCTGGAAGCAGACATTGTGAACGAGTTGCCCGAGGTCCAAGCAACAACTGGTCCAGGGAATCTCACCCGATCGGTATTCGAAATCATACGGGAGGGGTGCTCACCGGAAGCGCTGATGGTCGCCCATGACTGGGAGCTGACATCTACCAGCCAATGGCCGCTTAGTTACCACAACGATGCACGGAACTGGAGATTGTCCAATGCCTTTGGCTCATCAAACTTGTGCGAGGTTCTATGATAATCTTCATGAGCGCCGTGTCTCAGCGCTTCGAAATCATAGAAGGAGTATTCAGTGCCAGCTATCGACTCAGCGATTTCAGATGTGCCCGGTTCAATCCATCCACCGTGGGAGCTATGATTGAAATCGTAGATGCGCGGTCCGCCATTCGGATCTGATAATCGACACCCTCTCGCTCAGGCGCAAAAAGCTCTTCGAAGCTGCTGTAGCGATCAGCCATCCGACATATTACTAAAAGCAAACCGAGCTTGGATTGACACATTTGCAATGTGCCAAACGTAACATAAAGTAGCCGCTCGGAAACCAATCAGTTGGTGCACAGAAGCTTGATTCGAAGGAGGGATTTAAAATCAAAAGAACGTTTCGTGACATTCCAGAAGATAAAATCAGTGAAGAGGAACGTCTCGAGTTCCTAGAAGCTTTGTCGTGGCACCGGGGCCTTGATTGGGATCAGCTGCTCGAGTCACGGAGAATTCTGATTGTGTCCGAGGCGGGTGCTGGAAAGACTTTTGAATGCCAACGGCTTCAAGAACGTTTATGGAATTCGGGTGAGCCAGCATTCTATCTTGAGTTGTCCGAACTGGCCAAGAACCCGATGGAAGAGCTTCTTAGTCCAGAGGAACTTGAGCGTTTTGCGGCTTGGCAATCTGCACAGTGCGAGGACGCAATTTTCATCTTGGATTCAATCGACGAGTTGCAACTCAGCCAAGGCTCATTTCGCACCGCATTGACCAAGCTATCCAAGGCTTTGGATGGGAAGTTGAATTTGGCCCGGATTGTCGTGACCAGCCGCCCGGTTGCCTTCGACAAAGAAGAGATGCGGAAGCGCCTTCCGGTTCCAAAATCTGATGTAGCTATCCATCAGGAGGGTTGGTTTGCAGCCGTAGCCATGGGCGAAGCAGGAGAGGTAGCGGAGAGCGAAGCTGAACCAAAGCATGTTTGGCGAGAGGTCGCTCTCATGCCTCTCTCGTCAGAGCATATGGAGATCTTGGCCGCGAATGAAGGGGTCGCCGACCCCAAGAAAATGCTGGCTGAAGTAAGGGCACAGAATGCCGATGGCTATGTTAGGCGTCCGCAAGACCTGATTGAACTCTGCGCCGATTGGAAACTCCACGGAGAATTGCGGAGCCATCGAGATCAGGTGAAAACCAACATCGAGTGCAAACTTCAGCCTCGTGAGGATCGGCAAGAGAAGGTCGAACTTTCGATTGAGAAAGCTTGGGAAGGTGCGAGTAGGCTAGCTCTCGCCGCTGTCTTGTGCCGCAAGCTTACAATTCGTCACAGCAAGGACGCAGACAGGTCGTTAGGCGCCAATTCTACTCCTCCCCTCGAACCTTCGCTAATTCTTCCGGAGTGGGGGCATAAGGAAATTACCACACTTCTCCAAAGGCCGCTTTTCGGGTTCGCGTCTTATGGAAGGGTTAGGTTCCATCACAGATCAGCAATTGAGTTTCTAGCCGCGGATAGGCTGTCGAGGCTTCTGGGGATGGGGCTTCCCACCAAGACAATCAAGCGAATGTTATTCGGCACCACGAGCGAGGGATTTGAAATCATCAAGCCTAGCCTGCGGCCAGTA
Source organism: Parasphingorhabdus sp. JC815 (assembly GCF_040717415.1). Classification (NCBI taxonomy): domain Bacteria; kingdom Pseudomonadati; phylum Pseudomonadota; class Alphaproteobacteria; order Sphingomonadales; family Sphingorhabdaceae; genus Parasphingorhabdus; species Parasphingorhabdus sp. JC815. Next base: position 71,985 of record NZ_JBFEFM010000007.1, read on the forward strand.
GTTGGTTGGCTCGCACCGGAAAATGGAACAGTCTTCAGCGAAGCGTGCATTCGTGAACCAGAAGCTCTTGTCACTCATGGTGACCCAGGATCCCTGTCGACTGCTGACAGACGGCGTGTCATGGAATCTCTAGTAAAGCGCCATGGGAAAGGCGACTGGAGAGGTATACAGCTGCCTCAAATACAATTGGCTCGGCTAGCAGAGAAGAAACTTACAAAGGACGTCCAATCGCATTGGAGCAAAGGCGTCGAGAACCACGAGGTTAGGGAGATCCTTCTGGGCCTAATTGAAGGCGGGAAGCTTAAGGGATGTGCGGATCTGGTATTCGACGTCGTGATAAACAGGAACTCAGGCTACGGAGAACGGATAAATGCACTTGATGCGTTGATCGGTGTAGATGACCCTAGATTGTGTGATCTGGCGGCGGCAATAGCGGCGGAAGACAAAGGATGGCCAATGCGACTGGCCAAAAGCGCTCTTGTTCGCCTGTTCCCCAACCATATGTCGGTCGATCAATTGTGCGCCGCACTTGCAATATACAGCGAGGAGAAAGACACGATCGGCGATCTGTCGTGGTCGCTACCAAAGTTGATTGACCACGAGGATCTCTCGTCGGAAACGCTCGAGGGCCTCCGAGATGGACTTGCACATTTGATTCAATCCACTGCCAGTTGGCAAAAGGACAGGTGGCCGCATCTGCAGTCGGACAGGGAACACCTTATCCCAGCATTGGTTGCAACTTGCCTAAAGGAGGGCCCAAAGAAGTTCTTGTCTCAAGGCTGGCTGAGGGCCGCAGTAATTGCGCTCAAAATAGGAGACAAAGACTATCAACAGCGGGAAGCATTGGAGGCACTCTCCGAAAGAGTCCTGTCGGCTGGGCCTGACGTCAGAATGCGTCTCTTTTGGGAAGCTGACAATCTGCTGCAAGAATTCAAACCGGAATCAGACCCATACACTCGGTTCGCCAATGCGACGCTGCGCGAGCACCTTTTCCTGGATGCTGAAGATCATGATTGGGTGATCGGCTTTCTTGGAGACTCTGGCGCACCGACCGACAAACGAGCGGTCGCCTTGGAGGCCGCCATTCGCCTCCCCAGAGGGGATGTCGAGTGGGTCGAATGGCTGGAAGGCCTGAAGAGGCATGTCGCCGATGAAGTTGCTCTCACTCGAAATCTGGAAGATAGAGCTAAGAAGCGTGATCGCGAATTGGAGCGAATGGAAAAGAGGCATCAAAAGCACAAGGAGAAGGCGGAGCGAAAGAAGAAGATTGCGCGAGCTAGTTGGGTGACATTCTGGCGAGAAGTTTCGATAAATACAGACGCGGTGTTTGACAAGAACAAAACAGAGAACACGGTTTGGAACCTCTGGAGAGCGATGAAAAACGAGAAGCGTGGCAGACCCTTCTCAGGCTGGAATAGAAGGCTCTTGGAAGAGGCTTTCGACAAAGACACAGCTGATCGCGCTCGCTCAGCGATCATGCAGTATTGGAGATCGTTGACACCTAGCCTTCGTAGCGAACGTGAAGATGGCGAGAAGGGGACTTACTTAGTTAAGTGGCAGGTGGGCTTAGCCGGCATATACGCCGAGGCAGAAGATCCTTTTTGGTCGGATCGCCTTTCGGAGAAAGAAGTCGAGCTTGCCCTACGGTATGTCTCCATTGAATTTAATGGATTTCCAAGCTGGCTGCCTGACCTAGTGTCAGCCCATTCTGAGATCATTGAGCGAGTCCTAGGAGTTGAGCTACTCGACGAACTGAAGGAGCGTAGCGACGCGGGATCTATCTCACTGCAAAACATTGAGTCCGCCCCCACCTCTCTCGCAAGGGTATTTTTCCCTAGGTTGATGGATCTGCTCGAGGAAGCGGTGAAAGCAAGCCCAGAAGCGGATGGCCTTGATCATCTCTGCAATCGTCTGACTATGCTTGTGAGAATTGTCCCTAAGCACGGCACTGATACAGAGATTCGTAAATTGAAAGATTGGGCAGCAGAGGCGTTGGCTTCCCCAGTCTCAATGCCTCTCGCTTCTATTTTGTTATCGGTGATGTTTCGGACCGACCCTGAGGCGGCTGTCGAAGCACTAGAGCAACGTTTGAAAACTAGCCCTGAAGACGCAGTTCCTTTGTTTGGAGGTCTCTTCGGAGATCGCGACAGCGCCATTCCGGTTGGGCTGTCAAGCGGTGACTACGCGCCCAATCTGCTGCTGAAACTTTCAAAAATCGCTCATGAATACGTCCGGAGAGCGGATGACGTGAAGAGAGGTCCTGGAACCTACACCCCCCATGCTCGCGATCACGCTGAAAGAGGCAGGTATGCCATCGTAGATGCATTGCTATCCTCTACAGATACAGAAGCATGGCCCGCCAAGCTCGCATTGACTAGAGATCCGGAACTAGCTGATCTCAAGGATAGGTTCTTTGCGCTCGCTCTCGAGAGAGCAGCAGAACAAGCGGATAGCTCGGTTGCATCGGAAGAACAAGTTGCTGCACTTAATTCGTTTGCGGATCTGGCACCCAAGACCTGGCAGGAATTCTATGCACTGATGGTCGACCGACTAGAGGACATAGCTGAACTCTTACTTCAGGATGACTCACCTAGAGGAACATGGGCGCTCATCGGAGATGAAATGCTCATGCGAAGAGAGATCGCCCGGGTCCTAAAGCAGGACTCGAGGAAAGCCTACACAGTCGATCAGGAAGGGGTGACAGCAGAAGAAAAGGAGACTGATATTCGGCTTCGATCCACAGCCTCCGATCAGGAGGCTGTGATCGAACTGAAGATAGGAGAGAAGAACCGAACTGCAAAAGCGCTTGCCAAGGCATTACGCACGCAACTCGTCGAGAAATACATGGCAAAGGGGAACTGCCGAGCTGGGTGCCTTATGATCACTGTCCGCGGAAAACGAACCTGGAAGCACCCTGAGACGGGCCAAAAGATGGAACTTGACGAGCTAAAGGAGTTCCTTAAAAACGAAGCGCAGAAGATTGAACAAGAGATGGGCCATCAGCTGAGTCTGTTTATCTTCGGCCTTGATCTAAACCCACGCCTGCCGACCGAAAAAGAAGCCCGTTCATAAAGCTTGTGGCACCCCAAAATTCGAAAGTCGCTGAAAGTGGGCGCATTCATCGCAGGGCGACAAACGACGCCTGGGAAGGACCAGCGAAAGACCCAATAGGCCCTAAAAGTGCTCCTGTGTTTTCCATTAGCGGTTTTACTCTCTCTGAACGGTCGATATTGCCTATTGCTTTTACACAGTCATAGTGGGCAAATGGATAACTTCTACATTGGCCACCGGCTGACGAACCTAATCATCCCGGGCGAGCCAGACGCGCTCACCATTACAACTCCGGCAGGATCTTGGGAATTGCGAAAGGATGCTCGATACGAAGAATACAAGCGAGCTATTGTCGAGGGAAAGATAGCCGAGACCTACAAGCTCGAGATTAGCTGCTCTTACACTGGTAGCCGCGCTGCCGCGATGGACGCATGCGATTACGAGCTCATCCCCCTCTGACTTGCCGCCAGTTATCTTACTGGCCTTAGCGTCGCACCGAGCCGAAGTCTGCCAGCGTCACAGGTGACCTTCATGCAGGTCGGCCCGCACTTTCCTCAGCCGCGGGCCATGGGCATTGGCTTTCCCGCGTGACGGGACGACACATCGTTTTCTCAAGCGGTTGGCGGCTTCGTAGCGGCATATCCGACTAAGGGGATGGATGAGAATATTCGTCTCGTCGCACATCATTTTCTCGACGCGCTGGCATTTTGGTCACTTGAGGATCTCGTGCTCAGCACAACGACTATTTTGGAAATCATCGCCATCACTGCCAAGCGCGTGGCTGACGCTCAAGGACGGACGATAAATGATTTCACGCCCAGACTGGCTTTCGCGGCTAGTCGATTTAATCTTCCAAATCTGCCGCCAGATTTTCGCAAAATGCGGAATGATTTGGTCCATGAGGGAACGCTCTCGGGGCAGAGGTTCCCAAACAAAGATGCGTCCGCCTGCGGTGTCGTCGTCGCGGAGGCCTTGGACTGGATCGACGCATACGTCTTTACGGCAATGGGATTAGACAAGCCGACTCTGCCGCGGTTCATCCCAGAAGGCTTCCAAGGAGCGAACAGCTTCTCATTATAAGGGCCGCGGCTAAATGAGTGGTTCCGAAACCGGCCTTTGGGTCCGAGATAGCACTCGAAAACGGGCTGTAAGTGGAACATTAGCATTCTCTGTTGTAACTGAGTAACCGGACTTCAGTAGAGCCACTGTCACCGAGCTTCAAGCCCACATAACTAGCTATATCATTTGAAAAATCGCTCGGTCAGAAGTGTACAAGTATGGAGATTCTTTTACATTTAACGCGACGTTCTGTGCTGCTGTAAATACCATAAAATGGCTTGCTAAAATTCATCATCGAACTTCTACATTCGGGCCGTGCGCTTCAGCTCTTGGGTGCCGGATTTTGGGCGCGTATCGGACCGACTGCAATTGGGCCGATTGCGGAGAGTCTTCTTTTGGCGATCCTAGCATGCATGGCTACCATTCTACTACAACGCATTACGGAGATATTGGGGTCGAGGCATAAATACGTGATCCGCAATTTTAAATATCTTAAGTACTGATTTCGGTGCTCAGTCGCTCACCCAATTGCGATGACCGGAAGGCCGTCGCGCGATGCAGGGTGAGTCTGCAAGGCAGTGTCAACGTGGTGCCGGATTTTCCACAACATCCGATGTATTTGATCGACTTCATTCTCCTCGAAGTTTAACGATTCACCGCCGCGCACTGCCAAGAAGTCATGGAACTCACCATCCGGTAGAGGCGTTCGCCAGATTTCCAAACCCATACTGGTGAAGTCGCTGTCTGAGTGCGCGTGCAACTTGTTTCGGTATGTGAGCAGCCGTTCGTGAAGCCGCATTTCCTCAGGTTCAAGTTCAAGCTCGGGTACCATATTCCAGTTAAAGGGTGGTGCGACCTGACCGCGCGACTGGGCGAAAGGGCGACCGTATGCGACTACCATTGTTGTTTCGTAGCAATGGAACTTACGTCTCTCCGCATTGCTATAACGCTTACTCCAATCGCACTCTTCGGTCAAAAAGGTTGCAGCACTCAAGGCATGGCGAAAATCCCTCGCCGACATTGCCAGTCGCATAAGTTGCTGGTGCTCTTTTTCCTCGCGCGTCGATTTAGATTTGCTCATTCACGAAGGAATGGTCGAAATTATCGAATTCAGCAAGGCATCAACTCTCATGCTCTAATAGCGGGTAGTCCGCATTTAGGTTTGTTGCATGAATGCCTCTTCCTCCGAGATTGGGGCGCTAAGCTGCCGTCGCGGCGGTGGAAGAATGAATGACTGCCTAGCGATCGCCGAGTTAATATCGGGCGGTCAGGATGGCCGACAATTTGAACATCCAGCCAGAAATCAGAGCGCCAGCTCAGCATTCTTAACTATCTCATCAATGCCATTTTCGACGCAACGCGAAATCGCCCCTGCCGCACGGAGTCCGTATCATTCGGTTGCCTGCACTTTATTTTCTAGTGCGGTGATCCGTTCCAAGCAGATTGTGTGAACCACGCGGCCAAGTTCCTCAATCTGCTCACCCAGCCACGTAAGTTCTTCCTCGCTGATACGGTAATGCTTCGAGTAGCGCGCCTTTACATAGGCTTCCTTCAGCTTCTCGAACATCGCGCGATCACGGCGGCTGTCGCGCGGCCAAGCATCCACCAAGCGCATATCCAGCCGCTCGGCCTGCGTTCTTAAAAAGCCTAGATTGTGCACATGTGGCGTGTAGAAAGTGCAGACGAGCAGAACGGTGTGGTAAAGGCTCTCGGTCGTTTGGTGCAAATCAAACGCCGCCTTCTTGCTGTAGCCCTTGTCCAACGCATACTTGGCCACATCAAAGCAGCGCATCGCAGCTGGAAACCATTCCTCAAAATACTCTTTTGCCATGGCCAGCGCTTGCTCGGGCGTCTTGGGCTTGGGTACGTGGAGTTGGCGGTCATCGGCTTCATAAAGCGCGATGCCGTCCTTTGCGACGTCCATGAAGAAGTAGCGGCCATGCGCGAGACCGTCATTCACTTCACCAAGGGTATGGACGATGAAATTGACCGGGGTGCGCAGTGTCTTGTCGATAGCAAGTTCGCGGATAAGGCGGTTATCGAGCTTGAGCCAGTAATCCACTTTGTCGGTGAGGCGCTTGTCATTGACAATGATGAGGATATCGAAGTCTGAGCGATAGCCCTTGGCCGTGTGCGGTTCATCGACCCAGCCGCCTCTTGCGTAGCTTCCATAAAGGATGATCTTCTCGATCTTCCCTTTCTTCTTCCACTCGTGCTGCGCGAGCGCTAGCGCGTCTTCGAACTCTTCGAAGATGATCGCCTTCACGCGTTCAATCTCGCGTTGCTTGGCTGCCGGAAGGTGATCGAGGTCAGTGTGCATATCGACACTTATCGTGGAGTCTTACGCCTCCATTGGCAAGGGGTATCACACGATATTGATATTAAAGTTGTGTAGTCGGTCGGTGCTTGGTCTGCCGGATAATGAATCCTGATCTCACGGGTTTGCACAAACGTCATTGAGCTCGTTCTGCCCACTGATCACCACCCTAGCCTGGTCTGATAACTAAATTCTGAACCGATCCGCCGGGAGACTCACAAAGCGTTTGATCACAGCCTTATACTTTGTAGAAAAATTTAGCCACCGCAGGTGAAGGTGTCTCGTATGCAGAAAACAAAATAATAGTTTTGAAATGATTTTGTCCGGCACTACGGCCGATTTTCATGTCCCAGACCCGTTCGTGCGTCCATGCGGTATACATGTATTACAAAGAGGGATATTTTTAGTTCTCTGCTCGTCGACCGGATACCGGTATGTATGTACAGGCGAAAGCTAAAAGGTATTGTTGCAAATCCTTACATGTGCTTCCAATGCCGGGGTCTCTCGCTACAAATGATCATGGGGCGATTATAATATGATTATAAAATAGATTATCGAAACAGACCCGCTCATCTTCTGTGTCGCGGCTGCTGGAGTCGCAAATGCAACGAAGGAGAAGAGCAATGAAAGAATTTGACATCAATGATGAAACTGTTGTCGATCTTGGTCAGGCTTCGGTCGAAACCAAAGGGCAGGCAATATTCGATATCGATGTGAGCGGTGGCCCCCGGCTTTACGCCGCAGGCATAGCCGCCGACTGATGCGAGAGGGTGCGCGCCCATCGCGCGCACCCTTTGGATTACAGATAACCCCATGTCGTTTTTCAACAGCCCGGATCTCGCATGGTGTGACTTGGGCGGCACTCTCATCTTCCTCGATATCGCTAAAGACCGTTATTATTGCCTAGCCGAAGCGTGCAATCGCGAAGCGTTCCACCAACTCGAGCAAGCTGGTTTAGGGCGGTTTCAACAGCCAGCCTGCTGGCCGAAGCCGGCAGACTGGACGGCGCCGGTTCGTACCTCCGCGGCGGTTAGCAATGGTGTTTTTCGATTGCCGGACATAGCCAGAGCTATCTGGATACAGCGCCGGACCGAGAGAAGGCTAACATCGACATCATTTGCTGCGACATTGTCGAATTTACGCTGCCTTAAGGACGCAGTTGACCGCAAGGCTTTGAAATCCCGGCGCACCGCCGCACAAAACATCCGTGCTTTCGAACATGCCCGGCTGCTGCGCACAGCGGCTGACCGATGCCTGCCGCGTTCAATCGCCCTTGCATGGTGTTTAGCTTCAGACGGCGAACGGACAAATCTCGTCATCGGGGTGAAGCTTGCGCCTTTCAGCGCTCATTGCTGGGTACAGTCCGGTAACGAAGTGCTTAATGACAGCGTCGAGGAAGTGCTGCGTTACCAGCCGATCCTGATTATATGAAAGCCGTCAAATTCGTGCTCGCAGTGCCTTTAGCTAGTCAATGTGGGTCGCCCGCAACACTGAAACGATCAAGGCAACGAAAGGATCTTTGCAGGAAATCGCCCAGTCTCTGGACTGACGACAAAACTGCCTTGGTCGATCTGGGTGCGGCGGGCGTAATATTGGGCGCGTTGTTTTCGCGGTCATCGTTTGAGCTTCTCGAAAGTCTTCCCGATAACGCGTTTGAGTGCAGTAATATCGACAAGCTGGCAGCTTGGCTCATCGAGGAATGTTGGGGCGCTTATGTCGCGGTTCATACCAATTGCGAGACAGGCGAGGTGCATATACTCGTTGATCCTTCGGGACTGTTACCCGTTTACTGCGCCGAGACAGCCACGCACCGAATTTTTGCTTCGCATCCCGAGCTGCTGCGTCGCGTGAGCGGATTTCAGCTGGTTCCTTCATGGCCTGCCGTATATGCCCATCTTTCAAGGCCTGATTTACGTCAACGTGCAGCGTGCCTTGCGGGCGTGAACGAATTGGCGCCCGGCAAACTGATCGGCGCCGGAGAGCGGCAAGTTTCTGGAAGGCAGATCTGGTGGCCCGATGACTTCATGCCGTCCACCATACAGACTTCGTACGAAGAGGCGGCCCTGCATCTTCGCGAACTTGCAACATCGGTAATAGGTGCATGGGCCATGCGTCTGGGGCGGGTTGCAGTTGCCGCGTCGGGCGGTGTCGATTCTTCGCTCATCTGTGCCGCACTTGCAAAGGCAGGCCAGCCATTTGACTGCGTTACGCTTGCAACCGCAGACCCGAGCGGCGACGAGCGGTCCTATGTCCGCAAGATCGGCGATCATCTTGGCATCAATGTACGGAACAAGACATATGATATACGGGAAATTAATCCGCTGGCTTGCGTATCCACGGGCCTTGCGCGGCCTTCTCGCAAACCTTTCATGGCAGCACTTGATGCTGCACTTTGTGATGCCGGTCAAAACTTGGGGGCGGAGGTCGTTTTCGACGGAAATGGCGGCGATAATCTTTTCTGCTTCCTCCATTCAGCAGCCCCCCTGATCGACCGACTGCTTTGCGAAGGACCGGGACGAGGGTCGGCCGCAACCTTGGTCGATCTATGTCATCTTACCGGATGCTCGATGCCAACAATGTTGCGCGCAGCAGTAGTGAGACTATTTCGCAAGCGGCCATCTGGTCTTTGGCCTGCCGATTTACGCCTGCTATCTAGCGCTTCCGAGCAGCATGAATGCGCTCAGCCTTTAACTTCCTGGCTCAATACTATGGTAGGACGGCATCGCGGCAAGTACGATCATCTTGTCCTCTTGATGCGCAACCAGAACTATGTGAACGGTCTGGCCGCAGGAGGGGTGCCACGATTTTCGCCGCTGCTCAGCCAACCGCTCGTCGAATATTGCCTCGGCGTTCCGACCTGGGTCTGGTGCGCCGGCGGAATCAACCGTGCTCCGGCCCGCGCTGCGTTTGCAGCCGAGTTGCCGCGCGAGATTTTGGAACGCGTCTCGAAGGCCGGGCCTGACAGCTTTGTTCGGTTGTTTTTCGACAAATACCGGCAGACTTATCGCGAGCTGCTGTTGGAAGGCCTACTCGCACGGCATGGCCTGCTCGATCGCAAAGCTGTCGAGGCAGCGTTCAATGTAGATTTCCGGTCCGAGGGCTCCATAATCTACCGGCTGCTCGATCTCGTCGAGACAGAGAACTGGGCGCGTTCATGGTCATCGTGATTGGTATCGCAGCGCAGTTCCTCGGCTTTAGGAGCGCCTCTCATCACTTTCCATCTGCCATATTGGCATGATTTTGCAGGATCACAATTCATCTGGTTCATAAGCCAGAATTGGAACCATTCGGTAGACCGTTCATAAATCGCCAGACGGTGTGCAGGTTGATATTTAAAATGCGGCTCGTTTTCCAGAACAAAGAGCTCAATTGCTTTTCCGCGACGTTTGAAAGCGTCCACTACGTCGAGGCCAATTTCATATTCGCTGTCTCCGGTCTGGATCAAAATTGGCGTGTCTATTCGATCAGCATTGAGCGCAAGCGACATGGGCTTCCAGTAATCGTCGGCGCCCGGTTCAAGGAAACGATAACCAAGTTCGCGGGTCCAGTTCCTGAAATAGGGTCCGGCATTGAGCGGGTATGCGTACATATCTTCGCAGCACGCGCCGAGCGCAGCCACCTTGAAGAGGCGTGAATTTATCAGCGCCCACTGCGTCGTGGAAGTTCCGTCGCTAAATCCGCTGATACCCATGCGGTTTGGATCTACTGCGCCGGTCGACACAGCCTTCTCAACTGCCATTTCGAGTGAAGACTGAACGCTTCGCCGATCGCGCCAATCTTTACGTAGCCAACGGCTAAATTCGGTGGAGGTCTCAGCCGTTATCTGTTCCACCGCAAAATCGGGACGTGCAAAACTCAGGACGGCGAAGCCTTTGGCCGCGAACAGCTGGATCGGAAACTCGTCCCCGGTACCGCCCCGGAGAAATCCGTGGCTGAAATACTGCACCACGATGAGAGGATATTTCGAGCCCGGTTTATGATCCGGCGGCAAGACCAGGTCGGCAAAGCTTTCAACACCATAGGCATTGGTAAAATGAAACCGCTGGGCCCTGCCCAATTTGATCAACTGAAAATCCGGGTTGGGATCGGCAATGGTCCGTTCGCGGCCGGTATCGGGATCAATTGCTACCAGCTTTCTTGGACGGACCGAACCTTCACGCGCACAAACCAGTTCTTCGTGAGTAAGATCACAACCGACAAGCGCATCATCGGTCACCATGATGCGCTTGGGTTTCGGTTCTCCGACCCGCCAGCGCAACAGCGCAGTCTGACTGCCGGCCCATCCGGTCTTCTGGCGCGCATAAAGCGTGAAGCCGTCCACTGACCACCATATTTGTCTGACGCCGAAGCATAATGGTTCCTCACAGTGCAGTTTCTGTCCATCGAGCAAAGCCATGACGAGCCGAGATTGGCTCAGTAGCCGCCGCGGATGGAGCGGCTCGAGCCAGGCGGCTGCGCCGCTATTGGCCTTGACATAGCTTCTCGCCGCAGGTGCAACAGATTCTGGTCGGTCTTCAACGAGAAGCTCGATTTCAGCGGGAGTTGATGGCCGGATATCTCCTGTTGCAAGTGTAGCAGTGTGATATACAGGTTCGGCCGGTCCGGTAGGAATCGGACGACCGGCTTTATCGGGAGCAAAACGGTCTCCAAAGAGAAAGCCGGTTCGTGCCTCCCGCGCAATCGCCTCCGCCTGTAAGCGGATACCGGGACGCGTCGCTAAGACCAGTGACTGCCCGCCTGCCGTCCACGCGAAATTGTCAATGTTATCGGGCATTGCGGTGGCGTTTTGCGCAGGCGTTTCACCATCTTCTGCGACCACCCAGACCTGATCAATTCCATTGCTGCGTTTCAGAAAAGCGATATATTTGCCGTCGGGTGACCACCGCGGCGTAATCACCTTGGCGTACCCGCTCATAAGTGATGTAAAATTATGCAGCGGGAAATCAGCCCTGATAAACTTGCCGCCGCGATCAATCTCTCTAGGCTCGCCTTTACCATCCATCTGCGCCACCATCAGTCGCTGACAATATTGATTTTCCTGCGCATTGGCCCTTCGCAAAAGAAATGCGATGCTTTTACCATTGGGCGAAATACTGAACGGGCTGGCTGATTCATTGGAATCGGATCTGCCGATATCCGAGAGCTCGACCAGATCCGTAGCGTTAATCCGTCGGTACGATAGATTACGGTCCGTAAAGTGGTCAAATTTGGCGCACGGATCAATGGACGATGGCGGGACCACAGCAGTCGGAACAATGGTCGTCGCCAGCAATGAAGCTAATAGGAGGCTCATTACCAATTACTCCGGATGCCGACGGCAATGAAACGTCCGATCGGCGAGAAATTTGTGGAATCATAGGGTGTGTCGGTTGGCCCGGTTGTGCGGATGACATCCGGTTTGTCGTTAAAGACATTATTGATCGTGATCGAAAGCGACAGCCCCGGTTCGGCTCCCTTTCCAGCAATCACATCATAGCTCGCCCCCATGTCAAGCGTCGCGGCCGGTGATATCCGTGCTTTTGTCGCAAACCGCTGGTCCTGCAGCGCACCTGTATAATTTAGTGATGACGACAGACTGAACCCGTTGACCCGGTAGCTGACAGCTGCGCGCGCACGAACTCTGGGTGGATTGAATATCGTACCTGCCAGATCGACTTGCGGTAGGTCGGGTGTCAGTTGCTGGCTGCTATCAAGCCATGTAGCTGCCAGATCGACTCCGAGCCTTCCCGCACCAACAGTTCCGTTCCAGGCGAGATGTGCATCGACACCGCGAATTTTCTGGACGGCAACATTGATATTCCGGTTGTCGACAAGTGCAATGACATTGGCAGGATTATAAGGCACGCCAGAGAAGTTCTGTAGCCCTAGCTGTGCACCCGCCACCAAGTCTGCCAGCAGTGCCTCGCCAGGCGATCTATTAATCAGCGTTGTATAGCCAGGATCGTTGAAAGCAGCGGCAATCGACCCCGCGATAGGTTGTACAACGCGGTCGCGGTAGCTTATGTCAAAATAGGTCGCACCGGCTGTGAAACCGGCTAGCATTTTCGGTTTGAACTCGAACCCTACAGTCCAGCTGGAAGCACGTTCAGATTCAAGGTCTGGATTGCCGCCGCTTGTGTAGAAAACAGTGCCCACGCCTGCTCCGAAGGCGCCGCCAGGAAGCAAAAATGCCTGAAAGGGGACATATTGCTGGTAAAGCGAAGGCGCTTTGAACGATCGTGCAAAGCTCCCACGCAGGGTCAGGGTAGGCACTGGCGCATAGATGAGCCCGATCCTCGGAGTCACGAGCCGGTCCAGCCCTTTATAATCCTCGTAGCGCAGCGCGCCCGATAGTTCGAGTCTGTTAATCCCGCGAATTTCGAGCTCTGTCGATACCAACGGCAAATAGATTTCGCCGTAGAGGTAGCGACTGCGGCGCGAAACGTTGAAGGCTGCTGACGGCGCACCGTTAATCAGCCGCGTAAAATCCATCCCATTATCCCGAATACCTCCACCGATCGCCATCCTGGCGTTACCCCCTGCCAGTTCGAACAGCGGGCCATCCGCGCTTATGTCGAGCGATGTGACACTATTGCAATAGCACCCACTCGTAATCCTGGTGCTACCGCCAAGAGGTGTAAAGCTGGTTTGATAGTTTGTGTGATCTCGTCCGAGCAAGCCAACGATTTTGGCTTCCCAGTTCGAACCCAGTTGCAGTTCCAGCGACGGTGCTACAGTCAGGCTTTCGACCCTCGGGTTAAATAAGAAACGTGATGCTGGTGTTCCGCCAACGGTTTCTGATTCGCGCCGCGAGTAAAGGACATCTACCTTCGCTACTATGCGATCGCCTAAACTCTGATACGCAGAAATAGTTGCCACATGACGATGCTGCGAGGGATAAAGAAAGCTGTCAGGATCGAGCGATCCCGCATACGAGCGCTGGCGCGATTCAATCTCCGAATTGCGCGAAAAATCATAAGCAACAAGAATGCCTCCACCGTTCCAGGTCGTACCGCCTACAATGTCGGCCTGCTGACGGAAATAGCCTCCATCGTTACTCGCCCCGATCTGCGCCGAGGTTGCTACACCTTCGAAGTTGCGTCGCAGGATGACGTTAACTACACCTGCAACCGCGTCGGATCCATAAATCGCGGAAGCACCATCGGATAAGACCTCTATGCGATCAAGTGCCGCCAGTGGGATCGCCGAAATATCGACGCCGCCAAATGCGGAATCATAAGGTAGCCTATGGCCGTTCAGGAGCGTCAATGTTGCATCAGGCCCAAGACCACGCAGATTTGCGTTCGATGCCGAATTTACATTGCTATTGATCAGGCCTGCCCCGGTGCCGATCCCAGGATTTTGACCGCCGCTAAAATTTTGCGGTAAAGAACGGATAGCCTCGCCTAGATCGACCTGCCCGGCCGCGATTATGGTTTCCTTGCCGAGTGTAATGACATTTCCGGCCACTGCCGCGCCTCGGATCCGTGAGCCCGTTACGACAATGCTTCCATGTTGATCCAGACTCACATTGCTCTTAGTGCCTTTTGTATCGGTCGTCCTCTCCTGTGCATGGGTTTTGTCAGTTTCTGCATCCTGGGCAGCAACCGCTTGCGGTATGAGGGTAAGTGCTGTTCCCGCCAACAAGCCCGTAATTATATGTCTGTGTTGCATCGATATCTCCCTAATCGTTTCCGGCCCAGTTTAATTTTTGGCCATGCAGGGATAGACGCAGAGATTGAGGATGACCTTAGTTGCCAGCGTAACTATTATAGAGTGGCAAAAGCTTCTGGAGTCATGGACAAGGCTTTCTAAAAATCCAAAGACCTGGATTTTCATAGTCAGTTGCGAAGGGTACGATTCCTGAAAACTGGTCTCATACGATCCGCTGGGACAGCCATCATATTGGCTAGGCAAAAGAATCTTCAGCATATCGTGATGATACTTACCGAACCATGGCCTGGGCTCGCAGGTTAGAAATGCGAGACCATTGTATTATATGTGTTCGTCTCCGTGAACGTACAACCATCCCGGTAGATACCGATAAGGACTAGTCCTTTACGTAGAACCAATATCCCTAAGGGCCTTTTCGTCTTTCAGATACGTCGAACAGCACAACAGAGATTCTCGGCCTTGTTGGCATGGCCGCTCTACGTCGGTCTATCTATATGACGAGCGTTATCTGGACGAATTTAATTAAGATCGCCAGTTTTCCGATTTCGCATGTTCAATGGAATAGCCGGTCTCATACCCTCAGAAACCATCTGCTCTTCATCAGTGCGCGCTACCACGGACTGATTGGATGGTCAGATATCTATCTTGCTGTCCGTTTTTGTCTATAATTAGAAGGCATTAAGGTCTTTTACATTACGTTACATTTGTTATTTCAGGGATCTGTGATGAATGCCGGGATTTGCCATAGACACGTGTGGTTGACGGCCCAACGGGAATTAAGCCGTCTTCTGCTTACCGATGCTATGAGTTAGTTCATAGTTTCCCCGGCTCCCAACATCACAGTGATAAGTGTAAGAGCACTTGGGTAATAACCACTGGCGGCAAGTTTACGGTTGCTAGTGGCTGCTCGATCTCGCTGGACTTCAGTGGCCTGTCCATCAATTCCGCGAAGCGTTCACGAGCCGCAAGGATGTTCGCATGCTGTTCGCCTGAACCTGAGAAATGGTCCCAGTTCAAGGTATTGATAATTTAGCTCAACGACGCCCCGATGTCGCTTTTATGCCAATGATTGATTTCTGTGACTATAATGAAGAACGTTTTTGCAGTCACTAAGAGGCTTTTCATCGGTCCATTGAGAAAACAACATGGTCGCCAAAATTTCCAGGCTAGTAGCTCTACGACCTGAAAAACAGCCACCAGTCCTACCTAATCCAGAACAATAGCGGATAATTCCGTCACTCCAGAACCACTAATCCCTAGCGACTATCTTTATATGCTAAACCGTTTCGCATAGACTACTGCGCAAATGCGACAACGCTTTCATCATATGGTATTCGACGGCACCCATCGAGATATCGAGGGCGTTGCGAATGTCGCGATACGCCATATCGTCGAACCGGTTCATGATGAATATGGTTCGCGTCCTTTCAGGTAACTGGGTCAACGCGCGTTCAAGGCATAGTATCAGGTCGCCTGCCTCTAGCTCATGTTCCTGCTGTGCATCGCAGTGCGTGTCACGTGCCTCGTCCATTGGCAAAGTTACCACTCTGCATTGCTTCCGCCGCGCAGTATCAATCAACAAATTCCGGGCGATGCATAGCAGGAAACCACGGGGATTGACGAGACTGGACAGCTGTGGACTGGTGGCAGCGCGCAAGAACACCTCCTGCGCAATATCACTTGCCAGCTCCGATCCGACACGGCTTCTGAGAAAACGGATCAACCCCTCGCGCTCATGGCGGAAAATCGTCTCGAGCGTCTGTCGCGCGGTATAATCTGGCCGATCTGACCGGTAGTATTTACTCGGCTGAGGCAGAGCCTCGCCCGTCCGACTTTCTCGGACATTTGTCTTTAGCATGGAAGTATCGCACTGGCGATATCTATCGTCCCCTCAACAGCTGAAGGGAGTGATGATTTGCCAGCGCTCTGCCGCCGTTCAAGCTTCTAGCGAAGCCCTTATTCGGTCCGGCCCCCGGTCCACTATCGGACCAGGGTAAATGATGGATGGCGGAATATTTCCGCGCAGCCTACGCCAAATTTCGGACTGCGTGAAATTTTTCTAACAAAACAGCAGATGCTGCGCAAGTATTGCTTTCACTATTCAAACAATGCTTGAGATATTAGCAAATATCATTTTCTGCTATGAACATATATGCTCGGTTATCAAATAAACAAGAGGATTGGCACCATCATTGTATTAGGTCGATGAGCGTCGACACTTTCTCGTGTCGTCGCTGATGATATTTGTATAAACTGCTGCGTAATCCCGCGTCTTGATTTGCCGAAAGCTGCTCTAACTCCTCAATCTCCTGCAGAGCATCGGGAAATACCAACAGATCTTTCATTCGTACGATATGCATACGCTCATTGAGCGAGCGTACGGTTTCAATGATGATGATATTTCCGGAAAGAGAGGCGA
The DNA here is from genome assembly GCF_040717415.1 of Parasphingorhabdus sp. JC815. Lineage (NCBI taxonomy): Bacteria > Pseudomonadati > Pseudomonadota > Alphaproteobacteria > Sphingomonadales > Sphingorhabdaceae > Parasphingorhabdus > Parasphingorhabdus sp. JC815. The sequence goes on from NZ_JBFEFM010000007.1 coordinate 88,484, forward strand.
TGAGGTCAAAGAACGTGCTTACCCGGTCAGCATAGGTGCAATTTTTAAACTTAAATTCCACATGGCTCAATTCTTCCGGCCGAGTAATAAGTGTTAATTCAAGCAGCGCGACATTGACTACGAGCATATCGCGAAGGGCCTTTTCGCTAATGCGCGGAACTCGGTACCCTTCTCCAGGTTTCATCTCGACCAATCCCTCACCGACTAGCCGGTTCAGACAGTCCCGGACTGGTGTCATACTGACCCCAAGCTCATCCGCCAAACGCAAAGCTTCGAGCTTTTCGCCCGGTGGCCAAACCCCTTCCATCAGCATATACTTCAGCTTTTTACACGTAGGTTCAATTACGTGCGCGGGGCTCATGGCGTAAAATGTTTACCGGTAACAAATTTGAGGACCGCATCTTGCTGACTTGACCTTAGAGCATCTATAGCACGGTGGAAAACCTGCACAATCTCATGCAAAAATGTCGATAGACGCTGCCCATCGCGATGGGCGGTATTTGGTCGGTGCTGCGTATAATATGCACGTTCAGCAAGGTCGGGTTCATAATATATCATGATATACCGCGAGTAGGCAAACCAGCGATCTTCGTATGGTTTCAACCAGCCCAGATTGATACCGGTAACATTGACGCGCCTGACATTATCCAAGCGGTTTGCCCCGATTCCATGGATCAATCGCAACCCGGCACGACGATTTCGTCGATAGCCTCCCATCCATGGCTCATATCGCATCATCATTATACTAGCTCGCATTTCTCTAGGCCATCTTAGTCCTTCTAGCTCACTACCTAGCCTCATGCAGCCAGTATGGTATTTGACATTCGTAAGAATAGGTCTAGCGTTTGTGCCGGTTACATCCATATGTCAGGTTCGCTCACGTAAACTTTCCTTAATTGGAACCTACCTATTTAGCCTTAGTCCATATTTTCGTGCGGCAGATGAAGGCAACACATCCCTTGACTTCGAGTTTGCCGTTCGCGAGCAACTTCAGATATCCGCGCGATGCACCATCGCCAGTTTCGGGATCATAGACAGACTTCCCTTTCCATTCGACGGGACCGCCCGTGAAACTCTTCAAAACCACAAGCCCCTTGATCCGCCGCCCGCGTTTCGTAACGTCCGAATTACGCACGTCGCGCAAATCAGGATTGGTACTCAACCTTGCCGCGCCAATTACCTTACCGCAAAGCGCCGCGCCGCAGCGATAGATCTCCACGCGGCCGCCTTCGCTACCGGTTGCCCAAACGCCAGTGATATCAGCAGTCGATGCGGACGCCGGTACCGCGTACAGTCCGAGCGCGGCGAATGTGAGAGCTAGTTTATTCATACCATATTCCTCTTTGTTTCAACTACTTCGAGCGCTTTCGTCAGTAGCGCTCGGTTGTGGAACTTCCACGAATAACAATCGAAGCGCATATACCAGGTATCCACATCCAGCACATGACAAGGCTGCGCTTCTGCTAACGACGTAGCGTCTTCATCTCGCTCTGAAGATCGCGGGTGCGTAATCCGTTGACATCGAGTGCCTCTCATCACTAATGTCATTGACATCAATGTATAATGAGGCAGTTGATCGTGCAAGCGTTTTTCTGCCGCTCTAAAGCTGAGCAACGTTATAAAGCGTATAAAAATGCATTGTTACGAGCGCACGCTCTGGGCTATGGACGATTAAGATTAAGGCCGATCAAGGCCGGGATGACCGCAAGGAACAACGACAATGCACAATGAACCACCACCGCGTCAAAAGCGGCGTAAGCGGATGGGTCCCGAAGTTCGCGCAGAAGGTCTCGCAGCCGCGCGGCTATTGCTGCTCAAGGGTGGCCCCGGCGCAGTGACACTCGCCAATATAGGAGACGAGATCGGCATGTCACACGCTAATGTTCTACATCATTTCGGATCAGCCGCCTGGTTACAATCGGCGCTGATGGGGTCCATGATTGAGGATCTAACGAAGGCGCTCGACAATGTCGTAGAGCTCCTCAAAACCGATGTCGCTGCGCCACGCACCATCGTCGATCATGTCTTCGATGCGTTCGACAAAGGCGGTGCCGGGCCACTCGCAGCGTGGATCGTCCTGTCAGGCGACGTCGCGCATCTGGAACCGGTGCGCGAAGCAGTGCGATCACTCGTCGAAGCAATCGTCAGCCAGCCAGAGGACGAAGTTGCACCTGGACGGGTGCGCACTGCTGTGCTGATGATAGCGGTCAGCGCATTTGGTGACGCCGTGATCGGTCCTTATATCCGCGATATGCTCGACCAGGAAGACGACGCGATGCGCGATTTGATCGCGCGGATCCTTCCGCTCTTTATGGTCCCTTCAGGCATTCCACCGACGACTTCCTGAACGGGTGACCGGTACCGCTAGAATTGCTTCCGGATGCTCAGACGGATTGTTCGCCCTAACGGATCGATCTCGTCGTGTGTCAATTCCCGGCGCGTGATGTCGCCCTTTACCGACACCTTTCGGAACCCGCCTAAAATATTTTGGATATCGAGAGATATTCTGAGATTTGATGCCCAATCGCGTTTCACCGATAGTCCCCCCCAATGCTCGGGTTCTGCGAACAAACCTAAATTGAACTTCATGAAAGACGGATAGAGAAACTCTGTCGCGCTACCCATCTCGTCATTCGATCGGACGCGTGCGGCTCCATTCCAGTTTCCGTTCAGTGACACCCCCATCCCGCGTCGGCCAGCGACAAGATTAAATATGACGTTATGCCGAGGTAGGCCGCTGTCTCGCAATCTGTCCAGCACCGGAAGTCCCCGGCGTATGACCATCTCACTTGCGAGCTGCCAGCTATGGATGATCGACAGACTGAATGTCCATGGACGCTGATTATCTGGTATAATCGGCACGTCCATATGTGCCTTCCCCTTTGCGGTGTATAGCAAGTTAACGCCAGATGTGATCGATTCAGTCCGATCGTGCGATATGTTGATCGGCCGCGCATTGATCGAAATGAGCCGCCCGCTCGTATCACGCATGACCCGTTCCGGAAAGATCGCTTCAACATCAGGCGTAAGCGTTGGAAACGATATAATGCCGCCCTTGGCGATACGTCTGCGATAATTGATATTGAAGGTCGCGAAATCGCCTTTAATTGGCCTTATCACCACGTTCATCGAAAGATTATTTACGCTGCCGCCCTCAAGCCCAGGATTGCCTCCGAAAACTCTGATAGGCTGGACATATTCCTGCTGCGCGAAGTCAAACAAACGGGTGACTACCTCAATCCGTGGACCGTGTAATTGTTCGAACAGTGGTTCAACATTTTCGCGCCCGAACGACGCCCGAAAATCAACAATGGAGAACGGAGCCCATCGCACTCCGGCATCCCATTTATAGCGTGTTCTGGATCGACTCGCCTTGCCGAATTCCATCGACAAGTCCAAGCCCAGATCACCGAGCGGCGCGAGGACATCGAGCGAGCGATTAGCAACCGGCAGAGTCAATGACCATCGACCATCAAGTTGATTACTCGAAAATCTGTCTTGTGACATATTACCATTTGAAGCTACTAAAGTGCTAAACCGCGATCGGCTATGGCTTGCATTCACAGTGACACTCGTACTCGCCTCGCCTGCTGGTAGTTTAAGGATAGATTTGGACGCGTTGAACGTAGCGCTAAAATTCTTGGAATTCGATCGGCTGTTCGCGGTACGCAATGGTATGTATGGCCAAGGACCGGATGGATCAAAAGAAGAATCACCCGCATCCACCCTTTGTTGCAAAGCGCTACTATCATAGCCCGTATCGTTGGAACTATTATTGCGGTTGTTAGAATAAGAAGCTGAAATACTTGCCTGCCATCCTGCTATCAGCCCGGAAAGTGAGGCCGAAGCACCCATATTGGTCGATCGTTGCTGGCTTTCCAATGCGCGCCCCCCAACTAGCCGATAAAATGTTTCGCCTGCCCCGGCGGAAGGTAAAATAAGCGAAGATAGCGGCATTCCGATTAGTTGCGTACTTCGGTCAAAGCCCGCATTAGCGCTCAGCGACAGGAAAAAATCGTCAACCGGCCGCGTGACGCCGATGTTCATATTTACCGAACGCGCTTTTGCAGTCAGCGATTCGTACCGGTTCGGATCAATCGAACGTCCTTCTGCCGCTTCAAGAGATGGGAGGATCGCCTCGACATCGGAGCGCACCGGAATATCGCGTTCGCTTTTTAGCAGCGGCGTGTCGTAGCTACCCCTCAACTGGACATTCCAACGCGTGTTGCCATCAATGACCGATCGCCCTACGGACAGCTGGGAATTGGAACTGCCGCCTGTGAACGGCATTGAGAAACCAGCATCTACATCCGTGCTCGCAAAATTTTTCTTGAGCTCTAGATTTACAACCCGCTTCCCTGCGGCATAGCCATAGCGCGCTGCCGCTTCGGGGGGCAGAATTGCCACATGCTTAAGCGCCTCGGGCGGATAGCCGGTGACCTCCGTTGCGCTATTGATGCGCCTGCCATTGACTAAGACAACCGGGGTATCGCGCGTTCCTCCAATTAACGGAGCGATGTCCTCTAACAGATCACCGATAGTGTTGGCTCCATAGGCCGCGATCCGGTCTTCATCCAGATCTCGTTCAGACGCGATATCAGCCTGCCCCCACCGGCGACCAGTAACGATGATCGTGTTATCCTTCTCATTTCCTGCAGGGGTTTGTAAAGATATCCGCGATAAAGAGGGCTCGCCAATCGCCAATGCAGCACTCCCTTTTTCGTCAGCTGCATCAATATTCTCCGCATGTGCAGTCTGTGCCTCGCACCGTTGCCCACACGATAGACAGATGGCTGACACGATCAGCGAGGTTGACCAGCCAAATAACCGGAATAAGTTAAAAGGACTCCGCATTGCTGCGGCATTAGCTGAGGTGGATCTCAGAAAGGTCAAGTGTCTCTCATAGCATGGCTAAGAAGTGTCCCTCAGGCTTGGCTATTCTTAGAATCATGCCCCGATACAAAACGACACTCGAACATGCTGCGCGCCAAAGGGAGGAGAGCATTACCGACCACATACAAAAAACAGCCGCAATCAGGGATTGGTGATCGTAAGGGCGCCTGGGCCAGAAGTTTGGGACAGCGTTCCCATAAATTTGCATGGGCGTCCACTTGGAGCTGTCGAATTTGACAGTGGAGTGCTCATCTGAATAGTACGGGGCATAATGCCATTACCCCCCCAGAGCATTTTAATCGATCCTGTACACGGACTGTTGGGATAGAATTGAAGCGTAAGACCGCTCAACGTAAGATGCGTTCCGTCAAAAGTTAGGACACCTTGGCCGCTCACGACTGCAAAGCAACTGTAAGCGCCCGCAGATGATAGCACTGCCGTCGTGCTGGAAGACGAAGCATCTATATCGATTTTCATTGTACAATTATACACCCCACTATTCTTCTGAAAATCTACAGGGCCACTAAATGTATGTACACCTGTAGGCGCATAAGTGGTGGCATTCACGGATTGAGCACTTAACAAGGCAGAAGCAGCCATTATCAAAGAAGTTAGATCCTTCATGTTTTTCCTTTCCTAGAACTGCATCACCCATCGCACAAAAGCAAAGAAGGGGCGTCTCGAATTTCACAACGCCCCTTCTGGCACCGGTGGGTGTTTTATTATGGCGTTAACGTCAGCGTGTTCGGCGTCGGGCTCGTATTAGTGAGCGTGCCGACAAGTGTACACGGCTTGCCTGAGGTCGCACTCGAGTTTGAATATGGCTTGCTCAAAGCGATTGTCCGAGTGCCCGAGTTTCCGCCCCAGCCGAATTTAATCCTGCCTGTACACAAGCCAGAGCTGATCGGTGGGTCAATGGTCAGACCCGAGATACCCCAATCGGTGCCGTCGTGCGTAATGCTGCCCGTGCCGGTGATCGAAATGAGTCCGCAGGGAAAGCCACCGGAAATTGAAGCCGTTGCAGTAGCCGTCGAAGAAGACGTTACATTGGCATTTACTGTAAGAGTACAAGAATAGGTTCCCCCATCCTTCGACACATCAACATTTCCCTGAAATACGTGCGGACCGCTAGGGGCCGGTGCATAGGTCGCGGCGGATACAGCCTGCCCACCCATCAGGGTAGCAGTCGCTGCAAATATTGTTGCAAATTTTTTCATCATAACTCTCCTAAGTAAAACAATTAATGTTTTTATTAATGCACTTAAGAATTATAGTTAAGTGCATTTATTGACATGCACATCTTTTACATTGATGTCAACATAAAGATTCTTTTTGTAATATCTTATATGTAACTTTCTCTATAATCTCATCAACCATTTGAATATATTTCAGAATTTCTTCGCAACACTAAATCCAAATATCCGAGGATCGAGCGTAAATACATTCGTACTCAGTCCGGTATCATCACTATTCGTGAAGAAGTCCGTGATCGGAGTCTTGTCGAAAAGGTTTTTGACATAAAACTGGAATGTCAGATCATCTGATGGCTTATCCAGCGTTATCGCCAGATTTGCATTGCTCCATCCTTTCAGGCGATCATATTCGCTATTATATACACGCGCGAAGCTTTTCGATTGGCGATAATAATCCCCTCTCAGCGTCAATTCCCAATCTCCATCGTTGATGAAAAAAGTATATTGAGCGCCAATATTGAATGTCAGCCGCGGCGCGTTGGGCAGCTCATTCCCTTCCAGGTCGGCAAAAAAGCCGCGACCGCCATTGGGCGCATCGGTGATCGGATTATATTCAAAGCCATAGAATTGATAGAGAGCTACACCGTCTAGAGACGGGTCAAAGGTCCCTAATTCTTTGGACCCCCCGCACAGCGCCTGAAGAGCTGGCAGTCCCAGTCCAAATTGGGTTATGGGATTGCTTAAAATATCCTCGACCACCTGAGCGGGCGCGATGCAGTTCGAGGGGAGCTGGATCCACGGACGTAATAAGACCCAGTCCGGATTGCCCTGGGTGCGATTCATCACGTCGATCGATTTTGCTCCCTTTTTCAGCCGGGTTTGCAAATAGCCCAGATTGGCATCGACCTGGAACGCACGCGAAGGCCGCCATGCGGTTTCGAGCTCAAGCCCCCAACTGGTCGCATCAAAATTCTCGTTGAGCGAAATGCGGTCAACGATCTGTGAAATCTGGTAATCCTTGTAATCATAATAAAATGCCGTCGCGTTCAACGTAACACGGCCGCCATCGAAGCTATTCTTCGTTCCGATTTCAAAGGCGTTGACGAATTCAGGCTTGAACGTCGATGGCAGGGGTTGGAACTGCACGATACGCGGATGCAAATTGGGCCGCGGCGGGTTGGTGCCCCCGCCCTTGTAACCGCGCGATGCCGAAGCATAGATCAGCGTCTGGTCGGTGAAATCCAGCTCGGGTTTCCAGTCGACCACGATGCGCCCGGTTGGTTCGGACCATTTCTGGACGACATCGGGATCGGTCGGATAGCCAGAACTCACATAGCCACCGCTTGTCCCGATCGTCCCGCCGCCGCCACCAAGCAATAATTGGCTTTGCACCGGCGTGGTGATTTTCTTGTCTTTGGTCCAGCGCAGGCCGGCTGTGACCTTCAGATTATCTGTAACGTCCCAATAGGCTTCACCAAAAACCGCCCAAGATTTGGTCCGCACAAGATTGCGGCTGAGAAAATAATTATGGCCCTGCTCGTCGAGCGAATCGATCGGATTGGGATCGACATAAACGCAATCGCTTCCCGTGGTTCCTATCGGGCAAGGGTCATATGTGGTTGGGCTATCATACAGGCGGTTATACTGGTTATAGGCGATATAGGTGAAGGCGTTGTTGAAGACGAAATAATCGTCTTGTGTTTTGAAATCGAGATAATTGACCCCAAGGTTGAAATTGAACGGCCCGTCGAAGTCGGATTGCAGACGAAATTCCTGCGACCATTGACGGTTACGCGAGCGGCTGAGGTCAACAGACAGAAGACGGTTGGAACATCCCAATTGCGGGTCGCAGAAAACGCCGCCTGGCGCCGCGTGATCCTGAGGTATAGGCAGCTGGTTAACATCCACAAGACCCGTCGTATCGTTAAACAATGGCCCTGAGACAAAGCGGTTGTAATCCTGTGACGAATAATAGCGATCACGCGCATAAGCGGTCTGCGACACAAATGTCAGCGAATCGGTGACGTCGAATTCCAGATTGCCCTGAAAGACATCATTTTGTGCCCGGAAAACCGGATCATATTCGGTTGCAATTTCCCGCAGGTCACGCGATTGCGTGGCATCGAGAAAAGGGTCGGTCGGGAGAAAGGCATATTGCTGTCCAAACACGCCTGGCTCAGAACCCATCGTAATTACCACCTGACCGGCGACAACAAAGGCAAGGCCCGATCCGTTCGGTGTGCCGTATGCCGCATCGTCATAAAGCGACGCGGACTGGCAACCCTGGCTGAACCGCCCTCGCAGATTCTCCTCAAAGGGAGTAAACAGGCCAGGCTGTGTCCCATCGGGTATCCGGACACCGTTCACCGTTGCTGGACCGGGGTCGCGCGTACATAATTGCTTGCCGGTGCGCGAGCGATCATCGTCCTCTTCAAAATGCTGCCAGATCGCATTGACCCTCAAACGATCGCTTGGCTCCCACTGCATCGACAAGCGGCCGGACCAGAGTTCGCGGCCATTGACCCGGCGATCGGTGAAGGTGTTGTAATCAAAACCATCACGGCTGGTGAGCGCTCCCGCAGCCCGGATAGCCAACGTGTCGGTGAGCGGAACGTTGATCATCCCGCTAGCCCGCATCGTTTTGAAATTACCGACCTCTAATTTGGTATCGAGTCCGAACTCGTCATCGGGCAGCGCCGGAATCAGGTTGACCACGCCAGCGGTGGCGTTGCGGCCATATAGCGTCCCCTGAGGCCCGCGAAGCACCTCGACCCGCTGCATGTCAAAAAGCTCTGCTTCGAACAACCGGTTGCGGATCAGCGGTGTATTGTTGAAACTCACTGCAACCGCCGGATCGCTCGATGCCGAAATCGCTTTCGTCCCGATCCCGCGGATCGAGAAATTATACATACTGAAATTGCTTTTCGAAAAGGTCACATTGGGAACCGCGCGGAGCAGCTCTGAACCGCTTTCGATTTTGTAAGCGTCGAGCATTTCGCTCGAGAATGCTGATATAGCGATCGGCACATCCTGAATCGCCTCTTCCTGCTTCTGCGCGGTGACGATAATGACGTTGCCATCCGGCGATTCGTCGCTCTGCGGCCTGCCCTCCGTGGCCATAGCGGGCGTTGCGAGCGCGCTTCCAAGTGCAAGAAGGCTGATTGCGCGCGACATAGCCTTAAACCGAGTATTTACCATAATTTCTCCCCCATTGTAGTGCCAGATAACCAGCTGTTTTTTCTTATTTCACGAAGTTGATACATTTACACATTAATGTCAATATACATTGGTGCTAATGTTAATATAGTGGATATGTCTTAGTTTTTGGCTACTTAAAGCGCTTCACTCGAATGTGCCGTACTAGCTGATGCAATTACTGATGCCATGCGTTGCATCGAGTGCGCAGAATATGAACTGAGCGGCACATGCGACGATAA
>NZ_JBFEFM010000008.1:0-41562 GCF_040717415.1 Parasphingorhabdus sp. JC815
TGGAGCGGGTGAAGGGAATCGAACCCTCGTCGTAAGCTTGGAAGGACTGCGAAGGCCACGGTTTTCTGCGGTTTTTACCAAGTTTGCTATCAACGAAATCACCGAAAATGTGGCTAAACTGCGTGATTGGCGTTCAGTCGTTACCGCAGTTTTACCGCACAATAAAAATGGCCCCGATGCTGATCAGAGCACCGAGGCCTCACAACGCGAAAGGACCGCGCTATGAATGTAGTTACATATCACCCAAAACATAACCCTGCCAACCTAAATCAAGGCTGGCGTGAATCATCCCCATTATATGACAATGGCAGGGCGCTTGGCCCTTATGTGATTTGGAGAATTGACGGGCGATACGAAATCCATGCCCCGCAAAAACATATAATTGTCGGCAAGCATGACACTATAGACGCTGCTCGAAAACACCTGGAGGAATTATTCAATAACTGGAAAGAAGCCAATAAGGATTATGTCTATTTTATAGGCGCTGAATTAACGGTAGGCGCGATGGTGAAAATCGGGACTACTCGCGATCTAAAGCGCCGCTTAGGGCAAATCCAATCTAGTAGTCCAGTTATAGTCAAAATTCTTGGGGTGGTTGAAGGTGATAGAAACACCGAGATAGATTATCATATGCGGTTCGCGGTTGATAAATCCCATGGCGAGTGGTTCACAGCCAGCGCTCGGATGGTGCGCGAGATAAAGCGCCTCAATAGGATAGCGCCCGCCGGGAAAACATTTAGCCGCCCTAATAACCGACAAATCAGAAAGGGATGAATGATGGAATGGCAACCGATAGAGACTGCGCCTATGGACGAAGAAAAGCGGCTATTCTATGCGCCAGCAAACAAAAAAGCTTCAAACATCAATGCACAGCTAGTGCAAATAAGAGTGGATCGCAGACGGAGAAAATACGGCATGGGCTTTGCTGGAGAGTATCCAGAGACCCCATATACTCATTATATGGAGTTACCTGCCCCACCTAAACCCGCCGCATAACAATCCTGCGCGACCTCTTGGCGCTCCGGACAGGCTCACCGGCCACCCGATATGGTGGCGAACAATTGTAAGGCGAAGCTGACAACCAGTAATCCCAAGCCAATTTTACTCAATATCTTGTGGCATTTTATACGACCACTAACCTCCTGATCTTCTACTCCTGTCCCAATCGTTTGTTGAGCGGATTCCTCCGTCAAAGTTGCGACGCCATAAAAGAAAATTAGCACCGTGCCGATAAGTCCAGAAAATAACGCCATTATGTTTAAACAATATCCCATTATATCCCCCTATAATTTGGAGCTAACTGACGGCCCTCACCGCCCCCACAAATCCTCCGTCCAATCGATCTGAACCTCCCCGCGCCACGGCCTGCACAACCCAATCACCTGCTCCATCGGCTCGCTCAACCACGTCTCAACACTTTCCTGCCCCAAAATAACCGGCATCCGGGTATGGACCTGCGCAGCCTCGCCAGCGGCATCGGTCATCACCATGGTGTAGCAATTGCCCCACTCATCACTTGGTCGCCACAACCCTGCGACCGGGAACAGTTCCTGATCTGGCACCGACACCCAAGCCTCTTTCATCTTTCCTTTCGGCCCATAGGCCTCGGCATAACGGCGGACAGGGATGATGCAGCGATGCTCCGGTCCCGTCCAGCGGCTCCAGAAGCCCGATGACAGCTTGTCCGTGCGGGCATTGTTGACGGGCTTGGGCTTGGGCTGTTTGCCCTGTTCCTTGGCGCGTTTTCTAGCCGCCGCTAGTATCAGCGGGAAACCCCACGTCATCTGGCTGATAGTGCGCTTCCTGTCCAGCATACGGACGATCTCGCCCTGCCCTTGCGGGTGAATGATTGACCCGGCAGAATTGAACACTTCGGCTTCAAGCGCCTTGAGCACCCGCCTTGCCGCATCCGTTTCGGCCTGTTGATACCGATTGCACATAAGTCCGGCTTATCATGCAATCCCGCCAACAAATCCAGAAGTTTCACCTTCGCCCGGCATAGCCATGCGCATCAGCCCGCCGCAACCACGCTGGCGGCACCTTGCGCGGCGTTCCACGTCCTCCAGATATAGATATTTGGCCGATTGTCGCTCCAGTAGTTCCCTGCCCGTCAGCCACCGCATCTTGCCGCACTTCCGGCAAGCCAGTTCCAGTCTGACACCCGGCTCCAGATCGAGCACCTGAATGTTCCGTTTCCAGTTCACCAGAAGTCCTCCCCGCTCGGAATACGGGTGAACGCGATCTTGCCGCCCACATTGCCGCCCTTCGGTGGCTCCCAGAAGCCTATACTGGCGACGGTTTTACCATATTTGATGTTCAGTCGGTCGAGTGCGGTCCCTAAGCGCTCCCATCGCTGGCGCTCGCTGTCGTCATTGAGCAGGAAATCGAGCTGGCGGTGATTTGCTGGCGTGAGGTCGCCCAGGGTCACACCCACCCGCAAAACCCTTGTCCGGCTGTTCAGACGGCGTTCAGCGCGGTCCCACAGGGTTTTCAGGCCGGAGAGAATGGCCTGATCGTCATTGACCTGTGGCAGGCTGATACTGTCGGCAAAGCCATCGTCATAGCATTGCAGCCATAGCATGAGCGATTGGCAGTAAAAACTTGCCCGCCGCAACCTTCTGGCCGCTTTGACAAGCAGGAGCCGGGCAATCGACCGCGCATCTGCCATTGTTCGTGCTTCCGGCGGCAACACGCGGGCATGCCCATACATGCCTCGCTCTGTCGGCGGCGGCTCAATCGCATAACCATGCAGGGCATACCAGAGCCGCTCGCCGGTGACATTGCGCCATAGTGCTCGCATTTGCTTGGGTTGAAGGTTCAGCAGCTCGCCAGTGGTAAATACACCAGCTTTACCAAGCCGGAGCCGCATGCGTTTGCCGACACCGGGAATGTCGTCCAGCGGCACCTTCGCCAACGGCCCCGGCATCTGGCTGGGGTGCCATATGGTCAGCCCATCGGGCTTCTGTGTGCCCCCGGCAATCTTTGCCAGATGCCGGTTGGCGGCAAAGCCGATACTGCATGTAACAGTCGCGCCGATATTATAACGGATAGCACGTTTGATCTGCGCACCCACCCCCGCAGGGTCACGCTGCTGGCGCTCGTCCAGGCGGCAGGAGAGTTCGTCAATCGATTTTACCTGATCGATAGGCACAACGGAACCAATCTGCGCGACCAGCGCATTATGCGCGCGCCTGTACAGGTCCGGCTTTTGCGGCACCAGAATAAGATCACGACACTGGCGGCGCGCTTCATCCACCATCATCACGTTTTGAACGCCCATAGCCTTGGCTTCGCGGCTGCAGGCAATGATGCAGGTCTTTCCGCCTTCATACGGGACCACGCCAATCGGACGCCCGCGCAGGGAAGGATCGCGCAACTGCTCAACCGACGCGAAGAAGCCGTCAAAGTCGAGGTAGAGATGTTCGGTAGTGGTGGGCTTGCGCATTTTGACCTTCACGAATCGGAAGGTCATTATATGAGAACATTAAGAGAACATATAGTAGATTTGGGATGTAAGATTTAAGGGTGCGATCTCTGGCAGTTAGCTAATCACCCGCCTCCCCAACCTGCAAATTAGCCTCAATCGCCTTCTGCCTCGCCGCTCCGTATGCCGTCACCGCCGCCAAATGCTTGGCCTGACATTTCGCATATTCGCTGGCTGCATCAGCGTCTTTCAGCGCCAGTTCGCCAAGGCTGTTATTCAACAGCAGCGGCAGGGGCGGGCAAGGCGACGCAATCTCCGCCGTTAATTCGGGAGGGACAGGCGCTCTCGCTACGCGCTCGATTGATGGCCCCGCGCATGATGTCAGTAATGCCAAGGCTGTTATCGCTGAAACGCGGATCATTGCGAATTTCCTTTTCGATTGTGGGCTGGATGATGGTGCGCTGGACCATCTCGATATCGTCAATTTCAGCGGCCAGGCTGCGGTCAAGGTCGGAGATTGTTTCGCGCAAATCCGTTTCCAGCCCGCTGACATACCGCTCAATCATGATGGCTGTGACCATACGCTCAAATTTTGCGTCCTTTTGAGCGCGTTGATAGCCCTTATGGTCCATATACCAGATAGCACCCAGAACAAGGCCCACAGCGGATATGTAAGGCAGAAAGCGAAGTAATAGCGCTGGCATCACCTATCTCCGATTATAGAGGGCTGAAACGTCACCGCCCCAGCCCTCCCGTCCGCGACCCGGACCAATCATAAACACGGGCCTCCATCCGCACGTGGGCATTCATCCGCTGGATTAGGCCCGTTATTTTCATCCCACACAGGCGGGTTCTGTGGCTGCGTATTCGGCTCATCCTCACATGCCGTAAGGGCCATCAAAACACCGCCAGCCAGAATCATCGGCACAAAATATAATGCTTTTTTCATTTCAAATTCCTCTCTTTCGGCAAATTGGTAAGGCAAATCTTGCGCTCGGCATGGCGCCGGTTGACCAGCCCTTTGACGACACGGCCACCGGCATATTTCCAGCTTAGAAAATTATCACAGGCAGAACGCCACCGGCCCTGCTCAAAACGCTTTGCCACCGTTGAGCGATTATAAGCAGACTTCCCGATATTATATGCCAGCGAAGTCGCCGCCGCCCATTGGTTGGGATGGCCGCGCAGTTCCGGATTCCGCTTTGCGACAGCCTCGCCAAAATCGCCAAGGCCGTCTTGCAGCATGGCGCTGCACTCCGCATCACTGTATCGACGGTGCTGGATATTGCGTGTCTCGCCGTAGCACACTGTTAAAACCCCAACGATGTCCTTATAAGGATCATTGCTCTTGCCTTCCCAGCTCGCAACAAATGGCGTTGCGATAGCCAGCATGGCTACGATAGCCGCACCAGCTCCCATCTGTTTCTTACTCACCGGCTTTTTATCCGGCTGCATCGGCTCAATTTTCATGCTTTTTCTCCAACTTCGGCTGCGGCACAATCCGCAGATAAATCACGGACAGGAACAGGACCGCAGAAACGGCCGCATGGAGCGGTTCAGGGATGTAATTTTGCATCGATGCGGGCATCATGTTCCACGCGGCTAACACTGCTACGGCCCGGACAGACCAGAACTTCCATGCGTCTTTCCAATCAGGTATTAATTCGGGTATCAATTTCACACCAACCTCCGCTCCCGCGACCGGCGCGGGCAATAAAAAGCCCCGCAAAAGCGAGGCAAAGTTAAAATGAATGTCGTATGGCGATTACCGCCTTTCCTCCAGCACCAGATCAAGCTTCGTCTCGATCCGAGCCAGCCTGTCATTGACCTGATTGCCTGCTCGTGATTGTATGTCCGCTCTCTGCTCCAGCTTCGCCAGACGTGATTGAGCCGTAGCCAACTCGCTTCGCAGCGTTCCAGCGCTAAACGCCAGCGCGGCAAGTGATATGACCAGCGCCCCCCATGCTGGAAGACTTCCGTATAGCCGTGATTGTGATTCTGGCATGATATTCTCCCCCTTTTTATTTATGCCAGCGACCATAAACGCAGTGCGTCATCTCATGGCCCAGCCACGAACGCGCCGCGCTCTTGCGAAGGTCCGTGACGTGGATTTCGCAGCCATCGGGCCGCAGATAGGAAAAGCCCATCAGGTCGCGGCCCTGCACATGCGCTTCGTCCGGTGCAGCGGCTCTAAGATCGTGCAAACTGGCATGCTCCACTACCGTCACCGGTTGCGACCGCCGTTCAAATTCTGCGCCGTCGAAGGCATAGCCGTCACCGGCTTGCCCGCATGATGCCAGCAATGCTGGCGCGGCCAGAATGATGATCCGGCGCATTAGACTTCAGGCTCTGGCTCAACCGGCACAGGCGCGGTCACATTATTGAGCAGCTTCGCCACGCCGATAGTAGACGATAGCACCTGCTTATGCTTGCCGGTCGCCAGACACATCGCGTCCACTGCCTCTAGTGCCGCGATCAACCCGGTCACATCAAACGCCGCACAGGTGGCTGCAATATCGGTCGCCGTCTTATCTTCCAGCGCCTGTCGGTCTGCCTCTAGCTGACCTTGCGAGGCGTTATAGGCGTCCAGCAAATCTTGGTGTTCTTGGGGTGTCATGGTCATAAGGGTTACTCCTGCCTTGGTGGATAAACTTTGCAGAGCGCATTGCCGGATATCGACACCGCACCGCTTTGAGTCTGTGTGGTGTATCTGACCTGGCTCCACGAAAGCGAACTGGTTCCAGCACCTAAATGCAGACCAAATTCGCGGCCCGCGTGCTGTCCTATGGCTGTCGAAGTGCTGACCACCTTGTTAATATTAACACTCGTCGTTGAAGGCGGGATCGACGATGAATTGATGGTCCGATTTAGTGATATTGTATCAACTTTGACCCATGAGTTGCTGTTGGCGCTGTCGGTCACATAAACGTCAATGCTGCCAACATATACGCCTTGATAGAGGCCGGGGCCTTCCGGGATGTAGTAAACCCGCTCGATTGTCGCGGTGCCGATGAATTGATAGTTTCCGTCATACGCATCGGCCACGACCGATTTGTGGCGCTGATAGCGCGGGGTTGTCCCGCTCCCCGCATCGGTCACGGTCCCGCTATCCACGACATTCGCAGGCGTGTCCGGGATCATCTTTTTCATGCGGAGTTCGAATTTTTTATCGGTGATATTTATGGCGCGAACGTCCAGCGCTTCACCGGCTGCCAGTGCAACAGATGGCGGTGTCACCTCGATTTGCGGAATGGCACCTAATGACAGTGCATCCATAGCACTTGTGCCGTCATAATAGACCGTATCGCCATCAGCCGCCAGATAGCGTCTTGGCTCCAGCATCACCGGAAAATAGACCTCGGACGATGGGTTTGGCGCGACCGCAAGAGTGCGGATCAGCGCTTCGTTTATTCGCGCTACGCCGCCTTCAAATCGCGCAACTTCGACCCAGTCATCTTCATCATCCGGATTAACGATCAAGATGCGGTCGCCGCCCCACAAGACTTCCGACCCGTTTTTACCCGCCAGAGCCTTAACAATCGCCGGAGTGCTGCCCGATGCCGACGCGATGACCTCAAAGTAGGCCGCTGCATCCTCGATGCTCGCAATCGCACCTGTGTTAATTGCGACATCCGCCTGCATAACCGGCAGGACAGTCTTCGTAGCGATTTCGGCGGGGTTGGCAGGACGGATACCCAGCATCTTCCATTTGATCGAGTTGGCGCTGGATGTATTATTATACCCCGCGCCTGCACCGTTCAGACTGACCGTGCTGTTAAAATACGAGAAGTGATCCATCGCATATAGTCGATATGACGTAGCATTAGCCGGGGCCGTCGCTATCGCTGCAAATTGATATTTACCACCAGTCGCACCATCGCCAACCGGATCGCCTTTGGCGTCATTGCCGGTAAATAAAAGATGCACCGCGCCGGCCCCAGAGCCTGAGACTGTGTAAAATTGCACATGCACACCTGCCCCCCGGAAGGTGCCGGAGACCAGCTCCACTTCTGCCTCCAGAACATATAATCCGCCTCCCTGAACGGTCTTCTGGTTTTCCGCCTGCCCAGCGTTTGGGCTGATCCCTGCATTAGAACCGGCAAGCGCGGTTGCCTGCAACTGCCAAGGGCTAGAACCGTCCCCAGCTATTCTGGTCGGAGCAGGGCCAGAGTAAGCTTGCCATCCCGTTGGATAGGTTTCTCCGTCCGGCCAATCGCTAAACCGGCTGTTGGCGTTCATATGCCCGGTTCCGACGCTAGCCGCCAGCTCTGCGCTACGCTTCGCCGCCGCCGCCTCGTCAGTGGCAATCACGGCCTGCGCGTTGGCGATGGCCGCATCTGCTTGCGATGCGTCGGCGAAGTCAGATGCGTCTTGCGCACTGTCCGCTGCGTTGCTCGCCGCCGTGTTGGCATCATTTCGATACCCCAGCGCCTGATTGCGATAACCGGCGGTCAGGCTCTCCGAAGTGCTTGCCTGTGAGGCTTTATCCGTAGCAATGACGGCTTGTGCCTCTGCGATTGCCGCTTGCGCCGCCGCCGCCTTGCTCTCTGTAACATCCTCAAAGGACAAGAACCGAGCCTCACCCCAGTCTCCCGTGGTAACTCCATTATGCTGTAACGCAAACCCTAGTCTGACTACATTATCAGACACATTATTAATCATACTGTTGGAGCTAATATCAACAGTATATGTCTGCCACTGCTCATCACGCACAGGAGAAAAAGCTACGTAAGAATAATTCGCGTTCACTTTGTCGGAGTTGTAAACAATATAAGCGCCGCCCGTGGACCCCGCTTTGACTCGATATTCTAACGTAAGTCTTATTGTTCTATTGGGCGAAAGCGTGACCGGTTGCTTATGTAACCACCACGAAGATGATACCGGCCCCTGACCTCTTTGAAACCGGAAACCGTTGCCACCATCTATCGGGACGTTAAACCATTGCGAGGCATCTTCGCTCGGTGAACCACGCGAATACCAGCTTTCTGTATCAACCAAATAAGGGTCAGCAACAAGGTTCCCTGATGCCAGCGCCGCTGCGTTTTGAGCGTAAACTGCCGCAAGCGCGCTGGACGTCTGCGCCTCACCCTGCGCCGTTTCCGCCGCAATCCGCGCCGCCTCCGCCGCCGCGGCACTCGCCGCAGATGCAGCGGTATTGCCGAACGTATCGACAAGATCATCGATGTCTGTCTTGGCTTGCGTAATGTCCGCCTCAACATCATCGACCGTGCGCCCGGCAAAAGGTGATCCGGTAGGTGCGCCAACCGTTGCCGCGCCATCTGCAATATTGGCAATCGTATGGCTGGCCTTTACCTCACCGTCCAACGTAGCAACTACGACAACACTGGCATTGCCAGCCATTTCCGCATTGCTGATGGTGAAGGTCGCCTCATCCGCCGCGCTCTTGATATTCGGTGTGGTGGCCCAGTCAACTGCGGTATTCACACCCTTCACCTGCGCGGAAAGCGTGATTGTCTGGTTGGCTGGCGACAATGCGCCGTCAACATACGTAAATCCGGTTTTGTCGGGGATGATTTCGAGTGTTGCGGCGGCGATGCTATCTTCAAGCTCTTCTGTGCCGGTGACTTCGCTGTAATCGACTTCGCGTTCTGCAAATGCCTGAGCATCTCGCTCTTCTGCGGTCTGGCCGATTGTAGGTGATGGCGGCGGCGTAGCCACTTTGCCCAATGCAAAATCATGCTTGGCAGGCGTTTCAGTCTTGAGCGAAAGTGTAACCGCTAGGGTTGTGGGATCCAAATCGCGGCTCAATATAACGGCAGGGCCGGTATAGCCCAGCAACTCACTATCGAGCGTGATCGTTTCACCCGGCCTATAAAACCGCCACTCAGCACCTACATGGACATTGATCGGACCAATCTCACGGCTATCAACAAGAGCATAAGATGCAAGCTCACCTGCCTGCCCTCCAGCCTTAACTAAATTGAGTGGCCATGTCTGTGTTAATGGCTGGCCATCCTCTGTCCGATAGGTAGTGCCAATTATCTCGTTGGCAGTTATTTGCTCCCAGTTATTCGATGGAGAGATAAACTGAGGCCTTACACCATTCATCCGCTCGCGAATTGTCTGCACGGCGGTAGCGTCCACACCCTCTTCCAACCAGTCATCATCGGTCAGTGTCGCCAATGGAACGCGGGGGCGCTGCCAGTCGAACGACAGTAAGGCCCCTGCTGTGAGCCACCTTGCGCCGCCCGCCGCGCACAGGTCATCGAGGTTTTGCACCCGCTGCGCCTCGATATCGCTATTCTTGCCGCCCTCCCAAAGTGTGCCATGACATTGCCAGTTATTCGCGTCGCAATCGTTGGCCCAATCTACAATGGCCGCCCAGTCTATACCCTCTGCTTCAAGGCCAAGGCCAAATGTAAGCTCACCGTTTTGATAGCGACCATAAGCATACGTTCCTGTCTGAATCGCTGGATTAGTGGAGTAGGTGTAAGTCGACTCATCACCGAGACGATGCGCCCCGCTGCCACCCGGATAGGTGCTGTCCAATCTGGGATCATAGGCTTTTTCGCCGCGCCAAATCGCACCGTGCGGAGGAATGCCTCGCGCAAAGACCTTGCCGTCTTTGTCAAACTTGTAATTTGATGCAATGGCGGCGTGGCCAGATAGCTTACTTGCAGCAGTCCAGCCCGGCGCTGCGCCGTATGGCGGCACAAGCGCCGTGGCCTCCGGTCTTGCGCCTAGCTGCGTATCACTGGCATAAAAACCGTTATAATAGGAGCCAATCGGCTTGAACTCGAACTGCTCGGCAACAAGTGCTTCAACTGGCCCTGCACTAGAAAAAACTTTAACCTGTAGCAGATAGGGGTTTGGCACCTTTTTGAGCGTCGGGCCGTAGCCCGCCTGATAGCGTAAAACACCAGCGCTGTAGCTTTCTCCGACCATGTACGGCCTTGGCGGCTCCGTTTCGATAATAACGTCGGTTATAGATCCCCGCGCCACAGGCTTTGGCGCTGTAATCTGCGCAGCCGCGCTGGCAACACCTGATACAACGCCAGCAATCGCACCAATTTTTGTGGCAAGACCAATGCCGCCGATCACGCCGACGCCAGACGCGACCAGTGCAACCGCACCAACGACCATGCCGACCGTTTTTAATGCCTTACTCACAGCCGCCACGCCTTTTCAGCGGCACTCATGTCAACGTCAATAATGGTGCAGCCCTCTGCTTCTTCATGCCAGCCCAAAAACTTCCGCTTATCTCCCTTTATCAAAATTGAGTGCCACCCCTGATCGCCCGGAACCGCCATCAAATCGCCGACACGCATAAAGGCTGGCGGAATCTGTGTGAAATAGTTGTCCAATAGATCGGGCAGGTTTTCGTAACCCAGATTTCGCAATGCTTTTTTGGCTCCCAGCGCGGTCCGGAAACGCGGAACAAGGGGCAATTCATGGCCCATTTGGGCAGCATGGAAGCGCATTAAATGAACGCACGTTGCCGATTTAGACCAGTCGAACGGCCTGTCTCTAAAGCGCTTATCTGTAGCAACTGTAGCTGCCACACGCTTTTTGACCTCAAACTCTTCTGTCATTGATAACTCACATTCCGCGCAAGGCTCCAACCATGGACGCCGCCCCAGCTGCTACCACCGCTGTATGCTGCGCGCGGTGCCTCCGTCCCCCACGCCACGGGGATTTTTAAGCCAGTGGCGTTGTCATGGCCCGTTTCACCCGGATAAAGTGATTTGTGGAAGGCGCTGGACAGCCCGTTACCCCGATCCTTCATAAACAGGGCTTCAAGGTCCGGAACCGCAGATATAGTGACTGAAATCTGGCGGTAAGCTATGTTGACCTGCGGCTGATCCACAAAGCCGATGAAGCGCAGTTCAGGCGTGCCGACAACTAAACCAGTGTCTGTGTCATATTCTGCAACATATAGACGGACCCTGCTTTGTTGGATAGCGCCTGCGGATAGAGTGTTTATGGCCACATTGCCGGGCGGCGAGAATGAAACGTCTAGAACCGGCATCTGTTGCCCAGTGCCCTCTACAACCGATTCAATGCTGGATAATGAGCCGAGATAAGGGTCCTCCGGCGTGTATGCGTCACCATTATATATAGTGACACCGCCATCGCTCAGCAAAACATCACCGCTTGGCAGTTCGATTTTCAAAAGCCCGGTGATACCTGTCATCGGACTTCCTCAATCGTAAATTGAATCGGAGTCACACGGTCCACAGACAGTGACCATTGCCACTCACTGCCATCAACAAGACCCTCAACCATCGGCTCAGCCAGATGAACGACCGAATTGTTCACAAAGCTATCGCGCAGCATTTCGTTAAGCACGACACTTAACGTTCCAGAGCCACTGGCGGTGCCACCCGTTTTGACGTTGTGAAGAAAATGCCTACCCGATTTAACCAGTGACAGCCAAAATCCATCTTTGCAGACATAGCCGGGCGTCAGACCTTTGATATTAAGCGTCTTGCCGGTTATGTGCGACCCACTCACAAGTGGAGAGCCGGGCGACCCTTGAGAAACCAAGAGCGGAAACGGTATACGAACCCCCTCGCTCTTACCTGCGATGAGTTTAGACACCATCACTCGCCCGTTTTCGGGATAGAATGGACCGTAGGAGCAAGCCATCTTGTATCGCGACCCTTTCCGGTCAATGCGAGATAACGAGCCTATGCCGCGCTGCGTAAAACCTGCATCTACAAACATTGGAGTCGCGCTGCCTATGCGCGCAAAATCAGGCAGTTCAATCATCTTCTGATAGTCCTATGTGCTCGCTTTGCGCTCGCGGCCTGTGCTTGCTGTGACCCAGCATTGGCGATTGCAGGCGATGCCTCAATAATCTTGCCGTTCACAAATGCCGTGATATTGCCGTTGTGGGGATCAATTCCGACCGTGATATGCGTAGCCCCATTATCATTGCTTGGCGTGATGAAGCCGTTTTGGTTAGGGGTGAACACTTCTGGCCTGCTTTCGCCGACTAAATAGGACTGGCCCGCACTCACGGCCCCGCCATTCACGCGGCCCGGAACGCTATTGATGTTGGTCTGTATCTTACTGCCAAACGCACCGATGGAGCCGAGTTGGATGCCAAGTCCGATCACGCTGCCAAGAATATCGAGAAAACTGCCACCCTGAATGGCCGAAGTCATCCGCTGCAAGGCTCCGATGGTTTCATCAGCCATATCTTTGAACGTCTTGGCAATCCGCACGGTTACCGCTTTGGTTTTAACGCCAAGCACTTCCATAGCCGTCGTAAAGCCTTTGATGTTTTTGCCGACGCCGCCATCCAGCCTCACGTCAAGAATATCGGTAGGAGCCACTGCATCAGGCCCAATCGCCTCCAGTGCAAGACGCCGACGCGCCTCGGCCTGCCGTTCTTCTGAGAGGCCGGACCCGCTGATTCTAGCAATATCGCTCAAGTAATTGCGCGTTTTAGCTTCTTCTGGGAATATCCGGTCCATGAGCCGGGCAAACTCTGCCTCCGCCTCTTTTGCAGCCCTGCCAGCTTCCCGCGTGGCCTTGGCTAGCGCTTTTGCAGCATCACTGCCCTTGCCTGACACAGCTGATAGATTGCCAACCGCCGTAGCTGATTGCGCAACAGGGACTTCCATGGATTTTGCAGCAGCACTTGCGTTTTTGAACGCCTTGTCGGCTAAATCCAGTTCGGAATTCATCGTCAACAAATCCCAGCGTAATTGCTGGGCTTCTTTTTCGATTGAGCGCAGCCTCATCCCTGTCGCTAGATCATTTCCGCGAAGCGGGTCATTGGTTAGCCCGGATCGCCGGTTTTCAAGTTCAGCCAACCGCTGCTGCGCCCTGTTGCGCTCGATCTCGACTTGATTGCGCTGCAATGCGTAATCCTTGGAACGCGCCTCAGCCAAGCCGCGAAGCGACCGGATAAGATTGTCTGTCTCGGCCCGGGCCTGCCTTTGAGCAGTGCTAAGACCAATCATTGCTGCCGACAATACACCGACCGCCACCGCAACAGCGGTGAATGGATTGGCGATCAATGCAGCCGTCAAGCCCCGGACAACCGTAGTTGCACCCGCTGTCACCCCAGCGAAAGCCACCTTCGCCGCCGCCGCCATGCCAACTTGAGCGCGAACAGTCGCTAAGGTGGTTATCACAATACCAAGTTGTCCCGACATTGCTGTTGTCGCGATGCCGACTGCGATCATGGTTGCTTTATAAGCCAGCCAACCACCGGCAGCCGAAGCAACCACCGTTATCAGCGTGCTCATGTTGGTGCTGAGAAATTCGATAGCCTTGGCCCCAAACTGGGTCATCGACCTCAATGCTCCGGTGACGCCAGCATCGCCCAGCCGGATAATAAAACCTTCCACCGCAGACGATAGCTCGTCTATATCGCCCTTAAGGTTATCCGCCATAACAGCCGCCATGGCTGCGGCAGCGCCCTCAGCATTTTCAAATTCGCTGGTCAATTCGCGCATGCGTTCAGCGGTGCCGGCCATAACAAGAGCGCCGGATGCAGCTTCGCGGCCAAAAATAATCATGGCATCAGCAGTGGATAGACCACGCTCTTGCAGCGTCGCCATAGCCTTGGTTAGGCCGACGATCTGCGGGTCAACATCTCTTGCGGATAGCCCATATTTAGCCAGCGCCTCTTGCGCCTGTGTTGTAGGCCCGGCCAGTGATGCAAACACCCCGCGCAAGGCTGTCCCTGCCCGCGATCCCTGAATACCTGCATCCGACATGACCCCGATCGCTGCCGCAGTCTCTTCCATCGATATACCAAGAGCGGCTGCAATTGGCGCTGCCGTAGACATAGCCTGCCCAAGCTGCTCAACATTCGTATTCGATACACTTGATGCTTTGGCCAGCACGTCCGCAACCAACGCCGCCTCCTCAGCCTCTTTGCCGAACCCGGAAAGCACATTGGAAGTAATATCAGCCGCTTGAGCCAACCCCATGCCCGATGCAGCCGCAAGATCGAGAACGGATTGAATGGCGGCTAATGACTCGCTTGCGCTAAAACCTGCCATCGCCAAAAAGCCAAGTGCATCAGCGGCTTCCGATGCGCTGAACATAGTGGCTGCGCCAAGCTCAATCGCCTTTTCGCGCAGCTCGTCAAACTGTGCGCCAGTTGCGCCTGAAATAGCCGCGACCTTCTGCATAGACGCGCCAAACTCTGCGTTGGTCTGGATGATGGCACGAACACCGCCAAATGCCGCCCATGCCGCCCCTGCTGCTGCTGCAACCTTGCCAAATGCAATGGCCATCTTGCCGCTGGATGCGTCAACATCACCAGCGGCTTTACCGGCCTGCTTGCCAATGCGATCAAGGTCTTTCTCACCGCGCTTTAATCCGCGCGTATCGGCATCAAGGACAAGCTGCGCGAAATCAGTCATCAGCGCGGTCCATCGGCGCTATGGAAAGAGGATTGGTATCAACAATCATATTTGCATATCCTCTCGACATATCCATGAGGCATTCGGCCTCAACCGGCGCAAGATCGCATTCGGTGAGTTTTGAAAATGCTGCAAGTTCGGTCCAATCGAACGGGACCACCCCCGCCATGCCGTCGCGAGCGTAGCCAATCTGTCGCCAGATATCGGCGAGGCGTTCAGTTGGGGCGAGTTCAGGAAGGCGTTCGCCGTAAAGCTGAGAGCGGTTTTCTTTCTGGCCTTTCGGCTTCGCCAACAGCCAGCCGACCTGCGCGGCGAACGTGACTAGGCGCTGTCGGCTTTTGCGAAAGGGCTTTGTGCCTTTGCAGAATCTTCCGCGATAGTTGCTGCCATACGAAATAACGGGCCTTTAGGCTGGGCCAAATCTTCAAGTGCTTCCGGAGAGAATTTAAGCTCTTTCCCGCCTTGTTCGATATTTTCCCAGCCCTTAATGGCCTTGACTAGAAACGCAGTCAGGCATTTTTCGGATTCCCGCTCAAGCTGATCAAGTCGCTTTTCCAGAGCAGCCCGGTTATCGCGATTGGCGATAGAAAGGGCATCCTCCGCCGCTTGGAACATACGGCCAGCCCGCATAACAGCCTTAGTCGCATCCTCTACACCGGGTTCAACGCTCGATGCCACCTTGACACGGCAAGGCTTTTCTTCCTTATCCATGTCAAGGTAAAGCAACGTATTGCCGAGCCGCAAATGAACCCAGTATTCTTTGCCCGCCGCCGTGCGCAGGTCTAATAGATCAAAATCCATAAATATCCTTACGCTACTGTTGGATTAACATCGTTGACGGTTGGCGCGTTCTGCTTGAAGTTGACGCTAAAGCCTTCGTGCGTTGTCGTATCACCCTGAATTTCCACATGACTGTGAACATAGCCCTGCGCATACTGGACGGGGTCGCCGGTTGCAGGCGCTTGGTTGGCCCCGCTACCCTTGACAATCTTGATGGACATAACGCCCCCATCGCCGCCAGCCTGCGCAGCGTCAAGCAGGTCTTCCTGCCCAGCATCACTGGCAACAGCGCGAAATGACATGGTGCTATCATTCCCCGAGCCAGCTCCCTTGATGCCTTGAGTCCAACCCGATTGCAGGTCTGGAACATCAATATTGGCATGGGAAACGCCAAGCTGAGGCAATACCTGAATGCCATCTGCCTTGACCCAAGTCAGAGCTTCAAAACCAGCCTTGTCGTTGGTGGCAGGTAGTGCGGCTGCGACATAAATAGTCTTGCCGATATGTGATCCTGTGGTCATTTCTTTTCATCCTTTTTCGGTTTGGTAGTTGGATTTTCAGCGGCCACCCATCCAGCGGCCTCCCACGCCGGAACATCGCCCGGCAATACGTTCGCCTCACCTTTGAAGCGCTTGTTCTTCATTTTTACGCGCATATTTCAGCCCTCCGTAATGTAAGAAATCGTGATTGGTTGACGCCAATAGGCGCCATCCACAAAGCCGCTGCCCGGCGATGCCGGTGCAGTAATCAGAACATTGCCTGATCCAGCAGAAAGCCGGAGCGCCTTGGTAAATCTGTCTGCAATCTTTTGTGCTACCGTGTTAGCCTCTGTCGTGAATCCGTCGCGGGCCGTAACAACCGTGGCCAGGGCGATACCAATCTGGTAAGCATAGCCGCCGCTAATTGTGTCATCGCGCCGCTCATTCGGTGCATGGCGAAATTCCAGATATGTGCCGGACGGTGTAAAATCCTTGTTCGGCCAAGCAATAGGCGGGCAATCCGTCATTCCAGCAAGGTGCTGGCCGATGGCCGTCTCGATCTCATCAAGCGTCATTGCACTTTACTCGCGTTCTTTGCGACAAATCCCGACCAGCGCTGCGCCGCCTTGTCGCGCCACAAACCGCCGCCCTGCCCCACACCGACCATGTAATGGCGCGGAATCGCATAATCGGCTGTCCACGCAACTTGGAATGGATCACCAAGCTCCAACGTGGATAATCCCAGAATAAAGCTGTCAGCGCCATCACCAGCTTTTGCGCCGCGAACCGTGGTAACAAGACTATTGCGCAGATATCCTGTATCAACGGGCATATCACCGCCTTGCGCTACAGGTGTCTGCGCCGTTCTGATCGTGTCTTGCAGCGACTGCTTGGCAACGCGCAGCATCTGACCAGCAGTTTTGTCGGTAAATGCCTTAACGTCTGCGATGAACTTCTTGTTACTCATCACCACCCCCAAAATAAAAAGGCGGCTCGTGAGAACCGCCTGTCCGCTTCAATATTCGCCGGTGACTATCTGGTCAGCCAGTCCACAACATATTCATCATAACATCGGCATGCGATAGTCTGCGCCGCACTAGCGCCCATTGACGTATCGCCCGGATAGCGCATCATAGAGCCATCAGGCAGCACAAACGGGGCGTCCATACCGTTCACCGCCTTGTTATCCATGGCGACGTGATCTGGCCGCGTTCTGCTATCCAATGTCGCCGACCATACCCGCTTGATAGCTCTACCGCCGATTGCGCCTTGCTCGATCGCTTGCTCGATTCCTTCGCGGCGTCCAGCTCGCAGTGCAGCGATACTTTCCGTCCGCGCTATTGTGTCAGCGCGGTGCTTCAGCATCCGGTCGGAATATCGCTGCGTTATTCGGTCAACATCAACCGCGGATAATGGTTTCCCAGCAGCGACAGCCCTTTTAACCAACCCATCGAAACGCCTATCGCGCAGCTTGCGGCCAAAATAAGCACTGTTCAGCCCTTCCAGTTCCGCCCGCGCGTTCATCAAATAGCTCGCTTGAGGCTTCGACAATCCGACAATGCCGCCCACCCTACCTTTCGGCGTCACACGTCCTGCAATCTGTATTGCAGCTTTTCGCGGGCCAATTCCGTCAAATACCTGCTTTGACACAACTTCGCGAATGGCATCGCGCTGGTCTGCGATGATATTTGTCACCAACCCGCCGACATGATCCCGCGCCCACGTCGCCGCACCAGTTGCGCGGCCGTCAAATCCGAATGCAACAGCAAAGGCCGGAGCCGCCATTGATACTGTCTGCCCGCCCTCGACAAAAGCTGCCATGATCGCCGTGTCGAGCGCGAACAAATCAGCGCGTGACAGCCCTACTATCGTTATAACGCGGTCAAAATCCCTTGCCTCAATGGCGCGCTCAAGGTCGCGAAAACTAATACCATCCACCCTGCCCTGAACCGCAGCGAGAAACACAGCCTCTATGTCCTTGTCGTGCTTGTCCAATAATTGTTTGATAAGCCTATTCAGGGCTTTTCTACCTGCCATCAGGCCCTACACTGACACTCGTAATAAACCGGCACTCCAGAAGGGGCTTCTTCGCGAATAGAGATGAATGCATATTCTATTCCGCCGATACGCAGCTTGTCAGAAACAGCTGGACGCGGACCGGTAGCATCAAGCATGACCTTACGATCTTCCGAGCGAATCAATGTTCCGTCGATCAGGCCAAGCGGGTAATTTTGAACAATTCCCGATAGACTTGTTTCTGTTGGCTCGCCCGCCGGTGGGTCCCAAGGGTTCTGCGGCTGTGTCGCTGGCTGGATGAGTGTTAGAACAAACGAACCGTCGCCAACTTCTTTGGCGACCTCGTCAAACGCCGCAGCAACTTCCCGCGCGATACTATATCCAGTCATCGCTTACCCTTCTTGAAGGGTTCGCGCTCCCTTCATTAATTCGATCAATTCGGTTCGCGCCATATCGGTCGCGCCTAGCAGTGAATAAGGTCCTATCATTCCAGCAATGCTGTAACTTGCCGTGCCATCACTATGCAGCCCCGCGCAGACAATCCCAGTCAGATCGCCAGCCTCAGCCCGTTCCAATAATTCTTTGAGTTTTGCGACACAGCCCGCATGAGGCTGGCCGGTAAACACCTTGTCGCCGCGAAGGGCGGTTACATTAGCCCCGATTGAGGAATTTGGTTTTTCCGCTGTCATGGACATAAGGTTTAAGCAAATCGATTGCCATTGTCACGCTTGCTTTTTGCGCATCAACCCCGCTCAAGCCCGTTAATGTCCACGAGATATTTCCTACACCGGTCAGAACCTTCTGCTGTGCAGTAATAACGCTCGGCTGCAAGCCTTCCGGATTGGCCACTTCATAGCGCGCTAGAATAGACTGTGCTTGCTTGACCTCGCTGGGTATTGTTCCGCCAAGTGTGGGAAATGGATAATCAGCCTTCCACGACAACGATTTTAGATAGATGAAAGCCCGTCTAATGGCTGGCTCGCTTGCTGTCACAGTATCGCCAAATAAAGACAGCATATCGGCCTCATATTCAGCAGCAGTGATAAAACTGTCTGCGCTGGATACACCTGAGCCATCTTCAATGGTCAGCATTATTTGCGCTTTCCGCGTGGTTTAGCCACTGGCTGCTCTGTTTCTTCCGGCTTTTCATCCGGTGCAAAACGAGCGTCCAGTATCTTGTAGCCCTGCTCCACCAGTTCAGCCTTGCGCTCTGGGCTAACTGGGTGTGGCTCATAAATTGTTTTCATGGCAATCTCCATAAAAGAACGGGGCGGCCCGAAAGCCACCCCTATCTATTACTGGTCAGCGTCGGCAACAGCCAGAACACCTGCGGTCAACTTGTCAAACTGAGCGATTTTATCCCAGTTGCTGCCGGTTGCGATTTCAGCATCCGTTGGAGACTTGCCGCCGTTGGTTTCATCCCAGCTATAGCCTTTAACGCCAAGCGTGAACGAATAATCAACCTGCATAGAGGTTTCGATCCGCAGCTTGCCGTTGACAGTCTCGATATTGCTGATGATGTCGCCAGCGCCCTCAACCTCAACCGCGCCCTGAACAAGTCCGAGAACTTTGGACAGGTTTGGTGTGCCGGATTCATAAAGAGCGGGCGCATCGGTTACAATCACCGGCTTACCGAGAATGTCGATGACATTGACATTGCCAGCGGTGAACAGACGTGTTCCATTGGCCAGGTTGTCACCAATCAGCTTATGCGCCACCGTGCCGGTCATGACATTGGCAGCGATACGGCCAGATGCATCACCAAACTTGGCATGAGCGCCGTTGATCGCGCCGTAGGTCATCGCCCCGGCCCCCGATGTTCCTGCCGAGACATCGTTCACGACAGCGCTGTTATTCTCGATAGCCGCAACAGCGGCTGCAATAGCCGAGTTAAGCTGATCCTGAACAAGCAGCTCGGCAAATGCCTTGGAAGCAGCCGCGACACCTTCTTGGGTCGGACGCTGCAACCAGGTGAGCTGTGATGGCTCGTAAGTCACAGGGCCAAAACCACCAGCAACCTTCACCTTGCTGCCCTTTAGCTCTGCAAGATGCGTAGCGGATGCCGCGCCATTCGCGGCATAGCGGTCCACGCGCCGACGTGCAGCGGCCAGTGACGCAAAGAAGCTTTCGCGCATGAAATCGCCGGTCATGCCTTCTGTGGAAAGCGTGATTGCGCCGCCAGATGCACCGTTAAACACCTGAATCTGCTGATCCAGTGAGACAATGGTAGCGGGCATGATATATTGGTCAAAGACCTGCATATTAGACAGAGCCATAATTCAAATTCCTTATTTTTCGGGAAGCTCCGCCAATTGCGGAACCTTATCCATGAGTGGGTTGTTGGTAGGTTTAGAACCGTCTCCACCCTTCGCGCCGCCACCCTTCGGAGCAGTCACAAAGTCTTTTCCTTCGCCAGCAGCCCACCGTTTAACATGGTCGGCAAGTGCCAGTGGCCCCATATCTGTATCGATAAAGGGCTTCCCGTCCGAGCCAATCTGAACACCGTCTGCAAGCATATTGCGGGCGGCTTTTGTGAAGGCGGGGTTTACAACACCGGCAGCGGTTAGAGCGTCCGTCAAATCACGGTCCAAGGCGTTTTTGCGCGCCGTTTCCTGTGATTTTTCAAACTTCCCTTTCCAATCATCGCGCTCAGCTTCCAGCTCTTGCCGGAGGCTAACAAGCGCAGCCTCATCAGCCTTGCCATCCTTTAATTTCGCCCATTTTTCAGGGTCGAAATCTTCTGGCAGGCCATCGGCCTTGGCTTTATACTGGTCGCGTTCTTGCCTCGCGGTTTCCCGGTCGGTTTTGACGCGCTCGTATGCGCTCTTGAGATTAGCAACATCAGGATGTGCATCGACGCCCTCGATTTGCAGAACAAATTTGCCGTCTTTTTCGGTGTAAAACGGGATAAGAGCCTCATCGAGGCCTTCTGTGGATTCTATAACGGTTTTCAAAGCCATCGGCCTTAATTCCTTCCTGTTAATGATTGCCCATCGGGCGCTATGCTACGTCGCCTCCAACGGCCGCCGGGCCGTCAAGCAACTTTGCTTCGTTGGCTGCGGTCTGCTCTGGCGAGAATATCCCGCCCTTCTGACCCGCAGCAAAATAGGTTTCCCAAGACATGCCGCCCTCGACATAAACACCAAATAGCGCCGCCAAATCTTGCGGTGTCATGGTGTTGTCCATCAGGTCGGTTGGAGCCTCAACCGTGATATTATTTTCCGGTAGACCCATAATCATCGCAGCGTTCTTCAATGCCCTCTCCAGCAGCATAGAAGACGATTGCGCGATACTAACCAGAGTAGCGGTTTCCGATGCATAGCGGAGACGTTTTGCCTCGCCTGATTCTGCGCCCTGCGCCGTATGTTCAAACAGTCTTGCCCCAGCCATGACAGCCGCCTCACGGTTATCAGCCATGGCGATCTTGTGAGCCTCAATACCTATACAGCTTGGACTAACGTATTTCAGATCAGCCTGATTGTTCGCGCCGCTGTTCATCTGATGCACGGCGCCTGCGCCAACCATATCAGGTGCTTCACCGTCAATGGCGACAAGCGTTTCCTGTCCACTCATGTAAAGTTGGTGGCGATAATCCGCCGATAGCTGGTAAATTGCCTTTGCTGCGTTTGCCACACCGATCAGTGGCGGCGCTTCGATAGTTGGTGACAAGTCCATCGCATTAGCAACAGCAAATGGTATCCGGGGCAGTTTTTCACCCCCGCGCCCACGAACCTCAATTTCTTCTACTTGTAGAGTTTCGCCCTGATAAATCTGTGCAGTAAAATAACCGCCGTCCATTTGCAGCACCCGGTAACGCTCTAACTGCTCCCAGATAAAGCCTTTCCGGATATTGCTGGTTTCGTCCAATACCCAGAAATCAACATCCCAGTTGATGAGCTTGTCGCGCCGAAGGCCCACAAGATACGGGTCGCCTCCATCTTTCGGTGCGTCCGTCAAAACACAATAGCCGCCGATAACAAGCAGTTCACGAGTTATGCGCCTGTGAAACGCCTCAAGCGGCAAATTGTCGCCGTCCGCGTTCTCCCAAAGAAAATTCATCTCGCTCGGCATCTCGATAGCCAGCTCACGGCCATGGATAATGCCGACCATCGCGCCAACTGATGGAGCAAGTAGCTCCGGAAACTGCGCGCGGCCTCTGTAGGCATTATACATCGCCACGCCGCCGTCATCCTGCCCTGCAAAGCCAGATGGCATCGGCAAATACACCTCAGCGCGGCCCTTGATAGCGTTCTCGCCGTCCATGCAATCACGCATCAATTGCCATTCATTGCGCCGCGCGGCCGTAATTGCAGGATGAAATGTTTTAACGCTCATCAATACAGCCCTTTCAACGCTTTTGTTTTCGAACTAGGCTGCTGCACCTGCTTAATCATCGGTCCGACCGCGTAACGGGTCGCATCAAAATAATGGTTATGCGCATCCACGATTTTAGCCGTTATATCGCCGGTCAAACGGTCAACTTTGTAACTGTAAAGCCGAGCCTCACTTTGTGTTTCTACGCACCGCGTGTGGATCACAATGCGCTTGAAGCTACGCAGATAGCTGATTCCATCTTCAACGCTACCCGGCCACTTATCGACCGCGATAGCCTTTGGAAGGCCATGCCGCGTCAAGTGCGATATACTTTCAGGCCTACTGCTATCCCAGCGGCTTACACCTGCTGCAAAATCAGGAATTGCAGCCGTGACAAATGTCGCTGTGTCGTCAAGCTCTAGCCCAACCTTGCCCGCCTCGCGGTGGACGTATAAATCGTCGCCATTGATCCACACTTCGACCGCCGCTGTGGGATCTTGGCTAAATCCAAAGTCACCGCCGAAATATGGCCCATCCCAATCCGGTCCAGGCGTAAAGTCCTCTATGTGGACCTTGCCATGCAGCACCTGCGCATCACTGTTGGTTAAATATTCGCCATCCCAGATATGCGCGTAAGTGGCTGGGTCCAGCCTTGTCTGTTCACGCCTGCGAAGCGCCTCAAGTCCCGCTGGAAAAAACGGGTTATCGTTGTAATTAACCTTTCGAATAATCGCATTAGTTGGCGGCTCTTTGCGCAGACGTTTATCAACCGGCGATCCGTCTAGACGCGGGTTCCATATTGCCCATAATTCAGACAATTCACGTCGAAAAACCGTAGCCTCTAAAGCAAGCCAGCTTTCCTCCGGAACATCCTCCGCTTCTTCAACAATTGTTAGATCGATACCAGCCAGCGATTTTATCGACGCGGTATTGTGCCTCAGCCCGCGAAATATAAACTCAGTTCCGTTTCGGCCCTTAATGTAATCGACGCCAACAGAATAGTGAGCCTCAAGCCAAGGTTCACTCGCAATCGCCGCCTTCAGCTCGGCGTGAAAACTCTCCTTGATCGATACCTGTAATTCGCGGGTGCAGAGTATGCGCAGCGGGTCAACCATGCCCCATACAGCCGCCATCTTGGCTGCACCGAATGATTTACCTGAACCGCGACCCCCGTATAAAGCTCTATACTGGACTGATCCGCGCGGCGGCGTGAAGACCTCTTGAATTTTGCGCGGTAGTCTAACCGTCGCAGTTGTCATCCACTGCTTCGATTATAATTTTTGCGGGCGTCATACTGCCATCACTGGATTGGTGATCGACTTCCTGTTTTTCGCGCCAGTCATCTGCAACCCTGTTTTTCAGCCCAAATATAGCTGCGACCGCACTTCCTTCACCACCCTGAGCAACAGCGCGAAGACGATCTTCCCACCATATTGCGGCTTTGGCCTGCGCAATCTTTAAGGCGTCCGAAAACTCCGGATACTCATCTGCCCAAAGATAGACAGATGATCGCGCAACGCCGATTGATCCAGCAAACGCCGTGACGCTGTAACCATTCTCCATGAAAGCGATTATCTGCTTGCAATAAGTCTTTTTGTATTTTGTTGGCCTAGCCATTTTCAACCTCTTTCAGGCATCGCCCACAGAGTTGCAGCGCATCGCGCTTGAATGTTTGGCGCTACCAGCGCGCCTGTTTGGATATATTAAATAAGAGCGCGCAAAGCAGAAACACTGCCTGCGATGAAGCAAATGAGGCTCACAAGCGCAAACGTCACTCCCAAAGCAAGGCCCATAGAACCACGCCTTACCTCCGCCGCCGTATCGTAGCTACTCCCCGCACCGAAAGCGCCTGCCTGAGCGTTCCATGCTTCATACTGCGATGCCTTGTAGTAAAAATACTGCGAAAAAAATGCGCCTGTGTGAGCGATAAACACACACGCCAATCCCGCAGCGTATAGACCGAACGCCCACATCATGCGCGCTGGGTCCACCTTGCTGCCAGTATTTCCAACAAATGTCAGGATGGCAATAATCGCACCACCATTGCCCAGCATCAACGAATGGAGCAGCGTCTTGGAGTAATCAACCTGATACTGAATGCGGTCGCGAGCCTCGTTGTTCATGGACTCATAATCCTGCCGAGCGATCTCGCGGTTTATCTCATCTTCAGTCATAAATCACCAGCCTGAAACGAAAAACCCCGCCGATTAGAGCGAGGTTTGTTAAAATATCTAGACGCAACTTTACGACCTTGGAAAAATTAACCACAACGGATCAGATAAGTCAAGCGCCTCAACACTACCCCAGTGGCGCACAATAACCGGCTGCGAATTTCAGATCGATCAGGATTAGGCTGCGATAGTGTGCAAGTATCTTGCGCCTCGCATCACCTTGGAAGGCTTCCAACCCTGCCCTTTGTGCCATTTTGCGCACTATATGCTCAAACGGTATATCCTGAATCACAATCTTCCGCGTGATATCGATGAGCTTCATTTCCCGCAATTCTTTCTCGATCCGCGCGACTTCGAACTTCGCTGACAGCACAGATACACCCGGTCCATTACCGCTTGCCGGGCTGAAATCGATGCAGCTACGCACCGGCGAGTGGTCAGCATGAGCGTGCTGGTCGCGGTAATGGGCCAGCCATGCGAAGTGCTTATCTGATAGCAATTTAGCTTCATGCAGGCTCACAATGACCGGTGTGTCCCTGACCGCAGCCCCTGCGCTACGGAAATCACCTTTCGCCAGCCGCTCATCTGTTGGCCGGACGAAGCGAGTTTCCTGCAGAGCCTGTTTTTTCTTGCGCTTGGTTCTTGCCATTTTAATCCTCATACTCCGTAAGCGCAGCCGCCATGATCCCTTTGCTGGTAAAATACGAGCAGCGCGCACCAATGCCGTGCGTTTGCAAATTGTAGGTTATCATATCCCCATCCGGACCTCTCTGGGCGCGCTCATCAGCCAGAACAACCACCGCCATAGATGGATCGAAGTCATAATCTCCTGCCTCGATCTCGTCAGCGATGTTTCGCAAGGCTGTCGCGAGATCGTCTTTATCACGGCGCGGGTGTAGTGGGACTACGCGCATTGTCGGCTCAGTCATTCAACCCTTCCCCCAAAACTCAACTTCAACAATATCCCAGTCATGGCCGGTATCGGTCCAGCGCATCTGTTTGGCGGTGCGAGGCCGGTCGTCAATCACGCCGTTTCGGTATTTTACTCTCAAGTCACGATCTCCTGTTCTGGGCTGGCGTCCGTTGGTTGGCTTCACACTGGGTCCGCTGCGCTCATCAATCCCGCCTTGGCCTCAGCCAGAATCTTCGCGATTTCGCTGCGCTCACTTTCGTCCTGGACGATCTCTTGGCGTGTCAGCTTCGGAGCATTTGCGTTCTGGAACTGCGCCCGCTTGATTTTCTCGACGCGGATCAGGCTATCTGCCCATTCCTGGCTGGCGCGGATTATGGTTGGAACGATCTTGGCCGGATGGTCGCATGTCGTCCTAGCCTTTGCTGATGCTGCGAAAAATGGCTCGGCAGGGATATGACAAACCTCCGCCAGTGCAGCCAAAAGCCATGTTTCCCGCTCGTCACGGGACATGCCCGATGGAGCGCAGAGGGTCAGGCATCTGCCCAATTCGCCGAACATCTGGTCTTCGGTCGCCGGACGTGCTTTCGCCGCGGAGGCTTGCCAATCTTGCTTTAGCGCCCGCAACCGCGCTTTCTGTGACTGATCCTGATTTTTCGTTTCTTCGCTCATCATTCCTAACCCAATCTGCTTTGAACCCCTTCCAGCCACGTGCTACGCACTCGGCAAGCGCATCCTCCAGCGGCCACCCTGCCCGCTCGGCTTCTCTGGCAATTCCGTTGATCGCTGTTTTGGAGACCGGAGCCTTCATGGCCTTGCGCATGGCTAGCCAGTCATCCCAAACCTCGGCTGAAACGCTGTCAGGCTTGGCAGGGGGAATTGGTTTTTCTTTTTTAGATACGTTAGTATCTTTTTTCTTAATGGTGTTTACTGGTGTATTGGGTGCACCACCTGCACGGGTCTGTGCGCTCTCCTGCACGGGTGCACCACCTGCACGGGTGCGCCTCTTGCATGGGTGTATAGTGTATTTACACCCCTTCCCGATCACCTGCTCACGGGTCAAAAGGCCCTCTTTTTCAGCGCGTGAAAAGGCCGCCTGAACGGTTCTCCTGCTGCATCCAGTTTTATCCGCAATCTGTTTTATGGAAGGCCACGCCAAGCCATCGTCATTGGCCCAATCAGCCAGTGCGAGAAGTGACAGCTTTTCGACTGGCGAAAGCCCCTCCATATCCCATATTTCGGACATCAGGCGGACACTCACACCCACCCCCATCTGCGCATGGCCGCGATAAGCGTGTCTGGATGCCGAAAAACGCCGCAATGATGACCGGCGCGGTGTAGCTGCTCAAGGCACTGGAATTGCTCCACAGTGACACCAAGAGCCTTTGCTGCCCGGTCTATGAATAAGGTGCTCATATCGTCACCACCACTTCTGCTGGTCTTCGCGGCGCTCCTCGCCGCAATGTAAACTCGAACTGGCTGTCATCGACACCGAGTGATTCAGCGATTGCGTCCACGCCCTGCTTTGTCATCGCCAGAAGGTTATCGAGATCGCGCCGCCGCCTGTCCGGTGCATGATAGGTCATCACCAGCATGACGGGTGTGCCGGGCTGGATATAGACGCGCCCCTTGGCCGCCAGAACGGCTATTCGGCAGTCATCCTTGTATTTGCGCGCAGCATCGGCCTTGCCCCGGTAATCGGCTTGAGAGCCGTTTCTCGACAGCTTTTTGGGTGGCCAAGGCAGTTCTATTCTCACCGGCTCAACCTCGCCAGCAAATCATCCCTACCAAGTTCTACGGCTATCTCACGCGCTTTACGGACAGCCTCGACGCGGCGCGATATGAACCGGCCTTCAAGGTCGCGGGGTTGGCTGGGACGGCGATCTCCGCGCCGGAATATCTTGCGCCAGATCACAGCAAAAACGCCCCCTGAATACCGAGCGAGTTTGCATAGGTTTTCAAGATAGAAGCAGCCTCTTGCCGGTCATGCGTTTCCATCTTGCGAAGCCGGACGCATTGGCGCATTATCTTGGCGTCATATCCTTGCGATTTTGCTTCGGAATAAACATCTTTTATGTCATCAGCGATGCCTCTTTTCTCTTCTTCCAGTCGTTCGATACGCTCAATAAAAAGCCGCAATTGATCCGCTGCTACATTGCCTTCACTCATTTGAATATTTCCTCTTGTTACGGGATTTCTTGCTGTCGATCACAGCAACGCCTCCAATCGCTTGACTAATCGTTCGTCATTTAACTCACGGGCCAGAACAAGCGCTTTTGAGACACGCCTTGTGGTAAACCGGCCATCGGGACGGCGGGGTGGCGCTTTGGGCTTTGTGGAGCGGTTAAAGGGCCATATCATGCTGCCACCTCATAATCAGAAGCGCGCTCAAGCTGCTTTCGGCATGGTGGTATCCAACGCATGCGCGGATCGGTGTTCGGGTTGTCAGCGGAAAACCAAACCAGCCAGCAATAAGCCGTGGCAGTCGAGCCTTTCTCTGACAATTTGCCTCTGTGCATCACAGCCGACGAGGTGTTTTGACCACTCATCCCCCCACCGCCTTCAAGGTCACAGCCTTGGCGTCCAGCGCGTCTTTTTCGCATGGGGATATGTCAACACCAGCGGGGCTGTCTGCGCGGTGCGCTGATGCCTTGGTGTTCACATAGTCCTGACACAGATCAGTCAGTGCATCATGGTCAATATCATCAGGTGCTTGCACGATCTGGTGATCCGTGGGCAGCAACAGCGATAGCAGGTCATCAGGGATAACGCCCACCAGCCTGTATAGGCTGGCAACAGACATGACCGAGTGACCACCTGCATAACTTTGGATGGTCGTATAACCGAGGCCGCTATCCATGCTGATGCGCTTCAATGCGTCACCGCGTGAACAGGTAAGCCGGAACATGGTTCGCTGCGCTTTTTTGATCTGCCCTATGATATTGTCATCATGCTGCATGATTTTGTTGATCCTTTTGGCTAGAAGGGTTGTCATGAAAGGAGTTAGAAAAAGACGATTGGTTCCCATTCGCAGCGCCATTATGAACAACCTGACCGGCTCGCCGCTTGATACTTCCGCTGGGAACCCCATTACTGCGTTCGCCTGGACGAAGTCGAAAGGAGGCCGGACAGGTATCTTTCGCAGGGAGGGTAACTACAGCGACCCGCCCTCCCCGCGTCCCATGGGGGTGGGAATGCAGTGCGCGAGACGAGCGGAGAGGAATACCCGCCTCGCTATCCCTGAAAGGGAATTGGTGTGGTGGGGTGGTCATAGCGCCACCTCACCGGGGACGCTTGCGCAGTCCCCGGCTTCGGCTACAGTTGCAGTGTCACCAACAACTGAAAGTACGGGCCAATGCGCATCGAAATCACAGGAAAAGTTCCCATCACGGCTGATTGCGGCCACAAGTTCGAGGTACCGCTCGCTGGGCTTGACACTGAAACTGATCTTGTCTGCCCCGAGTGCGGCTTCATTGACCATCTCACCCATGAACAGATCGAGGTTATCAACCGTCAAGTCACAGACGCTGCCACTAAATTTGGCGTGGAAAAGATCAGGGAAGCTACCGGCGACGCTATTGCGAAGGCTGTTCGAGGCTCCAAGCACATCAAATACAGACGTAAGTGATCGACCGGCGGGTGCTGTTGAAGCGCTGAGATTAAGTTTAAGGGGGTTAAGGGTTGCCATGATGCCCTCCATTATCCCGGAAGTTTCTGGGTGGTCGTGGGTCATAGACTTTAACCCTTCGGCTAAGTCCCTTAGACGGCTCGAGCGAGGTCATATATCTGTGGCGACGCCGATCCGCTTTAAGTCGTTGATATTCGGATTCTGCGCGGATTACATGGGCCACAATCTCAGCGATGCGGAGTTCCTGTTCGGGCGTGAAGGGTGTGGGGGTGGTCATGCTGCGACCCCAGAGCGCTGCAAAAACTCTGTTTGCCAAACAGCGAAAGGAACGCCGCCATTTGTTGCGTTTTCAATATCTCGCGCCGTATCTGCATCGGGGAATCTAACGCCAGCTACATATCTGTTGACTGTCGCTTGCTTCTTCTTGATCATTTCGGCGAAGACCGCCTGCGTAACATCTTCTTTTGAAAGATACGCCTTTAAGGTGTCTGAGTAGGTCATGCTCGAAATATATACCGATACGGTATGTTTGGCAACAGCTAAATATACCACTCCGGCTATTCCGGATGAGGTTATTTATCTCGATAATGCCGCTATGGCATATTCTGACAATATTAAGCGGCTACGGAAGTCAGCAAATTTCACGCAATCCAAATTGGCAGAGATGCTGAATGTCGAGCAACCGACAATCCAGCGATGGGAAAGTGGGAAGCGGGAGCCCTCAATTTCTGACTTAGAACTTATAGCTAAAACGTTTGGAGTCACGCTCTCTGATCTTTTCGCGAATGTACCTATAAGGGCACTTGGTCCAACCTTGTATGTTAAGGGTGCAGTCGCTGCCGGCCAGTGGGTTGAAGCATATGAATGGCACGAGGATGACTGGCAGAGTTTTACCGGGAGGGCGGATGTAACAGCTGACGTTGGGCACAGATTTGGCCTTCAAGTGAAAGGCGATTCAATGGATGAAATTTATCCAGACGGCACAATTGTCGAGTGTGTAAGCCTGTTTGGTAACGCAGAGCCGATGCCTGGGAAAAAAGTTGTCGTCGTTCGACGCAAGTTTGATCAGACGATCGAAGCCACGGTAAAAGAGTTAGTGGAAATCGACGGGGCGCTTTGGCTTCGACCGCGATCTAGCAATCCCGTGCATCAGTCGATATGCCTACAGGACGACAACGGCGAAATTGAAGAAACCAGG
The DNA here is from genome assembly GCF_040717415.1 of Parasphingorhabdus sp. JC815. Lineage (NCBI taxonomy): Bacteria > Pseudomonadati > Pseudomonadota > Alphaproteobacteria > Sphingomonadales > Sphingorhabdaceae > Parasphingorhabdus > Parasphingorhabdus sp. JC815. Next base: position 30,272 of record NZ_JBFEFM010000008.1, read on the forward strand.
ATTGTTGCTGTTGTCGTGGCGTCAGTGAGGCCGGAATAAACGGGGAACGACGATTAACTAAATAAAGGGGGTATAAATGCGAAATTTAATTCTTATCGGAGCAATAGCGCTTGGGGGCTGCGCTTCAACACAAACCGTGCTTTCTAAAGAGCCGACCGAGGTTTATCATTCCGAAAACAGCCAGAACGAAGTTGTGTTCTGCTTGGCGAATAAAAACAACGTCCCGGTCCTTGATAAGGATGATGGCTCAAAGGTCGTTCTTATCAAAAACGGCTATGGCGGCGTTTCTCTGGCCTTCACGATCTGGCCGGAAGGCGAAGGCAGTCGTATTGAATATCGCCGCCAGTTCGGCACGATCGGCACGGCTTGGCGGCAATGCATCGGGCTGGAAGAATCGTAGGGGGTCCCAGCATAACTCGCCTAGCCACCTTGATTTTTATGCCAGCATTGATGTTGCTGACTGGCTGCAATGAGGCAGTAACGGCATGCGAGAACGTTATTAAGCGCGATCTGCGCTCACCGTCTACATATGAAAGGGTGAGTGCAGATCACTACCGGCTGCAGAACAGCATAACTGTCTCGATCGAATATGATGCCGCGAACGCATATGGTACGCCAGTGCGAGAAACCACCAGTTGCACTGTTCCTTTTAATGCAGATGGAAAACCAGTCTATTCTGCAACATATTGAGGCTGGCTACCCAAAAACCCAATAAAACACCGTCCGGAGTGCCATCAGCACGCCGAATATCGTGAACGCAGTTATAAGCGCGATCTCGAAGCGCAGCCATTTATCCATTACACGCGCAGCCTTGTTTCATGGTCATTGCCCCGCAGTCGGTCTGGCATGACTGGCGCGTCCTGTCGAATCCGAGCTTGATAGTTGCGGTCAGGTGGGGTGGGGATTGGCGGGAGATGGGTACCCGCCGGGCGGCCAGCTTTTCCTCATAAGGGGTACCGTTATTGCATTTGCAACTATGATCTGAAATAGAGCATCGTTAAGGGGGTAGCAAATAATGGATGCTATAAAATCAGACGATATTATTAAATCACTTCTTGCCGAGAAGTGTAAGACTCTTGAGGACCAGCTTAACGGTGAAGTTATGTTAATCCGCGCACCTATGGCTCCGGGATTAGATGATGTTATCCGTACAGAAGTCGAAAACCTTGCCACCCCAACGGGACGACGAGAACAGCTAGTTGTTGTTTTGGAAACAAGTGGCGGATCGGTTGAAGTTGTGGAGCGAATTAGCGATGTGTTTCGCCATCACTTTTCATCCGTTATATTCGTGATTCCTAGTTTTGCGTATTCCGCCGGGACTGTTTTATCCCTGTCGGGAGATGAGATTTATATGGATTATTATTCGGTGCTCGGACCGATTGATCCCCAAATCATGAACCGCGATGGCCGGTGGGTGCCCGGTCTTGGGTATTTAGAAAAGTACAATGATTTAGTGAGCAAAAGCCGGAATGGAGCAATTACTCCCGCCGAGCTAGAGTTTTTTATTAGAAAGTTCGACCCGGCAGAGTTGTTTTTACTGGAGCAGGCCAAAAAGCACTCTGCCGATCTTATCGAAAAATGGCTTTGTAAGTACAAATTTAAGGATTGGGACATAAGGGAAAGTACTCAGTGTGCGGTAACCGAAGATTACAAAAAAGAGCGAGCCAGCCGCATAGCTGCATTGTTGGGTGACGCAACAGAATGGAATTCACACGGCCGCGGCATACCTTTGCGAGTGCTAGAGTCTGATCGCGTAGGTTTGCAGATTAAAAATTTTGGTGAGAATCCAGGGCTTAGTAATGCTATAAGAGAATATTACGATCTTTTCGTAGATTATTGTGGTAAGACCGGTGTAGAGATAGCGACACATACTAAGCATAGGCTTTTTGGACTAGGAGGCTGAACATGCAGCGTACACAAGAGCACTTTGAGACAGAAATAGCTGAAGCACGGAGGCTGCTTGAATCACATGGCCGGATTATTGGTGACGTGGATTTTGGTCCATCTGAAGAAAGTAGTCTCAAAAGCGACTACGAATTACCCTATTCAAGTATGCCAAAACTAAGAGGCAAAAAATGGATCAAAAGCGAAAAATATGCCTGATATGGCAATCAAGCCAACAGCCCCGTAGTTAATCCACCCCACACTCCCGCTTAACCCTGCCTCGCTGGTCATAGCGCGCCTGATAGACGGCATCGCCAGCGGCAAGCATTGAGCAGGCCACGTTCACTCCTCCGGCATATACAACCGCAACCGTCCGGCCATAACGGTCTTTGCCTGTGCGATCTATGCGTAGCCTGCCCTTACCGATCAGCCGGGCCAGATGAGCCTTGGCCCTGTCTGGATCTCCATCAACGCAGACACGCCCTGTCCTGCCCCTGCACTTCCCGCCCATTTCCGGTGCGTCGATAGCCAAGAGCCGGATGCGCTCGTCACCGCAGCGCAGAGTGTCGCCGTCGATTGCGTGACAGGATATTAGGAGAGCGACGATTAGGAGCATGGTTTATTCTCAGCACAAATAACAAGACCCCCAAAACCGAAGCCCGGGGGTCTTGAAAACTATATCGCAGCTTGGTTTCGCCGTTGACATAGCCGCCTCTTGAGAGGTTTTGAGGCTTAATGGTCTCCCACAAGCAATTGCCATCTATATAGACCTCTCAAGCGGAAAAGGAAAGCTGATTGGCTTAGTCAAATCCCTTTTGCCTGATTATCCGGTCGCTATAGGTGATACGGTATATGAATGGGGCTGGCTGATTTTTAACAAGTTGCTCCATTTTTTTGTAGGTATATGCAAAGCGCCGCAGTTTGTCCCAATTAACCGAGCTTCCGCCATCCAGATAGAAAACGCGCCCTTGATGCTGGCGAACAGCCTCCATAGCAAGACTATCCTTATGGAATCGCTTGTCGTGACTGATGACGATCCATCCTTTTTTGCTAACTTCAGCAAGCCACACGTCATCATCTGTATCCCTTGCGAAGCCGTTGGACTTTTCGTCATGAAATTCAATTTTGAAAGGCGCACGGGTTTGCCTCAATAACTTAGGGAGTTTTGAGCCTGTACAACGATCAAAGAAAAAGGTTAGTTCAGCCACTCATTTTGCCGAGTGGTTTTTGGGTCAATCCCTTCGAATAGCAGCGCTGCTTTTAATTCCGAGACCTCTAGGCCAAGGTCATCTGTAATTTCATTCATAGGCTCCCCCTCCGCCCAACGCTCTTTCAACAGCCAAGTTGGAACACCAGATACATGAGGCGCTCCAAAACGCACTTTCGGATCAATTACGACTGGTGATTTTTCTCCAGCCAAATGCCACCGAGTGGCGATCCCATCTTCATATTCAAACTCTTTAAACCGATCCCCGATAACGCGCTTCCAAGCCAATTGCCCATTACGGTTGCCGATCAGCAATTCAGCCCCCGCCTTTACGGCAAGGTCTACCCCATCCGTCATAAGATCGAGCATGGCGAACGGATATTCTGTCTTAAATGCGCCTGCAAAATATGACCGCGCAGCCCGTATGTCCCCAAGCTTCATGCCCGCGTCCTTGCAGGCGGCTGCCACAGCTAATTCGATAAGCTGCATATATGATAATTTGGCCCCCGGCTCCCGCTTCCCAAGTGTCGTGTTTTTGTGCCACCGCGCCACTGTAGCAGAGTGGACATGAGCATAGCGAGCAGCCTCTTTAACCTCGTAATTCGGGATTTCCAGCCTTGCGCGCCAAAATTCGCTTGATGTAGCTATGTTCATTTAGCGAGTGCTCCTTGCGCACTAAGCATAACGCGCGCCTACGTGGTGAACATAATATATCACGATAACCTCCGATTGGTAGCCCTCTTTTATCCCTCCCCGCAGCACACTGATTCGGGGTTGTGTGGAATTAATATACCTTATTGGTATTTTTATCTTGACCGTATTATACCGTTACGGTATTACAGTCTCTATCAACACAGGATAGGTAGAGACTATGACAGCCACGACAACAGAGCAATTCGAAGTGCGCAGCCGCTGGACCGGCAAAGTCCAGTTCACGGCCACAATAGAAGTTACGCCGGACATGCTGCCGAGCGCCAAACTTGGCCTTGCAGTCAGGTGGGGCGTGAAGAACGATGCAAACCTTAGCGGTGCATACCTTAGCGGCGCATACCTTCGCGATGCAAACCTTCGCTATGCAAACCTTAGCGGTGTAGACCTTCGTGGTGTAGACCTTCGCGGCGCAAACCTTAGCGGCGCAAACCTTAGCGGTGCAAACCTTCGCGATGCAAACCTTAGCGGTGCAAACCTTCGCTATGCAAACCTTAGCGGCGCATACCTTCGCGATGCAAACCTTCGCGATGCAGACCTTAGCGGTGCAAACCTTAGCGGTGCAGACCTTAGCGGTGCATACCTTCGCGATGCAAACCTTAGCGGTGCAAACCTTCGCGATGCAAACCTTAGCGGTGCAAACCTTCGCGATGCAAACCTTAGCGGTGCAAACCTTCGCTATGCAAACCTTAGCGGTGCAAACCTTCGCGATGCAAACCTTAGCGGTGTAGACCTTCGTGGTGTAGACCTTCGCGGCGCAAACCTTAGCGGCGCAAACCTTAGCGGTGTAGACCTTCGCGGCGCAAACCTTAGTGATGCAGACCTTAGGTCATACAAATCATGCTTATGGATGACATTAACCCAGAACAAAGCAGAGGTTCCTGCGCTGTTAGATGCGCTTAAAGCTGGCCGTGTTGACGGTTCACAATATGAAGGCGAGTGCGCTTGTCTGGTTGGCACGATAGCCAACGCTAAAAAGGTAGATCACACCGAGCTCCACTACAATTCAAACGACCCGTCAGAGCAGTGGTTCCTGATGATTAAAAAGGGCGACAAGCCAACCGATGACACTGGAGGCGGCTTCGCTTCTCGCAAGGTCGTGGAATGGATAGAAGAATGGCAGTCATTTAATTCAGAGGTGGCGGCATGACAAACGCAACAACTCAAGACAAACTAGACACGGCGATTGCAACGCTGATGCACTGCAGGGCGCGACGCGCTGACCCTCATTACAGCTATGAAGGCGTAGCGGTCCTGAAAGCTATTTACGATTTAACCGAGATTGATGCGGTTCATGATGCTGCTGTCGAACTGGAAGGCGAACTTGATTCCGAGCAAGAAGATCGCGAACGGATAGGCGAATATCTTGCGAGCGCAGAGGCTGCGGCTGCTTCAATTCGTGGGGTGGCGGCATGAGCGATAAACCAACATGGGGCTATAAACGGGCTGATGAGCTACGCAAAGAAGAAATTATAGCATTTACTCCTTTTGAGCAGCTAAAAACAGCCTTCGCCAAATACATCGAGCAGCAAGAAGAAAAGCCAGTCGATCCGCTGTTGATCGAGGCGCGTGAGATTGTTGCTGTTGAGTATGAGAAGGCAGGCCATCCGATGGCCGCTGCGGCATATCGCAGCGGTGTGTATGACAACGATATGGACTTAAAGACCGCATACGCAGCCCTCAAATCACGAGAGCCGCAATCATGAGTAGTAGATACCGCAATGACCTTGGGCCTAATGTCGAGCAGATACTCGCTCAAGGAAGCCGTGTGGTTATTGGTAAAATACCAGCGCAAGTTCGTAAAGAATTAATGGCCGCAGTAAAGGTTGGTGGCTTAGGACGCTTAGCCAAGAAAGGTTTGATGCCAGAAGTATTTTTCCACCCAGACCATAAGAATGAGGCGCTTGAGCGCCAAGCGCGGGAGGCTGAATATTCCACCCTTTGTATCAATAAAGTAGTTGCAACTAAGCCCGCACATCAGCGCGTAGAAGATGCTTTTGGAGCGATTACCAAAACCAATGGCGGTGCGGCATGAGCAGCGAGGCACAGAAATACCGCGTCCTGATCGCAGCGTATGAAGAAGAACCAATCACCATATCGCCAGAGTTAAACCGCTACTGGAATGACCCTGAATATCGCCAGCAATTGGAGGCGGACCGCATTATCAAGCAGCGCCTCGTTGACCGGAAGATGGATGAAGCAATGATCCGTGATGGTGTTCGCTGGCCCAAGCACTGGACCGCTAAAGAGAAATACGAAGCTACGGCCCATTTACGGGGGCTGGACCAATGAAACGCCAGTTATCCAAAGGGCTGCACCTGCTGTTTTCAGACGTTCAGAACCTCGACACAGTGGCGCTGTTGTTCGTCGCAATGTTCGCTTGCTTTTACCTGATCGGATTTGGCGCATAATGGCCCGTTCTTCCACCCCATACGGCGAAATGCGTAGCACTGGCGTGCGCTTTGAAGGCGTGAACCCTGATATTCCGGTTGCTGGCCTTTACATCACCCGCATGCGTAGCGGCGGCGCACTGTGCGCACTTCGCATCTGGTATGGCGCGCCTCTCGATCCTGTCACCGGCGAAGAACTGGACCGGTCGCATGGATGGAACGCGCTTCTGAACGAACATGAAAGCGTCGATATTGAGCGGATATGGCCAAGCTGCGCCGCCGATCTAACAACCAGGGCGAAATATGAAGCAGTCGTGCGCCGCTCAAAATGGGCGCGTGAGAATGCGTCAGGAACGGCGCTGGCGAACCCATACCGCAAGGCCGATCCACTTACCGACAATTTGTTATTCTAACCAAAGGAGCCGAAATCATGGCAATCACAAACGTCCAGACACTACCCAAAGAAGCCGATCACGGCGGAATAGGCCACAATAAGCCACCCGTCGAGATCGAGGCCAAGGCCGCATTTGACGAACTGGTCGATGCAGACCCAAAACTGCGCACACGGATCAATCAATTCATTGTGCCGGTGAAAAGCGATGACGGACAGGAAATCCCCTTCATCAACCGCGTGAAAGTCACCAGCGAGGAATCGCTTGGCATGGCGGCTTCAACGGTGAAGCAAATTCGCACCTGCATGACTATGATCAATGCTGCACACAAAGAGGCAAAGCAGCCTTATCTTGACGGTGGCCGGATCGTGGACGCTGAAAAGAACGCATTGTTTGCGCCGCTTAGCGATTTGAAAGCGGCTATCGAAGGCAAGCAAAGCGCCTATGTGCGGGACCGTGAAAACGCAAGGCGCAAGCGTGAGGCCGAAGAACAGGCAAAAGCTGCGAAGATAGAGCGCGAACGTCAGGAAGCCGCCGCCAAAGCCGAGGCAGATCGCCTAGCTGCTATCGAGGCCGGAAAACCCGCCCCAGAGCCAGAACCAGAGCCAGAACCCACCCCTGCCTATGTCGCGCCGGTTGAAAAGAAAAAAGAGCCGGTTCGCGGTTACGATGGCACCGTTGCTTCGACAACAATGGTCAAGGTTCCCACTGTCACTGATTATGCCGCCGCGTTCGCGATGGTGCAGTCCAATGCCAAGGTCAAAGAGGCAATCGACAAGGCCGTTGCCTCGCTGGTCAAGGCCGGAATCACCGAAATCCCCGGCGTCACGATCACCGAAGAAGCCAAAGTGGTGAACCGGTAAAACCTGAAACTTAGAAGGAATTATATATGAATGCACGATCAACCGCCCTTGCGCGGCAAGACAACCAAATCATGGAAAGTGCCCACCGGGCAGCCGCGGCAAGACCTCGCAAATCAGCATTGGCTGCTATGGCCGACCGGTTGCAGATTGACCAAAAAAACCTCATTTCAACCCTGCGCAGCACTGTGTTCAATAAGGCGAATGACGAGGAGTTTGCCGCACTTATCGTGGTGGCCAATGAGTATCAGCTGAACCCCTTGCTCAAGGAAATCTATGCCTTCCCGTCGCGTGGCGGGATCATGCCAATGATCGGCTATGATGGATGGGTCGCCATTATGAATCGTCATCCGCAATTTGATGGTTACGAGCATAACGAAATCATGTCCGGTGACGAGTTTCTTGGCGTTGAAACGATCATCCACCGCAAGGACCGGTCGCACCCGACCAAGACGACCGTCTATCTCGACGAGTTCAAAATGAACACAGAGCCTTGGAAGCAGAAACCAAAGCACATGTGTCGTATCCGGTCGCTTTGCCAAGGTGTTCGGGTCGCCTTTGGAGTGACCGGCATATATGTCGAGGGCGTGGACGGCATTGACGAGGGCACAGTGGAGCCAATGCAGCAGGCGCGCATCCCTTCCAACAAAGAACTTCGTAGCCAAGAAGCGGAATCCGAAAACGCAGATCCCGAAACCGGCGAAATCCAGCAGGAAGAACTCTCCGAGGCTCAGCAGCGCGAAATTGACGAGCAACTGGACGCTGAACAGGCAGCGGCTGAACGCGGCTTATCCGACGATCAGGACGGCGAAGAGGAGCAGACAGAAGAAACTCTTTCCGCATCGGAGGCCAAGTTTCAGGAACTCGCTTCGCTTCTGGAAGCAGCCGACACAAAGGCCAAGATCAAGAAGGTTGAGGCTGAATTTATCAATCACCGCGTGGCGCTGGATGATGCTCATGTCAGCATCTTGGAACGCGAAATCAACAAGGCCAAGCAGGGATTTGAGGCCTAACCATGACATGCCGGAATCCCGATAACTGCCAGAAGAAAGACATGCGGCGCATGGGCAAAACAGGCTTGTGCCGCCCGTGTGCAATCTCGAAATACCGGAAGCAACCGGAGGTTATCGAGGCTGACCAAAAGAGGTTGGCAGCGGCGAATTACCGCAAGCATTGGGCATGGTGTCCACCTGAATATCGCGAGATTTATGAATCCATGCGCAAAGGCTCATGGACTGCATCAGAGGCCAAGGCAGAGGTTTTGTCTTGGATTAGGAAGGAAGCATAGTTTTTACAACCAACAGGCGGGGATTGCGAAAGCCTCCCCGCCGGAAAGGGATAAGCATGAAGCACACAGCAACCAAGATCGAGCGCGGTTACATGATATTATATCATCCGGACGTTGATAATCATTGTCCTGCCTGCGGAAAAACCAACTGGTATGTTGGCCGGTTCAGCGCGGAATGCGGCTTTTGTTCGACTGCCTTGCCGCTCTCGATGGTTGATAGCCAGCCCATGCATCCAAGGTTTACTGAAAGTGGAGTGAAGCAATGACCGGCGAAACAAACCTTAAAAACAACAAACTGAACAGCCTCAACGATCACCTGTTTTTACAGCTTGAGCGGCTATCAGAGGACTGCATGACCGAGGAGCAGATCGAAGCCGAGGCCAAGCGCGCAGAGGCAATTGTCGATGTGAGTGAACAGATTATCCGCAATGCCGATGTTCAATTCAAAACGGTTAAATTGATCGCAGAGCATGGCGACCATTTACTTAACCATTTTCCCTCGCTCAAAAGCGACAAGCCAGCCCTTGAGGACCAATCATGAAAGGCCGAAAGATACCATATACCAAGGCCGAACTGGCATGGCTATCAGATAACCGCACCATGCCGATCAGTGACTATCACAGCGCGTTCTGCAAGCGTTTCGGGCGCGATGATGTGTCCAAGCGCAACCTGCACAGCCTACGCAAGCGCAATGGCTGGAAAACGGGCCGGACAGGTCAATTTGTGAAGGGCCAAGAGCCGCATAACAAGGGCAAGAAATGTCCCGAAGGCGTTGGCGGTCGTCATCCCAATGCGCGCCGGACGCAATTCAAAAAAGGACAAACGCCGCACAACACCAATTATCTTGGCCATGAACGGGTGAGCAGGGATGGTTATGTCGAGGTCAGTGTTGCGGAAACAAACCCGCACACCGGATATGAGCGCCGCTATGTTCACAAGCATCGCCACGAATGGGAGAAGGTCAACGGACCTGTTCCGGAAGGTCATGCGCTTAAATGCCTGGACGGTGACAGGCAGAACACCGTTCCGTCAAACTGGAAGTTGATTCCGCGTGGTGTGCTGGCACGGCTCAATGGTGGCCGGTTCCGCAAAACACTAGCCTATGATGATGCCGCGCCGGAGGTGAAGCCTTCCGTCATGGCGCTGGCTGAATTGAAGCACGAACTGACGGAGCGGAGGAAGGCGCAATGACCAACGCTGAACCCGCAAACGCGGTTGTGGATTATTTGGGAGAGAAGAAGTGACTTATCCGCCCGACCTAGAGCGCAAACTATTACTCAAGATTGATCGCCGGAAAACCGTGCAGCTATCGCCTGATGAACTTGACATTTTATTGGAATGTGGGGCCATTAGTAGCCTGTCAAATGCAGCCGCTGATTTTCGGAGACAACAATGCCGCGCAAGAAACGCCCAAAACCGCTCTACCAACGGGGAGAATACCGGCTCTACGAAAGGAAGGGCCGCAATCTCGAAATCATCTATTACGACCAAGCCAAGCGCCGCGAACGAAGCATTAGCGCGGGCACAGCAGACATTGGGCAGGGGAAGCTAGCCCTTGACCGAGAATATCTCAAATCAGAAGGCAGGCCAACCTGCCCGACATGCCACCGTCCTTGGGATGGTGAAGGCCCTGCCCTGGCACTGGATGCAATCGCTGATTATCTTTTGCTATCAGAAGGTAAGGCTGGAATATCCAGCGCACGAACACGCCTCTCCCATATTACCGATTATTTGGTGGCCACTGATACCGCGACAAATTGCGCGCAGATTGATGAACAGTGGGTTGAAAGATTCCGCAAATGGCGAGAAGGCAAGGCCAGCCCTTCACATATCGAGGGCAGCGTCATGCAACTAGCCGCCGCGATAAATGCCACCAACAACGGCCCCGCCAACTTCAAAGCGCGCCAGTTTACTGCATTAAGCCAGTCTCCTGAATATAGGGCTGATATAAAGACGATTGCAGCCATGTTCGGCTATGCGATGGAATATGATAACCGAGACAACCTTTTGCGCTATCTGCGCGCCGCTGTAGCGACATGGGCAAGGCCGGACGCGATATACGACATTCATTCAGACAACTGGAAAAGCAACGCAAGAGTCCTTGCCCTTAACCCTGCGGGCCGATTGCAGACCAAGAAGTATCGCCCGACCGTGCCAATAGCGCAACAATTCGCGCCGCATCTGGACGTTCTGCGCGGCCAATATCTCCCCGTCACCACGATTAAACATTCATGGGGGAATATGCGGGAAGAACTCGGTTTACCGAAGGGCCGCGAAGCTGGCGAAAAGTTAATCCGCCGGTCGATCGCCACGATAGCCAGAAAAGAACTCGGAGAAGAACACTGGATACAGGGCAGAATCATGCTTGGACATGTGAAAAGCACGACCAGCGACATCTACGCGCTGCCGAATCCAGCCCATATCGGGCGCGCTTTAGCGGTCACAGAATCCATCATTGATGAAATCGATCAGCACTGCAAAAACGCTTTTTACCGCAACTTTACCGCAAAACAATTTGACTTTGGGAAGTATCGGAGGTTAAATAATGGCTGATTTCTGCGA
>NZ_JBFEFM010000009.1:0-3754 GCF_040717415.1 Parasphingorhabdus sp. JC815
ATGGCATTAATGTCCTGCAATGTTGCGGAAAGTCTTCACAGTAATCATTCCGGAATAGAGGTCTAGAGAGCATAATTGATTTGCGTAGCATAAAAAAGGGCGCGTCCTGTGACGCGCCCTTTCTGGTACCGGATTGATCTCCTTTAAAATTTCTTGGTTACGCTAAAACCGAATATACGGGGATCGAGCGTGAAGATATTCGCGCTAAGCCCTGTGTCGTCACTGTTAGTAAACGTGTTTGTGATCGGGGTGTCGTTGAACAGATTTTTGACATAGAATTGCATCGAAAGCTGCGATTCTGGCCGTTCGAGTGTCACCGCCAGATTGGCATTGTCCCATGCGCGTAACCGGTCATATTCGGTATTATATACCCGCGCGTAGCTTTTTCCTTGACGGTAATAATCACCGCGGAAGGTCAGGTTCCAGTCATCGAGGAAAAATGTATATTGCGCTCCGACGTTAAAGGTGATGCGCGGCGAATTGGGTAGTTCATTCCCTTCCAGATCGGCATAGAAACCGCGACCGCCATTAGGGGCGTCGGTAAAGGGGTTATATGTAAAGCCTAATAACTGATCGTAATGAAGATTGGTTTCGTCATCTGGATTAAAGCTACCATAGCGAGACGAGCCGGGGCATAATGCAGACAGCATAAAATCACCCAAGCCATCAGGGCCGGCTAAAAAGGAGGAGAGTATCGTCTCGACCTTATCTTTAGGAGCAATACAGTTGGATGGCACGCCAAGCTGGGGCCGCACAACCACCCAATCCTCGTTACCTTGGGTACGGTTCATCACGTCGATCGATTGCGCGCCCTTGCCAATGCGAGTGCGTAAATATCCAAGGCTGGAATCGATGCGGAAGTTGCGTGATGGTCGCCATGCCGCCTCCAACTCCAAGCCCCAGCTCTGGGCATCGAAATTCTCGTTGAGCGAGATGCGATCAACAATTTGCGAGACCTGATAATCGTTATAGTCATAGAAAAATGCCGTGGCGTTGAGTGTCATGCGCCCGCCATCAAAGCTGTTCTTCGTTCCGATTTCAAAAGCGTTGATATATTCCGGCTTAAACGTCCTTGCCAGTGGCTGATACTGGATCACCTTGGGATCAATATCGACGCGTGGCGGGTTCGTTCCGCCGCCCTTATAGCCATGCGAGTAAGAGGCATAGATGAGCGTGTCGTCAGTGAAAGACAGTTGCGGTGACCAGTCGACAACCAACCGCCCGGTCAAGGCATTCCATTCTTGTTTAACTGGCGGCAACGTCGGATAGCCCCGACTCACGCGGCCGCCACTCGATGGTCCGCTTTCAGTCCCGAATTTAAATGCGCCTAGCAACAACTGGCTAGGCACCGGCGTAGATTTCTTTTTATCATTGGTAAGGCGCGCGCCAGCCGTGATTTTTACATCATTGGATATTTGCCAATAGGCTTCACCGAACAACGCCCACGACCGCGTTTGCACGATATTCTTGCTGCGGAAATAATTATGCCCTTCACCGTTGATCTGGTCAATCGGGTTCGGGTCGACATAGACACATTCGCGAAACTCATCGCCGGCATCACAATTACGCGTACTTATCCCAACAGTCCCGGGAACGTCTTCTCGATTATAGAAATATTCAGCGAGAAGGCTGAACATATTGCTAAAGACATAATAGTCATCTTGAGATTTGAAGTTCAGCGCATTGGCTCCAATACTGAAGTTAAACGGACCCGCAAAATCGGATTGCAGCCGCAATTCCTGTGTCCATTGGCTGTTACGGGACTGGCTGATGTCAACGGCAAGCATTCGGTCCGACGGGCCAAGCTGTGGGTCGGTATAAATCCCACCCGGGGTTGGGCCAGGAATGTTGTTCGGGACAAACATGCCGACATTAAAATCGAAGTCGCGTAGATCAGGACTTGTCGAATCCGCGAATAAAGGCGCCGATACAAAACGGTTATAGTCCTGGGATGAATAATAGCGGTCGCGCGAATAGGCGGTTTGCGAGATGAGCCTTAGGTCGCCAAGCCCCGCTTCCAGATTAAGTTGGAATACGTCATTTTTGGCTCTGAATACCGGGTCGTAGCTGGTAGAAATTTCCCTCAGATTGCGTGATTGGACCACATTGGCATAAGGATCGTCGAGGTGGTTGACTATTTTCACCGGTTTGAATCCCATTATTGGATCGGGGATTAGGCCTACTACGATAGCACTTGCCGTATAAAGGAAAGCAAAACTGGAGGCGTTGGGCGCGCCAAAAGCGGCGTCATCATACAGCGATCCGGGTCTGCAACCTTGGCTCAACTTGGGTCGTAAATGATCTGGAACCGCCGTATTGCCGACCATATCCGGCCCCGGGTCGCGGGTGCATAATTGTTTGCCGGTGCGCGAGCGTTGGTCATCTTCTTCGAAATGCTGCCAGATGAAATTGGCTTTGAAATCATCATTGGGTTCCCACTGGGCCGACACGCGCGTCGACCACAGATCGCGGTCGTTAATCTGGTTTTTCGTGAAGCTGTTATAATCAAAGCCGTCGCGCTTGGTCATGGTACCAGCGGCGCGGAGCGCGAAATTATCGCTAAGCGGCACGTTAATCATTCCGCTCATCCGCCGAGTTTCAAAATTACCGATCTCACCCCTTATTTCGCCCTCGAAATCATAGACCGGCGCTGCGGGCAATACGTTGACCACGCCGCCCGTCGCGTTGCGCCCATATAATGTACCCTGTGGTCCGCGCAGAACCTCGATGCGTTCCAGATCAAAAAACTCGGCTTCAAACAAACGGTTGCGGATCAGCGGCGTGTTGTTGAAGCTGACCGCTACAGCAGGATCGCTGGAGGCCGAGATCGCTTTGGTCCCGATACCGCGGATTGTAAAATCATAACCGCTGAAATTGCTTTTGGAAAAATTGACGTTGGGAACCGCGCGCACCAGATCGGCACCGGATTCCACTTTCTTTTCATCAAGAGCAGTGTCGGACAATGCGGTAACGGCGATCGGAACATCGCCGATGCGCTCCACGCGCTTTTGTGCGGTGACGACAATTTCAATTTCTTCAGTTCCCTTTCCGGGAGGGGGGGCGTTTCCCACCGGGGCCAGCACAAAAATTTTACCGTCACGACGAAAGCTAAGGCCGGTTCCCTTTAATAGTACGCGAAGTGCGGTTTCGGGATCGGAGCTATTGACATATCCGGCCGTCCGCTTGCCTTTAACGAGCCCGGCGTCGCTCATGATAGTCATACCGCTTTGTATGCCAAAATCGCGCAAAGCACGGTCAAGCGATTGGGCAGGTATCTGATAGCTTGCGCTGCTTTCGCCTGCTATCGCTGTGCCGCTAGATAATGCCAGGCTACCCAATGCGACGCTGCTTAAAAAAATCTTACGTAAATTATATGTATGAAACCGCATGGTTCCTCTCCCCCTTTATATTTTGTAGGTTTTTCCCCTATTGTGACGCCCGATGATAGGGTGTCATTTAATTATGACGTCGCCGTTCCGTTTTAGGGGGGATGGGGGATTAAAATTATTTTGGTTTGGTAGTTCTGTGTTAACCAAGATACGGAAACATTCAATTGCGTCGTTGGCGAGCTTAGTTTTAATCTACTTTCCAGCTTGCCGCTATTTTATCAAAAACCATTTCATTTAGCACATTCTTACTTGCCGGAGTGCTATCATTCTCCGTTAAAATTGGCTGGAGTATTTTTCCGATCAAACCTTCGCCAATTGCGGTGATGGCGACTTGATACACAATTTGGGGAGCAAGGTTTCGGGCT